>SVQK01000078.1 GCA_015065385.1 Oscillospiraceae bacterium | reverse complement strand
GTAGGCTCTTCGGCTTTGCTACACCGCTTCCTCCCCCGAGGTCATTTCTGACTTCGGCTTGCGGTTCGCTACGCTTGGCGGTAAATACCTGCGACGGGACTTTCACCCGTTAGAACTGGGACATGCCCGGCACACACAAAACAGGCGTGACCGTGAAAAGCCGCGCCTGTTCTTTTGTTTTTCGTCCGGATTTACGCTTTCTTTTTTTCGATCCTGTGGTTTTCCGCCGTCTCGACACGCGTCAGATACAGGCAGTACGCCACGGCCAGAACGAAGATCACGCCGTGGGCGATCCAGTTCAGCATGGGGGAGGCGTCGTCCTTCGCAAACTGAGCGAACACATCCGTCAGGCTGTGGCAGAGGATACAGGGGAGAAGACTGCCGCCCTTGTAATACGCCATGGTGACGATAAAACCGTACGCCACGGCAAATGTGATCTGCAACAGCGTCTCAAACAGTTCATGCCCGGTCAGAAGATTGCTGATATGCCCGATCCCGAAGGTCAGTGAAGAGACGATCACCGCCGTTTTGACGCCGTTCTTCAGCATGGCTTTGAACAGGAACCCGCGGAAGATCATCTCCTCCGCGAATCCCACGAAGGCCATCGAAATCACCGCAAAAATCTGGCCCGGCATCGGAAATCTCGGCTCGATCCCGCCCCAGAGGTTGAGACTTGCGACGATCCAGAGGGGGACGAACCAGAGCATAGCCCCGTTATTCTTCGCCCAGCCGGACAGGCCGTAGTAGTCCGTCCGTCCGTTTGCCTTCACAAACAGGAACATCAGAACGGAGATCACGATCAAGCCGGTCATCATGAACGGGCTGTCGTCCCCGAAATTGCGCAGGGGAACCATGGCCGCGACGTACAGCACGATCCAGAAGACCGCAAACCAGATTTCGTTTTTCTCAAACAGTTTCTTCATTTCTGTCCTCCCGCCCCGCGGACGTCGGAAATACCCGTTTTACAACGTTTGTTATGTAACAAGAATTATACTCGTGTGAGAGCGCTTTGTCAAGTCCCCCGCAGAAAAAAGAAGAAGGCGGTTCAAACCGTCTCCTTCGGGCATTCTATTGCGGCAGCGGATCGTCTCCGCTTCATTCAGTTCAGCTCGTCCATCCAGACGGGATTGGACACGGCGCGTTCCCCGTGCGCGTCGATGACCTCCACGCGGACGTATCCGTCTCTTGCGGGATCGAAGCGGAAGGACGCTCCGGACACGGTCTCGCTCCGATGGGCTCCCGCCGATCCGGTATGCCGGGCTCCGGTGATGAAGTTGATCCGGTGAGCCGGGGAGGTCGTGACGTGCAGAAGTCCGTCCTCCGCCCAAAGGCTCTTGATCTCCGGGCCGGTGGAGGCATAGAAGGAGCCGCGGAGCAGGGCGTCCGTCACGCAGGTATAGTCCAGCTTGCCGCACCGGATCACGACCCAGCCGCCGCAGGAATCGTCCAGCGGGGATTCGAGGGGCTGGCCGTTGTGGTTGTCGTCTGTTGCGAGGGCGTAAACCCGCTTGCCCAGACGGAGCAGATCGTCGAAGCAGTGGCAGTTGTACTCGTCGTAGCCGATCCGCTCGCAGCCGGTGTTCCAGATCTCCACGGCGTGCATGTTCTCGTAGCCGGAATAGTCGGGATAGGATTCCATCGACCACGTCGGGTGGTTGTAGGTGACGAAAAATCCGTGCTCCCGCCCGAGACGCATCATCTCGGAGACCCCCTCGTGGGAATAAACGCGCTCATAGTCGTCCCGGTCGAATTTCAGGGTCGGGATATAGGCCCGCGCGTTGCCCCAGATGTACCTGTCCCGGTGATAGCAGACCTGCGTCAGGTTGTCCGGGGACAGAGCGATCAGGCACATATGGGCGGTTTTGCCCGAGCCGAAGGTCAGATCCCCGGATTTGAGGCCCGAAAAGCCCTGTTCGTTGACCTCCATCTCATAGCCGTTCAGCGCGAGAAAGCGGCCCGCCTCGTTCAGGTCCGAATGGTCCAGCAGCACGTCGTGATCGGTGAACGCCACGATGGAGTAGCCGTGCTTCATGTAATGGGATTTGATCTCTTCGACGGTGAGCCACCCGTCGGACACGGTGGAATGGCAGTGGAGGTTGGCCTTGAACGCGCCGCCGGTTTCGGGAAGAAAGAACTGTTTCATATGCTTCACCTGAGACAAAATCATGTTGGAAATCCGTCAGCGGATGGCTTTGAGGATCAGGGGGGACGGCTCGGCGGGCGATTCCGAGAAGGTCAGGGAATCCGTAAACCGCGCCTCCGCGTCGTCCAGTCTGGCGGGATCGGAGGAATAGAGCGCGGCGAGGGGCTGTCCCTTCTCCACGCGGTCGTACGGAGCGAAGGAGAGGACGATCCCCGCCGTCAGATCCGGATTGTCCTCCTTGGTCATCCGTCCGGCTCCGAGCAGACAGGCCGCCATGCCGATCCCCTCGGTGTCCGTCCGGTTGATCCATCCTGCCCGCGGCGAGAGGACCGTCCGGGAATACGGAGCCTTCGGGAGGCGGTCTTCCTCGATCACGGAGACGTCGCCGCCCTGCGCACGGATCCATTCGAGAAACTTCTGATACGCTTTTCCGGACCGGAGCAGCTCTTCCGCGCGGGCAGCCCCCTCTTCCGGATCGAGCCCGAAGGACAGAGAGAGCATCTCCCCCGCCAGACGGACCGCCACCGTCCGGATGCCGTAGCCGCGCGGGTCCTCGCCCCGGAGAATGCGGACCGCCTCCTCGACCTCGAGCGTGTTTCCGATCTGAGGGGCCAGCGGAAACTCCATGGAGGTGACGAGCGCGGCCATCTTCCGACCGTGCGCGCGTCCGACGGATACCATGGCCGAGGCGAGCTTTTCCGCGTCTTCCGGCGTCTTCATGAAGGCTCCGGAGCCGAATTTCACGTCGAGGACGATGGACTCCGCGCCCGCCGCCAGCTTCTTCGACATGATGGACGAGGCGATGAGGGGGATGGACTCCACGGTGTCCGTCACGTCGCGCAGGGCGTAGAGTTTCTTGTCCGCGGGCGCGAGGTTGGCGGTCTGTCCCACGACGGCGACGCCGACCCGTCCGACCTGAGCGAAGAACTCCTCCTCCGTCAGCGCGGTCCGGAATCCGGGGATGGACTCGAGCTTGTCCACCGTGCCGCCCGTATGGCCGAGTCCCCGTCCGGACATCTTCGCCACGGAGAGACCGCCCGCCGCCGCGATGGGAGCCGTAACCAGCGAGGTCAGATCCCCGACGCCTCCGGTGCTGTGTTTATCCGCGGTGTGCGCGAGGGAGGAGAGATCCACGGTGTCCCCGGAGCGCATCATCTTCTCCGTCAGGCAGGCGCACTCCTCGTCCGTCATTCCGCAGAAACAGACCGCCATGCAGAACGCGGAGGCCTGATAGTCCGGGATCTCGCCCCGGGTATAGCCGTCGATGAAATACGCGATCTCCTCCTCCGTCAGGGAAAGGCCGCGTTTTTTCTTCCGGATCAGATCGATCATGCGCATGGGTCGTCCTCCTTTGTACTCTGCGAAGGCGAAAGATCGGACGGCGAGAAGGAATCCGGGAGCATCTCGATCAGTGTCGAACTCCGGACCGTCTTCCCGTCGAAGGCGAGGATTTCGAAATCGTCGCGGCAGAATTCCCGCATCACCTGACGGCAGACGCCGCACGGATGGGTGAAGGAGACGATCTTCCCCTCCAACCCGCCCACGACGGCGATTTTCACAAACTCCCGCTCCCCGTCCCGAACGGCAGAGAAAAACGCGACCCGCTCCGCGCACACCGTCGGTCCGTAAGCGGCGTTCTCGATGTTGCAGCCGGTGTACACTGTTCCGTCCGCGCACAGAAGGGCCGCTCCCACCTGAAAGCGGGAATAGGGAGCGTAGGCTTTGGTCATCGCGTGACAGGCAAGCGCGGCCAGATCCCGGTCGGTCATGGTTTTCCTCCTCTCCGTCCTCTTCTCCGGTTTATTCGACCGGCTTGTCCTCTTCGCCGGATTTGTCTTCTTCAGCGGATTTCTCTTCTTCCGCGGGCTCGGCGGGCTTGTCCTCCCCCTCCGGCTTGTCCTCCTTCGCCGCTTCTTCGCCGTAGAGGGCGGTCTTCACGTCGGCGAGGGTGACCCGCATGAGCTCGTCCCGGGTGACCTCGGGCATGGCGGCGATGCGGTTGGCCTGTTCGGTGAGGATCTTTTCAAAGACGTTGCGGACGCCGCGCGCGTTTCCGAAGTCGCCGGGATTCTCCGCCACGGCATCCAGATATTCGCCCAGCTCCCCTTCCGCGTCCTCGTCCAGCTTGTAGCATGCCTTCTTGCAGTTGAGCGCGAAGATGCCCTTCATCTCCTCGCCGGTGTAATCGGCAAAGTTGACGTACTTGTTGAAGCGCGAGCGAAGACCGGGGTTGGAGTCCACGAATTCCTCCATCAGCTCGGTGTAGCCCGCCACGATCACCACCAGATCATCCCGGTGATCCTCCATGTTCTTGAGCAGCGTGTCCACCGCCTCGAATCCGAAGTCGTTCTCGGAGCGGGAGGTGAGCGCGTAGGCTTCGTCGATGAACAGCACGGACCCGACGGCGGACTCGCAGACCTTCGCCGTCTTGATGGCAGTCTGTCCGATGTATCCTGCCACAAGCCCCGAGCGGTCCACCTCGACGAGCTTTCCCTTCGAGAGAAGGCCGAGGGAGTGATAGACCCGGGCCATGAAGCGCGCGATCATCGTCTTGCCGGTGCCGGGGTTTCCGGAGAACACCATGTGCAGGGACATGTCGGCGGTGGGAAGGTCGTTGTCACGGCGCAGCTTGTAAACCGTCGCCATATTGATGAGGTTCTTCACCTCGCGCTTGACCTCGTTCAGGCCTATGTAGGAATCGAGCTCAGCCTTGAGGTCGTCCATGGATTCCACCGGGGGAATGTCTTCCGCCGTATCCACCGGAGCCGCGCCGTCCCCGCCGTCGGAGGCCTTGGTCAGATCGTCGTTCTTTTTGCCGTCGTCGCCCTTGCCCGCGTCCCCGTTCAGAAGATTCGGAAGGCTCGGGGGATCGAGGGGAAGATCGGGCTTGACAGTCCCCGGCTTCGGCGCGGAGGATCCCGTCTTTTTCTTTGCCGCCTCGCGCTGGGGTCCCCAGATATCGTCGGAGAGGCGGCGGATGTTGTTCTCCGTCATCTGCCGGATCAGATCCAGCTGCATGGCGATGATTTCGTCCTTCTTGTCGGCCATTATTTCACCACACCCTTTTTCAGAATGACATTGGCGTAGATGGCCCGCTCGCCGGTCACCACCACGCAGTACGCCTTTTTCGCGCGCTCGTAGAACTCGAACCGCTCGAGGAAGACGGGTTCCTTGTCCGTGTGCTCCTTCACGATGGCGCGGTACTCGTCCCAGATCGGGATATCGAGATCGCGGTCGGATTCGGTCTTGTCCATCAGATAGACGTTGTTGTCGTAGGAATCCAGCGGGAAGAGGGGCAGAACGGCGCGGAGAAGATCGGGAACGCCGACGGGATCCGCTCTCAATACGATGCGTCCGATGCTCTCGCCGGGGAAATTGCCGTCGGAGAACACGATCTCGTCGCCGTGGCCCATTTTGTCGAGGATCATGAGCAGCTCGGGGGAGATGATGGGAGAAATGCCTTTCAGCATGGCAGAAGGCTCCTTTCCTGTACTGTCGGTTTCGGTTGGCTCTATTGTATCATAAATCCCGGAGAAAAGAAAGGGCGCGGACAAAAAAAGCGGGAAACAAAGGAAAAAAGGGACAGCGCGGCAAAGCGTACGTCCCGTGAATCCGGTGAAAATGCAGAAAACCCTTCACGTCTCCGGTCCCTGCCCCTTTGCACCGCGTCCCTCCCGGATCATGGCCCGGAGTTCTTCGAGCGCGTCGGACAGGCCGCCCACCCGGTCGATCAGCCCGACGGACACCGCCTCCCTGCCCTCGAGAATGGATCCGACGTCCGTAGCGATCTGATCCGTCCGGAGAAGGAGCTCCCGCATGGTCTCCTCCGTGGCTCCGGAATGGGCGCAGATGAAGTCCAGAATCCGCTCCTGCATCCGGTTGAAGTAATAATACGTCTGCGGAACCCCCACCACGGTCCCGCTGATGCGCACCGGATGGACCGTCATGGTGGCGGACGGAACGATCAGGGAACGGCGGGCCGAAACCGCGAGCGGGACTCCGATGGAATGACCGCCGCCCAGCACCAGCGACACGGTGGGCTTGGACATGCTGGCCACCATTTCCGCGATGGCGAGCCCCGCCTCCACGTCCCCGCCCATGGTGTTCAGAACCATGAGCATGCCGTCGATTTCCTCGCTCTCCTCGATGGCGACGAGCCGGGGAATGATGTGCTCGTACTTGGTCGCCTTCTGACCTTCGCCGAGGAGGTAGTGGCCCTCGATCTGGCCGATGATGGTCAGGCAGTAGACCGAGGTCCCGTCCTTCGCCGAGACGACGCCCCCGTCCGGCAGGGAATCGGAAACCGCCGCCCCCTCTTCCATTGCGCGGTTCTGTCTTTCAGCCTCCGCGGCTTCCTCCGCTTCGCGGCTCTGAGCGAGATCTTTTGTCATGGAACATCCTCCCGAAATGGCATGCGGAGCCGTCATCCGGCGCGCATTTGCAGTATGGACGCGACAGAGCCGGATTATGCGGCTGTTTCTCAGAGGATTCTCATAAAACATTCAGAATAAACTCATGTTCGGCTCTTGCAATTCGGACAGAAGACTGCTATAATAGTAACATGAGATTTTTTTGAACCGCCGCGGGCACGCTCCCGAAAGGAGTCTGCCGAAGCGGTCAGGCGGGAGGCGCACTATGAAAGATGAAATGAGCAAGACCATCACCTTCTCCATCCGCGAGGAAGAGCGGGACAAGGAACGGAAGCTCCTGCTCCGCACGGTGTACGACGCGCTGAGCGAGAAGGGGTACAACCCCATCAACCAGCTTGTGGGATATGTGCTGACCGAGGATCCCACCTATATCACCAACTACAAGAACGCGCGGGGCCTCATCCGCCGGATCGACCGGGACGAACTCATGGCCGCTCTTCTGAAGGAGTACCTCGAGCTTTGACTTCCCTGCCCACCCGGATCCTCACGCCGCGGCTTCCCCCGGTCTCCCGGATCGCGCTCGGATCCCTGACCGTTTCGGCCATGCAGCGGAATCTTCCCCCGGACGAGGCGGCGGAGGTCATGGCCTACGCGTTCGACGCTGGAATCAACTTCGTGGATACGGCGCAGTACTATGAAAACTATGCCCTGATCCGGGCCGCGCTGAAACGGGCGGAAAACGGGGACGCGGTCATGGTGTCCTCGAAGACCTACGCGTGGAACCGGGATCTCGCGCTCGCCGCGGTGGATGAAGCACGGAGCGCCCTCGACCGGGATGTGATCGACGTGTTCATGCTCCACGAACAGGAGAGCTGGGACACCCTGCGCGGGCACCGGGAGGCTCTTGACACCCTCTTCGAGCTGAGGGAGCGCGGGATCGTCCGGGCAGTCGGCGCGTCCACCCATCACGTCGCGCTGATCCGCGGGCTGATCCGGCTGTCCCGTGAGGAAGGCGTGACGGCGGACGTCTGCCATCCCCTCTACAACAGAGCCGGGATCGGCATCGCGGACGGGGACGAGCCCGACATGGCGGCGGCGCTTGCGGAATTGAAATCGCTCGGCGTCGGCATATTCGGCATGAAAGCGCTCGGCGGGGGACATCTCTCCGGTTCCGCCGAGGATGCGCTCCGGTTTGTTTTGTCCGCGCCCTTCATCGACGCCGTTGCCGTGGGCATGCAGACGAAAGCCGAGGTGGACGCGAATCTGCGCCTTTTGACGGACGGATCGTTCACCCCCGCTGACCGGATCCTTCTCGGACGGACCGAGCGGCGGCTCCATGTGGAGGACTATTGCGAGGGATGCGGCGCGTGCGTCAGACGGTGCGGAGAAGGCGCGCTCCGGCTTGTTCCGGTTCAGTCCGGAAACGCTGAGAGCGGCTCCCATGACATGAGCGGCCTGTTCGCCGAATCCGAAGGGCTGACGCCCGGTTCCGAGCCCCGGTTCCGCGCGGAGCCGGACGACGGAAAATGCGTCCGCTGCGGCTACTGCACAAAGGTCTGCCCCGTATTTGCACTGAAAATCTACTGAAATCTATGACAGTCATCACCGATCTTGCGTCTCTGGAAGCCGTTTCCGCGGTTCCCTCCGGCGCGGTTTTTATCCTCGGGCATTTTGACGGCGTTCACCTCGGACATCGCTCCCTCTTCGACGAGGCGCGGCGGATGATCCGGGACCGATCGGAGGACTCCGGTTCCGCGCCGGCGGCGGTCGTCTGGACGCTCTCGGGACTGGACAAGGGAGGATGCCTCACCACGGAGGCGGAAAAGCTCCGGCTCTTCCGTCGTCTCGGCGCGGACTATGCCCTCTCCGACGCATTTTCCGATATCCGCGATCTGGACGGTGAGTCGTTCTTCCGTCAGCGGATCGCGTCGGCGTCTCCCTCCGGACTGATCTGCGGCTACAACTTCACCTTCGGGCGGGGCGCGGCGTGGCGGGCGGAGGATCTCTCCCGGATGGCGTCCGAGGCCGGGATCCCGTGCGCGGTGGTTCCTCCCTGCTCCGTCGGGGGCGAGCCGGTCTCCTCCACCGGGATCCGGAAACGGGTTCTGGCCGGAGATCTCGACGGCGCGGCACAGATGCTCGGGCGTCCGTACTTCGTCTCGGGGACGGTACGGCACGGAAAGCGGATCGGACACACCATAGGGTTTCCGACCCTGAATCTGCGTCTTCCCCCCTGCAAGGTCTCCCCTCCGCGGGGCGTTTACGCAAGCGTCGTCCGGTGGGAGGAAAACGGGAGCGCGCGTCTTGCCGCCGGGGTGTCGAACCTCGGATCCCGCCCCACGGTGAACGGAGACCGGGATGACGTGACGCTGGAAACGAACGTTTTCGCCGATCCCGGGGATCTCTACGGAGCGGAAATCACGGTCTGGCTGCTCCGGTTCCTCCGCCCGGAAAAGAAATTCGGATCCGTGGACGGACTGCAGGAAGCCATCGCGCTTGATCGGGAAGAAGCGCGCCGCGCCGCCGATACGTTATGGAGTCGTTACGAAGATGAATTCTACCTATAGATCTCAGCATCCTGTGAAAAAAGCGATCAGCTCCGTTTTGGCGGGGCTTTTCTGTCTGCTCGCCGTCTTTCCTCTTCTGGGGACTCCGGTTCGTGCGGCGGAAGGCCTTCCCTTGATGGAGCGGTGTTCTTCGGCCTGCGTCTACAACTTCGAGAACGACCGGATGCTTTACGAATACAGGGCGCACGACCGGGCCTTCCCCGCCTCGACGGTCAAGCTGATGGTCGCCCTCGTCGCGTGGGACGCGTTCGGAGAGCGGCTGGGAACGGAGATCACCGTCACCGGGGAAATGCTGGCGCTGTCCACGGGAAACAGCATCGACTTCTACGAGGGAGAAATCGTCACAGCCGAACAGCTTTTCAACTGCATGCTGGTGAACTCCGCCAACGACGCGGCTGTGATTCTGGCCGTCGCCGCGGCGGGATCCGTGGAGGCTTTCGTGGAGCGGATGAACGCGCGCGCGGAGGAAATGGGGCTCGAAGGCACGTTCTACACCAACTGCACCGGGATGCACGATCCGAAGATGATCACGACGGCCTCGGACACGGCGGAGGTGGCGAAGGCCTGCTGCAAAATCCCGGGACTCGTGGACATCACGTCCCAGCAGAAATACGACATGGCTCCGACCAATCTCTCCCCCGCCCGTGAGATTTTCAACCGGAACGCCATGATCTCGAAATACTACAACGCGGCGTACAGCTACGACGGCGCGCTCGGCATCAACGCGGGCGCTACGGCTCAGGGCGGGTACACGCTGGCGGCGGTGGCGCGGGACAACGAAAACGACCTGACCTATCTCGCGGTGGTGCTCGGCGCTGAGGAATCGGACGGAGCCATCTACAGCTATGTGAACGGACACCGGCTGCTCGACTGGGCGTTCGGCGCGTGGGCGTACAGGCCGGTTCTGAAGGACACGCAGGTGATCTGTGAAATGCCGGTGCGCCTGTCCTCCGCGATGGACTATGTGACGCTGGTGCCGGAGAGCTCCATGATGGTCTTCCTGCCGACGGACGCGGATCTGAGCCGGGAGGTGAGCTACAGCTGGCACACCTACGAAGATTCGGTCAACGCTCCCGTCGAAGCCGGGGACGAGGCGGGCGTCATCACGGTCAGCTACGGCGGCGAGCTGATCGGGACCTGCAAGCTGGTGACCACGGCCTCCATCCCCCGGAGCGAATTTCTGTTCTTCCTCGACCGGATCGAGGATTTCACGAAAAGCCGCTTCTTCAAGGGAACCATCGGAGCGGCGGCGATCCTCGCGCTGGCATACGTCCTGATCACGGCGTTCCTTAGAGAAAAGCGGATCCGGAAAATGTCGGGGAGAAGGTAAATCAACACACAAAGAAAACAGCGGATGCCTCGAAACCGTTTCACACGGCCGCAGGGACTCCGCTGTTGTTGTTCATTCTGAAAGACCGCTCACACCTTCAGGAGCTTTTCGGCGCAGGCGACCTTGATGCAGGAGCAGAGGATCTTGATGGCGAGCTTGAGTTCGTCCGGCTCCGGATAGGTCGGGGCGATGCGGAGGTTGCTGTCCTTCGCGTCCCGTCCGTAGGGATAGGTGGAACCGGCGGTGGTCAGGGTGACACCGACGGAGCGGGCCAGCTGATACACCCGTCTGGCGCATCCCTCGTGGACGTACAGACTGATGAAGTACCCGCCGCGGGGCTCGGTCCAGTGCGCGATGCCTGTGCCGTCCAGATACTGGTGGAACAACTCCTCTACCATCTCGAACTTCGGGCGGATGATCGCGGCCTGCTTCTTCATATGCTCTCGGATGCCCGCGGCGTTGCCGAAGAACTTGACGTGACGCATCTGGTTGATCTTGTCGTAGCCGATGGTCTGCGTGGCGATGATGGGGCGGATCTGCTCGAGGTTCTTCTCGGAGGCGACCATGACGGCGAGGCCGGACCCGGGGAAGGTGATCTTGGAGGTGGAGGCGAAATAGAAGATATTGTCCTCGGTGCCGTATTCCTTCGCGTAGTCGAAAATGTTGGCGAGACGGACCTGCTCGTCGTAGAGCTCGTGGACGGCGTAGGCGTTGTCCCAGAAGATCCGGAAGTCCGGTGCGGCGGGGTGCATGGCGGCAAAGGACTCAACCACGGCGTCGGAATAGGTGATGCCCTCGGGATTGGAGAACTTCGGCACGCACCAGATGCCCTTGACGGACGGATCGGAGCAGGCGAGATCGTACACAGCGTCCATGTCGGGGCCTTCGGGCGTCATATGTACGGGAACCATTTCGATGCCGAGCGTGCGGCACATGGTGAAATGGCGGTCGTATCCGGGGGAGGGGCAGATGAACTTGATGCGGCCCTGACGGCACCACGGCTCGTGTCCCCCCGCGACGCCGAAGAGCATGGCTCTCACGAGCGTGTCGTAGATCACGTTGAGAGAGGAGTTTCCGAGGACGAGGATGCGGTTCGCGGGAAGACCGAGCAGCTCGGCGAAGAGCCGCTTCGTCTCCGGAAGACCGTCCAGAATGCCGTAGTTCCGGCAGTCCACGCCGCTCTCGCTGAAGCAGTCTCCGCGGTCGGAAACGATGGAGAGCATTCCGGAGGAGAGATCCAGCTGCGCCTGATTCGGTTTGCCGCGGGTGAGGTCGAGGGTCAGGTTCTCGTCGGACCAGCGGTCGAGCTTTTCCTGCTCCGCGGCGCAGACGGCCAGAAGCTCGTCTGTATTCATTTCGGTGAACGGTTTGTTGTGAACGGACATGGAAAACCTCCGGAATAGGATTGGGAAGATAAACGCGCCCGATGTCTGCCGGGATGCGTTTTTTACGTCCGCGCCTCCTTTGACGGGAGGGGGGCGGGACCGGAATGAATTTTCACGGTCGAAATCCTTCAAAAATCGTCTGAAAACCGTCGGTTCCGGGAGAAAAATGAAGAAAACCGGAAGGCAAAATTCATACGGCTGCCTGTTAAGTTCTTATTATACCGGATCGGACGTCAAAATGCAAGGGGAAGGGGTGCGTTCAAAAAATATTTGCATTTTATTCTCAATTTATCGTATATCCATATGATAGAATAAAGACCTTCCGGCAAATTCTGTGCGGAGAGATTATTTTACGACGATCGGCGGAGCAAGAGCAGGCATGACACAGCGGGAGATCAATCCTTTTCCTTATACAGATTCCAACAAGCGGTACATGACATACGACTGGTACCTGAAAGCGCGGTTCGGCGGCAAAGTGGCCCGGGTCGCGCTGGATCAGGGCTGCACCTGTCCCAACATCGACGGGACCCGCGGCGTCGGCGGATGTATCTTCTGCCGGGGCGGCTCGTCCTCGTCCGTCGGCGTCGGAATCAACGAACAGTATGAAAACGGCAAGGCGACGGCCCGGGGAAAGTGGGATCCCGTCGGATTCATTCCCTATTTCCAGGCCCATACCAACACCTACGGGGATCCCGCCGCTCTGAGCTGCGCCTTCAACCACGCCGCGCAGTGGAAGGACGCCGTGATGCTGGCGGTGGCGACCCGTCCGGATTCGCTGAGCGAGGAAATGACGGGCACGCTGGTCCGGCTCGCGCGGAAGATCCCGCTGACGGTGGAGCTGGGACTTCAGACCTCCGACGACGAAACGGCCCGGCGGATCAACCGCTGCCACAGCTTCGCGGAGTTTTGCACGGGATACGAAAAGCTCCGGAAAGCCGCGGACAAGGTGAACGCAGAATTCCGGAACGAACCGGCTCTCGGCGACGCAAAGGGGCTGCCCATGAGGCGGTTTCAGATCGGGATCCACCTGATCGACGGCCTGCCGGGGGAGGATGAGGAGACCATGCGCAGAACCGCCCGCGACGCCGCGGCTCTGGCGCCGGACATGGTGAAGATCCATCTGCTCCATGTGCTCCGGGACACAAAGCTGTCACAGCTGTACGGCGCGGGGGAATACACGCCCCTCGGACGTGAGGAATACGTCCGGATCGTCTGCGATCAGCTGGAACTGCTCCCGAAGGAAACCGTGATCGGACGGGTGACCGGGGACGCGCCAGAGGACGAGCTTCTTGCTCCGGACTGGTGTTCCCGCAAAACGGAGGTCGCAAACGAGATCGACAAGGAGCTGTTCCGCCGCGGATCCATGCAGGGCGCGTCTTTTGCCGCAGTCTGACGGGAAAAGTCGAACTCGGCAGAACTCTATTTCATTTTGATTCACTTTTGTACACTTCAAACAAAGGGAGCGGGAAGATTTCGTTGTTTTTCTGCTTGCAAACTGATACCGGATATGCTACAATGACTAACTGAAATCACCAGAGAGAGAAGGAGGTGCGACAATGAAGTACGTTTGCCCGCTTTGCGGATATGTTTACGACGAGAAGGAAGGGGATCCCGATAACGGGATCGAGCCCGGGACCCGTTGGGAAGACATTCCGGAAGATTTTGAGTGCCCCCTCTGCGGCGCAGGCAAGGAAGAGTTCGAGGAAGAACCCGAAGAGGAATAATCCCCGAGCCCGCCCGACGAACGTTCCGCGCCATGATGAAGACGGTCCGCCTCGGCAAGAGTTCCCGCCACGGAAGCCCTGCCCGGCGGATTTGTTTTTTTCCGGCCCGCCAAAATCGCCGCATCATACTGTTCTCAACCTAAACAGCAAAACTTCATGGGTTTTGATCGCTCCATGTAGAAGGCGAACGGCCTCTGCCGTGAGCTCGCGTGCGATAACTCTGATAAGGTTGGATGGCTTCAGAAGTTCGCGCTTTGCGCGAAACTTCGTTGGTGTGCCGAAGTCTCAGCTTCGCTTGATTGGTACAGCCTATCCATGACCTCATCCCCTATGAAGTTCTTTGCCGGCTCAACTTGTTGAGCGAGCTTTCATCCGAAAGAAAGCCGCGTTTCCCTTTTAGCTTGAGATTAGTATCAATAACAAACAAAAAAGCCGCCCGATCCGGATGGTGTTCCAAGCGGACGGAGCGGCTGAAAAAACGATTATGCCCGGCGGGAATCAGTAGGTTCCCGCCTTTTTCACGGCCCCGATGATGGCCTTCATGTTTTCGAGGGAGACGGAATTCGGTACGGAGTGGTCGGAGGAGAAGATGTAGCCGCCGTTCTCCTTGAGCTTCGGGACGGTGTTCTCGATCTCCGCGACGATGGCGTCCCGATCGCTCCAGAGCACGGCGTTGATGCCCCCGTGAAGCGTCAGCCTGTCGCCGTATTTCTCTTTCAGGAACAGGGGCTTCATGCCGGCCTTTACCTCCAGCGGATTCAGGCAATCGATGCCGATCTCCACAAGATCGTCCACCCGCGTCATCACGTTTCCGCAGGAATGCAGGCGCGCATAGATTCCCCGGTCGTGAGCCCATTTCACCGCGCGGGCATGCGTCGGACGGAGCAGCTCGCGGTACATCTCGTTCGAGAAGAAGGTGGTCCCCTTGTATCCCATATCGTCCGGCCAGGTGATGGCGTCGAACCTGTATCCGGCGTCCCAGATCCGTTCGAAGAGGGCGATGCAGCGGTCGAGGTAGGTGTCGAACATGTCCTTCACCCAGTCCGGTTCCTCGTACATGGCGATGAGAACGGTCTCGGTTCCGCACATCCACGAATGGGTCACGTCGAATCCGAACCAGAACGAGGCTTCGATCCAGCGACCCTCCGCGCGGCATCGGTCGTAGTTGTTCTTCAGCCAGTCCCACGGGATGCGGTCGTCCTCGACGGTCATTCTGGCTTTCGCGTCCGCCCATGCCTCGGGAGTGGTGACCGTATAGTCGAGGAATTCCGGGGTGGAGTCCAGCTCCTTGAACTGCTTGAGCGTGACGCCCCACGGCGTGGTGTAGATAATGTAGCGGTCGGTCTCTTCGATCAGCTTTTGTTCGTAGCGCGGGGTAATGTCCACGCCGATCCGCTCCACCTTATCGACGTCAAAATAATCCCGCCAGTCCATGCCGGAGGGCATTCCCTCCTCCTGCCAGCGGCGCAGGGTTCCGGCCCAGATATCGTCAATGATGGGGATCCGGTCCGCCTCCCGGTGCTCGAACATCCGGCTGAACCGTTCGTAGGTAGTCATGATGAATCCTCCGATCAAATCGTTTTTGTCCGCGCGTCACGCGTCACAGCCGGACGGTGATCCCTTCGCGCGAGGAGAGGAAGGCGGCGTCGATGACCTTCATGCAGGCGAGGACCTGTTCGGGCTTGACGTTCAGCTCTTCCGTTCCGGAGAGGACGCCGTAGAGGTTGCGGTAGAGGTTGTGCCAGGTTCCGCCGGGCGTGCGGTCGGTTTCAAGCTCCTCGAATCCCTCGATTCTGTGGCGGCTCTGGTCCCGGAGAACGACCTTCCAGTCCTCGAACGCCTTCGCCTTTTCCGTGTCGCTTCTGTCGGCGGAAATGCGGCGGACCTTGACGGTCGGGTCGCCTATTTCGTTCATCATCAGCGCGCCGCGGTCCCCGTAGACGATCCAGCGGGGCAGCGGAATGGGGTTGTAGGTGGAGACCTCCATCTGCGCCGTCAGACCGCTTTCAAAGGTGAGGATGACCTTCGCGTAGTCGTCCACCTCCTCGGACCAGAGAGGACGGACGGTTGCGGAAACGGTCTTCACGGGCTCCGCCGTCATGTAGAGGAGCTGGTCCAGCATATGGACGCCCCAGTCGAGGAGCATGCCGCCGCCGTGATCCTTCATGCCGCGCCATCCGTACATGTCGCCGTTGCCGTTCTTCGAATGGATGCGGGACTCGATCATCCACGGCTTGCCGATCATGCCGTCGGAAATCGCCTGACGGATCTTCAGAAAATCGGGATCCCAGCGGCGGTTCTGGTGGACAGTGAAGAGCTTTCCGGTTTTCTTCGAGACGGCAATCATCCGCTCCACCTCTTCCGCGCACCGGGCGGCGGGTTTTTCCGTCATGACGTTGAATCCGGCCTCCATCGCGCGGCAGGCCATTTCGGCGTGGTAGTTGTTGGCGGTTCCCACGACGACGAGGTCATACCCGCCGTACGCGAAGAAATCCTCCGGGTTGTCGAAGACACGGAGTCCCTTCGACTCGGCGTTCGCTCTGGCCTCCGGGTCGATGTCGAAAACAGCCGTCGCCTCGAAGGGAATGTCGTCCCGGCTGATCGTGACGTAGTGGTAGCCCGAAATCATGCCGCCGAATCCGATAAAACCGACCTTGTAATTCATAGCGCTCTCCTTTGCTTCTGCTGGTCTGAAATCCTACGGTGTTTTTTCCATTTTACCACCGCGCCCCGGTTCCGTCAAGTGGGACGGGCAGAAAAAGAGCCCCGCGTCCTTCACAGGGAGGGATTCGGGGCCTTCGGTTCACTTTTTCGTCAGGCGGTCGAAGAGGATGGAGAAGATATAGTCCCGGTGCACGCGGTCCACATGCTCGAAGGGTACGCCCTCCTTATTGAAGGAATAGGAGTTGTCCGCTTCAAGGCGCATGGCGGGGCAGAGCGAGGCGGAGAAGGTATCCGGCGCGATCACGCCCGCCACGGTGGAGATATCCCAGATCACGCGGCTCCATGTGACGGCTCCCTTCGGACGGCATTCGGCCACGTTGTCGCAGAGATAGTCGCCGAGGGGAGAATTGCCCCGCAGGAAAGCCTCGAGCTCGTGGATATTGAGGATCAGATGGCTGACGACGCCGGCGCAGGGGAAGAGAAGCAGAGGCGCGCCGGAGGACAGCAGGGCGTTCGAGGCGTTCCGGTCTCCGAGCATATTGAATTCCGCGCCGTCGAACCATTTCGCGTTTCCGCCGAGCCAGATCACGGCGATCTTCTCCCTGATCTCCGGATGGAGCAGGAGGGCGGAGGCCACGTTGGTGACGGCTCCGATGGCGGTGACATAGGTGATCCCGTCGTACGCCAGAACAAGCTCCGCGATCTTCTCCGCGGCTTCCGAGGGGACGGGGGTGCGTTCGTCGGGCATGCGTTCCGCGGCTCCCCGGTAATAGGGAGGGATCTTCGCGCCGTGGGAACGGTTCACAAGTTCCGCGCAGATCCCGATCTCCCGGTAGCTTCTCTCCATGCCGTCGCCGAAGCTCTCGGAGCGGTCGTTGTGGAACGGCGCGGCGGTCACGGCGGCAAGATCGATCCGGTCCGGGGCCAGCATGGCGAGGGACAGGGCGAACTGGTCGTCGATCTCGTTGTAGGTGTCGGTGTCGAGGATCATCCGCTTGACGCCGGGTTTTCTCAATTCTTCCGTAATGCGCATGGTCTTTCCTCCTGTGATGCGGGCAGCCGCGGTCGGGCGGGGATCGGTCAGTAGGTCAGGTCGAAATTCTCCTTCATGACCTGATTCGCTTCGGTTTTCAGATCGGAAAAGCTGTCGGCCAGATTGTTCCCCGGGGCGGATTTCCGCACGAGCTTGTAGGTGGCGTTGGCGATGGCCGGGAACGCGCCTCCGAACGCGTAGGCGAAATCAAAGGACGCGGTGTCAAGGATCAGATCCAGCATGTTCACGGCGTCGTTGTCCCGCAGAACATTCATCATATTGTAATCCACGAACGCGTCGTAGATATACCCGTCGGACGCGGCGCACAGGGCGGACATCACGATCGCGGGGATCTCGGCATTGGTGTGGTTTCTCGGGATGGCAAACACCTGCGCCTCCGTCGGCATGAGGGTCCGGTATTCCGCATCCTCCCCGCTGTTCTTCGGCAGGGGGAGCAGGCCCCAGTCCGCCGAGGAGTTGGTCAGCCACGACATGGCGTAAAGGTATTCCACATGGAACGCGGACGCCCCCTCGGCAAATCCGTTCACCGCGCCGGAATAGTCCCTGAGCCGCGCGTTTTCGTCGGCGTAGAACTGCTCGAGAACGTCCATGGCGTCCTTTGCGGAACGGGCGGTATAGCCGATCACCGGAACCTTCCGGCTGCCTGTCAGGATGAAATCGTTTCCCATGGAATGGAACACAAGATCCGGGAACCGCTCGGACAGGCTCTCGGCGGCGATCGAGATGACGCCTCCCGTCGCGTTTACGGCCTCCGTCGCGGCGAGGAGTTTGTCCCACGTCCAGCTGCCCTCCGTGACGGAACGGTACAGCTCGGCGGGATCGATTCCGGCAATTTCAAGGATGGTCCGGTTGAAATAGACGGCGGCGAAATCGGAGGGGGAGATCGTGGCGTCCCCGGCGACGGCGTAGGTCGTGTATCCGCCGGAGGTCATGCGCGAGGATTCCTCGTTGAAATACGGCTTGTCCAGATCAAAAAACGGGGCGGTGCGGATGTTGAGCAGCGCGTCCGAGGATTTCAGAACGCCGACCTGCCCGAAGGGGATCAACAGGAGATCCGTGAAGAACGCCCCGGAGGCGATGGCCTGATTCAGCTGCTTCTTCATGGAGTTCGCGTCGATCTCATCCGTCAGCATGGTGATGTTCAGCTTGTCCGACACCTCGGCGTTCCGCTGAGCCACAAGCCGGGAGAGCACGGGCTCCGTCTCGTCCGGCGCGAAATAGGCCTTCGAGGGCGTGGCGATGAAGAAGACCGCTCCGTCGTAATCCCGCGCGGGAAGGGCTTGGAGATAGGCGTCCGCCGCAGCCTTCGCGTCCGTCCGGTCGGTATATTTCACAAAGCCGGTGGAGGGCTTCGCCGTTTCCGCCCCCTCTCCGTCCTCCTCGCTCCCGCCGTTCTGAGTCCCGCGGGAGGAAATGTCATTCACGACGATGAAGCCGCAGGAATCAAAGGACAAAAGCACGGCGGCTGCGCAGAACAGGGAGAGGAATCGCTTCAAGATCATGGTCTGCTCCTATGGATACGAATGAGATGCCGCCTCCCGGTGCGCGGTTTTTGACGGACGATTGCCATCAATTACCGGTTCTATATCCCGGAAAGCTGTGATATAATGGGAACAGCGGACATCCAGTCCGCCGAAGGAGGTTTCAAGAAATGGCAGAAAAAGGTAAAATTGTTCGACGGGCGCTTTCCGCTCTCGCGCTGTTCCCCATCCTTCTCTCCCCCGTCATGGCCGCGGAGGAGGAACCGGCTCCGGTCTGCGCGCAGGATCCGGTCCGGCAGCAGCTCTGCGTGACGGTGGACGGGACGCGGTATCCGGGCGAGGTCCGGCTGTCCGACGGGGTGACGTGGGTGCCGCTCCGGGAATTCGCTCTATTTGCGGACAGCGACGCGCGGATCCTCTGGGACAGCGGGCGGAACGAGGCCGATGTGACAACGGACGCGCTCTCGCTGACCGTCTCCCCGGGAGAACGGATCCTCGAGGCGAACGGGCGTTTTCTGCTCTGTCCGGACGCGCCGCGGATCGAAAAGGACCGGCTCTGGGTTCCGCTGCGGACGCTCTCCCGGGCGTTCGGATTCGCCTGTACATACGATCCGGAGGGACCTGAGGCGATTTTGACGCGGGAGGACTCCGCCGTTGCCCCGCGCGGCTCCGAAGAGGAGGACCGGATCTATTGGCTCTCCCGGATCATCGAAGCGGAGGCGGGCGCGGAACCGTTTGAGGGCAAGCTGGCCGTGGGATCGGTGATCCTCAACCGGGTGCTCTCGGACGAGTTTCCGGACACGGTCTGGGGCGTGATTTTCGACGACCGGCACGGGGTCCAGTTCACACCCACGGAAAACGGGGCGATCTGGACCGAACCGGGCGAGGACAGCATCCGCGCGGCCTGCGTCACGCTGGACAATCCGCCCATCTGGGACGGCATCGAATACTTTCTCAACCCGGCGATCGCGGACAGCCTGTGGATCCCGGCAGCGCGGGAATACGCCTTCACGATCGGCGGGCACGAATTCTACAGATAAGGTCAGCTCTTCCCCGCCGGAGCTTCCCGGCTCAGGCGATTTCGGATCCGCCCGATCTCCCGGAGCATCTTGACGCTGTCCCGGACAAGGCGGATCTTCGACGCGCTGTGGGTGAGGACGCGGACGGGCATTTCCGAGACGGGTATCCCCATCCGGTCGGCAAGCAGCAGGATTTCGTAATCAAACGCCCATCCGTCGGTCTCGGCCCGGGAGAAAAGCGTCCCCGCCGCGTCCGCCCGGAAAACCTTCAGCCCGCACTGGGAATCCGAGATCCGGAGCCCTCCCGCCGCGGACAGGATGTTCAGATAGACCCGGGAGGCAAGCCGGCGGAGCGGAGTATAGCCCGCGTATCCGTTCTCGGCGACGGCACGGGATCCGACCAGAACGGCCCGATTCTCCCCCGCCGCCTCATTCAGCATGGAGAGAACGGCGTCCGTTCCGTAGGCGAGATCGCAGTCGGTGAAGAGCCGCCAATCTCCCCGCGCCGTCAGCATTCCGAGCCTCACCGCGGCGCCCTTGCCCCGGTTTTCCTCCGCGCGGACCGTTCCGACCGTCCCATAGCGGAGGATCTTCTTTGCTGTTTCCTCCCGGACAAGTTCGCCGCACCCGTCGGTGGAGCCGTCGTCCGAAAACAGGACTTCGTACCGCCATCCGCCCGACTCCGCCCCCCGCTCCAGCGCGCCGGTCAGTCTTTCGAGCGAATCGGCGACGACGGCGCTCTCGTTGTACATGGGGATCACCACGCTGTAAAGCATTTCAGCCGTCCTCCGGGGAGGTCTTCCGCCACAGCGAAAGCTCGGCCTGCGCCGTCACCGTCAGCCGCTCCGTCCGCTCCAGCCGTTCCCTGCCGGAGGCCGGGACCCGGTGGAAGAAGGGGGTCATGGTGAAGAGCTCCCGGATCTGCTCGGGATTTTCGAGACCCACGGGAAAGGATACGGTCGTCCGGCCGAGGGAAACGAACGGGCTTCCCTCCGGCGGCTCCGGATGAAACTCCGTGAACCGGACCTCGTCGTACAGGATCCGGCGCAGCTCAAAAAGGTGCTCCCGGCCCGAGGAAACGGCGAGGAAGAGTCCGCCGGGGGTGAGGATCCTTGCCGTCTCTTCCCAAGCGATCGGAGCGAAGAGGCTCAGCGCCGCGTCCGCGCATCCGTCCCTCACGGGAAGGTGAAACAGATTGGCGGGCAGGCAGACCACCCGGACGGGAGAGGTTCCCCCATCGTCGAAGCAGCTCAGGGAGCGGGCGTATCTGCATCCGGATTCCGCTCCGTGCTTGGAGGCGTCAAAACCAAGGGAGAGAACGGGCTCCCCGGTCTTTTCGCACAGCAGTCCGGAAATTCTGACGGTGTGTGTCCCCTCCCCCGCCCCCATGTCGCAGAGGATCAGCCCGCGGGCGGGATCGCAGGTTGAGAGGGCGTCCCCGAGAAGCTCCGCGGCGGCCCGGTCGATGGGATCGTAGCACCCGCGGCGCAGAAAGGCGGATCTCGCCCGGATCATGTCCCGCTCGTCGCCGGTTTTGGCGTTTCGCCCCTTGCCGGGCGGGAGCAGGTTGACGTAGCCCGCGCGGGAGACGTCGTAGGAGTGACCGCCGGGACAGCGGAGAACCGAGGAAGATCCCTCCGCAAACCCGAGCTTTTCTCCGCAGAGGGGACAGATCAGAAGGTCGGTAAACGTCATGTCGTCGTTGGTCCCTCATTCAAGAATCGTGCGGATGAGCTTCGCGTGGAGCGCGTACCGCTGCGTGTAGTAGCCGTTCGTGCAGGTGGACAGGGTCAGGATCCGGTCGTTTTCGGTGAAGGCAAACTCCTTCGAGAGCAGCTCGTGCGTCTCGGGATCCTTGGCGGTGGACAAAGTCTGCGCGTCGTCGGCAAACGCGACAAACTCATCCGGGGATTTGAATTCCACCCGGAAATACTCGTCGTCGTAGGCGGCCTCGTACACGGCGAAAGGCTCGTAGATGTACAGACCGTCCATGGTGTAGACGTAAATATAGCTGTTGAAGAAATAATCCTTCTGGAAGAAGAGCGTCACGTCGTGGAACATGCTCACGTCGGAGTCCTGAATGTTGTGCCCGTAGAACACCGTATTGAAATTCTTCGTGATGGAGTGCTCGCACCGGTAGTCGGCAAACACGCATCCCACGGGGTTGTATTCCCCGGTTACGGCGTGATTCAGGTAGTAGTCGTTGTCCTTGCCGAGACAGACGGGATAGGAAATGCCGGTGTTCGGCACGACGATGTAGCCGTAGACGTCGGAATTCTTCCGGATCATGTTCTGCAAAAACGCGCGTTTCCGCTCCAGATCCTCGTTGACCACCCGTGTCTCGGAGGAGGAGAGCGCGACGAGATCCGCGTCGTTCTCCGCGCCGTCCAAGAGCTCCGTCATGGTGCGGATGGAGCGCTGTTCCCGGTCTTCTTCAAGTCCCGGAGTCTGGGAACGATCCGTGCGGAACGCCTCGGAAACGTCCAGCGTGAAGCCGGTGGAGGAAAACTCGGCCTGAATGTCCTGATAGATCTTCGCCGCCTGCTGCTTCTGGATCAGGTTCCGCACGAGGAGGAAGGAGCTGACGATAAAGGTCGCCAGAAAGCCCCAGAACATGACCCTGCGGATGTATTCGAACGGGGAGGTCTTTTCCGCCTCCAGCGCCGTCTCGGACAGGGGGATGTCTTCCTCGCTCAGTTCGTCGAGGGAGTTGATGAAGATGCCGCTCCGGATATCCGCCTCGTTCTGTTCCTCCTCGAAGCCGAATTCGACCTCGGGATCGAAGGGCTCCTCTTCTCTCACTTCCTCTGTTTCGTCTCCGGCTTCGGCTGACTCTTCCAACGGGAGATCGGGAGCGGAGGGATCGGATTCTTCCGAAACGTGCTCTTCCGGAAGAAAGGGAGCGTCGGATTCCGCGGAATCGGACAGATCTATGGGAGCCTCTTCGGAAGGATCCACGGATCCGGACGGTTCGGGACCGGGCTCTTCCGCTTCCGGAAGCAGTTCTTCCTCTTCGGGCAGAAATTCTTCGGAATCGTCCCCGATCGGACTCTGTTCCGCTTCTTTGGTTTTAGACTCGTCATCGGACGCGCGCCGCCCGAATTTGAAATTCAACATGGAACCTCGCTGCGCCGTTTTCTCTGAACCGGCGAAAGAAACACTAACTCATCTGTTATTATACTGCGAATTTCCGCCGGTTCAAGAGGTGCTTTGAAGAATTATCCGTTTTGTCATTGGATATTTACAAATACGGCGGGATTCAGCGTGAACTTTTTGGAAGAAACGGAGGAAACGCCCTCTCCCGGAAAGGACTCCGAAACGCCGCCTCCGCTGTGACCTTTGAGGACGGTCCGGACTTCCCCGGGACGGCGCAAGGTTTTTCATTTATTTGCAGCCTGAATGTTGACTTTATGCACAGTACATGGTATAATAGGGGCACTAACGATCAAAAATGAAGGATTTACAAAGTTAAAATGCAAGAAAAGAACTGGCCTTCGAACGGCAGCGGAGATTTCGGACTGGAAACCCGCCAGCATGACACCAAAATCGGATACGATGAAAACACCCACCTCATCGAGCAGTCCTCCTACCGCTATTCCCTTCAGGAGCGCGCGACACCCAATCTGTACCGGCTCCTGTACGACTATCAGAGCGTGCCGAAGGTGTCCTTCAACCACCGGTTCGTACCGGTGAACATGCCGGAGGAAATCTGGATCACCGACACCACCTTCCGGGACGGCCAGCAGGCGCAGGCTCCGTTCACCGTCCGTCAGATCGTGGATATTTATACCATGCTCCACCGTCTGGGCGGTCCGAAGGGCATGATCCGTCAGGCGGAGTTCTTCGTGTACTCCAAAAAGGACCGCGACGCGCTGGCGGCCTGTCAGGATCTGGGCTTCGAGTTCCCGGAGATCACCACATGGATCCGGGCGGCGTCGAAGGACTTCGCGCTGGTCAAATCCCTCGGCGTGCGGGAGACGGGCGTGCTCGTGTCCTGCTCCGACTACCACATCTACAACAAAATGGGGCTGACGCGCGCGACGGCTCTGGACAAGTACCTCGGCGTCGTGAAGGAGATCCTTTCCCTCGGCATTTCCCCGCGGTGTCACTTCGAGGACATCACCCGCGCGGATTTCTACGGGTTCGTAGTCCCCTTCGCCGAAGCGCTTCAGGATCTGTCCGACGAGAGCGGGATCCCGGTGAAGATCCGGGCGTGCGATACCATGGGATACGGCGTCAGCTATCCCGGCGCTGCGCTTCCGCGTTCCGTCCCCGGCATCGTCTACGGTCTGAACCACTACGCGGGGATCCCGTCGGAAATGCTCGAATGGCACGGACACAACGACTTCTACAAGGCGGTGTCCAACAGCTCGACGGCATGGCTCTACGGCTGCTCGTCTGTGAACTGCGCCCTGCTCGGCATCGGGGAACGCTGCGGCAACACCCCGCTCGAGGCGATGGTGATGGAGTACGCCTCCCTGCGCGGCACCACGAACGGCATGGACACCACGGTCATCACGGAGATCGCGGAGTACTTCGAGAAGGAAATCGGCTGCGAGATCCCGGCCCGGACGCCGTTTGTCGGCAAGGACTTCAACATCACGCGGGCGGGCATCCACGCGGACGGCCTCATGAAGGACGAGGAGATCTACAACATTTTCAATACGGAAAAGCTGCTGAACCGTCCGGCGCAGGTCGCCATCTCCGCGACGTCCGGTCAGGCCGGTCTGGCGCACTGGCTGGCGCACCGCTGCCCGGACGAAGGGGCGGATCGGTTCGACAAGCGCTCCCCCGTCGTTGCGAAAATGAAGGATTATGTGGACGCGGAATATGCCTCGGGGCGCACGACCACCATGAGCGACCGGGAGCTGACCTTCATGTTCCGCCGGGCCAAGGAAGAGCTCGGGATCCGCTGACAAGCCGCGCGGTTTGAACCCATCGGCAGAATAGAAATTCGGAAGGGGAACGGTCGGAGACGATCGGAACCCCTTTCTTTGTGCGTTCCGGCAGAGTTTCCCGCGCGTAAATAAACGGATTTTCGAAAAAGGCCCTTGATAATCATGCGGATTTATAGTATAATGTAGGGTGAATCAGAATCCCCGAAGCACTTTGCGGGTCGGTCTCCGATCCGATGAAAGGAATACAGAAGATCTATGAAACAACTGCTTCTCGGAAACGAAAGCGTCGCCCGCGGCCTGTGGGAAGCCGGCGTCCGGTTCGTTTCCAGTTATCCCGGCACGCCCAGCACGGAAATCACGGAATTCGCCGCGACCTATCCGGAAATGTACGCCGAATGGGCTCCGAACGAAAAGGTTGCGCTGGAGGCTGCTCTCGGCGCGGCTGTGGGCGGAGGCCGTTCCTTCTGCGGCATGAAGCATGTGGGCCTGAACGTGGCGGCCGATCCGCTGTTTGTCGCGGGTCCCACCGGCGTCGGGCGCGGCATGGTGATCGGGGTTGCGGACGACCCGGGCATGCACTCCTCCCAGAACGAGCAGGACAGCCGCCATTACGCGATCGCGGCCAAACTGCCCATGGTGGAGCCTGCCAACGCCGCGGAATGCCGGGACTATACGAAAATCGCCTACGACCTCTCCGAGCAGTTTGACACGCCGGTTCTGCTCCGTCTCACGACCCGGGTCAGCCACAGCCGGTCCCCGGTCGAGCTGGGCGAGCGTCATGAGGTCGAGATCCTTCCCTATGAGAAGAATCCCGGCAAGCATGTGATGATGCCGGCCAACGCGAAGAAGCGCCACGTCGTAGTGGAAGAGCACCTCAGACAGCTCGAAGAGTTCGCCGAGGTCACGCCCCTCAACACCGTCGAGGAAAACGGCGGCGAGATCGGGATCATCACGGCGGGCAACTGCTGGAACTACGCGAAGGAGACCTTCGGAAAGAACGCGTCCTACATCAAGCTCGGCCTGCTCAATCCCCTGCCGAAAAAACTGATCCTCGACTTCGCGGCCAAGCATCCCCGGCTCATCGTGATCGAGGAGCTGGATCCGGTCATCGAGAATCACTGCAAGACCCTCGGCCTGACCGTCACCGGCAAGGACGTGCTCCCGCTCTGCGACGAGTATTCCGAAGAGCTTCTGCGCTCCCGCCTGCTCGGGATCGAACCGGACTTCTGCGAAGTGGGCGCGGCGATCCCCGGACGTCCTCCGGTTCTCTGCCCCGGATGTCCGCACCGCGGCGTCTTCTACACGCTCCAGAAGCTGAAGCTCCGCGTGTCCGGCGATATCGGCTGCTACACCCTCGGAGCGGTTCCTCCGCTTTCCGCCATCGACTCCGTCTACTGCATGGGCGCGTCCATCTCTTCCCTGCACGGAACCTGCAAGGTCCGCGGCGAGGAAGACAAGTATGTGGCCGTCATCGGCGACTCCACCTTCATGCACTCCGGTCTGACCGGCCTCGTGAACGTGGTTTACAACGGCGGAAACACCACGACCCTGATCCTCGACAACTCCATCACCGGCATGACCGGCCATCAGGACAACCCTCTGACGGGCAAGACCCTCATGGGAACGCCCGCCCCGAACCTCTCCCTCGAAGCCATCTGCGCCGCGCTCGGCATTCCCGCCGACCACATCCGCGCGGTGGATCCGAACGATCTCGCCGCTCTGGAACAGGTGATCCGGGAAGAGGTCGCCGCGCCGTGTCCGTCCGTGGTCATCTGCCGCCGTCCGTGCGCGCTGCTCAAATCCGTGAAGAAGAATCCGCCCATCCAGGTGGACGCGGACAAGTGCGTGGGATGCAAATCCTGCATGAGAATCGGCTGCCCGTGCATTTCCGTCACGGACAAGAAGGCGAAAATCGACGAGAGTATGTGCGTGGGATGCGGCCTGTGCAGCCAGATGTGCCGCTTCGGCGCGCTGTAAGGAGGGCAGTATGTCTAAAAATATCATGATCGTCGGCGTCGGCGGACAGGGAACCCTTCTGGCGTCGAAAATCCTCGGACGCGCCGCCATGGATTCCGGAATGGACGTGAAGGTCTCCGAAGTCCACGGCATGTCCCAGCGCGGCGGTTCCGTCGTGACCTATGTGCGCGTCGGCGACGAGGTCTATTCCCCCGTGATCGGACGCGGAGACGCGGATGTGATTCTGAGCTTCGAGGTCCTTGAGGCCGCGCGGTGGCTTCCGAATCTGAAAAACGGCGGTACGCTGGTCACCTCCACCCAGCAGATCAACCCCATGCCCGTCATCATCGGCGCGGCGGTCTATCCGGAAGGGCTGGTGGACGACATGAAGGCGCTGGGCGTGGATGTCCGCGCGTTCGACGCTCCCGCCATCGCGGAAGAAGCCGGCAGCGCAAGGGCCGCGAACGTCGCGCTCATCGGTCTGGCGGCGGACGTGCTCGGATTTGACCACGATGTGCTCAGAAACGCCGTGGCAGCCTGCGTTCCGGCAAAAGCGCTGGACGTCAACCTGAAAGCCTTCGACACCGCGGCTGCTCTGGCGGCTGAGGCAAAGGGCTGAACGCATCCCCGCGCGGATTCAGAATCATCGAGAAAGGAGCGGGCCGACCGTGGTGGATCTCTTATCCCTTCAGAAGCATTTTATCCTGTCCCACCTGAGAGAGGGCGACTGTGCCGTGGATTTCACCATGGGCAACGGCTACGACACCGTCTTTCTGTCCAAAACGGTCGGTCCGCGCGGATCGGTGACGGCTTTTGACATCCAGCCGGATGCTCTGCTCTCCACGGAGCGGAATCTGCGCGCGAACGGATGCCCGGACAACTGGCGTCTGATCTGCGCGTCCCATCACCGGGCCGGGGAGTTCGTCAAAGGGCCGATCCGGGCGGGCATGTTCAACCTCGGGTATCTGCCCGGGAGCGGACGGAAGCAGCTCACCACGATGCGCTCCACGACGCTGCCCGCGGTCGAAGGCGCGCTGAGACTGCTCGGGGAGGACGCGGTGCTTCTGGTGGCGGTCTATCCCGGCCATCCGGAGGGCGCGGCGGAGGGCGAGGAGCTCGGGAAGTACTTCTCTTCCCTGTCCCGGTTCCGTTATTCCATCGCCCAGTTCCGCATGCTCAACTCGCCGGACAGTCCGTTCTTTATCGTATGTGAAACAAAGAAGGAGGAGCTTCGATGAACCAGCCGAATCCGAACCGACGTCGGAGCGACTCCCGGGCAAGGGTGAAACCTCCGACCCGTCCTTCCCCTGCCGGCGGAACGGGAATGAACGGACGGACCGCGCCGCAGAATCCGAACCGGATCCCGCAGAACGGCTATCCACAGAACGGATACGCGCCTGACGGCTATCCTCAGAACGGCTATCCTCAAAACGGGTATCCCCAGAACGGATATCCGCAGAACGGGTATCCCCCAAACCCGCAGGCGCCTTCAAGGCCGATGGCTAATCAGCAGAATCCCTCTCGGCGTCCCCCTTCTCAGCGGCAGCAAGGACAGGCCGGTCCCGGGCAGGCAGGCCGCTATCCGAACCCCGGCAGAAACCCGGCGAATCCGACCGGACAGCGATCCGGATACAGAGCAGGAGCCGGAGCCGCAGCCGTCCGTCCGCCGCGCGTCGATCCCGAGACCAGACGGCGGGAAAAAGCGCGGGCCGAGATGGAGCAGACCGTCCGGGCAAGGAAAAAGACCGAGGCGCGCGAAAAACGCATCCGCGGCCTGCGTACCATGGGACGGTTTGCGGTCTATGTGCTCTGCGCGGTGCTTCTGTTGATCATCGTCCCGGGCGGGGGCGTCCTCATCGCCCTGCACCACACGCCGAGCGCGCCGCTCAGCACGGGGAACATCTCCTTCTATTACGGCGGGACGAAGGTTCGGACGGAGGCGGCGACGCGCTGTCTGGACGACGACGATCTCTACGTCTGCTTCAACGATCTGGCGGACTATCTGGGCATGAAGGAGACCGGTTCGGCGCAGGAAATGAAGTTTGTGCTCCGGACCAACGACAATCCGCTTGAATCCTCAGCCGGGGACGGCACGGAGGAGAGCGTGGTCTTCTACACCGACGAGCACCGCGTGGTGATCAACGGGCAGGTGGAGCTTCTGGACGTGCCGAATCTTTTAGTCGGCGAAGAGATCTGGGTGTCCACCGAATTCCTGACGGAATGGATGGAAAACCTCTCCGTGAGCTACAAGCCGAACCAGAGGACGGTGAAGGTCTCCCGGATCCTCGACGAAGAGCAGTCCGACCCGGAGAATAAGATCACGGTCTATCTTCCGATCTCCTTCCGGCTGAAAAAGAATGATCCGCTCGAATCCATCGAGGAGGATCCCGGAGTCGGACTTCTGGCGGATTCCATGCGTGAGGCCACGGCCTACGAGCTGGCCTTCCAGACGGATCTGTCCGAGTACGAGGAGTACATGAATCCGAAAGACGAGCTGCGCGACGCGTTCCTGATTCTGGTCAACGCGGATCATCCGCTGTCCTCCGGCGACGTTCCACGGGATCTGAAGGACGTGATCAACACAAGCTCCGCCCGGAACACCCAGCAGCTGCGCGAATATCCGACCCGCGCGCTCGAGGCTCTGTTCAGGGAGATGCACCACTATGGCTACTACGACATGGCGGTGTATTCCGGGTACCGTTCCTACGATTATCAGGCGACGATCTTCGAGCAGTACGTTCAGAACGAGATGGCGAGCAATCCGAATCTCTCCCGGGAAGACGCTGAGGCGCTCGTTCTGACCTACTCCACCCGTCCCGGCACCAGTGAGCATCAGACGGGTCTGGCCGTGGATATGGACACGATGGGCTCCTTCACGACGGACTTCGCGTGGACCACCGAATATTACTGGCTGCAGGAAAACGCGTGGAAGTTCGGGGTCGTCCTCCGCTTCCCGAGTGACAAGGTTGACGTGACAAAGATCAGCTTCGAGCCGTGGCACTACCGCTACGTCGGCCGCTATCACGCGAAGATCATGCACGAAAACGGGCTGTGTCTGGAGGAGTATATCGCAAGGATCT
>SVQK01000077.1 GCA_015065385.1 Oscillospiraceae bacterium | reverse complement strand
CTTCCATACCGGGATTCTCGGGGAATCCTTTCCGGTCGCCCTCGGAAGTCCATTCGGATGCGCAAGTCCTGCCGCGATTCCACCGCCCGCGGCTCTCTGTGAGGCTCTCTCGGATCCTACTCACTCTTCCTCATCGGTTTATGGCATTATAGCACGATTGCGCTGTCCTGTCAAGGGGGACTCGAAAAAAAGTTTCTCCCGGAGGACGCGCTCTGTTCACCGAATAGCGGTTGAATCCGTCCCGCCGCCGTGCTATAATAGTATACTATTTCCCCGGAAGGATCCCCCCATGAAAAAACTGACCATCGGACTGCTGGCCCATGTGGACGCGGGCAAAACCACGCTTGCCGAGGCGATGCTGTACGCCGCCGGTAAGATCCGCAAGCCCGGGCGCGTGGACTGGCGCAACACTTACCTCGACACCCACGAGCTGGAACGGGAACGCGGCATCACCATCTTCTCGAAGGAAGCCCGGTTTTCGGCGGGGGATCTTTCCGTGACCCTTCTCGACACGCCGGGGCATGTGGATTTTTCCGCGGAGACCGAGCGCGTGCTCCGGGTGCTGGATTATGCCGTGCTGGTGGTCAGCGGTTCGGAAGGCGTTCAGGCGCACACGGAAACGCTCTGGCATCTTCTGGAGCGGTACGGCGTCCCGGTGTTCGTCTTCGTCACCAAAATGGATCTGGCCGGGGCGGATCGGGAGAAAGTCCTCTCCGACATGACGGAGCACCTGTCCTCCGCCGCCGTGGATTTCACGGATCCGGACGATCCCGGGCGGGACGAGCGGATCGCGCTCTGCGACGAGGAGCTGTTCGAGCGGTACATGGAGGGGGAAAAAGTCACGGACGGCGACAGGATCCGGATGATCCGGGAGAGGAAGCTCTTCCCCGTGCTCTTCGGGAGCGGGCTGCGGCTCGACGGCGTGGACCGGCTCCTCACCGCGCTGCGCGATCTGACGGCGGAGGCGGACTGGCCTTCCGAATTCGGGGCGCGGGTTTACAAGATCGGACACGACGGCGCGGGCGGACGGCTCACCTATCTGCGGGTCACTGGCGGATCCCTCACTGCTCGCCAGACGGTGCGCTATGAAGTTCCCGGCCAGAGCGAGACCGTGGAGGAAAAGATCACCGGCATCCGGCTCTACTCCGGAACCAGATTCGACGCGGTGGAAAGCGTGTCCGCCGGGGAGGTCTGCGCCGTCGCGGGACTGTCCGCCACCTACAGCGGTCAGGGCTTCGGCATTGAGGCCGCGTCCCCCGCACCGCTTCTCGAACCGGTCCTAACCTACAAGATCTCCCTTCCCCCCGACGCCGATCCGCGGACTCTTCTGCCGAAGTTCCGGGAGCTCGAGGAGGAGGAGCCGCTTTTGCACATCGTCTGGAACGAGCGGTACGGGGAGATCCACGCGCAGGTCATGGGCGAGGTGCAGACGGAGGTCCTCAGCAGGATCATCGCGGAGCGGTTCGGCGTGGAGGCTTCGTTTGACGACGGACGCATTTTGTACAAGGAGACGATTTCCGCGCCGGTGGAGGGGGTCGGGCATTTCGAGCCGCTCCGCCACTATGCGGAAGTCCATTTGCTGATGGAGCCGCTCACACCGGGATCGGGGCTGATCTTCGACTCCTCCTGTTCGGAAAACTTCCTCGAACGGAACTGGCAGCGGCTGATCCTCACCCACCTCGAGGAAAAACAGCATCTGGGCGTTCTGACAGGCTCGCCAATCACCGACATGAAGATCACCCTCGTCTCCGGGCGGGCGCATCTCAAGCACACGGTCGGCGGGGATTTCCGGGAGGCGACCTACCGCGCGGTGAGAGAAGGGCTGATGTTCGCCTCGCTCCGCGGATCCGCCGTTCTGCTCGAGCCGTGGTATGCCTTCCGTCTGGAGCTACCCGGGGAGAACGTCGGGCGGGCGATGGCGGACATCCTCGCGCGTTCCGGCGTTTTCACGGAGCACGAGGCGTCCCCCGGGGTATCCGTACTCGAAGGGCGCGCGCCCGTCTCCACCGTCGGCGACTATGCCCGGGAAGTGGCGGCGTACACCCACGGACGGGGACGGTTCTCCTGCCGCATGGACGGTTACGCGCCCTGTCACAACGCGGAGGACGTGATCCGGGAGACCGGATACGATCCCGAAGCCGACGTCGCCAATACGCCGAACTCCGTCTTCTGTTCCCACGGGGCGGGAATCGTCGTGCCGTGGTCGTGGGTTCCGCAGTACATGCACCTCGAAGGGCTGAAACTCGGCGGGAACCCTTCCGTTTCGGACGGAGAAGGGGAAGAGGAAGCGCTCAACGCCCGAGCCGGTCAGATCATCAAAAAGAACCTCAATCTCGATGAAAAAGAACTCGAAGCCATTATGGAGCGGGAATTCGGGCCGATCCGCCGCCGGGTGTACGGGACGGCGAAAAAGGATCAGCCATTCGCCCCGGACGTGAGCTCGCCGAAATACAAAAAGTCCCTGTACATCGTGGACGGCTACAACGTCATCTTCGCATGGGACGAGCTGGCCGGGACCGCGGAGCACGATCTGGACACGGCGCGGCGGGATCTTTTGAACATCCTCTCCAACTATCAGGCCTTCACCCGCCGGGAGATGATCGTGGTCTTCGACGCCTACAACGTCAAGGGCGACGGCGAACGGAAGGAGGACGTGAACGGACTGCATGTGGTGTTCACGAAGGAGAGCGAGCTTGCGGACACCTACATCGAAAAGCTGATCTACGAGATCGGGAAGGACTACAACGTCCGCGCGGTCACCTCCGACGGCCTGATCCAGCTGCAGGCGGTCCGTTCCGGCGTGCTCCGGCTGTCGGCGCGGGAATTCCGGGAAGAGATCCTCGCCGTGGATCACGAGATCGAGGCATTTCTGAAAAAACTCCGGGAAAGCAAATAACAGCGGTCTGCGCGACTGGCTGAATCTACAGGAAAGCAAAATGGAGAAGAAAAACAATCTGCCCGACCATATCGAGGTACGCGGGGCCTCCGTTCACAACCTGAAACACATCGATGCGGATATACCGCTCAACAAAATCGTCGGGATCGCGGGGGTGTCGGGATCCGGGAAATCCTCCCTCGCGCTGGGCGTGCTCTATGCGGAAGGATCCCGGAGGTATCTGGAATCCCTGTCCACCTACACCCGCAGAAGAATGACGCAGGCGGCGCGGGCCGATGTGGACGACGTGCGGTATGTTCCCGCCGCCCTCGCGCTCCGTCAGAGACCCGGCATCCCCGGGATCCGGAGCACGTTCGGAACCATGACTGAGCTGCTCAATTCCCTGCGCCTCATGTTCTCCCGCCTGTCCCGGTACCGCTGCCCGAACGGTCACGACGTTCCTCCCACGCTCGATTTCGCGGCGGAGAAGGAGGTCCGGTGTCCTGTCTGCGGCGCGGTCGTGGACGTGATCGGCGCGGAGGATCTGGCGTTCAACAGCGGCGGTGCGTGCCGAAGATGCGACGGAACGGGCGTGGTGCGCACCGTGGACGAATCCACGCTGATCCCCGACGACTCCCTCTCGATCGACGAGGGGGCGGTCGCTCCGTGGCAGACGCTGATGTGGTCGCTGATGAAAGACGTAGCCCGTGAGATGGGCGTGCGCACCGACGTTCCGTTCCGGGATCTCACCGACCGGGAAAAGGAGATCGTTCTGCACGGCCCCGCCGAAAAGAAGCACATTCTGTATTCCAACGAAAAGACGGGGACGGCGGGGGAGCTGGACTTCACCTACTACAACGCCGTTTACACCGTGGAGAACTCCCTCTCGAAGGTGAAGGACGAAAAGGGCATGAAACGGGTGGAGAAATTCCTCAGGCAGGACGTCTGCCCGGACTGCGGCGGCTCGCGGCTCTCCGATAAAGCCCGCTCTCTCAGGCTCCGCGGCGTCTCGCTCGACGAGGTCTGCCGGATGACGCTCGCGGAACTCTCGGTCTGGGTGGACGGCGTTCCGGGTTCCCTGCCCCCCGAGATGCGGCCCATGGCGGAGTCGATCTGCGAATCCTTCCGGGACGCCGCGCGCCGCCTGATCGATCTGGGGCAGGGAACCCGGAACGCCGTCACCCAGACCGAGAGTTCCGCGAGCGTCATCCGGCAGACCTCGTCG
>SVQK01000076.1 GCA_015065385.1 Oscillospiraceae bacterium | reverse complement strand
GCGCCCGATCTTCTCCGCCATGCCCCGGCTGATGGGAACCTCCGCGCCGTTTTTCAAGACGACCCGGTCCGGCAGGATACGCGCCACGTGCCGCAGGTTCACGATGAATGACCGCTGACAGGGAAAGAAAAACTCGTCAAGCTGCGCGGCGGTCTCGGCAAGGGATGCCTTCATGCGGTATTCCTCCCTCTCGGTCACGATGCGGACGTACTGCTTCTGCGCCTCGAGATAGAGGATTTTGGAGAATGGCACATAGTCCGTGCGCCGCTCGAAGGTCACGCGCAGACGACGTTCCGCCTTTTCGAGATTCGCCGCCGCCCGGTCGAGCACGGAGAACAGCTTGTCCCGGTCCACGGGCTTCATGAGATAGTGGAGCGCGGAGACTTCGTACCCCTCAGCGATGAAATCCGGGAATCCGGTGATGAATACCATCTGCACGGCGTCGTTCTCCGCCCGGACGGTCTTTGCCAGCTCCACGCCGTTTATCGCGCCCATCTCAATATCAAGGAGCAGAATGTCGAAATCCCTGTCCTCGGAGTAATCGAACAGGAACGCCTCTGCGGAGGGAAACGGAATGGCGGTCACGGCTGTGTCCCGATCCTTCGCCCAGCGAGAGACGAGGGCGGCGATATAGTCCCGGTCGGCGGGTTGGTCGTCGATGACGGCGATGCGCATGGGCGTGGGCTCCTATTCTGATAGTGTTTGTCTATATTATACTTCACACTCAAGAAAAAAGCAATCCCCTGATACAGTGTTCAGACTTTCACAGCCCGATCCGTATCCGGGGTATTGTCCTTATTTCCGCTCCGGCATTGCTTTTTTCTCTTTCATTCCCTCATTCCTTCTTCTCACAGCTCAGATAGTAGAAAGACTTTCGCGAGTTTTCCTTCCGCACCTCGAATCCCAACTCGAGAAGCCGTTTCACGTCCCCGCGGTCACACTTTACCACAACGGACCGTCCCGCGACGCGCTTCGCTTCCTCAAAGCAGAGCGGCGACAGGCGGTCCTTCGCGGCGTAATCCCGGATCATCTGGATCCCTTTTGACGCGGAAATCGGTTCGATAAACATAAAGTCAAAGTAAACGACGTCGTATTGCCCCGGCCTGCATGTTCTCAAATATTCGATGTTGTCGCAATGCCGTATCCCGATGCGTCCCGCGGCTTCCCGAAACACTGGGTACTGTTCGGAATAGAAATCCAAGCCCTCTTTGACGAGGACAAAGATGATTTTGCTTTTTTCGAGTCCCGTGCATACGCCGTTTTTTCCGAGGACACAGGAGGCGGTCAGGGCATCCGAAGCCAGCCCCAGCGTCGCGTCCAGAAACGACATGCCGGAACGCAGGCCGCACACCTCCGACAGGCTGTCTTTCCCGCCGTTCATCAGATTCTTCATGCGGAGAAACGCCATGTTCGGATGAAAAAACGCTTCCTGCTTTCCGCTTTCATAAACGCTCAGTCCGTGACGGTCGTTGACGACGAACACCTGCCGGTCATCGTGTTCAAATAGTTGCTCAAGGGATCTTTCCCGACGCGGGATGTATGGTATGTCGTATTATTCGCCGATTGAAATGGCTTTGTCAATCAATCTCTTTGACGCCGTAATGGAAGTTGTGATAACCATTTCTGTTTCATCCGCCTTCCGTCCTTCCCGCGGATGCGGTTCACGTCCCCGCGACGTGCCACGGTCCGGCGGCGGCTTCGAGACGGGCTTTGATCTCCCGGAACGCGGGCGTTTCGCTGAGGGAATCGAAGTCCGGCTTCTTCATCCTGTCGAGCACGTCGGATGCGGAATTCTGTTCGGAGCCCAGTCCCACATCCCCGCCTCCCGCCGCGCCTCGGAACAGAAGGGACGTATGGTGATAAGACCCCGGCTCGCTTTCCGTGTATTCGATGAAGCTCAGCGCGTGATCGGCTGCTTTTCCGAGGCAGTCGAGCGCGTCTTCCAGCTCTCCCTTCCGCGCATGCCATGCCGCAAGATCGAGGTATTCCTCTTCGAGACTGCCATGATGGAACGTGTAATCCCCATCCTCGAAGAACAGCTCAAAGAGGGCGACGCACTTTTGGGCGACTTGTGCCCGCTCGTCGTCGTTATATGACGCCTCCGTTTCATCGTCTCCGTACACGATGCCGTAGTGCATGGCCTCGTACAACAGATTCAAAAGCTGAAAGCGCAGATTTTGGGCCTGTTTCCGATATTTCTCCCCCTTCGCTATGTGCGTGAGAAAGACGTCCGAGGTCGTCCAGAGACCGGGCATCTGACGGGCCAGCTCCTCGGCGCGGCTGAGGTTGCCCTTGTCCCTGTAAGCATAAATCATCTGCTGCATCGCCGAGGCACGGTATCCCGACTCGGTGCACTCCGCAAGAAGCCGCTCTCCGATGGCCATTTTTCTGTCAAGATCTTCTGTTGTTCCCATCAGAGCGCGAGCGATCTCGTTGCTTTCGGGGTAATGAAGGTAAGCATCTTCCAGGATGGGGAGCGTTTCCTTGCGGCATCCGTTCCGGCTGAGAGCGTCCACCCGTTTCATGATCGCTTCGATCTCCTTTGCGCGCTTTTCTGCATTCACGCTCAGCAGCCAGTCCGCAGAGACATCGAGGATCGCGCAGAGATCTGGAATGATAGTTGGATCAGGCAAAGTCCGACCGTTCTCCCATTGACTGATGGCGGACTCCGTGACATTCATCCGTCCCGCAAGAACGGCCTGCGTCATTTCCTTCCGGCGGCGGGCGTCGCGGATATTCTTTCCTATGGTTTCGGGATTCATGTCGTATCTCCTGTGTGAATGGATTCCAAAAGTGCTTTTGTTGAATTCATTATAGCACATGAAGAACGTCCACGCAAGTGAGCGGTTCTAATGTCGGGTTAAGCGAACCTGAAGTTTGAAAAGATAGTTTTTGACAGAAGATACACCTTCGGCAGAAGGATCCGCCGCGTGTCGCTTTCGAAACGCTTATCATCGCGTGCCAGGAAACGGACGAAAGCCATGATCTCCCTCCTCTCCTGCGCTCAACGCCTACCTCAATTCATATTTTCCCCCGTATAAAACTGCGCCTGTGCTTCCCACAGTTCAGCGTACTTCCCGCCCTCCGCCGAGAGCAGTTCCTCATGCCCGCCCGTCTGGACGATCTGCCCGCGGTCGAACACTGCTATCTTGTCGCAGAACCGGCAGGAGGCAAGACGGTGGCTGATGTAGACGGTCGTCTTGTCGCCGGAGATCGCGTTGAAATTGGAATACACCTCGTACTCCGAAACCGGGTCGAGGGCTGCGGTCGGTTCATCCAGCAGAATGAACGGGGAATCCTTGTACAGCGCGCGGGCAAGAGCGATCTTCTGTCCCTCCCCGCCGGAGAACTCCACACCGTCCTTGTCAAACTGCTTTCCGATAAAGGTATCCGCGCCGTGCGGCAGGGTTTCGAGCCTCGTGTCAAACGTCGCTTTCTCGAGGCATTCCCGCACCCGCCCAGGTTCGAAATCCCTCTTCGACGCCACGACCTCCCCAAGCCGGAACGGGAACAGCGTGAAATCCTGAAAGACCACGGAGAAGATGGACATATACTCGTCATAATCGTACTTCTGAATGTTTACGCCGTTTAAGAGGATTTCCCCTTCCGTGGGATCGTACAGCCGGCAGAGCAGTTTGATAAAGGTCGTCTTGCCGGAGCCGTTCTCCCCGACGATGGCCAGCTTTTCCCCGATCTTGAATTTCAGGCTGACGTGCCTGAGCGCCCATGCTTCCGTACCGGGATAGCGGAAGGACACGTCCCGGAACTCCACGTCGTACTCGTTGTCGTCCCGCTTCTCCACCGTCAGCGAGCCCTTCACCATGTCGTTCGGAATGTCGAAGTAGGAGAAATAGCGTTTCAAGTAGTGATGGTTTTCAAAGGATTGCTCAAACGCCGTCGTGAGTTCCGTGACGGCTCCGATCATCATCGTGATACAGGCGACGTACTTCGCAATGGAACCGGGAGTGATTCCTCCGTTCAGCGCGGACAGCATCATGATTGCGTATCCGGCGAAAAGGAGTAGATACGATACGACGGTCCCCGGGACGCTCCACGCCGCTTTGAGATAGGAGGCCTTTCTCATGCCCTCGTACAGGAGAGCCTGTTTTTCCTGATATTCGTCTGCGACAAGGTCTTCCATTTCATAGAGCCGGATGTCTTTTGATCCGCTGTAATCCTCCATGAATTCACCCAGAGCGTCCGCATATACGTTCACGTCGACATAGGATTCCTCGGAGCGCACTTTCCGATCGATCGCGAGCTGACGTTTCGTAGACAGAAGCGAAACGGTGATGCTGAGAGCCAATCCGAAGACAAGCAGAAGTTTTTGCCACAGCGGGATGGACGGCAGCGCGAAAAAGGAAGCAGTCAGGGCGGCGGAGGAGAGAATGGACACCGTGCTCCGGGCAAACCGCCGAACCATATAAATGGCATGGTAAACATTGTACCCTGTACGCGATTCCATTTTGACTCTTGCCTTCTGCCGTTCGATTTCAGGGTCTTCAAGAGCCTTGTACGGAAGCTCCATCGCTTTTTCAGAGTACATCCAATCCTGCCGGATATAGCTGAGATAGGATTCCGTGCTTTCCACCGCGCCGCACCATGCGCAGATCATGGAAATCAGAAAGACGGGCAGGACAGCCAGGGCGGCATACAGGATCAGCGTTTCGACCCGCTCATGGGAGATCAGCGCGTCCACCAGCTTCGCCGAGAAATAGACGGGAATGTAACCTGAGACGGCGGTAAGAATCGTTGTGACAAACATACAGACGATATACCGCGGGTTCAGGGTGTACAGGAGCCGTACCGCTCGTTTGGATATGGCGAAATGTTCTCGCAGAGACATTCTTTCCTTTTGCCCGTTCATGCGCTCGCCACCTTTCCGTTTTCTCTGTACCACTGGCTTTGAATTTCGTAAAGTTCTTTATATTTTCCTTCAAGGGCTATCAGCTCCGCGTGGGTTCCTTCTTCGGCGATCCGCCCGTCTTCGAGCAGGATCACCCGGTCGCAGAAGGCGGTCGTCGCCAGCCGGTGGGAGACGAACAGGGAGGTCTTTCCCGCCGTCATGCGTCCGTATTCGCCGTACAGCCTTGCTTCCGCGATGGGATCGAGCGCGGCGGTCGGCTCGTCGAGCACGAGGATCGGCGCGTCCTTGCAGAGCGCGCGGGCCAGCATCAGCTTCTGTGCCTCGCCGCCGGAAAGCTCCGTGCCGTTTTTGTTGACCTTCTTGTCGAGCTTCGTGTCCATGCCGTCCGGGAGGGCTTCGATCTTCTCCCATAGGCCCGCCCGTTTCAGCGCGTTTTCGGCTTTTTGGCGGTCAGTGTGTTCCCCGTCCGTGCAGGAGACCGTCTCGGCGAGGGAATAGAACGCCGTCCGCACATCCTGAAAGACCGGGGCGATCAGCTTATAGTAGTCCCGCCGCCTGAATTTGCTTTGCGGAATCCCGTTTATCCGGATTTCGCCGGAGGTCGGGCGGTACAGTCCGCAGAGCAGCTTGACGAGGGTCGTTTTGCCCGCACCGTTCAGTCCGACGAGAGCCAGTCTTTCGCCGGATTTCATCGTGAAGCTGAGATCCCGGATCGTGCAGTCCTCCGCCCCGTCGTAACGGAATGAGACGTGATCGAAGACGACCTCCGGCGCATGATCCCCGACGCTGTCGTCGGATGCTTCGCCCGTCCCCTCAAAGTCGGGATAATCGAGATACTCCCTGAAATCGCAGACGCGCATACTGGATGCATGCAGGGTATTCCATGCGTCCACGATACCGCCGATCCATTCCGCGAAGGAGGAGACAGCCGCAAAATAGAGGACAAACTGCGCTGCGTCGATCTCTCCCCGGAGGAACATGGAGATAAGCAGAAGATACGCGCCGCCGTCCCGAAGAAGAATGACAAACAAATCGGCAGTCCGGGACAGGAATCTGCGGGAAACCTTCTTTCGGTTCTCCATGACCAACTGTCCGGTCAGATCGCGGTAAATATCCCGGATCCATCCGGCCATCGAATAGATGCGGATATCCTTCGCACTTTTGAAATCATCCGGCAGCTTCCGCACGCAGGCCTGCTTGGTTTCAAGATCGCTCAGTTTTTTCCGGTGCGCGTGATCCCAGCGGTTGTATGCGCGTCCGGCAAGCCAGTTTGCCACAGGGGACACGGTGAGGATCGGCACGAGCCACGGAGAGGCAAAGGAGATCACCGTCCCGAAGAGCAGATAACCGATGACGTTTTCCGTCATACTGAACGCACCTCTCACCATATCGGTCAAAGGCTGATCCCCATCTGACTGCTGTGTGGCTTCAGAGGCTCTTTCCGCCAGATCCCGGACAGGTTTTTTCTCATAATCCTCATAGAATAAGCTGAGAGTTTTTCTGACCCAAAGATCCGTCACCTTGTAACGGTATCGTCCGGCGGCATCCCGCGAAATAATTTCAAGCACACGGGAAGACAAATCTGCCAGCAGCATGAACAACAGGAGCCGTCCGACGGGAACGACGGCTTGTGCCCATGGATTTCCCGCCGTCACTTCTTCCAGAACGCGGGCCGGGAAAACAATGCCCAAATACCTTGACGCAATGTGAACTGGAATATAAAGGGCAAAGATCACAATTGCAGCCGGGGCATAATGGAGCAGCTTCCGAACGGACCATACGATATTCGACGCAACCGAATGCGACGGTTTCTTCTTCGGCGTCTTTTCTTTTTTCACGCTCATCCCTCCTTTCGGGGCTGCCCCCAGTATAGCACGGAATCCCCCGAAAAAGGAAATTCGTGCACGAAACGTTCTCCGGCGTGCACGAATTGCAGATTTATGGATTTGAGGCGGGCAGGATCCCGTTTTCTTCGAGAATGGCGAGCATCTCCGCGGGGGTGACGATGAACGAACGGGGAGGATAGTGCTTCAGATTCCCGGTCACAAGCCGCGCGTCCTCGTCCCGCTTTTCCATCGTGACCTCGTAGAAAATCTGATCGTCCACGTCCGGGAGGATTTCGCCCGTCGGGGTCGGGGTGACTTCAAGGCCGTATTTCAGAACGGCGTCTACAAAGCGCCGGATGTTCTCTTCCCGAAAACCGAATTTCTTCCGACGCAGGACCCTGTCGTATTCGTCGAGGATATACCGGTGATACAGGGGAGTCATCAGCCCGTCGGTTACGGCGTTCATCACCAGTACCGTCGCGGTGTCTGTGTGTTTGGACAACAGGGCGGAGACCATCACATTCGTATCGATCACAACGTATGGCTTCATCCCTGCTGTTCCTTCCGGTTCTTTCTTTCCGCTCTGGCGGCGGCGATTTCCGCGTTGATTTCGTCGAGCGTCATTTCCGGCAGATCCGCGGCGTCCGCGCGCAGCCGCTCAAACGCCTCGCGGAACTCCGTCCGTCCGTCTTCCTGCGGTGTGATCTCCGCATTCTCCGGCACGGTGACTTCAAACGGGATCCCCCGCTTCATGCGGCTCATGCTCATGAACATCCTCAGTGCGGTCGGCAGATCCATGCCGAGACTCTCGTAGAGCTCCGTCACATCCTGTTTCAGCTTTCTGTCCGCGCGGAATTGAATCAAAACCTGATCGCTCATCATACCCTCCGAATTTATTCCGTATTCGTTCTGCATGTATTATAGCATAAACCGGAAGCGTTGTCAAGGGCTTTCCGCGGGCAATGCGGGGACAAGAAACTCCGTCGTAAACGCCCCTTCCTCGCTGTTGACCTTCATCCAGCCGTCGTGGGCGGAGAGGATCGACTCCGCGCGGCGCAGGCCGAAGCCGTGGACGCCGCTCTTCTCCGAACGGAACAGCCCCTTCGCCTTCTCCCGCTTTTCTCCCGCCGTATTGAGCATGGAGAAATAGAGCATTTTCCCCTTCATGGTCATATACAGGCGGATGAACTTCTCCCCCTCGGCCTTCCCGCAGGCTTCGACGGCGTTGTCAAGCAGATTCGCGACGACGGCGCAGAGCTCGGCGTCCGTGATCGTCAGCCCTTCCGGGACCGTCG
>SVQK01000075.1 GCA_015065385.1 Oscillospiraceae bacterium | reverse complement strand
TGTCGTCGCCCTTAGCCAGCTCGGTCCAGTTCTCGCCGTCGGCGGAAACGGAGATCGTCCAGGCGTTCGGGCTTCTTCCGTTGTAATCGGCGTTGTCGTTCGCGGTGGCCATGGTGAAGCCGGTGATGTCATAAGCGGCATCCAGCTGAACAATGGATTCGACCGGGAATTCGTTGGTGCAGAACTTGGTGGCGGTGTCGCCGTCCCAGAGGTTGTCCGCGCCTTCGTTGTTGAAGCCGTTGGTGCCTTCCACGAAGGTGTAGCCGGAGATCACGGTCTTGCCGTCAGCAGCGGCATTCACGTCCGCAAAGCCCTTGGACTCAGCGGCGGGAGCTTCCTCGGCAGCACCGACAACCGTGAAGGGAATCGCTTCGCCATAGAGGTCATACCCGTCATTCAGGTAGAGACCCATGGTGTAGTTGCCGACCGGGAGACTATTGGTGATGGCATATTCCTGTCCGTTGTGCTCGGTCACATAGTACCATACGATAGAGCCAGCATCGCCCGGGACGTCGCCTTCCTTGTAGATGCCGACCCAGTCCTTGTCTTCGCCGGAAGCGGTAACGAGGATATCCTCTCCGACCACGAACTCGGACTTGGCCATGGAGATGGACTTCTCAACAGCGGCAGGCTCTTCGGCGGGCTCAGCCGCTTCAACGGGAGCGGTTTCACCGGCGGGAGCGGCATCCTCAGCGGTAACGACCGGTTCGGGGATGGAATCGTAGCTGGCGGCCTTGAACCAGAGAGAATCGTCCAGGCTCATGTAACCGTCGCAGACGCGGATCTCGGAGATGGCGCCCGCAAACAGACGGCGGATCATGCCTTCCGGAGAGTTCACGTTCTTGGAATCGCTTTCATGGCCTTCGCCGCTCTTACGGCCGACGCCGACTTCCCATCTGAAGGAAGGATCGACGATGTTGATCAGGCTGGATTCGCCGACAAGGTCGATGTCTTCGCCGTCAACATAGATTTCGGTCAGCTCGCCGTCGGAGGTGACAAGGATGTGGTGCCAGTCACCGCCGTACATCATGGCGGAATCATACTCGTTGTTGGTCTTCATTCCGTCCGGATCGACGTGGACGTACTGCATCCAAGTGCCGTTGGCGCCGAGGGTGCCGTTCGCGTCGTTGTTCCACTCCGCGAGAGCGATGGAGAATGGAGGCTCGTTCGCCCCTTCGACCACGCCCTGACGGGAGAACAGACCGGTGTAGCGGTTGTAGTTGTTGTCCAGTTCAGCGGAGAGCTTGTAGACGATTTCGAACGCGAAGCCGTGCTCGAACTGAGCGGCATTCAGCGGAGCGTTCTCAACGGTCTGCAGGTACTTGCCGGAGGTATAGCCGCCGGTGTAGCTGGTTTCTTCCGCGGTGTAGGGGTCAACAGACGCGGCCTTGGCCTTGGTGTTGTCGAACTTCAGAGCGGTATTGCCCTTCGCGGTGGGGATGTCGCATCCGTCGTCCCAGGAGAAGATGTCCAGCTGATCGCCGTTGCCGACGGTCGCAGTCACCAGATCGTTGCCGTTGCCGGTCAGGTCCACGATGGTGATGTTGTCATCATCGACGGAACCGGTGTAGTATCCGTCGATTTCCTGGAATTTCCAATGTGCAAGGGTCTTGACTTCCGCTGCTGCTTCGTCCGCCGCTGCTGCGGGAACGACGAGCGTCGCGCCGACTACTGCCAGCATGGACAGGAGAGCGGCGGCTTTCTTCATGATGCTCATGGGAAAAACTCCTTTGACATATATTCAAGTCGCCTTATTATAACACCTATTTTCGATTCTGTCAAGAAGAAACCAAAGATAATTCCGGAAAAAAACAACGAAATCCTCTTGCATTTCCGCCGCTGCGGTGATATAATGTGCGTAATCGTATTCAAAAAGCGGCAGCGACGAAAAATAACCGCGGGCGCGTCCGTCCAAAGAGAGCCGGGAGGGTGGGATCCGGCGCCGGACTCCGCGGGTTCCGCTTTCCGAGCCGCGGGCCGCGTCCCTTATCACGCGAAAGAGGCCGTTTTTTCTGATCCCTTCCCTGCGGATCCGGAACACGGTGAAAATGGGTGGCACCACGAAGCAGTTCGTCCCATTGTGCGGCGGACGGCTTTGTTTTTTCGCCCGCGCAGTCCATTCGGCGGCTCAATTCTAAAAAAGCGAGGATACAGGTATGCTGGACATCAAATTCGTACGTGAAAATCCGGAGGTCGTAAAGCAGAACATCCGGAACAAATTTCAGGAAAAGAAGCTGCCTCTGGTGGACGAGGTGATCGCGCTGGACGCCGAAAACCGCGCCACCATGCAGGAGGCCGACACGCTCCGCGGAAACCGCAACAAGCTCTCGAAGCAGATCGGCGGTCTCATGGCGAAGGGGCAGAAGGAAGAGGCCGAAGCCGTCAAGGCTCAGGTGAACGAGCAGTCCGCGCGCCTCGCCGAGCTTGAAAAGAAGGAAGAGGAGCTCGCGGAGCGCATCAAGACCATCATGATGACGATCCCGAACATCATCGATCCCTCGGTCCCGATCGGAAAGGACGACTCCGAAAACGTAGAGATCGAAAAGTTCGGCGAGCCCGTGGTTCCGGATTTTGAAATCCCCTACCACACGGACATCATGGAGCGGTTCTGCGGAATAGACCTCGACTCCGCGCGCCGGGTCGCCGGAAACGGGTTCTATTATTTAATGGGAGATATCGCGCGGCTTCACTCCGCCGTGATCGCCTATGCCCGCGACTTCATGATCGACCGCGGCTTCACCTATGTGGTCCCGCCCTTCATGATCCGCTCCGACGTAGTGACCGGCGTCATGAGCTTCGCCGAGATGGATGCCATGATGTACAAGATCGAGGGCGAGGATCTCTATCTGATCGGCACCTCCGAGCACTCCATGATCGGCAAGTTCATTGATCAGATCATCCCCGAGGAAGAACTTCCCTACACCCTCACCAGCTACTCCCCCTGCTTCCGGAAGGAGAAGGGCGCGCACGGGCTCGAGGAACGCGGCGTCTACCGGATCCATCAGTTTGAGAAACAGGAGATGATCGTGGTATGCAGGCCGGAGGAATCCAAGATGTGGTACGACCGGCTCTGGAAGAACACCGTGGATCTGTTCCGCTCGATGGACATTCCGGTGCGGACGCTGGAATGCTGCTCCGGCGACCTCGCGGATCTGAAGGTCAAGTCCTGCGACGTGGAGGCGTGGTCGCCGCGTCAGCAGAAGTATTTCGAAGTAGGCTCCTGCTCCAACCTCGGCGACGCGCAGGCCAGACGGCTGAAGATCCGCGTGCAGGGCGACGGGAAAAAGTATCTGGCCCACACGCTGAACAACACGGTGGTGGCTCCTCCGCGGATGCTCATCGCCTTCCTCGAGAACAATCTTCAGGCGGACGGCTCCGTGAAGATCCCCGTCGCGCTTCGTCCCTACATGGGCGGCGCGGAGGTTCTGATCCCGAAGCAGTGAGGCGGGCCGGATTCACAGTTTTTCCATCTTTCCCGCTTGAATTTTTCAAATTGTTTCGGTAGAATGAATTTATTGTTTCGGCAAATATCAGTTTGACTGGGGGGACGACGGTTTTGGCATTGCAGGAATCGGGAGAGATGTATCTGGAGGCGATTTACGTTCTGTCGCAGACGAAGGGGTTTGTTCGTTCCATCGACGTAAGCGAATACCGCAGCTACTCCAAGCCCAGCGTCAGCCGCGCCATCGGGCTTCTGAAGGAGGGCGGATACGTTCTCATGGACCGGGACGGCGGTCTGACCTTGACGGAGGCCGGTCAGGCGGTGGCGGAAAAGATCTACGACCGCCACACGACCCTGACGAAATTCCTCACCCTGCTCGGCGTGGACGAGGAGATCGCGCAGGAGGACGCGTGCCGGATCGAGCACTGCATCAGCGACGAATCCTTTTTCGCAGTAAAGAATCACACCATGCGTCTGGAACACGACAAGCGGTAAGCGCTCGGTTCCGGAAAACCGAATACAGGCAAAACGACGCCGCGTTCCATCCCTTTGCGGGATCCGGACGCGGCGTTTCTCTGTTCACGCGAGCTTATTGAGAAGGGTCTTATAATATAGGAAGTCGATGCCGCACACGTTTGCGAAATAGTGGTTCATCCGCTCGCCCGATCCGTCGTTCCAGCGGATGAGGAAGTACCGCTTCTCCTCCGTCGCCGGGATCTTCGCCACGGGGACGCTCTCGTCGGAGGCCGCCGTAAAGGTTCCCGAAAGGATCGCGTTCCCCCGGTCGTCCTCCACCGTGCAGGAGAAGGTTTTCCGCTCACGGGTGTCGTTTACGGCATAAAGCGTCAGGGATCCGTTCTCCGGCTCGCCGAACATCAGGCACAGGGGCTGCTGGGACCGGCGGATATAGTCGTAGGCCAGCTTTTTGTCGAAGTAATAGTCCACGATCGCGTCGGAGATCTGCGGCCAGCCGTCGATGAGATTCCACCAGATGATCCCGGTCCTCCTCCATTTGGACATGCGGAACCGCTCGATGAAGTACTTCTTCGCCTCGGCCTGCGAAATCTGCGAGGCGAGGGAGAAGGATTCGAGATCCGCGGTCGCCGGCCCTCCTTTTCCGAAGAGCGTTTCGACCTGATTCCACATGAGGCGGATCCGGTAGCCGTAGGGGGAGTTCTCTTCCCCGTCCATCGTCGCCGCGTGAACCAGCCACTGACGGTCCCCGAGACAGGGCCAGAGGTGGTCTTCGTCGATGAACTTCCGGAGCGACTGCGGGGACGGACAGCCGTGATACCCCGTTTCGGAGGCGAAGTGGCAGACCGTGTTCTTGTAGTAATCGCCCTTGAAATAGTCCCGCGGCCCCCAGAGATGATCCTCGGAGATCTGCCCGCCGGTCCGGAACGCCTCCTCGTCCACATAGGGGGAGGACGGCAGATAGGGACGGGAGAAGTCCGCGGTTTTCAGGGCGGCGGGGATGACTTCGCGGGTGAGAATGTTGCCGTTCGGATCCCGCTTTTCCCCGCCCCAGTAATACGCCTGATCGCATTCGTTGTCCCCGGCCCAGAGCACGAGCGCGGGATGGTTCCTGAGCCGATGAACCGTTTCGATCACCTCGGCGTACAGGGCTTTCCCGAGATCCCACCCGTTGACATAGAGGCTGTTCTGCGGATAGATCCCGCACGCCATGGCAAAGTCCTGCCAGATCATGACGCCGTGCTCGTCGCAATAGTCATAGAAGAGATCGTTTTCGTACACGTTTCCGCCCCAGCAGCGGACGATGTTGCAGCCGAGGTCGTCGAGCATGGGCAGAATCTTCGGCAGCCTCTCCTCGTCCCGCCAGTGAAAGGCGTCCACGGGAACCCAGTTCGTCCCCATGGCGAAGATCTTTTTCCCGTTGATCCGGAAACAGAACTCGCCCCGCCCTTCCGCGTCCGTTGTGGACGTGCGCTCGAGGGCGACGGTCCGGATGCCGAAGCGGGTTTTATATGTATCCGCGACCTCGCCGTCGAACAAAAGCTCCGCCGTCACGTCGTAGAGATTCGGCTCGCCGTAGTTCCGGGGCCACCAGAGCTTCGGATCCTGCACGTCGATCGTGAAATTGTACCCGGTGTGCCACATCTTCTCCTCGTACCGGAAAACGGAGTCCCCGCAGACGCCGGTGATCCGCATCCGGAACCGGTGGACGTTTTCGCATCCGATCTCCGCGTTGTAGGTGATCTTCACCCGCGCCCGCTTTTCATCCGCGGATACGGCGTAGAGGAACACGTCCTTCACATGGCAGGCGGGGACGCGCTCGATGTACACATGCCGCCAGATGCCCGCAGACACCGCGCGGGGCATGATATCCCACCCGTACATGTGGGGCGCTTTCCGGACAAAGAGAGAATCGTACCCATACCGCTGATGGGACATGGACGGCTCGATCTCCCGCATGGCTCTCCGCGCCGCGAGACAGGCCGGAGTCAGGCAGACGAACAGCTCATGTTCCCCGTCCGCAAGCGTAATCCCGCCGTTTGTCCCCCCGAGCGGGATCCTGTGGGGAACGAGCATATTCGAGAAGAAGCCCCGGATCTCCCCGTCGATGTACACCGCCGCTTCGCAGTCCACGCCCTCGAATACGAGCGTATCCGCCATACCGTCCTCATGCCGATAGTCGAAGGTCCGGCTGAGACAGTAGGTCACGTTCTCATAGTCCTGAACTCTCAGGATATTCTCCCCGCGGAACAGCTCGGGAAGGATCCCCGCCGCTTCGAGATCGGTTTCGAACGCGCCCGGAACGGCAGCCGGGATTTCAGTCATATCTGCGCAGTCGGCAAAGCAGCGCGCCTCGCACGGGGGAGCCTTCACCCCGAACGCCCCGCGCCAGATACCGTCCAGAGACAGTTTTTTTCTCATATTCAACCCCTCGTTCGTCAGAAGATTTCACACACAAGTATAACGCTTCCCCGCCCGAACCGCAAGGGAAAGAACGGGAGAACGCGATCTTTCCGCGATTTCCGGATCAGAACAGAAACAGAAACGTCGCGGCGAAGGAGAGGAGCAGACCGGTCAGAGTGATGCGGTCGGGCTTCTCCCCGAAGAAAATCCTTCCCGCAACGGCGGACAGCACCACCGACCCGCCCGTCACCATGGGATAGAGCACCGAGGCCGGAAGATGGGACGCGCTCGCCAGCTGGAGGGTGTAGGACACGCCGTTGCACAGGGCGTTTGCGGCGATGATCAGGGCGATGGTTTTCGCGGAGGCGGGAATCAGGCGGACGCTCTCTCCGGATGCCTCCATGACCGCGTCCTCGCCGCGCTTTTTCTGCCTGAGATCCAGAATCCACAGGCAGACGACGGAAATGATCCCGTTCATCAGGTTTCCGAGGCAGGCGTAGGAAGGGGCGTTCACCACGTCGAAGGACCAAAAGCCGGGTGTCTGATGGGTCTTCGACACGATGCTCGCCAATCCGTTCAAAAGGAACACCGCCGCGCAGAGAGCCACGAACAGCCCGCCTCCCCGCCCCGCCTTCTTCCGGGCAAATACCGGGAACAGCATGGAGACGGTCAGAAGGATCAAACCGGCGACGCGCAGGGCGATCCGCCATGGCTCGGCTCCGCGGAATTCCCCGAGGACGGTGACGCCGAAGAGATACGGGAGCATCATCCCGCCGAGCATGAGGAACATCATGAAGACGGACATATCGCCGACCGCCATGATTTTGAATCCGATCAGCGTATAGGCGCAGGACAGCGACGCCATCACCGCGCCGAGCAGAAGGGAAAACGGCGTGAAGCGGAATCCGCCCTCCGACAGGCTGGCAATGACGAACGTGACGGCGGCGGAGGCAAATCCGCAGACCGCGGCGAAAAACAGGGAAGCACGCGCGCCGTCCCCCCGCCTCTGCCCGTAGGCCTTGTTGGTGGAAAACTGGAGAGCCAGCAGAACGACGGCGGCGAAGATGAACAGATAGTACCGCATAACAACAAAACCGGGCATCCGGGGGAAAGAATGCGGAGAAACGCCCGCCGGATGCCGCGCTTTCATTCAGATTTATTTGAGGCCGAGGGAGGTCAGATAGTCGTAGCTCTTTTTCAGGCAGTCGAAGGGACTCTCGCCGTAGCAGTCGTCCTGCTCCACATAGGCGAACTTCGTTCCGGCCTTCTCGAACGCGGGGATGATCTTTTCGAAGTCGAGACGGTTGCCGCCGCCCACCCAGGACATTCTGCGCTCGCCGCTCTCCGTGACGAGCATATCCTTGAAGTGGACCACGGGGAGGCGTCCCGTCAGCCGTTCGATCTCCGGAACGACCTCGTATCCGCCGTAGTACACCCAGAAGGTGTCGAGCGTGAAGCCCATCTGAGCGGCGTGAAGTCATCGGAAAGGTGGAACATCACCGGGCGTCCGTCGTCCATCTTCGTCTCATATTCGAGGTGGTGGTTGTGATACATGAACTTCATACCTGCCTCCGCGATTTTGTCCATCGCCGGTCTGAGCTTCGGATTGTCGCGGAATTCCGGATACCGCGCCGCGCCGCAGGGCATTCCGCCGATGCCGATGCAGCCGCATCCGAAGGTTTTGTGCTCTTCGATGACCTTCTCCGTTTCGTTCACGATGCGGTCGAAATTGAAGTGCGTGATGCCGCAGGTGAGGCCGTTCTTTTTCAGCTCGTCCCGGAGCCACTCGGCCTCGTAGGCGCAGGTTCCGGATACCTGAACGCTGGTATAGCCGATGTCGGCGACCTTTTTCAGGGTTTCGGAAAAGTCGTCAAGGTTTTTGCAATAGTCCCGGAGGGTATAAAGCTGCGCGCCGATGATCATGAGAAAATCTCCTTTTTCGCATGGTTTGGTTTGCCCTTATTATCCGATATTCGGGCCGGTTTGTCAAGGGGATTGTGTGAATTTGCACAGAAAATCCCTCCCGGACGGTTGACACGGAGGCGGTTCTTTGCTATACTGAATCCGGAATCACAACTGAAAAGGAGCGCGCCATGAAAACAAAATACGGCTTCAACATGCTCTGGATGTACGCCGGAGGAAGGGGGCGGAAGCCCGAGGAGGCGAACGAAAAGGAGCTGGACTTCATCGCGGAGGAGGGCTTCAACTTCATCCGCATCCCCACGGATTACCATTTCTGGACGGACGGCTTCGACTATTTTCATCCGGACGAGGCGATCATTTCCTATTTCGACCGGTACATCGAGGCCTGCAACTCCCGCGGGCTGCACGTCTGCCTGAACCTGCACCGCGCGCCGGGCTACTGCATCAACTGGCCGGAGAGGGAGAAGCACAACCTCTGGCGCGATCCGGAGGCGCAGGAGGGCTTTGTGTTCCTCTGGAAGATGTTCGCCGAGCGGTACCGCGGGATCACCTCGGACAAGCTGAGCTTTGATCTGGTGAACGAGCCCTGCTCCATCGGCGAGACCCATCCCTGCACCCGGGACGACCACGAAAAGGTGATCCGCATGACCGTGGACGCCATCCGCTCGGTCGATCCGGACCGGGAAATCGTCATCGACGGCTTCAACGGAGGCGGTTCCGCCCTTCCGGAGCTGGCGGATCTGGGGAAAAAGAATGTCGTACACTCCGGACGCGGCTACGAGCCTTTTCAGGTGACCCATTACAAAGCCGAATGGGTGCGGGGCGGCGCGGACTGGGCGGCTCCCTCCTATCCCGGCGAGGTGGCTCCCGGAGAATTCCGAGACCGGGCTTGGATCCGGAACTACTACAAGCCATGGCGGGACGTGGAGGCGCAGGGCGTAAAGGTCCACATCGGTGAATTCGGATGCTACAACAAGCTGCCGAACGATCTCGCGCTCCGCTGGTTCGAGGATGTTCTGTCCGTCTTCCGTGAATTCGGATGGGGCTATTCCCTCTGGAACTTCCGCGGATCCTTCGGCATCGTCGAGCACGGACGGCCCGGCACGGTCTATGAGGAATACAAAGGCTTCAAGGTGGACCGCGCGCTGCTTGAACTCCTGAAGCTGCCCTTCGCCAAATGAGCCGCCGTACCTTTATCCCGATCCCGCTTGCGCTGCTCGCCGTTTTCCTGTTCCTCTTCGCCTCCTGCTCCGGCGGAAGCGTTACGGAGGAACCGACCGCTCCGGCGGAAACGGCTGAGACCGCGGCAGAGGAACATCCGATCCCGGAGGAGACGCCCATGAACACCGAACTTGCCCTGTTCCCTGCCGTATCCGCGGCGGAGAGCTTCAACCGCATGACCTTCCGCTATACCTCCGCTTCCCCGCTTGAATTGAACGTCGTCTATTCCGTGGACGGCGCGTGGGAGGAGGACAGGTTCTATCTCGAAGCCGGAGAAGAGGGAACCTTTTCCGCGCTGATCAAACCGTATCTCAAGGGAAAGACCGCAAGCGACCTGCGCTTCGATTCCATCCGGCCGCTCGACGGGAAGAAGCTCGACACGCGGATCCTCTCGGCGGAGCTTGAGACGGTCCCGGTCTACGCGAAAGACGTGCTCACGCTCGAGGGGAGCCGCTACAAGGTCGGGATCAAGCTGTCGTGGGGAGGAGGAATCTCGGAAATCCATGACCGGGACAATCCGGTGAAGGGCCTCGGGAACCTCTGCAACAACTGCGACACCGGCCGCCTGATCCAGCAGTCCTATTACGGGACGGGCGCGAACGGGGAGTACAAACCCGGCGAGTTCAACGGATCGGTGTGGACCTACAATCCGGTGCAGGGCGGGAACAAGTACAATCAGACGAGCCGGATCATCGACGTGACGGTCGGGGAGGATTTTGTGACCATCAAGGCGCAGCCCGCCGACTGGTCCACGAAGGATTTCCTGACGCCCTCCTACATGGAGAACACCTACACCGTTTCCGAGGACTGGATCCGGATCGACAACCGGTTCGTGGATTTCTCCGGCTGGGACAATCCGCCCCGCTCGCAGGAGATCCCCGCGTTCTATACCGTCAGCTGGCTGGACTCCTTCGTGCGGTACGCGGGCCGGGACTCGTGGACGGGCGGCGCGCTGACCTGGGAGCGGAACCTTCCCTTCTGGGGGGACTCCGGCGTTCACAGTCAGTGTGTGTTCCCGCTGGAAGCCGGGCAGACGGAGACATGGTGCGCGTGGGTGAACGAGCAGGCCGACTACGGAATCGGGCTGTACGTTCCCGGCGCGGACGTTCTTGTCGCCGGGCGGCACGCCTACAACAAATCGAAGAATCCGGCCGACGGCGCGACCAACTATGTGGCTCCCCTCGAGACCTTCGCCATCACCTCCTTCCGCCCGGTGGAGTATTCGAGCCTCATCACGACGGGTTCCATTGCCGAGATCCGCGCCGCCTTCTCGAAGTACCGGGATTTCACGGAAAACGCCTTCCTGCTCGGGAATTCCGGTCGGGTCCTGACCGCGGATTACCGGACGCTGGACCTCACCTCGCCGGACGCGCTTCCCGTCTTCGGAGCGCCCGTCAACAATGCTTCGGCGTCCTTTGACGAAGCGGTCGGCGCGGTCTGTCTCACGGCGGACGTCGGGTTCGATCCCTATATCGCCATCGGCTACGGCTACTCCTCCCCCGTCCTGTCCGCGGACGACTACCGGAATCTGCGGATCGAATACATGATCCCGGAGGATAACCGGGACAGCAGGTATTCCGCGGAGTTCTTCCTCTGCTCCGGCAGCACGGCCGGACCGACGGCGGGGATTTCCGTCCGGGTCTCCGGTCTTGCGGCGGACGGAGAATGGCACACGGAGGAAATCAGTCTCGACAAGGACTTCTGGACGGGGGAGATCCACCTCATCCGCTTCGACTTCTTCGACGGATGCGCCGACGGAGACCGGATGTATGTGAGAAAAATCGAGCTTCTTCCGTAAGAAGCGCAAAAAAACGGACCGGCTGTGTCGTCTGGCACCGGCCGGTCTTTTTCGTTTTGAGAGATCCCCTTTGCGCGTCAGATCACATACATGTCCGCGGAATCGGAGCGCATCAGATCCGCGAGCGTGATGCCCGAAAAGTAATCGCGCGTGAGATCGTAGAATTTCTGCCACATGGCAAGGGTCCTGCATTCCGCCGCTCTTTCGCAGGGTTTGGCTCCGTCCGTCAGACAGGCCACGGGCGCGAGCTCCTCCTCGGTCAGGCGCAGAATGTCGTACACGCGGTATTCGTCCGGATCCTTCGTCAGTCTGTAACCGCCGCCCTTTCCCTGCTGTCCTTCGATCATGCCGCTTTTCGTCAGCACGGGGAGGATCTTCTCCAGATATTTCAGGGAGATATCCTGACGGGCGGCCGCCTCCTTCATGGGAGTGAAGCCGCCGTCCGCGTGCTCCGCGAGATCGATCAGGATCCGCAGGGCGTACCGGCCTCGTGTGGAAATCATCATTTCACATCATCCTCCGCTGTCATAGTCCATCATCCCGTTCCCGCCCGTTCAGTCGGCGAAAAGGGGCGTGGAGAGATAGCGGTCTCCCGTGTCGGGGAGCAGGACGACGATGGTCTTTCCGGCGTTTTCCGGCCGCTTCGCCACTTCGATCGCGGCATGGACGGCGGCTCCCGAGGAAATGCCCACGAGCACGCCTTCCCGTCTGCCGATCCTGCGTCCTTCCGCAAATGCGTCCTCATTGGTCACAGCAATGATCTCGTCGTAGACCTTCGTGTTCAGAACGTCCGGGACGAACCCCGCGCCGATGCCCTGGATCTTGTGCGGTCCGGCGACGCCCGTGGAGAGGACGGCGGAGGAGGCAGGCTCGACCGCAACGACCTTCACGTCCGGATTCTTCGATTTCAGATATTCGCCCACGCCGGTGACGGTCCCGCCCGTGCCGATGCCGCCCACGAAGAAGTCCACGTTCCCGTCGGTGTCTTCCCAGATCTCGGGACCGGTGGTCCGGCGGTGGGCCTCCGGGTTGGCGGGATTCACGAACTGACCGGGGATGAAGGAATCGGGAATCTCCTTCGACAGCTCTTCGGCCTTGGCGATCGCGCCCTTCATGCCCTTCGCGCCTTCGGTGAGCACCAGCTCCGCGCCGTAGGCCTTCATGATCTGACGGCGTTCCACGGACATGGTCTCCGGCATGACGATGATAATGCGGTAGCCTCTCGCCGCGGCCACGGACGCGAGCCCTATGCCGGTGTTGCCGCTGGTGGGCTCGATGATGACGGAACCGGGCTTCAGCTTTCCGCTCTGCTCCGCTTCGTCGATCATGGCCTTGGCGATGCGGTCCTTCACGGATCCGGCGGGATTGAAGTATTCGAGCTTGGCGAGGATCTTCGCTCCGAGGTTTTCTTCCTGTTCGATGTGGCTCAGCTCGAGAAGCGGGGTTTTTCCGATCAGCTGATCGGCGGAGGTATATACGTTCGACATGGTAAATCTCCTTTGAAATTCATTTATACCACCTGTCCGGTAGGTTGGTGTAATAATAGCACACCGTCTGCGGTTTGTCAAGGGGGCGGCGAAAAGTTTTTCCAATTTTTTATCGGACGGAAAAAGGACCGCGGAACCGTCGCGCGGACAGTCTGCGATCCTCTCGGAATCTGTATCGGTATTCGGTTGTTCCGGCGCACATCCGGTTTTCCGGCTCAGCGGAGGCGTCCGATGGTCTCGAACGGCCACACGCGGAAGAGCACCACGCCGACCACGCGGTCCAGAGACACGCAGCCGACCGCGGTATTCCGGGAATCGGAGGAGGTGGAGCGGTGGTCTCCCATGACGAACCACTGATTCTCCGGCACCTGATAGGGGAATTCGATGTTGCAGTTCCCGAGCGCCTTTTCGCTGACGTAGGGCTCGTCCAGTTCGACGTCGTTCACATAGACCGTGCCGTCTTCCTCGATCCGGACCCATTCGCCGGGAGCCGCGATCACGCGCTTGACCAGCAGTTTGTTGTCCGCGTAAAACGCGAGAAGCTCTCCGGTGCGGAAGGAGGTTCCCTTCCACGCCACGATGATATTGCCGTCTTCGATGGTGGGCGTCATCGAGGATCCGTAGGTTCTCAGCACCGGCATCCAGAGGGTCGCAACCAGCACCGCCGCCGCCGCCACCACGATCAGGGAATAGATCGTGGAACGGAGCACCCGGCGGAACCGCTCCCTGTGCTTGGTACGTTTCAGCTCCGCCTCCAGAACTTCGAGGTCGGGCATCTCCACCGTGCTCTGATACTCCCCGTAATCCGCTTCTTCCGTCAGCTCATACAGCTCGTCGTCGAGTTCTTTCCGTTTGCTCATAAATCGTCTGTTTTCCTCGTTTTGGATAAGTTGCCGCGCGCGGGATCAGGCCTGTTCCTCCGCGGCTTTCTTTGCGGCCGCGTTCAGCATCTGACGGCATTTCTGAGCGGTGGCGGCTTCCATCTCGCGGCATTTCTTCGCCGTCATCATGATGAGCTGCTCCGCCTTCTTTTTGCTCTCTTCCTCGCGGGCGGCGTTGACCCGGTTCTGATCCTGACTCAGCCGCTCGACGTTCTCGAGATACAGCTTCGACGCCTCCTCGGCGTCCTCGAAGATCTTCGTCAGACTGAGGGACGCTTCGGCGATGGAACCGGCCTTGTCGATATTGATCCGCCGTTCTTCGGCTTCGGCGCGCAGGGCGGTCACTTCCTTCTGCAGCCGCTCCACTATGCGTCCCTGCTCGACCAGAAGCTCAAGGAGCTCGGTCCTTCTCAGCTTCCGAAGTTCTCTTTCCGTCAAGAAACTCGTCCCTCCTTCCGGGTCTGCTGCCCGGTCATCATGTTCCGATTCTATTATACACCATCCCGGCCGTCTTTGCAAGAGCGGGAGGAGATTTCGGGGCTGTTTTTTCCGGGAAAGGGTGGTCAAGCGTCCCGTTTTGTGGTATAATGCAGTCTGAACAACATTGGTTCCGCGCTTCTGCGGTCAGAAAGACACTTCATGAAGAAATCATTCCCCCGGACGCGGGATCTGCTCCTCGGCCTGATCCTCACCGCCCTTCTCTATATCAAATGCAGGCTCTTCTATCCTCCCCTGATGCTGGCGGGATACGAACCGGCCTTCTCTCTGGCGACCGCCGCCATCTTCCTGTTTGTCTACACGCTCCTGCTGTGCGTCTCCCGAAAGGCCGCGCGGATCGTCTGCGGGACGGTTTACGCCGTCATCTCGGTCTTCATCGCCGTGGACTCCGTGTATCTCGCGTACACCTCGAAGCTCCCTTCCGTCACGCAGCTGCGCATGGCATGGCAGATCGGGGACGTCTCCTCGACGGTGATGGATCTCTTGCGCGTCAGGCACGTTCTGATGGTGCTGGATCTGCCCGTCTGGCTCAACCTCCTGATCCACAGAAATGATCTCCGCGCGCGCATGGAAAAGAACCGTGCCGGTCGGGCCCTCTCCGCGTTTCTCGACCGGGAGCTGCCCCGCGCCGTCTCCCCCGCCCTGCTCGGAGCGTCGGTCCTCATGGCAGGGGCGGTGTTCCTCTATCCGGGATTCCGGTTTGAGTATCTCGAAAACGAAATCTTCGTCTACCACGCCGGGGACATGATCTCCGCGGTCTCGCCCGGAATCGCGGCAAGGCCCGTGGACAAAAGCCGGTACGCCTCCCCCGACTGGTCGGACAGCCCGTATTACGGACTTGCGGAGGGGAGAAACGTGATCATCATTCAGGTCGAGGCTCTCCAGAATTTCGTCGTCGGCGCATATTACGAGGGACAGGAGCTGACGCCGACGCTCAACCGGATGATCGGGGAGGATACGCTCTACTTCGATCACTACTACTATCAGATCGGCGGCGCGAACACAGCGGACGCGGAATTTGCCGTCAACAACTCCCTCTTCGCCCCGGAGGAAAACGGCGCGTATGTGCGGTATCCGGAAAACCGGTACTACCCGCTCGCCACCCTTTTGAAGGATCACGGATACCGGACGGCTCAGGCCTTCCACGGATATATCGGCAGCTTCTGGAACCGGGAGACGGCCTATCCCTATCAGGGATTTGACGACTTCATCTCCCTCGAGGACTACGAGCAGACGGATATGTTTCCGATGGGCCTCTCGGACAAGGCGTATTTCCGCCAGACCGCCGACATCCTCGGAGAACTGCCCGAGCCCTTCTACGCCCTCTGCGTGACGGTCTCCTCCCACTACCCCTACGGGATCCCGCTGAAGGACCGCGAAATCGAGCTTCTCCCGCAGGACGAGCAGACGCTGTTCGGACTGTACTTGCAGGCATCGAACTACGCGGACCGGGCCATCGGGGAATTCCTCGACGAACTGAAAGCGATGGGCCTGTACGACCGCTCGATCATCCTGATCTACGGCGACCACTATGCCCTTCCGAACAGCACGGCAGCCATCGCGCGGCGGGTCGGAGCCATCACGGACGGGGACTACACCATCTTCGACATGTTCAACGTGCCGTTCCTGATCCACATCCCCGGCGCGGGCGTCACGGAGACGATTTCCACCGCGGGAGGACATATGGACGTGATGCCCACCCTGCTCTGCCTGCTCGGGATCCACAACGACCGGGCCGTCATGTTCGGTCAGAATCTGCTCGAGGCGGAACACGGCTTCGTCTGCGAAGAGGCGCACGTCTCGATCGGATCCTTCATCTCCGACGAAGTGTTCTTCCAGATGCCCCACAACAACATCCGCACCAATTACAGGGTGTATGACCGAAAGACCATGGCGCAGCTCGATCCCGACGACTACGCGGCCCAGTCCGACGAAGCGCGGCGGCGGATCCTCGACTGTCAGGCGCTTTTGGCCAGAAACGACGTCTTCCTCGATCCGTAAGTTCATATGACACCCCGAATAATCCCGACAAGGAGGCGCAGTATGACCGAACTCCATGAGATAGAACCCTTCGGTGCGGCGTTTCACGAAAGCGAAGGCAAGCCGCACAACATCCGCATGGCGCTTGCCCTGAAAGCCGTCGCGGAACGCGCTCCCATCGACTTTCTGCCGGGGGAGTACATGCCGAACGCCTCCCCTGTGACGCCGACCTCCGGGGTCTATTACACCTTCGGATCCGGATTCGCCGTAGACGAGGGAAAGCTCCGGGAGAACGAGGAACGCTATCCCGAGCTGGCCGGCGAGCTGCGCGCCATCCGGGAGGACGTGTGCCGGTTCAGTACCGGAGCCGTGCTCGCCGCATCGAAGGACCGCACGATGGAAAGGCTGGCTTCAACCGGCGCGTGCTGGGGCGGAGGATGGGCCGGACATTCCAATCCGGATTACGACCGGCTGCTCTCCCTCGGCACGTCCGGGATCCGGGATCTGATCCGCTCCTGCCGTACGGAGAACTTGGAAGCGGGGGATTTCTACGACGGATGCGAAATCGTGCTGGACGCTCTGGACATTCTCGGACAACGGTTCCGGAAACTCGCCGGGGAAAGAGCGGCAGCAGCGGGATCGGAGGAAGAAAAGAGAATCTATGGAAAGCTGGCCGAGACCTTCGGCGTCATCCCGCAGCATCCGGCGACGGATATGTGCGCGGCGGTCTGCCTGTTCTGGATGGTCTTCACCTTCGACGGGATCGACTCCCCGGGGCGGCTCGACCAGTTCTTCCTGCCCGCGTGGTCCCGAACGGATCCGGAGGAGGCGCGCTTCTGGCTCGACCGCCTCTGGCAGGCGTTCCACCGCACGCGGACATGGAACCTCTGCATCAGCGGGAGCGACGAGAACTGGAACGATATGACGAACGACGTGACGTGGGCTGTGCTGGATCTCGCGGAGAAATACCGCTATCAGACGCCGAACATCACCATGCGCGTCCACCGGAACACCCCGGAGGCTCTGTGGAAACGGGCGGCGGAGGTGCTGTCCACCGGGATCGGCATGCCCGCACTGTACAACGACGAGGTCATGTGTCCCGCCCTCGAAAAGATGGGGATCCCGCCGGTCCACAGCCACCTCTACTGCATGAACGGGTGCAATCAGGTGGACATCATGGGCAAATCCCACATGGGGCTGGAGGACGGGGAGGTCAACTTCGGCAAGTGCCTTGAATACGCCCTCTGGGACGGATTTGATACCATGCGCGGCGAACAGCTCTCGATCCACACGGGGAACGCGGCAAAGTTCAAAACCTTTGACGAGCTCATGAAGGCGCTCTTCTGGCAGATCGACCATGTGACGGACGTTTCGGTCGCCCTTTCCCTCTGCTCGCAGATGGCATACGCAAAAACAGCGCCCTCCCCGCTCCGTTCCTGCCTCCTGGACGGATGCCTCGAAAGGGGCCGGGACTACAAAAACGGCGGCCCGCTCTACGGCGACGGTCAGATCCTCTCCGAGGGGATGCCGGACTGCGCGGACTCGCTGGCGGCGGTGAAAAAATTCGTGTTCGACGAGGGACGGTACACCATGGCGGAGCTGCTCGACGCTCTGCGCGTGAGCTTCAAAGGGCACGAGGACATGCTGGCCGTGCTGAAAACCGCGCCGAAGTTCGGCAACGACGATCCCTATGTGGACGGGATCATGAAGGAGCTCTCGGATCACTGGTTCGCCTACCTTAAAACAAAACACACCTTCCGGGGCGGGACCTTCGCCGGAGGATGCTCTACCTTCAACCGGGCCGCGGGGAACGGACGCGCCTGCCCCGCCCTCCCGAACGGACACCTGCGCGGCGATCCGATGTTCTCCGACTGCATCGGGGCGGTGCCGGGACAGGACGTCTCGGGGCCTACGGCAGCAGTCAAATCCGCGCTGACCTACGATCAGACGGAGGTGACGAGCGGCTTCGTGTTCCAGCTCCGCTTCGACAAGGCGCTCTTCGGCACGGAAAAGGGGATGGACTCCTTCATTCATCTGGCAAAGGCGTATTTCGCGGGCGGAGGACAGCAGCTGTCCGTCAACGTGCTCTCCGCCGACGAGCTGAAAGACGCGCAGGCCCATCCCGAGAAATACGGCGACCTGATCGTCCGGGTGGGCGGCTACAGCGACTATTTTGTCCGCCTGCCCCGGGATTTACAGGACAACGTCATCGCAAGAACGAGCTATTGACGGCGATTCACATTCAGAACGGCTGAAAAAGGAGGAGTTTCCCATGTATCGCATCGGACAGGAAGAAATCGACGCGCTGGCCCGGACGCTCATGAGCCGCGACTTTTTCAAGATCAACGGAAGCGGGCAGGAAGTCTATCGCTTTGAGGAAGAATGGAAAAAAGAGGTCGGCAAGAGCTACGCCCTGCTCATGACGTCGGGATTTGCCGCGCTTGTGACCGGACTTGTCGGCATGGGGATCGGTCCCGGGGACGAGGTGATCGTACCGGCCTACACCTATATCGCCACGGCTCTGGCGGTTCTCCAGACGGGCGCGATCCCGGTCATCGCGGATACGGACGAAACCCTGACGCTCTCGGCGGAGGACTGCGCGAGGAAAATCACCGCACGGACAAAAGCGGTGATCCCCGTTCACATTCAGGGCTTCCCCTCCGATCTGGACGGCCTCGGAAAGGTCTGCGCGCCACGCGGGATCCGGATCCTCGAGGACGCGTGTCAGGCGGCGGGCGGCTCCTATCGCGGAATCCCGCTCGGATCGGTCGGGGACGCGGGCGCGTACAGCTTCAACTATTTCAAGATGCTGACGGCGGGCGAAGGCGGCATGCTGACCACCGACGACCGGACGATCTACGAACGCGCGCTCATCTATCACGACGCCTCTGCGGTAGCGTTCTTCGGCTCCCAACTCGACGGGATCTCGGAGCCGCTGTTCGGCGGAACGGAATTCCGCGTATCCGATCTCACCGGCGCGATCCTCAGAGAACAGCTCAAACGGATGCCCGGGATCCGCTCCGATCTCAAACGGCTGCAGAACCGGTTTCGGGAGCGGCTCGGAGAAAAGTTCACGATCGCGCCTTCCCACGATCCGGAGGGCGACTGCGGAACGACGCTGGCCCTGCGCTTCGAAACGGAAGACGAAACGAGACGCCTCGCCGCGCACACTGCCTCCCGCGGGATCGGACTGACCGTTCCGATCGACACGGGCAAGCATGTCTACACCAACTGGACGCAGGTCATGGAAAAACGCGGCGCGCTCCATCCGCTCATGGATCCCTACAGGATGGAAGCCAACCGCGGCGCGCAGTCGGATTATACGCCGGACATGTGCAAAACGACCCTCGATCTTCTCTCCCGGACGGCGTATCTCGCCATCAACCCCGACTGGACGGAGCGGGACGAGGAAGCTGTGGCGGACGCGCTTCTGTCGTTCTGAGTTCGCCCCTATATAAAGGAAGGAGCCTCCCTCTCGGAAAGCTCCTCCTTTTTTATTGGGTTTCAGCCTCCTTTCGTCGTTCGCTCGGATCCATCGTCAGTCGTTCGAACCGGTGTTTTCGCCGTTCTGCTCCGCGGGCTCTTCGGAATTGTCCGGGGTCTCGGGGTTTTCAGGATTCTCCGGGTTTTCGGGAGTTTCCGGATTCTCGGGGTTCTCCGGCTGTTCCGGTTCCGCGGGCTGTTCCTCGGCCTTGGCTTCGACGGTGAAGGACGCGCTGCCGGAGCGGGAGTTGACGGTGAAGGTCACGACATACTGACCGGGTTCCAGTTCCGTTCCCTCTTCCAGCTCGATCAGGATCTTATCCCCCTTCACGGAGGCCTTCATGCCGGAAACGGAGAGCTTTTCGCCGTCCTTCTCGAGACCGGTGACCGTGATGCGGGCGTCGGCAAAGTCGGACAGGCTGAAATCGGGCTTGACTGCGATGCCCTCTTCCGTCAGCTCGCCGGTAAAGGAGGCCTCGCCCTTTTCGAGGATCAGGCGGAGCTCGCCGTTGACCGCGACGAATTCGACGTGCTTCATGTAGAGGTCGGTGACCTTTACGTCTTCGATCTTGTTGTCCTTGTTGATGCGGACGGTTCTCATGGCCTTGCCCATCGCGTAGGGGACGCCGTCCACAGAGATCGTGCCGGAGGTGTAGCCGGTGACAAATCCGTCGGAGGTGACCTCAGCCTTGCGGGCGGAGATCAGGCCGTCGCTTCCCATCCGGTAATCTGCTCCGATTTCCAGATCCGCGTCCGCGGAAAGGACGGAGGCGATTTCGCCGGATGCGTAGTCGTACACGGTATATTCCGCGAGAGTGCGCTCGTTCTCATAGACTCTGCCGTTCAGAGCGAGGATCCGGACGGCGGACGCGTCGGGAGAATAGCTGCCGAAGTCGCCGTTGTTCACGGAAAGGTATTTCAGGGTTTCGACGGAGCCGATTTCATTGTCGAAGACCGCCGTGACGGACGCGCCGTCCTCGATGCGGATCTCGCCGATGGCCGCGCCGTGCTTCTCGGTCCACGCGCTGTCGGAGCAGACCGCCGCGATGGAATCGTCGTCCACGATGAAGGTCACGCTCCCGAGGTCCGCAACGGAGGAGAGGAGTTCGGAATCGCCCGCGTTCAGAGCGAAGGTGTTCCGGCCAACCTGCACGAGGGAGGCGTTCTTCGCGCTTCGGATCACAAGGGCAATCTCGTCGAGTCCGCCGTCCTTCTGAATGAAGGCGCGGCTGCCGGAGACGAGGACGCCGTTCTTCTCTTCCGCCGGGATGAGAGTGTAGAGGCCGTCGGTTTCCAGATAGCGGTACACATTCCCCGCCTTGGCGTCCGCGTTCTTCACAGAGATGTTCTGTTCGCGCCCGTCGAGGAAGGCGGTCATGACATAACCGAATTTCCCGTCGGCATAGACGCGGAAGGCATCGGTCAGGGCGGTGAGATACCGGCTGTCCTTGGCCGCTGCGACGCTCTCGATCACGCCCACGACCGCGTTCTGATCGATGACGGCGACGGCGTTCTTGCCGAGGGTCAGCTGATCGGCGATCCTGTCGGGCAGGATCCCGGCGTCCGCGTTGCCGAGGGAGTAGGTCTCGCCGTCGATCCGGACGGTCCCGGTCGTGATGCGGCTGACGGATCCGGAGACCACGGAGCAGAGATCGGTCACGACGATCTGACGGGCAGTCTTGTTGAGGTAGTACAGGACGAAGTCGCCGTTCTCCGCGTTTTCGGGATTGACGAGGGTCCATCCCTCCGCGTTGTCCGCCAGGTTGATTCGTCCGTCGGCATTCACGTTCAGCTGTCCGAGGGCGAGAGGCATGAGAAGCGCGGTCTTACCCGCCGCTCCATCCACCACCTCGATCCGGTAGAAGCCGAGGTAGGGTTTCAGCTCGTCGGTGTTCTTCACAAGAGAATACCGTCCGTCCTCGCCCGCGGCCCAGAGCGTCAGCTCGTTATCGTTGGTGGAAAGCGCATCGGAGTATTTCTCTACGAGGACGTAGCTCTCCCCGCCGATCTTGACCTTTCCGCCATCGACGGAGAGGGAGCGGTACGATTTTCTCTCGGACACCGGAACGGCGGAGAGGATCGCGTCGGATCCGCTGCCGCTCTTCACGACAAGGCGGTAGGTCTCGCCGAGATGCGCGTCGGAATCGGAAACGCCGGTTCCCGTGGCGTCCGCGACCATGCGTCTGCCGTCGGCTGTGCGGAAGGCCACAAATCCGTTTTTCACCACGGGATCGCCGCCCATGGCATAGTTGTTGGTGGCTTCGAGCATCGCCTCGGTCATCTCATAGCCGAACACCTCTTCGATGATGGTGGTGGCTTCGGTGACGGACGCTCCGTTCTGCGCGTTCCGGACCACCAGCATGTCGGCGGTCAGGGCGTTTGCGAGGATCACGGCGCATTCCCGGCGGGTGAGGGTGTCGGTGTAGCGCACGTCCTCGAGGTTCCGGTCCAGACCGAGCCGCACGGCCTGATTGATGTAGGACCAGGGATAGCCGGCGTTCATCGTGCCGTTCTCCTGACCGAGGGCGCGGACCAGCATCGTCATGGCGTCCTGCTTGGTGATGCCGCCCCGGGGATCAAACGTTTTGTCCGAGGTGCCGCGGATGTAGCCGGAAGCGTTGGCCCACGAAATCGCGCCGTTATAATAAGGTTCGTACAGGTCTTCAAAGCGGGTGGTGTTTTCGCGCCCCGCGTCGTCCCGGCCCAGCATCAGGCGGAACAGCAGGGATGCCATCTGCTCGCGGCTCACCTTTTCGTCGGGGGAAAACTCCCTCTCCCCGGTTCCCTTGATAACGCCGATATCGGACAGCATGGAGATTTCTACAGCGCCGCGGCTGTCGTCCTTCACGTCGTCATAGGTTTTCGCGCCGACGGTCAGGGCGGATCCTGCGATCATCAGGGCAGCCAGCAGAGCTGTGAAGATTCGTCTTTTCATTTTCAGTCCTCCTTGGGATCATGGTTCGTTTGCCGGTCTCTCTCGCCGACGCCGACATGATACCACAGGGCCGAATCAAAGTCAATGATTTTTATGCAACTGCAACATATTTGAAATATTGTTTCGTGATTATTTCATGAATTTTGCACACTTTTCCTCCCATTCCAGCGATTCGGACGCTGTTTTTCCAGAGCTTGACCGGCATGGAAAACGGCGCAAAAAAACCGGACCGCTTTCGTGATCCGGTTGGATTGTGTTTCAGTGGTTGGTCGCGTGTATGACCTTCGTCATGCTGACGACGTCGGAGAAATACTGCGCAGCCGTCGCGCCGCCGTCCTCGTAGTCGGTCATAATGACCAGTATGTAGGGATGCTCGTCGTACACGAGCGCCATGTCGTGATAGGATTCCGTGTCCCATCCGTATTTGTGGCAGACGAGGATTCCGGGGTAATGATCCGCGATCAGATGTCCGTATTTCGAGCGGGACATGAGATTCTGCATCCAGAGCGCGTATTCCGAGCCGAGGGCGAAATAACGGTACACATCCTTCATGATCTTTCCGCAATCCCGCGCGGTCAGATCCATGAAATCCACCTCCGTACCCTGTACGCCGAGCTGCTCCATGAGCCGGTAGAAGGACTCGTATCCGAAGCGGTCATAGATCTGCATCCACGCGATGTTGTCGCTGTAGAGGATCGCGTATTCGAAAAGCTGACGCACCGGCATGCTGATCCCGGCCTCCATCTCCATGATCTCGCCGGATCCTTCCTCGTACATGGTCTCGGGATCGTACACCCAGACCTCGTCCAGATCGTACTTCTCCTCGCCCGGTCCGTAGACGATCTTTCCGTCGGCGTCCTTTTCGTGCGCGGCCTCGAAGGCTTCGATCTCGAGAAGCACGGAGTAGAGGTACGGCACCTTGATCAAGCTCGCCGCGTAAGTGATCACGTCCGGATTGTAGGACACCGTATCGCCCGTGGTCAGATCCTCGTAATAGTAGGAGAGCTTCGGGTAGATCTCCGTAAGCCGGTTGGTGCCGGAGATCCAGTCCCAGCGGAGGGGCGCGCCGTTTTGCATATACCGCATCAGCACGTTCACAGGCTCCGTCTCCCCCATGGTCGATTCCGTGACGGGAGGCGGAGGGGGCAAGGGTTCCGGAGGGGGCTCGGGATCCGGTTCCGAGTCGAAATGCTCCGCAGGGCCGGGCTCCGGTCCAAGAGGCTCGGGCAAGTCGTTCTCAGGCGGTGTTCCCGGCTCCGTGGAAGGCTCCGGCGGTTCGGGCGGATTCTCCTCCACCGGCTCAGGCAGGGGTTCTTCCGCCGGCGGTTCCGGATCGGGCTGCATCTCGGGCTGCTCCGGTTCCTGTCGGACAGGAGCGTCGTCGGGATCGGCCGGTTCGGGATTCTCCGGGATCTCAAGGGAGAGGACTTCGCCCCTCTCCTGCCCCATCGGGCTGGCCAGCGGAGCGGCGGCTTCCTCCCACGCGCGGATCTCTTCGTTCGCGCCGCGGAGCTGCTCTTCCAGTTCCGAGACAGTCGTCTTCAGTTCGTCGCTTCTCGCCCGGAGCGCGTTGACCTTTTCCGTTTGCAGGCCGATTTTCTTCGTCAGCGCGTCCACGTCGCTCCGAAGGCTGTCCGCCATGCGGTTGGCCTCCTTCAGTCGCGCGGAGAGCTGGCCGTTCGTCTCCGTCATGCCCTTCTGCGCGTCCTCGAGGAGCTCGATCATCGATTCCAGCCCGTCGATTTTCAGAGCCTTTTCGTATGCCTCCGACTCGGCGGCCTTTTTCTCGCTTTCCAGAGCTTCGATCTCATCGCCGAGTCCGGACAGCTCCGTATTCAGCTCTGACAGCCGCAGGCTCATCGCCTCCCGCTCCTCCGCCGCCGACACGAGACTTGCCGCCGCGGCCCGGTAGAGAACCGCCAGCGTCACGGCGGACGCGAGCAGTCCGGCTGACAGGATAATCAGAACGGCGTTCAGAAGCCGTCCCTTCGTCCGATTCATGGGTCATCCTCCCCGTTATGGGCTGCCGCGGAGAAGTCCCCCGCAATAGGGTAGAGAGGGGAGAAATCCCCTCCCTCCCGTTGCACCGTACGTACCGGTCAGGTATACGGCGCTACATCAAAACAGAAATTCAAGTACATCTTGCGAGATAGTACGCCAAAGGATCGACCAAACCCGGTCGGTCT
>SVQK01000074.1 GCA_015065385.1 Oscillospiraceae bacterium | reverse complement strand
CGGGACGGAGGTGGATCTCTGCGGTCACGCGACGCTGGCATCTTCCTTCGTGGTTCTGAACTTCCTCGAACCTGAGAGCGATGCGGTACGATTCCACACCCGGAGCGGACTGCTCACGGTGCGGAGAGCGGACGGTCTCTACCGGATGGATTTCCCGATCTATGAGCAGGAGGAGATCCCGGTGACGGACGCGATGGAGAAAGCGTTCGGTGTTCGACCCATCCGGGCTTTCCTCGGAGTGGATCTCGTGTGCGTATTTGAGAACGAAGAAACAGTCCGCGCTATGACGCCGGATCAGACGGAGCTGTCAGGGCTTCCCGGACGCATCCAGAACGCAACCGCACGGGGCAGGGAAACGGATTGCGTGTCCCGGAGCTTCTTCCCTAAGATCGCTATCACCGAGGATCCGGTCTGCGGGTCGGCCCACTGCCAGATCGCACCGTATTGGGCGGGAGTGCTCGGAAAGCGGGCGATCACGGCGTATCAGGCGTCAAAACGCGGCGGTACACTCCATTGCGAACTGACCGAGAACGGGCGGATCACCATCGGTGGGGAAGCGGTGCTCGTGGCAAAATCGGAGGTTATGGCCCTGTGATCCGGAAGCACATCATTTTTACGGGCTCCGTACAGGGCGTGGGATTCCGTTACCGCGCGCGCCATGCTGCCGAATTGTATGGCTGCACGGGCTGGGTACGCAACGAATACGACGGCTCGGTCGTGATGGAGATCCAGGGGACCGAAGAGCAGATCGACCGGGTGATCCTCGCCGTGGAGCGCGGGACCTTCGTGCGGATTGAGAACATGGATGTGAGTAATATCCCGGTTGTGGAGGACGAGCGGGGATTTCATTCATAATCGGGGAGGGAGAGAGATGTTCAGCACAAGGTATGTATCGGTTTGGTTCGGAAGCGGGAGAAGGCTGTATACGTATAAGACAAAAGATCGCTCCATCACCGTCAATACCGTGGTGGTTGTTCCCGTCGGAGAGAACAATGAGGTTAAGCCCGCAATTGTCGGGGGCGTCTATCTTCTGTCCCCTACGTTCTATCCGAAGGATCGGATGAAAACCGTGATCGGCAAAGCTGACGCACGGACAGGCAAAGCATTTGAGGGCGTGGATATGAGGAGGCTGATTGCGGCATGGAACGAAGCGGATATGCCCCGGCCCGCTTCCCCGAAACCGAAACAGAAGAAAAAAGAGGTTCGTCCGTACACAATTGAGGAAATGATGTTTTATGACGATCTTTTCGGAGATTGATGTCTGATCAGAATATCAGGGACGGTACGGACAAAAAAGCAGATGTACTATGATTCATCAGGAGGCCAACATGAAGCATCCGGATTTCAGCAGGTTTTGTGAGATAGCGGGAAGTCTCGGCGTTCTCACAGTCCGCATTTCGCAGGACGGGGAACTGATTTTCCGTCACAACTGGGACGACGACTGCCGCCGGAATCTATATTCCGCCACGAAGAGCTTTACCTCCGCCGCGGTGGGGATTGCGCAGGGGGAGGGACTGCTCTCGCTGGACGAAAAGCTGACCGACGCCTTCCCGAACGATCTGCCCGCGGCGGTCGATGAGAATCTCAGAAAGGCCACGGTGCGGGACCTTTTGACCATGTGTCTCGGGCAGGGGGAGGCGCATCTCATGGGAGCCGAACGGCCTTTCATCCCCGAGGACGATTGGGTGAAGCTCGCGCTGTCCTATCCGTTCCCCTATGAACCGGGGACGCATTTCGTGTACAACAACGCCGGTCCGTATCTGGCGGGCGTTCTGGTGGAGCGGCGCGCGGGATGTGATCTGGCGGAGTATCTCACGCCCCGGCTTTTCGCTCCGCTCGGGATCCGGAAGCCGACGTGGGAGCGGGATCCGCTGGGGCATTGTTTCGGCGCGGGCGGGCTCTTTCTGAATCTGCCGGAGTTTCACCGGTTCGGAGAACTCTGTCTTACGGACGGCGCATGGGAGGGCAGACAGCTCATCCCGGCGGAGTATGTCCGTGAGGCGACGTCGAAGCAGGTCGAAAACGGCGCGGAAGGGTACGGTTATCTCTTCTGGATGGGAAAGCAGAACACCGCCCGCGCGGACGGGAAGTACTGCCAGCTCTCGATCCTGTTCCGGGAAAAGAATGCGGTGGTCTCTATGCTCTCGGAGTGCCGGAGGGGGGATCAACTCTTCGACGCGATTTACCGGGAGATCGGAGCGAGGCTGTGAGAGGAGCGCACCATGAGTCAATCGAATCTCCCTCCCATCCTCCCGGATGCAGAAGTCACGCTCATCCCCGCCGAACCGGGCGGTCCTGATATGACGCCGGATTGGGTGAAATCCCTTGTGCTGACGGAAGTACACCTCGAAACGGCGACACCCGAGGGCACTTTCGATGCGGCGGTCCGGGTGCTCGATCATCTGGCAGACCTCGGTGTGAACGGGATCTGGCTGACGCCGATCTACGAAAAAGGACCCGGCGGCAACGGGTACGGCAACGTCGGACCGCACACTGTCGAGCCGTCCCTCTGTCCGGACTTCGCTCCTGGAGAACGGTGGGACGCTGTGCGGCGGTTTGTCGCGGCTGCGCATGAGAGACGGATCCGGGTGCTTTTCGATATCGTCACTTGGGGGACTGTTACCACCGCGCCTTTGTTCCGGGAACACCCGGAGTGGTACCGCGGCAAGGCGTGGGGCAACGAGGCGTTCGATTGGACAAATCCCGCCTTCCGCGAATGGTTCATCTCCGTCGCCGTCGGGAATCTTCTGTACACAGGAGCCGACGGGTACCGCTGCGACTGCGAGCCGAACTACGCCGGATATGCCGTTTGGGAAACAGTGCGCCGCCGCTGTCATGACGCCGGACGGAAGGTCCTCATCATGGCGGAGGACGGAGCCGAGCGGCGGTTTGCCTTCGATATGGAGCAGGACGGCGTGCTGTGGTATGCTGACCGGGACCGCGGCGGGCAGTATGCGGATCCCGTGAACTTCTACCTCGAAAAGCTGGACATCGTCGATTCCGTGAAGACCGGGCAGGGGATCGGCTCCGCGGACGTCCAGCGGAGAGGGGAAGGGGGACGCTGCCGCTTCTATACCTGCTGCGTCTCGAACCACGATTATCAGCGGTCCGCCGTCAACCTGAGCCGGCTCGCACTCGGGTATCAGGCAATCTTCGCTCCGTTCATCCCCCTCTGGTATCTCGGCGCGGAGTTCGGCATGAAGGCGGAGCGTCAGGTGATCTACTTCGTCCCGGTGGACTGGAGCCTGACGGAGAAGCCGGAGAACGCCGCGTTCCTCGCCGATATCCACAAATATCTCGCCATCCGCCGCGCCTACCCGGAGATCTTCGAAAACTTCCCGCCGGATCATCGGGACGCAAATATCCGTCGTGTGAAATGCGATCCCGTCCCCGGCCTCACCGCGTATGAGCGGTACGCGCCGGACGGCAGCAGATCCGTCTTTGTCATCCCAAATTCCGCGGATAAACCCTTCGTGACAGCGGTATCCCCGGAGTTCACGGGCAGCTTCCGCGTCACGGATCTCCTGACCGGCGAACCGGTTCCCGTGTCCGGCGGATCGTTCCGTGCAGAGATCGGAGCGGAGAGGATCGGGGTGTATCTGGCGGAGAAGGTTTGAGAAAACGAAGTGATGAAAACCTACTGAAACAGGAGAGACACCCATGAAACAATATATCGTAGACGCCTTCACATCCAAGCTCTTTTCCGGCAATCCCGCCGCTGTGTGCGTGACGGATCGCCCGCTGCCGGACGAGTTCATGCGGAATCTGGCGATGGAGAACAACTTGTCCGAGACGGCTTATCTTCTGAAAGAGGCGGACGGCTATAACCTCCGCTGGTTCACACCCGGGACGGAGGTGGACCTCTGCGGTCACGCGACGCTGGCGTCCTCTTTCGTGGTTCTGAACTTCCTCGAACCGGAGAGCGATGCGGTACGATTCCATACCCGGAGCGGGCTGCT
>SVQK01000073.1 GCA_015065385.1 Oscillospiraceae bacterium | reverse complement strand
CAAGGCCATTAAATCCAGAAACCCGTAGGGTTTCTTTCCTCCTCCCTCGAAGAGGATTAATCCAATCCGCAAATGCGGAGCATTTGCACATCCTCCGCCGAAGGGTCAGGAATGACCCTTCGGGCTGATATAGAATGGCGGTTCCGATGCAATCGGAATTCAAAATCCGCAAATGCGGAGCATTTGCGACGCCTCCGCCGACAGGTCAGGAATGACCTGTCGAGCTGATATGGAGGCGCGGGGAACGTTTTTCACCGCACCTCGATGCACTGCGCGAGGACGGTGGAGTAGATCAGAGTCCGGCGGATGGGTTCGCCGAAGAGGGAGGCGCAGATTTCGCGGTAGTAGGTCAGCTGGTCCCGGTGGCGGGAGAGGAGCTTTTCGGCGGCGAGGGAGGGATTTTTCCGCTCCTCCGCGGTCAAAGCGTCCGTCTTGTAGTCCACCAGTATGAGGCCGCCGTCGTCCGGATCGCGGTAGACGCAGTCCACGACGCCCTGCACGGTGACGGTCGCTCCGGTTTCCTCAAGAAGCGCGGCGTAGTCCGGATCCCGGGTGAAGCGCTCGGCGGGAAGGAGGACGTTGAACCGGAACTCCCGCTTCACCATGGGCGAGCGCAGGAGGGCGTCCATGAGGGAGCTCTCCCGGAACCGCTCCAGCTGCCAGCGGTAGATCAGGCCCGCCGCTTCCTTCGACAGGAATTTTTCCCGCACGAGCCGATCGCACTCCGCGCCGACGCCCCTCTCCCGCAGAAGGTCGTACCGGACGAACTGGAGGAAGACGTGCGTCGCGCTGCCCCGATCCGCGCCCGTTACCTGCGGCCCTCCCGTCATAAACGAGGGACGCCTTGCGGGGCGTTTTTTCTCCTGTCCGGATCCGGCGTCGGGCGTCTCTGGCGTGTTCGGGATCTCTTCGGGGACTTCGGGCTCGGAGATCTGTTCTGCCAGCTCCGGCGGTTTCGCGGGCTCCTTGGGCTCGTCGAGCGTCAGGGTCACGCCGCCGCCCTCCCCGTCCAAGATTTCGGGATTCAGGCGGGAGACGGTCAGCTTCGAGGGGATACGCCCGAGCCGGTTGTCGTACCGGAAGGTGAACCGCCGTGCCAGAAGCTCCGCTCGCCGGGCGGGGGAATCGGGGTCAGATTCAGAATCGGCGGGCGGGATCTCTGCGGCCTTGCCTTCACCCTGTTTTGACTGCTCGGACAGCTCCGGTTCCGGCTGCTCGGGCTGTTCCGGCTGCTGCTCCGGCTCCTGCTGTTCCTGTTCCTGCTGTTCGGGCTGCGCGTATTTCACCGTCACCTTTACGCAGTCGGTCGGGCGGGCGGAGAGCGCCTCGAGGATCCAGTTCAGGTAGCTCCCGGCGTTCTGCGCGCGGCAGGCGTCTTCGTACCGGGCCTGTATGTCGGAGTCCGCGAGCAGCTTGTCGGGATTCTGCGACTTGCCCGTGACAATCAGGCAGTCGCGCGCGCGGGTCATGGCGACGTACAGCATCCGCATCTCCTCGTTCACGGCCTCCCTTGCGGCCTTCGCGCCGATGGACTGGCGGAGGAAGGTGTCGCATTTGGCCAGCCCCCCCGGATCGGGCAGGGTCATGCCGAACCCGAGCGCCGCGTCGAACAGCACCGAACGCTGCTCGTCCTCCCGGTTCCGCTTCTTCGCGCTCTCGCAGAGGAAGCAGATCGGGAACTCGAGGCCCTTCGAGGCGTGGATGGACAGGATGGACACGGCGTCCTCCCGGCGGTTCGCGGCTCCCCCGGTGTCCTCCTCGGCGGACAGCATCTCCGGCAGGGCTTCGAGCAGGGAGGACAGGCCGCCGCCCGACGAGATCCGCTCCTCGTTCCGCACGGCCGTGGCGAACCGGTTCAGGGCGTCCCGCTCCGCGCCGTTTTCCCGGATGCCGTCGAGGGAGAAGAAATCCGTGTCCCGGAGCAGGAATTCCGCGTACCGGTCCGCCGTCATGCCGCGCGCCACCGCCCTCTGACGGAGCAGCCACGCACGCACGTCCCGGCATTTCGCGGCGAGCGGGGAGTCGTCCCGCCCCTCTTCGCAGGCTTCTGCCAGCTTTTCGACGCCGACGTACAGGGGCAGATCCCCCGCGGCCTCCCGGATGGCGATCAGCCCTCCGATATCCACGGAGAAGACCGGGGACCGGAGCGCGCCCGCCGCGTAGATATCCCGGAGCGGGTTGTCCACTAAATTCAAGAGGCATGCGAACAGCATGACGGACGGATAGGATCCGAGGGCGCGGGAGGTCTTCATCACCGCCGGGATCCCCCTCGCTTCGAGGGCGTCCCGGTAGACCGGGGCCGAGCGGTTGGAGCGGAGCAGGACTGCTATATCCCCCGCCTTGGTGACGACGGCTCCCCCGTCCCGGTATTTACCCACCATGCCGGCGATGCGGTCGGCGACGTACTCCGCCTCGGGGTCGAGGGAGTCCCCCGCCTCCTGCTCGTCCTCGGCCTCGTCGTCCGCTTCGTCACCAAAGTCCGACGCCTTCCGCGGCTTTTCGACGATCACGACCTCCGCGTCGGGGGCGTCCTTCGGATCGTCGGCGCGGGCGTGGATCAGGCAGTCCTCCGCCTCGTAGGGAATCCCGCCGAACGGCAGAAGATGGGCGGAGACGGCGTTGGAGAAGCGGACAACGGCCTCGGCGCAGCGGAAATTCTCGCTCATGAAGAGGCTCCGGCCTCCGTCGGGATCACCGTTCGGGGACGCTTCGGCCTGCGGCATGGCCTCGCATTCCTCCGGGGAGACGGTTTTCCACGCCTCGCGGTAGGAGGAGAACACCGAGGGATCCGCGCCCCGGAACCGGTAGATGGACTGCTTGACGTCGCCCACCATGAACCGGTACGCCGTCGGGGAGACCGCGCGGAAGATCCGGTCCTGCACGTCGTTGGTGTCCTGATATTCGTCGATGAAGAGATAGCGGATGCCCTGCCCGATCTCCTCCGCGGCGCGGGTACGTCCGCCTTTTCCCTCCGCGTCGGTGAGCAGGGCGAGGGCATAGGTTTCGAGGTCCCCGTAGTCCAGCGCGGCCATGTCCCGCTTCCGGGCGGCGAGCTTTTCCCGGAACCGTCCGAGCACAAGGGCGGCGCGGCGCAGGATCCGGGCGGTTTTCGCCGAGGTCTCGCGGATCTCCCGCTCGGACGCGCTGAAGGCGGCGGGAATCAGGCGTTCGAGCTTCTTTTTCATCTCGGCCCGGAAGAACCTGTACGCCTCGCCCGCCTCGGTCAGATCCTTTTTCAGAACGCGCGGCATGGGCGGGAAGAGCAGGGACTTCATGTGCTCCGCCAAAACGTCGTATCCGGCGGGGGAGTCCGCGGAAGATTCCGCGTCAGCCGGGGCTGGGGTCAGCGCGAGCGTCTCCGCGCGGGAGGCCCAGTCGATCAGAAAATCGGCGTCGGGGCCGTACTTCTCCGCCTCCTTGCCGGATCCGAAGGACTCCCGGCAGTCCGTGAACGCGCGGCGGTAATGGGAGGCAAACTCGGCGCAGCGGCGGCGGATCTCGGCTCCCCACGGGGAAAAGAGCGGATCCCCCTCCCCGTCCGCCAGAGAAGTCTGACGGTCGGCAAAGCGCGTCAGATCCGCGGGCGTCAGTCCGGCCGAGGCGATCCGGTCGTCGAGCCAGAGCAGTTCCCCGTCGATGGCGTCCGCGTCCCTTGCGTGGCCGAGGATATCCGCCAGCTCCGGGAAGGAGGCCGTATCGGATCCGGTTTCAGCCCCGGATGAAGCGGCGTCCGGTTCGGAAAAGGCGTCGTCCACGGTGTCCTTCATGACCTCAGCGCGGAGTCCCTTCGCGGTCTGCTCGTCGAGGATGCGGACGTCGGGGGAGAGCCCGAGCGCGGGGAAATAGGGCTTCATGGACTGGTAGAGGAAGGAGTGGATGGTGGAGATCCGCGCCGCGGGCAGATCTCCCACCGCCTTCGCCGCGCGGGCCGCCGTCTGCTCGTCGCCCTTTTCCCGGGCCTCAGCCAGCGCTTCGGTCAGCTGCTTCCCGATCCGGTCGCGCATTTCGGCGGCGGCGGCGCGGGTAAACGTGACGATGAGCAGATCGGGGAGCTCCGCCTTGCCTTCCGTGACAAGGCGCGTGATCCTTGCGGTCAGAGCGGCGGTCTTTCCGCTTCCCGCCGCCGCCGAGAGCAGAAGATTCCCGCCCCGGTATTCGACCGCCGCTTTCTGTGAGGGAGTAAAGTGAAGTGAAGACATAATATATTGAAACACTCTGTCATGCAGAGGCGATGATCTGTGTGCCGATGCCGACTGTCGGGAGGATTCATACTAATCTCAGCCTAAAAAGCTAAACTGTATGGGTTTTGATCGCTTCATGTAGGGTGCGAACGGCCTCCGCCGTGAGCTCGCGTGCGATAACTCTGATAAGGTTGGATGGCTATATTGGTGTACCCAAGCTTCAGCTTCACATGATTGCTATAGCCTATCCTTTGTCCCCTTCCCCATGAAGTTCTTTGCCAGGCTTTCTCCGAAAGAAAGCCGCGTTTCCCTTTTAGCTTGAGATTAGTATCACACCACCCGGCAGATGAACCGGCTCGAGCAATAGGCGCAGGGGTCCTCGTTCGGGGCGCGGCGGGGGGAGGCTCCGGCCTCTCCGCTCCGCATGGCTCCGGCGATCTTTCCCACGGTCGCGCCGATCTCCTCGTAGAGCGCGCCGAATTCCTCGAGGCTCAACAGCGCCGTCCTGCCCCGTCCGACCCAGCCGCCGTCCTTTGTTTCCTTCACCGGGACGAACCGGCCCGAGAGCTCGCCGTCCATGGCGCGGAGGACTTCTTCGTCGCCGAGGTAGACTCCCACCCGTCCGAGGCGTTCTTCCGCCATCGCTTCGGCCTCTTGTTCGGTGAGCATCCGGGAGGACGTCACGGGGGCGGGCCGGACGGTGAAATAGACGGCGGCGGCGGGGACGCGCTCCCGATCCGGTTCGGAGGCGGATCCGCTCTTGCCGCTTTTCGGAAGGCCGTTCTTCCACACGGCGAAGAGGTAGAGCAGGGCCTGCACGTCCAGTCCGCGGCGCACGCGCTCGAGGGAGAAGGGCTTCGATCCGGTCTTGTAGTCCACCACGCGGATGTACTGCTTTCCGTCCGGCGCGTCCCAGAGATCGACCCGGTCCGCGATGCCGTCGAGGGTCACTTCCGCCTCGAAGGGCGTCCCGGGGGCCGTTTTGATCCGGATGGGCTCCACGGCGTTCTTCCGGTCCCCGAGTCCGATGGGCAGCTCGAAGGCCGCGGGGGCGAACGCTCCCTGACGCAGCTCCTTCGACACGGCCCGGAGGAAGACGAGCGTATGCCGCTCGAGCCGCCGGAACAGGTAGACGAGCCTTCCGTCCCGCAGGATCGCGCCGCCCTGCCCTCCCGGCTGTCCCAGCGTCATCCGGGACAGCTCGTCCACATAGTCGGCGATGATCGCGCGGGCGGCCTTCCTGAGTTCTTCCTCCGGGAGGTCGGGCGAACAGGAGGCGAAATACCGCTCGAGGACATGGTGGACGAAATTGCCCACGTCCGCCGCGGTGATCTCTGCCTTCGGCTCCTCCTCCAGCTTCATGCGGAACCGGCAGGCGAACCGGAACGGGCAGGAGAGGAAGGTCTCGATCTTCGACTGGGACAGGCGCAGCCTGCGGGAGGTCTCGCGCATGGTGACGGCGATCCGGTCGTTCTCCGCCGTGAGCGGGACTTCCGCCGTCTTCCGGAGGCCGGCGATCCGCTTGAGGACGGCCCGGTCCTCCTCCGAGGCGCGGCGGGCCAGCAGGTATTCGGCGGCGGCGGGATGCCACACGATCTCCTCGAGGGGGAGGTCTCCGAAGATCCGCACGGGGGCTCCGGAGAGAAGGGCGATCCGCGCCGCGCCCTCGGACAGATTCTTTCCGCCGCCCGGGGATCCGCCCGCGGAGGAGGGAGCCAAAAGGACCAGCTTTTCCCCGGCGGACGCGGCGGCGCGGTAGAACATGAACGCCTCTCTCGCCGCCTGCATGGACGCGTCCGGGCCTCCGATCACAAGACCCACGGATTCGAGGGTCAGCTTGTCCCTGTCGTCGAAGAAATCCCCGGCGGAGACCGACGTCCCCGGGAACTCGCCTTCCACGGTCCCGAGCAGGATCACGCAGCGCACCTCGTCGAACCGGACGCCGGACGCGCTCCCGAGAACCACCTCGTCGCATCCCGTCGGTATGGTTCCGGCGTCCATGGAGGCGGCGACCCGGGAGAAGAGCCCCGCGAACCGGCCCGCGTCGAGCTCGGTATCCCCGAGGATCGCCGTCATTTTGTCGAGGATCCGGCAGACCGCGTCCCATCCGGATTCCGTCCGCGCGCCGTCCTTCGGCATGCCGATCTCCCGGTAGGTCCTTCCCAGACGCGCGAGCCGTTCTTCAAGCCCGCATTCCTCCGCCAAAAGGACGATCCCCTCGGCGATTCTGCGGACGGAAGCCCTTCCCGCGCGGATCGGTTCCCCGGGATCGGGATCCGGAGACTGCGGCGGCCCGTCGAATACGGACAGAAAGCGGTCGAGGGGGATGAGGGCCCGTCTGCGCGCTCCGTTGGCGGCGGAGAGGATCGCGCGGCCCTCTTCCGTGAACTCGGGGCGGTATCCGGCGGGGTTCATCACCCAGTCGGCCCCGGTGAACATGCGGCGTCCGCGGATATTCCACGCGGCGGTGTAGGTCTCGAACGCCTCCTCCGCGAAGGTCAGAAGGCCGCGCCCGGAGTCCTCCCCGCCCGTCTCCTCCCCGTCGGGATCCCCCGCGGGCGTCAGTCCGGTCTTGACATAGCGGATCACGTCCCGCCGCTGCCATCCTCCGGCTCCGACGGCAAGGGCGGCCTCCACGAACCGCACCGCCGGGGACCTCGATACCGCCGAGGATTCGGAGAGGAAACAGGGGATCCCCTGCTCGCGCAAGGCGGCGTCGGTGATGCCCTCGCGCCCGGCGAAGGATCGGGCTACGACCGCGATTTCCCGGCAGGCGTAACCCTCCCTGAGCAGCCGTCCAACGACCGACGCGCAGGCCTGTGCCTCGTCGTACAGATCGGCGCAGCGCAGGACAGTCACGCTTCCGTCCGGAGCCGGGGGATTTTCAGAACCGGCGTCCCCGGCATAGCGGAAGAGCTCGCGCTCGATCCGGCGCAGGGCCGGGGCGTTTTTATGGCGGAGGTTTTCGGTGAGGGGGATCCGCTCGAAGGGCTTGCCGCACCGGTCCGCCAGCCGCACGGCGGTTTTATAGAACGCCCGGATCTCCGAAAACTGCCGCTCGTCCCCGGGCAGATCAAAAGACGACGGCGGCGGGCAGGCAAAGCTGATCCAGACCTCGTCCGCCTGAGCGAAGACGCGGGAGAGGATCTTTTCCTGCGGCGCGGTGAGGGAGTAGAACGAATCGATGAAAACGGCCTTGCCCGCGAAGTACGGATGGCTCTCAAGCTTGTCCGCCAGCCTTGCCGGGAGGTCGCCGCGGTCGATGGCCTCGCTGTGGAGGATCTCCTCGTAGGCGGCGTAGACCAGAACGGCGTCGCGCAGTCTCGAGAGCAGATCTCCTGAGGATTCCCGCGCGGATCCGGTTCCGTCGTCCGGCGCGTCGGAGTTGTCCGGAGCGTGCGGGGGCGTCCCCATTCTCTCCTCCGCTTCGATCGCTTCGAGGCGGGCAAGGGCTTCTTCGGCTTCGGCGGGGGTGATCCCGGCGGCTTTCAGCTCGTCCACGGCCTCGGTCAGGGCGGGCAGGTTGCGGTCCTCGCGGCCCTCCCGTCCCCGGCGGCCTCCCGGACTCCGGTCCTGTCCTTGTCCGTAGACGGAGAGCTCTTCCCAGACGGACAGCATGGCGCGCCAGACCACGAGCATCCGGCTGCCCTCGTCGATCACCGTATCCGCCAGTCCCCCGGCCTCCCGGAAGACGGCGTTCGCAAGGCGGGTGAAGTTGGTGATTTCAAGGCGGAGGTTGGCGGAGGGGGGCAGGCGGCGGGCCATATCCGTTTCCCACGCCACGGTCTGCTGCTCCGGCACAAGGATCACGACGGGTCTCTCCGACGACGCGATCTCCCGGGCGACTTCCTCCCGGATGCGGGTGGTCTTGCCGGTCCCCGCCCGTCCGACGACAAAATGAAGCATACGTTCTCCTGACAAAACGGAGCCGCCGCGTCCGCCCCGATTCGCGGCTCTTACGGCAGCTCCGATATGGGTTTGATTTCCCGACTTCATCGGGACAGTCTCTCTGTATCAGCCCGAAGGGTCACTCCTGACCCTTCGGCGGAGGAAGCGCAAATGCTCCGCATTTGCGAGTTTAGTTGAACCCTCTTCGAGGGAGGAGGAAAGAAACCCTACGGGTTTCTGGATTTTATGTCCCTGCGCGGGACAGGCGCCGGGGAGGGAACATCTCAGGCCGAAGTCCCCTCCCCGGAGGGTCCCTTGGCCGGAGAGCATAATCCTGACCGCTCACCTCGGAATCGAAAGCGCGACTGTTCATCCCACTGTCTTCGCGCGGACTGTGTTGCGTCAGCCGAAACATGCGATGAATTCCGTCTGCGCCGAAATTCATCGGTTTGCTCTGCTGACGCTCCGCAAACAGCGATCGAAACGCGCATGGGAAGGGGCAGCACGATAAAGTTCAGCTTAACCCCTTGCCCCCTCCCGCAGGGAGGAACCCTTCTGGGAGAGGTGGCACAGTCGAAGACTGTGACGGAGAGGGCCGATACACTCCACCCTTTCCCAAAACTACCCTACAGAAGGTTCTCTTACCTCTTTATCCCCTTTGAAAGAGCGCGTTTTCTCCTTTATTCGTCGATCCTTGCGATGATGACCTTCCCGGCGTACTGGCTGTCGGGCCAGGTGTCGTAGGGGCAGACGAAGCGCGGGCCGACGCTCATGGCGATGTGCGCGCCGTTGACGGAGGTGAAGCCCGTCATGCCGACGGTGCCCATGCCCTGTCCCTTATCGACCCAGTCGCCGACGGAGACGTCCACGGAGCCGAGGTTGTAGTACCATGTCTTGAGGCCCCAGCCGTGATCGACGACGATGAGGTTTCCGGCGTATTCCAGCCAACCGGCATAGACCACGACACCGGCGTTGCAGGCCATGACCTGAGTCCCGGCGGGCGCGGAATAGTCCACGCCGTTGGTGCGGTAGACGGGCGTCGTGCTGTCGTTCAGGTAGATATCCCGTCCGAAGCCGCGCTGGAGGGTGCATTCCCCGGCCATGCCGTCGAGGAAGAAGTCGTAGAAGTACCGGGTGGCGGAGGAAGATCCGAGAAGCTCCTTCTCCACGGTCTCATACTGCATGAGGGCGGCGGAGGAACGGGTCTGCTGCACCACGGACTCGTCCACATAGACGAAGGAATACGGGATGCCCGCGCCGCCGTTCGGATCGGTGACGTTCAGGGCGACGTGGGAAGTAGTATTGCCGTAGGTGAAGGCGAGATCGTACACGCCCGCCGGGGTTTCGATATCGATGCCGAGCAGGGCGACCGCCATGGAGTTTCCGGCGTCGTAGAAGACGGGGGTATCCGCGTTCGGCAGGGTGGTGGAGGACAGGGTGATCCCCTCCGGGCCGGTCACGTTGGTGGCGGTGATGGCGACGAAGCGGCCCGCGTTCACGGTGGTCATGCCGAGCCAGAACTCCGCGGGGGCCTTGACATAGGAGGAGAAGCTGTAGAGAAGGTCGCCGTAGAAGGAGCGGGTGGCGTCCTGATACCACTTGGCGGAGACTTCGACGAAGATCTGCGGGACGTTCCGGAGGGAGAGCTCCGCGATGGAGTCCAGCATGCCGTCGTAGAGGGTGTCGCCCGAGGCGTTGGTGACCTTGACGGAGCAGAAGTCCGGGATCATATCGAAGGCGAGGCCGAGGCTGCCCTCCACCTCGTAGGACTCCACGCTCGGATAGACGAAGGAGGAGACGTCGGATTCGACGTAGCCGCCGGTATAGTTCTTGTACAGCCACGAGGCGGTGTCCGGGGTGACGTCCACCGTTCCGGCGAGGGTCAGGGTCGGGAGGGCGGCCGCCTTATAGATGCACTCGGCGTAGCGGGTGGTGATGAAGGCCTCCGCGTCCTGATCGCTGATCTTATAGGTCGTGCCGTCCGGGGCGACGAAATAGCAGGTCGTCGGGTCGGTGGCGAAGTAGCACTCGTAGGTCACGGACTTCACGGCGGCGGAGACCGTCACCTTGAAGAACTGCTCTCCGAGGAGGGAGTCCGGCAGGGCGGTGATGGACTGTCCGTTTTCCTTCAGGTTGAGGAAATAGCGGATCAGGTCGTCTGCCTCGTCTCCGTCCTTTTCCTTCACGAAGGAATAGTTGTTGCCCGCCGGGTCGTCGATGGAGATGCTCTCTGCGTTCGAGACGTCCACCGGCGCGCTCTGGATCCTGTGATAGCTGGCGTACGCGACGCCGCTCGGGATCAGGCAGAGGAGCGCAAGGATCGCAAAGATGAATTTGTTTTTCACAGCGTATCGTCCCTTCCCAGCCGGACGGTCAACTCGGGCCGCGCGGCTGTCTGGAATTGTCTTTTGCCGGATCGGGCGTCCCGCGGCTCTCCGGAACTTGCGGAAAAGCGCGCGGGGACAATACCCGCATTGTATTCGGCTACATTATAGCATATCCGGGGGAAGAAAATCAAGCCCTCCGACCGCGGGGAGAGAAAATATCCGTAAAAATTCCGTTGCGGGGGTGTTAAGCGATAGTGTATTCACACTATCGGAAAGAAACCCTGCGGGTTTCCGGATTTGGAATCCCGGCTGCACCGGGACCGGCTTTCCCCATCAGCTCGACAGGTCCCTCCTGACCTGTCGGCGAAGAAGGTGCAAATACTTCGTATTTGCGGATTTAGTTTTTCCGACTTCGTCGGAACCGGCTATTCTATATCAGCCCGAAGGGTCATCCCTGACCCTTCGGCGGAGGAAAGTGCAAACGCTTCGCGTTTGCGGACTTGATTGCCCCGCTCGGGGCGGGAGGCACGGGGGGACACCAGCTCTGGCCGCAGGTTTCCCCCCGTGCGGGGGTTTCCTTGGCCGGAGAGCATAATCCTATTCTCTCACCTCGAAATTCAAGCCTGATTGTATATCACACGTCCTCGCGCGGACTATGTTGCGTCAGCCGACACCATGCGATGAATTCCGGCTTCACCGAAATTCATCGGTTTGCTCTGCCCAAAGGGGCGACGCAAACAGCGATCGAAACGCGCATGGAAAGGGAGGCTGAACTCGAATGAAAGGTGGACCGAGTTACGGAAAAACGATACTCCGCGAGGTTTGCTATATGTTTGGCTGTCCTTAACCGCGACCGTGCAATGCGCGACTGAAGCTCTTTGACCTCCGGCTGCACAGGCAGAGACCGCGCGAGGGCAGTGGGTTGTGCAATCAGGCTTGTTTGCAGGGGCGAGCTGTCGCCTTATGCCATATAGCCAAGGGACCCGCACGGGGGGCCTTCGGCTTGAGATGGTCCCCCGTGCCGCCCGGCCTGCGCAAGGCCATAAAATCCGGAAACCCGTAGGGTTTCCTTCCTTCCCCGACGAAGTCGGGATCCAAAATCCGCAAATGCGGAGCATTTGCGACTTCTCCGCCGAAGGGTCAAGAATGACCCTTCGGGCTGATACAGAAAGGCGAATCCTATGGAGTCGGGATCAAAATCTGCAAACGCGAAGCGTTTGCAATCCTCCTCCGCCGACAGGTCAGAAATGACCTGTCGAGCTGGTGGAGAAAGCCGGTTCCGACGCAGTCGGGATCCGGTAATCAGAAACGCGGAGCGTTTCGTCCCTCTTTGCGCGGTCGCGCAGAGATAAAACCCCGGGCGGAAGCCGAGGCCGCCGTCCGGGGAGTGAAGGCTGTGGAGGGGGATCCGCCGCGGGATCAGAGGTTCTCCTCGATCAGGCGATTGACGCCGGAGCGGAGGGTTTCGAGCCATTCCGCGCTGTGGGGATACTTCGAGAACGTGACTTCGCCTTCGGATTCGAGGAGGCTCATGACGGCGTCCCGTCCGGCGAGCTTCTCGGCAAGATCCATCGCGCGGCGGTCCTGCAAAGCCATCGTGAAGCCTTTGAGGTGGAGGGTTTCCCACGGCTCTCCGTGCGGGCCGGGGTAGACCGAGAAGCAGTCGCCCGCGGGGACGAAATACTCGCCGTCGGTGATCTGGAAGGGATCGATCGCTCTGACGGAGCCCTGCGAATTGTAGAAATTATAGCCCCACTGGAGGAATCCCGCGATCTTGTACTTCCAGAACTGCGCGCCGATGACGCGGGTCCGGGCCATGGGCATGGCGACGAAGCGGTTGGAGACGTCCACGCCCTGTCCGCAGCAGTAGTACGTCCAGAGGCCGGGGACGTTCGCCTCGAGGAAGGGTTCGATGTGGTTGCTCGCGGGAATGGGATGGGAGCACGCGCCGGTCTTGTAGAACTCGAAGGAGGACAGGGCGTCCATGATGGGGTGCCCTTCCAAAAGGTCGGCGATCTGCTCCTTCGCGGCCTTGTAGGATTCGAGCTGATCGAGACCCGGTTCGTCGGAAATATGGAAGAGAAGGCGGTCCGCCACGCCGAGCTGTTCCATCTTGGCGAGGAAGGCTTTCAGAAAGGCGCGGAGGAACTCGCGGTACTCGGGGGAGGCGGCGTCCGTTTCCCATCCGAAGAGGCGGCGGTATTCCCCGTTCTCCCAGCCCATGATCTTCGGAGCGTGCGCCGCGCCCCACTGGGTGTAGAGGTGGGAGACCTCGAAATACTCGACGCCCATGGTCCGGGCGAGGTTGACCCACTGTTCGGCGCGGTCGAAGCAGAAGCTCCAGCCGTCGGCGGTCTTCGTCACGTCCACGAGCTGAGTCGTCCGCCGCTCGCCGCCCACCGCCGTATCGAGCGGAGGCGTGAAGACGGGCATGAGGATGGCGTTGATGCCGTTCTCGACCGCGGTGCGCATGAACTTGCCGATGTACTCGCAGTGGCGGGGGGAGAAGGTTTCGAGGTCGTAATAGTTGGCGATGCAGTCGCAGTGGAACCACTCGGTGACGATCATCTCCTGCTTCGGGAGGACCGCGCCGATCACATGGAGGGTGATTTCGGCGGAATACGACTCCTCGCCCGCTTCCAGCCGGACGGCGACGGGGTAGTCCCCGGGCTCCAGATCCACCGGGACCTTGACGGTCACCCAGAGGGCCTTGAGCTCGCCCCATGTGACCATGACCTCGTCCTTCGGGTTCAGGGGTTCGAGCAGATCGGGGTAGAAGCCGGGGGTCTTGCGGAGGTAGTTGTCGTCGGCGTTGCGGTAAGCGGGCATGCGGACCGGGACCTGCTCCACGCTCCGGACGGTGATCCATTTTTTGAGGGGGGAGACCACGTTCAGCCGGAAGACGGCCTTCGGATGATGGGCGGGGTCGTCGGAGGTGTACGCCACTTCGAAGGAAAACTCCTCCCCCAGAAGGGCTTCGCCGCGGGAAATAGCCTTTTTCTCCGCGATGTTCTCGTCCATGAAGCACTTCTCCATGGAGGATACGGGCTTGATGAGGATGGACATAGGAACTCCTTATGGATTGCAAACGCGCGGGGGCGTTTGAGGATGGGTGTTCGGTTGAGCGTGGGACGGGAAAGAGGGTACGAAAAGCGCATGGAATGGATAGGCGAAGTGTAGAAGGTTCACTCCCCCACTTAACCCTTTGAAAGGGAGGGTGGAGGGAGGGGAAACTTTCCGCAGAAAGTGTCCCCTCTTCCTTACTAAAAACCAAAGTTTCCCCTCAAACAGAACGCTTACCGCAATTCGGAAGCTGTCCCCTCTTTCTACTAAAAAACTTCGGCCTTTCTCAAAAGCTGTCCGTTCTGCCTCCTCCGCCGAAGGGTCGGGAGCGACCCTTAGAGCTGATGAAGACAGCCGTTCCGATGGGGGACAAAGTCGGATTTTTTACGGCTTTCCCCGGATCTCTTCGACTTTGCCGACGATGCGGACGGGCATGTCGCGGATCTGCTGTTTGGTGAAAACGAGGGGGGGATATTCCTCGTTGTTGCTGAGAAGGGCGATCCCGTCGTCGCGGTAATGGATGCGCTTGCAGACGCCCTCGTTGCCGTTGACGAGGACGATGGCGCATTCGCCTTCCTCGACGGTCTCCTGTTTCCGGACGATCACGACGTCGCCGCGGCGGATCCGGGGGAGCATGCTGTCGCCCTTGATCCGGAGGGCGAAGAACTCGCCGCCGCGCGCCAGATCGGAGGTGATCTCCTCCCACGCGTCCGGGTCGTCCTGATCGAAGACGTCCACGGCCTCGAGCGGAATGCCCGCGCCGACGGAGGAGAGGACGCCGATTTTCGTTCCCTTCTCATGGGTGACGAGCGGGCCGCTCTTTCCGCCGATGAGATCGTCCGCCGACACGCCGAAATAGGCGGAGAGCTTGGCGAGGGTCTTCGCGGACGGGGAGGATCCCCGTCTCTTCCACTGGCTGGTGGTGGCGGAGGACAGGCCGAGTTCCTTTGCCACGGCGTTGGGGGTCTTGCCGGCCTCGGTGCAGAGCGCGTGAAATCTCTCCCAGAACATGGTTCCCTCCAGATTGAACAAATGTTTCGGTTTTGAATGTTCTAACTATTGTGCAATCATATGAAAGCAAACAAAAGTTAGAAACCCCATTGACAGCAAACAGAAGTTAGAGTATAATACTGATGCGCGGACGGGGCATGACTATTCTAACACAAATGTTGTGCCTTGTCAAGTTCTTTGAGGAGGAATGTTTCATGGCGGAAGAAATTCGACGGCAAAACGACGCGGGGATCGGGGAGGAGGAGTCGGATCCTCTGACCAACCCGGACGCGGAGGAGGCGGCGATCTGTCTGAGCTGCGGGCGGCTGCGGTGTTTTCTGGACGACGACCTGCCCTGCCCGCGGTACAAAAGGGCGATGCGCGCGCTGAGGATCCTGCGGATGCGGGAAAACCGGGGGAGCGCGTTCGATGCCGCCGCCGGTTCGGGCCGGGGAGAGGAAGGAGAGCGGGGATGAGGGAAGGACTCCCGGGGGCGGGCGCAGGGGACGGCGGCGGGATCCGGTTCTGGTGCGCGGGGTGCGGAAAAGCGGTCCGGGACGGGGAGGAATGCCTGATCCTGCGGGTCGGGGGAGAGAGGAGCGGGAGGCCGGAGGGGAGGGGGCGCGCGGTCACCGTCCGGCTGTGCGGGGACTGCGCCGGGGAACGGGACACGCTGGCGGGGCATCTCGATCTCGTCGGCGCGCGGTATTTCTCCGGCCCCGCGGAAGAAGCGGAAGGATGGGAATCCCTTGGGAGGTAAGGAGAACGTTTTGAATCCGGAAAACAGGGCGGAGCAGGGGCGCGGCAGAGGCGGAAAAAAAGCGGCGGATCCGGAACTCCGCGCAAAGCGGGACGAGCGGGCGGAGCGAGCAGAGCAGGCGGAGCGGGAGGAGCAGGACGAGCGGGAGGTCGGATCGTGGCGGGAGGGAAACGGGCCGATCGAGGCGGAGGACATCATCCGGTTTCTCTCCCAGGTGGTCCGGGGCAGGATCGGCGGAAAAAAGCCCGCCACGGTCACGGAACGCATCCGCGCCGCCACGGTCCTTCTGAAGCTCTATCAGGAGGGCGAGATCCTGATGGGCGACGAGGAGGAGGACGACCTCTCCGCCGCCATCCGCCAGTTCCGGGAGGAGGGAACGTAAAGGAGTGAAGAGAGAAGAGTGAACGGTGAAAAGAGCCGAGAGCGGGGAAATACTGTCAGCCGAACGTTCAAGTTCAGCCTCCCATCTCATGCGCGTTTCGATCGCTGTTTGCGGCGCGTCAGCATAGCAAACCGATGAATTTCGTCCTCGACGGAATTCATCGCATGTTTCAGCTGACGCAACACAGTCCGCGGAAAGTTCGCCAAAGGCGAATTTCTGAAGTTCGCCGTAGGCGAATCTTCGCGCGAGGGCAGTGGAATAGACAAGCGGTTTTCGATTCAGGCACGAGCTGTCCTGTTATGCCATATGGCCAAGGGGGACCCCCGGGATGGGGCCTCACTTTCACTCTGTGAAAGTGGTCGGCCATGAGATGGTGTCCCTCCCGGCGCCTGTCCCGCGCAGGGACATTAAATCCGGAAACCCGTAGGGTTTCTTTCCTCCCCCGACGCAGTCGGGCTCCAGACGCAATCGGGAATCATAATCCAGAAACGCGCAGCGTTTCGTTGTTCATCGTGTGAACCCATCCTCGATGAAATCGGAAAGGAGGCATGCCTTTGGGCTTAAGTGAAAAACAGAAGGAGATCTTCCGCTTCGGGGACAGCGGGTACGACGCGCTGATCTGCGACGGGGCGATCCGGACGGGGAAATCGTCCCTCATGACCGCGGCGTTCATCGACTGGGCGATGGGACACTTCGACCGGACGCGGTTCGGGATCTGCGGGAAGACCGCCGACGGATGCGTCAAGAACCTCATCATGCCCTATCTCGGCTCTTCGCTCGCGCGGAAGTCCTACCGGCTGAGGTGGCGGCCCGGGACGAAGGAGCTGACCGTGGCGGGGCGGGGGCGGAAGAACGTGTTCGAAATCTTCGGCGGACTGAACGAGAGCTCGTTCATGCTCATTCAGGGGCGGACGTTCGGCGGGGCGCTGCTCGACGAGACCGCGCTCCTTCCCCGGTCCTTTGCGGATCAGGCGATCGCGCGCTGTTCCCTGCCCGGCTCGAAGCTCTGGTTCAACTGCAATCCGGCCTCGCCCTCCCACTGGTTCTACCGGGAGTGGGTGTCAAAGCCCGAGACGAAGAACGCGCTGCGGCTCCACTTCACCATCGAGGACAACCCCGCGCTCACGGAGGACGTGCTCAGGCGGTACCGCGCGGCCTACGGCGGGGTGTTCTACCGGCGGTACATCCTCGGGGAGTGGTGCGCGGCGGAAGGGCTGGTCTACGACTTCGGCGACGCGATCCTGACGGACGAGATCCCGGAGGAAGGAGACGCGTACATTTCGGTGGACTACGGGACGATGAATCCCTTCTCGGCGGGGCTCTGGCGGGTCGTGCGGGAGGGGCGGGCCGGGACGCCGCGGGCAGTGAGGATCCGGGAATTCTACCACGACGGGCGGGCCTCGGGGATCCGGATGACGGACGAGGACTACTGCCGCGAGATCGAGCGGCTGGCCGGGGGGCTTCCGGTGAAGCGCGTCGTGGTCGATCCCTCGGCGACGTCATTCATCACGGCCCTGCGGCGGCGCGGGTTCACGGTGCTCCGGGCGAAAAACGACGTGCTCGACGGGATCCGGGTGACCTCGTCCCTGCTCCGCTCCGGCGCGATCCGGATCCACAGGGGGTGCGCGGACGCGATCCGGGAATTCGGGCTGTACCGCTGGGCGGACGGGGAGAGCGGCGGGGGCGGCCGGGACGCGGTGGTCAAGGAGAACGACCACGCCATGGACGACATCCGCTATTTCGCAAATACGGTGCTGGCAAAAAGGAGAACATGAATGGTTACGGGTTTTATTCGCGGCCAGAGGCTCGTCCTCTGCTCGCCGCCCATCGCCGCGGGGACGTACGAGACGATCCCGGCGCGGTTCGTTTTCGAGACCTGCGGCTGGGACGGGATGGAGAGATTCGTCCATCTGAAGCCGAAGGACGGCGGGGAGGAGCGGATCCTTCCGATCGGCGGGGACGGCGCGGTGCTGGGACACCTGAACCTGTCCGCGGGGGAATGGGTCGTATGGATCCACGGGGACGCGGTTTCGGAGGAGGCGGTCACGGCGCGGCTGACTACGGCGACGGCTCCGCTCTTCGTTTCGGAAACCGGCGCGGAGGATCCCCTTCCCCTCCCTCCGACCTACGGGGAACAGGTTCTGGCTCTGGTGACGACTTTGAAGGAGGAGGCGGCCGCGCTGGTCCGGGAGAGGACGGGCGTGCTGGTCAACCGGGCGGACGGGTCGCTCATTCCGGTCTGGGCGGGATCGGAGGAGGCGTACGAAGAGGCGCGCCGGGCCGGCCTGCCGGAGAGCGGGACGATATGTCTCGTCGATATTCTGTGAGGGAGGCGGGGATATGGGAGTGAAATCCTATCAGGATCTTTTAGCGGCGGGGAGCGGAAACCGGGCGCGGGGCGCGTTCTGCGGGGATGCGGTCTCCTCGTTCGCGGCGTCGGCGCAGGTGAAGACCGCCCTTGACGCGGAGGCGTACTTCCGGCATCTGAATCCCACGATCGCGCGGGCGCAGAGGATGGTCTATACGCTGCTCGGCGAGGCGGTGCCGGACGTCTACAGGCCGAATCACAAGATCCCCAGCCGGTACTACCACTATTTCGTCATGCAGGAGGCGCAGTACCTTTTAGGCAACGGGCTTTCCCTGCCGGGCGCGGGCTCGAAGGCGGCTCTCGGGCCGGGATTCGACCGGGCCCTGCAGCAGCTGGCGATCTCCGCGCTCAACGCCGGGGTGGCCTTCGGGTTCTGGAACGAGGGCAGGCTCGAGGTCTTCCCGATCGCCTCCCCGGACGCGCCGGGCTTCTGTCCGCTCTGGGACGAGGAGACGGGCGGGCTCGGAGCGGGGATCCGGTGGTGGAAGGCAGGGCCGGGAAAGCCGCTCCGGATGACGCTCTTCGAGGCGGACGGAGTGACGGAGTTCGTCGCCAACGGCGGGGCGGACGAAGGAAAAGGGGACGGAGGCGTGCGGATCCTCGCGCCGAAACGGGATTACAGAAGGCGGCGGGAGGAGACGGGGGACGGGGAGGTCTGGGTCAACGCGGGCAATCCCGAAAAACTCCCCATCGTGCCGCTCTTCAACGTGAACCGGCAGTCGGAGCTGACCGGAGCGAGGGCCGCGCTCGACGCGTACGATCTTCTGCTCTCCGGCCTTGTGAACAACACGGACGAGGGGAACCTGATCTACTGGGTGCTGAAAAACTGCAACGCGATGGACGAAGAGGACGACGCGGCGTTTCTGGCGGGGCTCCGCCGGACGGGCGTGGTGCATGCGGACGGGGACGACGGCGCGGAGGTGGAGGCGCACAAGCTGGACGCGCCGGTGGACGCCTCCGAGACCGCGCTCTCCCGCCTGCGCTCCCAGCTCTTCGACGATTTCATGGCGCTGGACGTGAAGGAGATCTCCTCCGGCACTCCGACGGCTACGCAGATCGCGGCGGCCTACGAGCCCCTGAACGCGAAGACGGACGCGTTCGAATACTGCGTGTTCGAATTCCTCGAAGGGCTTCTGCCGCTCGCGGGGGTGTCCGGCCAGCCGTCGTTCCGGCGTTCCGTCATCGCCAACCGGCAGGAGGAGATCGGAAACATTCTGTCGGCGGCTCCCTATCTCGACCGGGAGACGGTGACGGAACAGCTCTGCGCGGCCCTCGGGCTTTCGGACCGGTTCGGAGAGATCCTTTTGAAGAAGAAGGAAGAGGAAGAGGCCGCGGGGGACGGAATCGGCGGTGAGACATCCGCGGGAAAGGAAGGGGAAAATGAGCGATTATGAGCTTCTGACCATCGCCAAGGAGGGCGGCAATCCGGTGATCCGGAGAAGGCAGGCGGACGCGCTGTTTCCGGAAAGGGCGGCGGCGAACGCGATTTTGAGAACGGCGGAGGGGAATCCGGCCGTCTTCCGGGACGCGGCGGCGGGGCGCGCGATCCCCTCGCTGAAGGTTCGGATCGACCCGGTCCAGGATCTGAACGGGTACGACGGTCCCTGGGCGGGAGGGAGCCGGAATCTGATCGATCCGGACGCTCTGACGCAGGACGGCCCGGACACGGTGCTGGTATTCCGGGACAAGAAATACGATTTCCGCAGCAGCCGGACCTATACGCTGAGCGTTCAGGGGGGACTGGCCTTCACGGAGCTTGCGTTTATCGACGGGGACGGGGAGACCGTAAAGGCAAGTCTGATGGGAGGCGGAGCCGAATCCGTTCTGTCCTATAAGCCCGCGGAACCCTTTTACGGCATGGTGCGGATCCGCGGAACCGGCTTCACGGTGTCGGACGCGGCGGCGCACGTTCAGCTGGAGGTGGGGACGGAGCGGACGGACTGGGTCCCCTTTGAGAACGCCTGTCCCATCGCCGGCCGGACCTCCGCCGCGGTCACGCACAACGGGGAGACGGTCGCGGTGTCCTTCCCGGGTGAGGCCGGGGTGGTGTACGGCGGCGAGCTGGATCTGACGGACGGGAGCCTGACGGTGAACGGCGCGCTGGTGACAAGGACGCTTGCGGGACACGAAGCCTTTTTCACCGCTCTGTACGAGGTCGTTTACAATCCCGAAACACAGATCACGCGGTTCCGCACCTACAGCACCGTTCCGGAAAACTGCACGCTCTTTGCAGGCGGGATCGTCGCTGCGAGCGCACAGTCGTACAACCCCGAGACGGATCCCGAGCTGATCTGGGACGAAGACCACGATCCTGCCGGGCATTACTCGCGGGGCGGCACGACAAACTCGCCGTACCTCAATTACACATGGCAGAAGAGCAGGACCAACCCGGGGGACGTCTGGTATGCCCGCGCGTGGATGCGCTACTTTGACGAGAACGGGGTGTCCCACGACGTTCACAGCGGTCTTTACAGGGTCACGGTCGGCGAGGACATGGCGGACATGGAGCCTCTCGCCGACAACTGGCTCCATGTCGATATGGGGCGGGATTACGTCTTTGACGACCTGCCGGTTTCGTTCGTGAAGAACGGCGCGCAGAAGAGCAACATCGTTCCGTACCGCAATACCTATCAGTGCTCGAACTTCTTCATGGACGGGACGCGGCTCTATGTTTCGGTCCCGAGATACTCGATGGACCGGTATCAGAACGTTCCGTTCCAGTTCTACGGGGAGCTCGCGGAGCCGATTCGGTACAGCCTTACGCCGAGGCAGGTGAAGGCGATCCTCGGAGAGAACGTCATTTCGTCCGACTGCGGCCCCGTGACGGTCACCTTTGTGGCGGACACGGAGACGGTGATCGGCGAGGGACGGCGGGAGGACCGCGGCATGATCGCTCCGGCGGAATCCGGGATGATTGCGGGGCACAGCTACGCGGCGGGGGATTTTCTGACCGTGGGATCCGCGCTGTACCGGGTGACCTCGGCCATCGAGACCGGCGGAGAGATCCTCCCCGGGATCAACGCGGAGGAGACGACCGTGGGAGAACAGCTCGCCGCGCTTTACAGGCTCATTCAGTCTTAATGCCGGTTCACGGGAGGGATTGTAATGTACATCGCAGTCGAATTGCGGACGAACAAGGCGGGGTGAGGGCGGATCATGGCGAAGATGCGCGGGGGGATCCGGATCGGGGTATCCGTATCCCTTCAGAGGGACGACGCGCTGCTTTCCGGGCTCTCCGGGCTCGGCGGCGTTCTCCGGAATGCAGTCGGGGAGGCCGGGGAGGCGGCGGCGGCTGAGGCGAGAAGGCTGGCTCCGGTGAGAACGGGACGGCTCCGGGACTCCATCGGCTGCGCGGTATCGGAAGGGGAAAACGGATCGGTTCAGGCCGCGGTCGGAACAAACGTCCCCTATGCGGCGGCGCAGGAGCTGGGCACGGCGAAGCGGCCCGGAAAGCACTTCCTCGAGCGGGGAATGGCGGCGGCGGGGGCGGCCCTGAAACGGTGAAGCGGGCCTGCGCTTCCGCGAAAATGCGGATCGAACACGGGCGGAGGGGCGGGAGAAAGAAAGGAGACGCGAAATGAACGAAGCGGAAAACACGGAACTGCGGGAAACGGCGGGGGAGGATCCTGCTGTGCGCACGGCGGAAGAGGCAGATCCGCGTGCGGAGGACCGGGATCGGAAGCTGGCGGAGGCGGAAGAGGCGCGGAGGCTGGCGGAGGAGGAACGGGACAAAGCAGTCGCGGCGATGAAGGAAGGAGAAGCCCGGCACAGGCAGGCGGAGGAGGAACGGATCCGGGAAGCGGCTCTGCACCGGTATCTGTCGGGCCGCGGTCTCGACGGGGAGGCGTCGGATCTCGCCCTGCTCTGCCTGCGCGGGATGAAGACGGCGGGCGAAACGGGCGAAATCCTCTCAGCGGACGGGGACGGCAGGCTGACGGAGGAATCCCGGAAGGCGCTGGACAAGCTGTTCGGGGAAGATCCGGCGGCAGGTTCCGACGCGTCGGGCAGTCCCCTGCGTGCTCTGCTCCGGCTCCGCTCTCAAGCTCAGACTCAGGCTGGCCGCGCTCTCCCGGGGCAGGAAGAAGCGGGGGGCGTACGGGGCGTTCCGGTGGCAAATCCCCCGCTCGGAATGGGGATCGGCGCGCCGTCGCGCGAGGAGATCCTCTCGATCCGGGACGGGGCCGAACGCCGGCGTGCCATCGCGGAACACCCGGAGGTATTCGGGCTGTAAGGCGAAGACGGAAAGAAGAAATTAAAACTGCATCAATTCATGAAAGGACGGATTTGAATCATGGCTGCTGAAACCAATCTGATCAAAAAGGCGGATCTGGCGAGAGTGAGAGAGGTGGACTTCGCGGAGCGGTTCGCGTCGTCCCTCGGCGAGCTGACGAAGCTGCTCGGCATCACGAGAAAGCTGGCGAAGCGCGAGGGCTCCGTCATCAAGGCGACGAAAGCGACCGGGACCTTGCAGCCCGGGACGGTGGCGGAGGGCGACGTGATCCCGCTCTCGAAGTACTCCACCGCGCAGGTGACGCTGGGCGAAATCACCCTGAAAAAGTGGCGCAAGTCCACGTCCGCCGAGGCGATCGTGGAGCGCGGGTACGATCAGGCGGTGGGCATGGCGACCGACGCGATGCTCGCGGACGTACAGAGAAGCATCCGGGCGGACTTCGCGGCCTGCCTGGCGCAGGGAACGGCGACCGCGGCCGGCGCGGGACTGCAGGCGGCTCTGGCGAACGCGTGGGGCAAGCTGGCGGCTCTGTTCGAGGACGCGGGGGCGGGCACGGTCTTTCTCGTGAATCCCGCGGACGCGGCGGACTGGCTGGCGTCCGCGCAGATCTCCGCCGTGCGCACCTTCGGGCTGACGGTGCTCAAGAGCTTTCTCGGCCTCGGCACGGTGATCCTGACGACCGCGGTGCCCGCCGGGACGTTCTACGCGACGGTGGAAGACAACCTGACGCTCTGCTACATTCCGGTGAACGGAGCGGGGCTCGGCGAAGCGTTCACGTTCACCTCCGACGCGACGGGTCTGATCGGGATCCACGAGGAGCCGAACTACGAGCGCATGACCGCCGAGGACACCGTGACCGCCGGGATCGCGCTCTTCGCGGAGCGTCTGGACGGCGTCGTGGTCGGCACGGTCACCGCGGCCTGATCCGCTTTTGACTGAGGCGGGGGCTGAGCGATGACGGTCGGGGAATTGTGCGCCGTCTGCCGCAACTGGTTCGTGAAGGAATCGGTCAGAGGGCGGTTCTCGGTCTGCGGGGGCGTGCTCGGGGAGGTCCCGGGAGCCGAGCCGGGGCAGTACATCCGGGTGATCGGATCGACGGGCAGCGACGGGGTCTACCGCTACCCCGCCGTCGGCCTGCGCGACGAAGTGTTCGAGGGGGCCGTGTGGCTCATGGCTCCCCCGCCCGGTTTCGTGGCTCTGGCCCGCGAGATCGACGCGTGGGAGAAGGCGGCCCGGGGCTCTCTCGAAAAGGCGGTGGAGAACGCGGGATCCGGGTTCCGCTCGGAGTCCTTCGGCGGGTACGAATATGTGCGCGGGGACGCCGGGGACGCTCCGTTCGACTGGCGGGACGAAAGGCTCGGATTTTCGGCGAGACTCCGGGCGTACAGGAAAGTATGAGGGAAGCATGAAACGACTTTGGGAGAACTGTGCCGAGCCGTTCCGGGTGCTGGAATCCTCTCCGGCCGGGGACGGGTTCGGCGGGTGTGAGGCGCGGTTTTCGGAGGGCGCGGTCTTTTTAGGGGCGGCGGTCCCTCTCCGGCGGGGGGAAGCGGGGGGAGGTCCCGTTCGTCTTCCCGGCGGGGGATACCGTCTGACGGCGGAAGCGGACGCGCCGATCCGGTACGGGGCCTATGTGCGGCGGGAATCGGACGGGGCGGTGTTCCGGATCTCGGGGGAGGTCTCCCGGACGCCGGAGGGCGCGTCGTTCGCTCTGGCCGCGGCGGAGGCGGAGAGGATCGGCGGACCGCCCCCGGTCGAATCCGGAGAGGAGGCGGGAGCATGACGGCGGCGGAGGCGTATGCCGGATTCTGGGCGCAGTTCGGAATCCCGTGCTTCGAGGAGGGGGCGTTTCCGAACGCGGATCCGCCGGGTTATCCCTGCATCTCGTACCGGTACGGGGAAGGGACGGGGGACGGGGACGGCGTCGCGCTGTCGGCCTCCCTCTTCGTCCGCTCCCCGGGCTGGAAGGAAGCGCGGGATCTGGCGGCGCGGATCGGGGAGGCCCTTCCCCCCGGCGGGATCTATCTCCCGGTGGAGGAGGGCGGACTCTGGATCAGGCGGGACACGCCGTTTGTCAGCTGGCTCGGGGACGGAGAAGATCCGTTTCTCCGCCGGATCCTCTTCCGCGTGACGGCGAGGATGTACGGGAGATGAAGCGGGGGGAGGGGGGCTAACCTTCTTTTGAGAGCTTGAAGAAAGAATGGAGTGTGCGTCGGCCCTCTCCGTCACAGTCTTCGACTGCGCCACCTCTCCCAAAGGGCGAGGCAAGGAGTTAAACCGCGACCGCGCGTTTTCCCGTTTCCAATGCGCGTTTCGATCGCTGTTTGCGGCGCGTCAGCAGAGCAAACCGATGAATTTCGGTGAAGCCGGAATTCATCGCATGTTTCGGCTGACGCAACATAGTCCGCGCGAGGATTGGAATGTACAATCGAGCTTTCGATTCT
>SVQK01000072.1 GCA_015065385.1 Oscillospiraceae bacterium | reverse complement strand
GTACATTGTTGTTGTTCAATTTTCAATGAGCCGCTGCCGTTCCCTCACGGTCCCCCGCTCGGTGACAGCTTGTTTATTCTACCACAGACCGGAGCCTTTGTCAACCCCTTTTCGAAAATTTCTTTCGACTTTTTTCTGCGGTTTTAGCTACCCGAAGGTCGCCCTCGGACAGCTTCGTTATTCTACCACGGCACGTTTGGATTGTCAAGGGCTGATCCTCACTTTTTTCAAGTTTGAACAATCTGCCGTTTCAATTCGGATCCGCTCTTCCATCCTTTGGTCATTTTATCTCTTCTGCGTTTTGTTCCGCCGGATTGTGTCCTCATTTTCCGGATTCCTCCGGGCGTTCCCTTCCTCCGACTATCTCCGCCAGCTTTTCGAGGATCCAGAACTTCACCCGGATCCGCCCCTTCCCCGCACCGGTGATCAACCGGTATTCCTCCGGCGTCAGTCCGACGGCAACGGACGCTTCCTCCGCCTCCGCGTACCGCAGACAGACTCCCGGGAACAGCACGCACCACCAGTTGTGTCCGCCTCCTCCGCCGATGGTCACATTCAGCGTCCGGTAGGATCCCGCCGGAAGGACCGCCGATCCGTACTCCCGCCGCGGACTCTCCTCCCAACCGAGCTTCACCCGGACCGGATCCGCGCTCCCCCGCTCTCTCAGGCACTCCTCCGCCCGCGCAAGGATCTCCTCCTCCATCCGCTCCACCGCCGCCTCGGCCTCTTCCCTGTTTTCCGACGCCCGGATCCGCTCTCCGACCAGCGCAAGCACCGCGTCCCGCACCGCCAGCTTATCCGCCTGATCCTCTTCGCTGTCCGACGCGGCGACCACGCGCAGGCGGAGCACGTCCCGATAGAGATCTCCCTCCCCGCGCACCGGACAGACCGACAGCAGCATCGCAGCCGCGAGGGAGCTACACGCGAGTGTGAGCCAGAATTTCATGTTTTCCATAATCAAAACCTCCGGAAGATCCTTTTCCCAAGAATTCCCCCGGAGGCCGTTCGCTTATTCAGTTTCTGCGGGATCCGCCCGTTTTTTCGTCAAAGGTCAGCCCTTGATGAAGCGGATGTAGCGGATCCAGTCGTGGCGGGACAGGAAATGGATGCCCGGACGCAGATGGTATCCGACGTTCCCCTCAGCGTAGGTGTCCCAGGACGCGGGGAGCCTGTCGGGAGCTGCAAATCCCGTCATGCCGTTCGCCTCCCAAGCTTCGGACGCCGCCTTGCAGCAGAGATATTCCGAAACAGGATCCGCCCATTCGTCCTCGCCTGCGGAGCCGACGTACGCCTTCCGCGGGCAGATCGCCGCCACCAGAAAATGCTGGTCGAACGCCGTTGCCTCGGAGGCTTCCACGCTCGTTGAAATGGTCTTCATGTTCTCGCAGAACCAGTACGGGAAGACCCTGTCGATCACGGGGAAGGTCTCGCCGACTTTCTTCCGGGTGATGGCCGCGCCGGAGCATCCGGAGTCGTTGGAGAACACATGGGTGAACCGCTCGTCGTTGGCTCCCGCCCAGAGCGCCGTCTTGCCGAGCCGGGAGTGCCCGACCACGCCGAGGCGTGCGGGATCCACGCAGTCCATGGACAGAAGGACATCCGCCACTCTCGACGCCGCGAACGCCCACATGCCGATCTTGCCCGTGCCGTCCGCCGGTCTTTCTCCGTTCTTGAAGAAATGGGGGGAAAGCAGCGTGCTCCACTGATCCTCGCCGTCCATCGCCACGTCGTTCATGACGAATTCCGCGATGATCACGCCCTCGTTCATCAGCTCCTCCAGCGGATAATACTTCGGATACCCGAAGGAGATGAACACGAACGCCGGTACGGGATGCTCCGCCGACGCGCAGTCCGGGATGTTGATCTTTGCCGGGAACGTGAAGTTCTCCCCGTCCGGCGTTGGGAAGGTGATGTTCATTTCATGGCAGACAGCGACGCCGGCCGCGATCCGCTCCTGCCGCTTTTCCTCCCATGCGGTCTCCCCCAGCTTCTTCGGGAAGCGGCCGTATTCCATCTCCTCCAGCACATCCAAAAGCTCGCGCCGGCGCGCCTGCCAGTTTTCCGCCGTCACCGGGCTCCCGTCCTTCATGGTCATCAGCGCGGGCAGTCCCCGTTCTTCCAAAAGCTCCTTTATCATACCGGTTCTCCTTTGTCAAGGCAAGATTCCCGGACCTGCCCTCAAACGGACGTCCCGGGCAGAGCGCAGTGCTCCCTGCGTCCAGTATAGCACAAAAAATCCCCCGTTGCAATCCTTTTTTTTCTGTGCTATACTATGGAAAAACCATCGGACCCGGAATCCGGAAAGGAGGACATATGCCGAAGGAACGCAGAACCGAGCTGTCCGCGGCGTCCGTCGCCCTCATGCTCCTCGTCGTCTTCATCCATTCCGCCGCCGAATGCGTGAACGGATACGATCCCATGACCTTCGCCTATGCCGCGGCGGGATCCCTTCACCGCCTCGCCTCCTTCGCCGTGCAGGGCTTTCTCTTTCTCGCCGGACTCAAGCTCACCCTCCGCCGCCCATCCGTTTTTTCCACCGGACGCTATCTGCGCGGAAGGCTCTCCCGGATCGGCCTTCCGTACCTTGTGGCCTTCGCCGCCTTTCTCGCCGTCTATCTTCTGACGGGACGCCTGAACGATCCCTCCCCCGTCCGTATCCTCGCGGAGTTTTTCACCGGCGGGCTCACGGGACACTTCTATTTCGTGGCGGTCATGGCGCAGTTCTGCCTGCTCGTTCCGCTCTGGAATCTTCTCGACCGGCGTACCCATCCCGCCCTGACGCTCTTTGTCTCCCTGATCCTCACGCTCGTTTTCATGGACCACATGCCGGAGCTTGTCCGGCTGGCGACGGGATTCCGGGTCGAGCTGACGAGAAACGCCGCGCTCTTCACGTCCTATCTCTTCTACTGGATCGCGGGGATGACGGCGGGGGCAAACTACGACGGATTCCGCGGATTTCTCAGAGCGCGGCGGACTTCCCTGACCGTGCTCTGGATCCTCTCGGCAGTCGGGGATATCGCCCTGTTCCTCGCCATCAAGCGAGGGATCTATTACGCGCTCTGGGCCGACGACTTCCACCTCATGACCTGTACCCTCGCCATCCTCGCGCTGCTGTCCCACGCCGCCGCGCTTTCGGATTCGGATGCGCCGGTTCTGCGCTCCGCCCTGTTTGCCGACACGGATCGGGCCTCCTACCTCGTCTATCTCTGGCATCCCATGACGATCCTTCTGATTGATTCCCTCCTGAACCGCCTCGGGATCGGATCCCGCGCGCTCCGCTGCCTGATCCGGTTTCCCGCCGCCCTTCTTCTCACCCTCGCCATCTCGATCCTCTGGCAGAAGCTGTACGCGTCGGTCCGTTCCCGCCTGACAAACCGGGATCCTGCGAAAGGAGAGCCGTGATGCTTGTTTTTCTCCCGCCCTCCGAAGAGCTTCTCCCCGCCCTCGAACGCTACCGGCGCGACTGTCTGACGGAGTCGGGGATGAACGATCCGGACGCCCTCGACGGCACTGCCGGACTCGGCAATTTCCGGAATCTCTCCGACTGGCTTTCCCGCGTCCGTCTGCTGGCCTCGCCCGCCGCCGTTCTGCGCGGATGGTTCCGAACGGAAGTGTTCCTCGCCGTCCGGATCGCGGAGGGGTGCTCCCTTGCCGCCCGCCGGTCCGAAGATTCCGCCACCCTCCCGGATCTTGTCGGCATGGGAAACGTCCGCTTTCCCGGCGACTCCCCGGAGGATGAGAGGGCCGTTCTGCTCTGCGGTCACATCGGCTATCACGTCCGGCCCTCGGAGCGGCGGAAGGGATACGGATCCGCCATTCTCTCCCATGCCGCGCAGCTCTGCCGGAAGGGAGGCATCCCGGGTCCCGCCGTCTGCGTCAATCCGGACAACCTCCCCTCCCTCCGCACCGCCCTTTCCTGCGGATTCGTCCGGGAAGCGCGGGAGACCCTTCCGAACGGAGAAGAGATCCTCCGGCTCCGGCTCCGCATGATCGAATGATCTTCGTGCCCTCTCCGACTCCGTTTTTCAAGCGGTTCCCGGAGACGGGCGTTTTTTATAGGAACAAAGGCCGCATCTGCTTTCCCTCCTCCGCCAGCGCGAGAGCCTCTCGGACTGCTCCGAACGCCGCAACCAGCGAATGGGGCTTGCGCGCCGGATCGTCCTGACGCATGGGGACGAAATACACGTTCTTCCGGTTGAGAAGCGTTCCGATGTTGCAGAGGTTCGCGCTCATCGCGTCGTTCGAGGCCAGCGCGATGACAAGGGGCCGGTCCGCGCGCAGATGGGCCTTTGCCGCCATCGCTGCCGTCGTGTCCGTGATCCCGTTCGCCAGCTTAGCGAGCGTGTTGCCCGTGCAGGGGCAGATCAGCAATAGATCCAGAGGATCCGCGGGACCGAGCCGCTCCGCCTCCGCGACCGTGTCGATCGGTTCCCTGCCGCAGATCCGGGTCAGCTCCCGCCGCAGATCGGCCGCCGTCCCGAATCGGGTGTCCCATGTTCCCGCGTGCTCCGAAAGGATCGGCACAAATTCCCACTCCCCGCTCCCGTTCCCCGCCGCCAGTTTCCCAAGCTCTGCCAGCGCGTCCCGATGGGTACAGAACGACCCCGTTACGGCAAATCCGATCCGCTTCTTCCGCTCCGTTTCCTTCACAGCCCGCCTCCTTCCGCTCCCGCGCCGTCCGGCTCCGCCCGCGCTTCAAGTTCCGTCCACACCGCGCACGCGATGATCTCTCCCGCGGTCCGGGGCGCGCATTTCCCCGGCAGGGACGGAAGCGGAATCACCCGGATCCCCCGCCCCTCCGCCGCCGCGAGATCGCATCCGAGCGACCCGTCCGCTCCGGGAGCCAGCTCAAAGAGCACCGTCCCCGGCTTCATCCGTCCGATCGTCACCCGGTCGAGGATCCGAGCGGGGATCGTGTTGAACAGGGCGGAATCGTCCCCCGGATCCCTCCTCCAGTCCGCAAGCGGGACCGCCCGGCATCCGTCCGACTCCGCCCGCGCCCGATCCGCCGGACTCCTTGCCGCCGCCGTGACCGACGCTCCGAGCGCTCTGAGCTTCTGCGCAAGCGTCCGTCCGACTCTTCCGTAGCCGAACACCGTACACCGGAGTCCGGCCACCGTCACGGGCAGGGTGTCGATGCAGGCCGCGATCGCCCCTTCCGCCGTCGGAACCGCGTTCCGGATCTGAAACGCCTCGTCGCCGAAGTAGTCCGTGATCCGAAGCCCCCGCTCCCGGCCCGCCTCCCATACCGTCTCCGGGATCCGCCCGCCGAAGAGCGACACCCCCGGTCTCATCTCGCGGATCAGCCCGAGCAGTTCCGGTTCCTCCCCGTCCCGTCCCCCGGCGCCCTCCGCTGCCGCAGCAGGAGCGAACAGCCGCTCCCCGTCCCGCGATACGGGCAGAGGCAGGATCACTGCGTCCGCCCCCCGCACCGCTGAGTACGGATCCGCGCACCGCACGACCCGATCCCCACCCGGGGTCCCGATCCCCCAGACGGCAAATTCCGCCGACCGCAGAGCCGGACTCCCCCCGTCCGTCCGCCGGATCAGGGACGACAGCGCGGCCCCCATCCTCCCGTCTCCGCCGACCATTCCGATCTTCTTCACTTCTTGCATATTGTGTTCCCTTCGTCTCCTCCGTCCTCCGGCCCCGCCCCGCTATGAGAAAACAGCGGCTGCCTCCGATCCCATCCTATGCGCGCGCCCTCCATTCCGTTACCGCGCATGGCCGACGGTTTTTCCCCGCCCGCTTGTAATCCGCGCCGGGATATGATATACTGCACTTGGTTCATCCATTCCAAAATGCAAGCGGAGGTTCCTATGAGACAGCTCATGATGCTCCATACCCTCGACAAGATCCCCGATGTTCCCCCGACGCCCGGATTTTTCATCCGCACATGGACTCCCGGCGAGGAGGAGTCGTGGCTCGAAATCGTCCGCTGCGGCCTGTCCGCCCCCGACGCCGGGATCGAGACGTGGAACAGCGCGATTCTCGGACGCGAAAACCTCAATCCCCTCACAGACACCTTTTTTGTCTGCCGGGAGGAGAGCGGGGAGCCCGTCGCCACCATCACCGGATACGTTCACCCGGACGGCCTCGGCGATATCCACATGGTCGCCTGCAAGTACGACGCACGCGGAAACAGACTCGGCGAAGTCATGCTCTCCCACGCCATGAAGAAGCTGAAAGCGGAAATGCCCGGCGAAAACCGGCTCGTCGAGCTGACCACGGACGATTTCCGCGTCCCCGCCGTCGTCGGCTACCTGCGCGGCGGATTCCATCCCGTTCTGTACGACGAGGGCATGGAGGAACGCTGGCGCGCGCTCTGTGACAAGATCGGGATCCACGGCGTCGAAATGCTCACCGAATCGGGAAAGCCCGCGGGCATCGTCCTGTGACCGGACACGATCGAAAGGAGTTCCCATGAACAACCGAGAATGGTTCAAATCGGCCGGATACGGCATGATGGTTCACTTCGGCCTCTATTCCCTTCTGGGAGGAGAATACCGCGGCGGGCGCACCCCGTATTACGCGGAGTGGGCGCAGTCCTATTTCGGCATTCCCACAGCCGAATACTCCGCCTTGGCGTCCTGCTTCAATCCCGTGTATTTCAACGCGGACGAATGGATCTCTTCCGCGAAATCCTTCGGCATGAAGTATTTCGTCATCACCTCCAAGCACCACGAGGGATTCGCCCTCTTCCGCTCGAAGGCCGATCCCTTCAACGTCGTGGACGCGACGCCCTTCGGACGGGATATCATCGCGGAACTGGCCGAGGCGTGCTATAAATACGGCCTGAAATTCGGGCTCTACTATTCGCAGGAGCTGGACTGGCACGATCCGGACGGCGGCGGATACGACAAAAAGGGAGGATGCGCGGGCCGCGACTGGTTCAACTCATGGGACTGGCCGGATATCGCGGCGAAGGATTTCTCCCGCTGCTTCGAGAACAAGATCAAGCCGCAGGTGAAGGAACTGCTCACGGGCTACGGCGACCTCTGCCTCATCTGGTTCGACACGCCCGGCGTCATCTCGAAAAACCAGAGTCTTGAACTCTACAATATGATTAAGGAATACCAGCCCGACTGCCTCATCAACTCCCGCATCGGCAACGGCGCGTACGACTACGTCTCCCTCGGCGACAACGAGATCCCCCGGGAACCGCCGAAGGAGCTGACCGAAGCCGAGAGCGGCGACATGAACGGACTCGGCGGGTACAAGTGGTCCCCCTACGGCCTCTACGAAACCGCCGCGACCCTCAACGACAGCTGGGGCTTCAAATACTTCGACCACAACTGGAAATCCCCCGAAACCGTTGCCGCGAACAAGAAGCACCTCAACTCCATGGGCGTCAACTATCTTCTGAACGTCGGGCCGGACGGACTGGGACGCATTCCCTCCTTCTCCCTCGACATCCTCCGCCGGGCGCGGGAAATCGAGGAAAAAGCAGAAGGTTGATTTTTCATACAAAACTCCCCCGCAAGTCGATAATACGCACTTGATTTTGTCGATTTTTTGTGATACCCTGTAAGCGAAGGAAGACTCCGGTCTTCCATGAACAAATCTGATGGATCCAAGATAAAGGAGGCTTTTTATGCAGCTCCGTCCACCGTCCGTACCGTTGATCACGGTCGATCCGTATTTCTCCGTCTGGTCCCCCGCCGACTGCCTCACCGACGCCGTCACCGTCCATTGGACCGGCCATCCGAACACCATCGTCGGCACCGCTGAAATCGACGGCACAGCTTACCGCTTCCTCGGCAGACTGAACCGGAACGACGACAGCCCGGCCCTCACCCAGACCTCCCGGGACTGCGACGCGCTCTCCACGACCTATACCTTCGAAGGCGCGGGCGTCTGCCTCAAGGTCACCTTCCTCACGCCCCTTCTGATGGACGACTACGACCTGCTCACCCGTCCGGTCAGCTACATGAAGGTTGACGTCGGTTCCCTCGACGGCGCGAGCCATGATGTAAAAGTCACGGTCGCCGTCTCCGAGGAAATCTGCCTCAACAACCGCGGCGACTGCGGATGCAGCATCGAAACCACCGAGATCGACGGCAGGCCGACCGTGAAGATCGGCAGTCTGACGCAGGATGTGCTTCACTGCTCCGGCGACGACATCCGCATCGACTGGGGGTACTTCTACCTCACGGTCAACGAAGGAAGCGTCGGCTGCGGCGAGAAGAAGGTCCCGTTCGTGCCGAGGCACCGCCGCGAGGAAGCGCCCGAAGGCTTCAAGGAAGACATGATGTTTGTCTGCGCTTCCGCGGATCTCAGAACCTGCTGCAAGCCCTCCGCTCTCTTCACCTTCGCGTATGACGACGTGTATTCCATCGACTATTTCGGCGACAAGCTGAAATCGTGGTGGAACAGGGACGGCAAGACCATCGAAACCGCCATCGCCGAGGCGTTCGCGGACTATGATGCCGTCGCCGCAAAGTGCAAAGTCTTCTCCGACCGGCTCTTCCTCGACGCTACCCGCGCCGGAGGGGAAAAGTACGCCGAAATCTGCGAGCTCTCCTACCGCCAGTCCATCGCCGCACACAAGCTCGCCGTGGACAAGGACGGGGAAATCCTCTGGATCTCCAAGGAGTGCTTCTCCAACGGATGCGCCGCCACCGTGGACGTGTCCTATCCGTCCATCCCGCTCTATCTGATGTACAATCCCGAGCTGGTCCGCGGCATGATGCGCCCGATCTACAAGTATTCCCGCACGGACGGCTGGATCTTCGACTTCGCGCCCCACGACTGCGGCCAGTTCCCGCTCGTGCGCGGACAGGTCTACGGAGCCAACGCCCGGGACAGCCAGATGCCCGTTGAGGAATGCGGCAACATGCTCGTCATGGCCGCCGCCGTCGCCATCGCGGACAACGAGACGAAATTCGCCGCCGACAACCTCGATCTGCTCGAAGCATGGGTCAAGTATCTCGAAGCGCACGGCGACGATCCGGAAAATCAGCTCTGCACCGACGACTTCGCCGGACACCTCGCCCACAACTGCAACCTCTCCCTCAAGGCCGTCATGGGCATCGCGGGACTCGGCGTCATCTACAAGATGCTGGGCCGCGAGGACGACTACAGGGTCATGACCGAGAAGGCCCGGAAGATGGCCGACGGCTGGGCGCAGAGAGCGGCCAACGGCGACGGCTCCTACCGGCTCGCGTTCGACCGTCCCGGAACCTGGTCGATGAAGTACAACATCGTCTGGGACAAGCTCATGGGAACCGGCGTCATGGATCCCGGCGTCACCGCGACCGAATTCGCCTCCTACAAGCACCACATCAACGCCTACGGCATGCCGCTCGACAACCGCGAGACCTACACCAAGTCCGACTGGCTGGTCTGGACCGCCACTCTCGCCGCGAGACGGGACGACTTCGAGGAATACGTCGCGCCGCTGTGGAACGCCTACAACTGCTCCCTCTCCCGCGTCCCGGCGACTGACTGGTATTTCACCGTCACCGCTCAGCAGAGAGGATTCCAGCACCGCACCGTCGTCGGCGGCCACTTCATCAAGCTCCTCGAATACTCCGGCAAGATGAAGAACTGGAAGAAATAAACCGACACCGCAGAAAAAGACAGGATTCCGGAAAAACCGGGACCCTGTCCATTTTTTGTTATGAAGTTTTATGTGAGAGAAAATTGAGGCAAAAAACTGAAAGACAAGAAAATAGAACTACTATATCCACAATTTTACACAGACACATTAGGAAGCCGAAAACACCACCTTGTTTCTGTGGTGACGGTATGGGTGTGCTACAGGTAACTTTCTGAACATGAGATATATTGGAAGTCTTGTTCAGTATAAACCACGGGATGATGTGACAACTGAAACGCCAATCCGGTTCAGAGGGGCACTGTACTAGGTGACACAGGTTGATGATTATGAAGGATAAAAGAGAGATTTGACGGTTTGTTTTCAGAAAAGGATAAAATGAAACTCAGAACTTATCTAGTAAAGATTTATATATAGCGTTTGCCTCCTCGGTCGAATAATGGAATTCAAATGATGGGGGGATAGGGCCATTATTATTGAGTGTCTCAATATAGACTTGTAATGCTGATTTAATGGGCATTTTCAACTCTTCAGGGATAGTCCATTCAGTGATAGGAGCACCATTTGATTGCTTTTCTGGAAGTTCTATTTTGAAAAAACGCATGACTTTATAGAATTTGTGTGGTATGGGTGAAACAGCGCAAGCAAATTGAATTGATTCTGATATTAGACTTCTTTCAGTTTGTTTGATTTTCATGTGACATACCCTTTCTGTTATTCGTAAAATACATCATTTTTAGCTGAAATAATGCTATTGTATGAATCCAAAATCGTATAGATCGTAAGAAAACGATGTGTCGTCACAGAACTCTGTGAACAATGATAATATATCATCCAGCCTCTTGTTGAATGCTCTATTGTAGGCAAGCTTTTTTTGGCCCGATAACCACATTTCTGAATCACCTTGTATTTCCTGTATTTCAAAGTGGAGTTCATTATCAGTCGTTTTCACATCTGAGAATAAAAATGTTTGTTCTGAATCTATTAGGTGAGAATAATCACTTGCATTAGAAGAGAAAGCAATTTCCACGTTAAAACTCGGGTACATATCTATTGAAAAGTCTAAAAGAACAGCATATTCGCCACTATAATATGTCCATCTGATTTGATTATTGCTTGCATAATAGATCATACTTATTGATTCATTCGTGGCATCCGATTTGTATTCATATTTATAAGATGTCCAAATTCTTTCTGAAATAGACAGATCCGTCCGTTCGCCGTAAAATTTGATATGATCAACGAGCGCATTAAAGGTTTCGGAAAACTCATGCACACTAATGGATCTGTTTCTTTGTTTTTTCTCGAGCAACAAGGATTGTACATGTTTTGAGGTTTCCTTTACCATGCATATTGGTATAGCAAGATTTAAGTTTTGCCCTTCTTCGAAGGAGGCAGATGCTATTCCAACAACCTCACCTTTTGAGTCTAATACAGGCCCTCCACTGTTCCCATGAGAAATGGGGGCTGTAATCTGAATATAGCTAAGATCATCAAATACTCTTTCAGAACTTGCGACAATCCCTGACGAAAACGAGGCAGTTAGTCCCTCAGAGCTTCCAATAACATAAACTGATTCTCCGGTTTTTATATCGTCAGCACATGATTTCAGGATTGTTTGGGGAGCGTATGTTGTAGTCAGAAGGGCAATATCTTTTGTTTCATCATAGCCATAGAATCCGGTTATATCATAACGTCCACCATCATGAATGGTTATGTATGCTTCGCTTGTGCCCTCTATAACGTGGTAATTTGTTATGAGATAATCACTTGTATCGCAAAAGAATCCCGTCCCAGTAGATATAAAATCGTCTCCAATTGCTGTTATTTCAACTGTAGCAAGAGAAGCATACTCATATATCTGTTCAGGGGTTGTAGGTACATCTGAAACAGATTCAGTTGGAGAATTGTTTTCCAATGAATCTTTTAAGATTGCTTTTTTGATTAATGGTACAACGAAAATGATAGTACCAACGATTGATGCAAGAATCAACAGAGCCACAACTGTAATCAGGAGAGGTTTCTTTGACCGCTTAACGGGACTAACTTTTCTTGAAACAGGAATAGGTTTGTTTTCACTCTCTTGCGGAATAGTTTCAAGAATTTCTACCCTTGTCATTTTGGATAAGCGAATAAGACATTTTTGACAGAGCGAAACCACAATTGTCTTTTCGCCTTTATGTAAACGCACAAGGACACTTGCAGGCTGTTTACAGGCTGCACATTCTTTTGGCATGACTTTGCTTCCCCCTCCGGGATATTTTTCTCATTATTCATTATACACGATTGAAGCCACCATTTCAAGACCTATACTGTTTTGGTGACAAAATATTACATCCAATGATATTTCTTTTGCTTTCTATCCAGTTATCCGATCTCCCACACAAATCCCGCGCTGTCGGTGAAGGTGATGTCCTGCGGCGTGATGTCCGCGGCAAACGAAGCCTTCGCCATCATCCGCCCATGTACTCCGTTCAGCGCGCCCGCGTCGAACGCCGTCGGGGAAGCAAACCGCACGTCCGCAAATTCGTACCGGATCGTCAGGAGCTCGCCGAGCTTCACCCCGGACGCCGCGGCCAGAATCTCCGCCTTTTCCCTCGCGTTCGTCGCCGCGGATTCCAGCGCGCGTTTTCTGAGCGCCTCCGGATCCTCCACCGTGAAGCGGATGGACAGCTCCGGCTCGGAACCGGATTCCCCGATCCCCCCAAGCAGCTCCGCAAGGCGCGGAAGATCCAGCGGGAAGGACAGAAGCAGCCCGTGCCGGATCCGGTATCCCGCAAACTCCTGCCGGTATTCCCCACTCGCCGGATCGTGGACGCCCCGGTATTCCGTCCCGACGCTGTAGTCCGCGGTTTTGAGCGCGTCGGAGGCAAATCCCGCCGCCAGCACCGCTTCTCTCAGCGCGCCGCTCTTCCGGTCCGCCTCGTCCGCCGCCGTCTTGTAATCCGGATCGAGAACCGACAGATTCATCGTCAGCTCGATCTGATCGGGTGCCGCCTGTACGGTCCCCGTTCCCTTCACCGCAATCGTTCGTTTCATGCCGTCCTCCCTCTCTGGATCTTTCGTGTCCGTATCAGTTGTCGTAAATATTGTTCAGCTCCCACTCCGTCACGACGTAGATCACATAGTCCGGGTCGGCCTGCTTGATCTGCGCGAGGTTGAACGTGTAGGCGAACATCGTGTTGAACACCGACTTGTTGCTCCGCTCGATCAGAAGATCCCAGATCGCCGCGCCGTAGGAGTTGCGGAAGACGTAGATGTCCGGCAGATCCGCGTTTCCGGTCTTGTAGGTCTTCGACGCGGAAACGTCGTCGATGTACGCCGGATAGGAAACGGAGTAATCCCATTTGTACCGGTTCATCTTCTTCAAAAAGTCCGGGCAGTCGTCGAAGTTCATGTGCCGTTTGAAGGTGTATTCGTACACCAGCCCGCCCTGATCCACGTCGAAGTACCACGGCATGTCTCCGCGGGTGTAGTAAGCCCATTCCCAGTTGAATTCCGAGAACTTCCGGGGAGCGGCCGCCGGATACCGGTCGGAGATATAGTCGTAGAGCTGGACGTAAGCGATGTACGCGCCGTACTCCGTCCAGTGGCTGTCGTAGTCGTAGTAGAGCGGAAGGGCGTCGTTCTTATGGGCCTTGAAGGTGTCCCGCAGATCGATCACCGTCGCACCCGCCTCCGTCAGCACCTGCTTCACCTGATCGTACCGGCTCTCCCCCTCCGCGTGATTGACCGTGTCGGGAACGAGCTCCGGATAGATCGTCATGGACGCCGGGGCCAAAAGATATACAAGCTCGCAGCCGTCTCCGATCTCGGAGAGCTTCTCCACTCTTCCGGCGATCTTTTCCTTCACCTTCGCCATCTGCTGTTCGGAGAGGAGGTTCGTGTGCTCGAAGTCCGGGATCATCTTGTAATAGAAGCCCTGGTTCCCGCCGCCGATCAGCACGCTCCAGTTCAGATCCTCCTCGTAGGACGACGTGATGACGCGCCCGTCCCAAACGTGGATGTCGCCGATCTGCTGCCCGTTGTAGGATTCCGTCAGATAGAGCCGCGTGTTGATCCTCGGAGCCCAGATCCGGAGCGCGAAGCATCCGCCCTCGGACTGCACCGTGTACTGCTCCTCCCCGTCGGACACGGTCGCGCTCACCACGGCCCCGACCTTGCACTCGCCGTACACCACCGCCCAGAAATCGTCGGAATACGCCGCGCCGAGCACCTTGAACTCGCGTGTGTCTGCTGGATCATAGACCTCCGGGACGAAGGGCCCCGCGGAATAGAGCTCGGGATTCGCAAGCGGGACGGCCTCGACGGGGTTGCCGATCTTGAGACCGCTCGTGTCGATCTCGGGCGTCTCCTCCTTCGGAGTCTGTGCGACAGGAGCGGTCGTCGTGCCCTTGTTGTTCAGGGCTTCCTTCGCCGCCTGACGCTGGGCTTCCTTTTCCGCCAGCTCCGCGGCCTTCTTTTCCGCCGCAGCCTGCGCAGCCGCTTCCGCCTCCGCCTCGATTTCCTCGATGGAGATGGCGCCGTTCTGATCCAGCTCGTTCATGAGGGAACTCGCCTCGCTCAGGGAAATGCCGCCCTTCTTGCATCCGGCGGACACGGGCAGGAGCGCCGCAGCAGCCAGAAGAGCCGCGGCAGCCTTCAGGATTTCGTTGATCATATCGCTGTACCTCACAGTTGATTACTTGATGGTGGCCGGATTGGTGTTTGTGATGAGGTTTTCCCAGTTGTAGACGATGAGCGCGCGCGAGGCTCCGAATTCTTCCAGATACCGGCTCCCGTCCGCGACCCCGCCCGCAAGGTTCAGAATCACAAGATCGAAGTGCCGCGAGAGGAACGGAACCAGCGTGTTGGCAAAGGAATCCTTCAGGATCAGCAGTCTTTCCCTCGCCTCGCCGTCGGCGCGGAACACCGTCTGCACATTGTGCGTCCCGTCGAGGAAGGCCGCGTATTTGTCCTTTTCGCCGAAATGCTCCCGCCTCATCCATCCGGGGAAGGAGTCGTACGCTTCGAGGGCCTTCGTCGGCTTTCCGTCCTCTCCCTTCACGATCTTTTCGGAGAGGCAGACCGTTTCGAGCAGGTCCTCATCCCCGACCGTCCAGACCTCGAGCTCGTCCGGCCCGACGAATTTATACCCCGCGCGGGACCACGTCGTGCCGTAGAATCCCGGAACCGGCTCAACGTCAAACGCGTCTTCCGGCAGAATCGCGTCCTCCATGCCGAAGGCCTTCATGATCTCCCGGTAGCAGAGATAGGCTCCCCGCGTCGTCCAGTGGTGGTCCCCCCGGAGATAGACGTACTCCCCGGCGTCGAAGCGCTCTCTGAAAAGGGGCAGAAGATCGATAAATCCGGCCTTCTCCGAAAACCCGTTCACAAGCGTTTCGTGAATCGACCGGGTGATCTCGTCTGGATAGCTGAGAGCGGAGGAGGCCACATCGACCGTGCGGGGAGGCAGAACGGTGACGGTCCGGACGCCGTTCCCCGCGGCTGCCTCAGCCCACGCGCCGATCCCCTCCATGTTCAGACGAAGGGTGCTTTCGTAATAGTAATCCATGTCGTCCGTCGTTTCGAGGCGGCTCTTGTATGCCTTGAACCGGCGCACGGCGAGCTGACCGTCCTTTCCGAGCAGGACGCCGTTGTTCTCGCCCCGGAGCATAACGGTCTCCGCGATCCCCTTGATCCCGACCAGCAGATCCCGCGCCGGGAACTGATCGGCGAAATACTCGTTGATCCCGGAGGAAAACGTCCCGTCCGCCAGCCGCTCCCACGAGAATTCCGGGAACTGCGCCAGCGTCCGGTTTTCCTCCGCCGAGAACGATCCGTCCGGAAGAAGGACGAACGCCGCCGCGAAGGTGAAGAGGAACGCCGCGAAGAGGACGGCGGTCACAATGTTGCAGATTCGCTTCATGCCCCCGCCCTCCTAAAAGATGAAATACAGAAACGGACTAAACGTGGAGTCCACCAGATACGCCGTCGATACGAGCAGGATCCCGAAGCATCCGACCGCCGTGAGGATCCCGAAGACCTTGCCGCGCGTTCCGAGAGGTGCGTCGGGTACGGGAATCTCGTTTCCCTTTGCGTCCACCGCGCCTTCCGCCGTCCAGTCCCGTTCGGCGAGGGTGTCCCATACGCTCTTCGGCAGGGGAGTCGCGCCGACTGCGGCAAGGATCAGAAGAGGCAGGGCGCGCAAGAATTCGTATCCCACGGTCGGCGTGCAGAAAGCCTCCGTCCCGATCCCGAAGAGCGAGCGGAAGCACTGCCAGCCCGCCGCCATATCCGTGAAGGAGAAGAGGATCCACCCGAATCCGATCAGAAGAAGCGCGTAGAGACGGCGCAGAACGGACGGCGTCTTTTCCATCGCCCGGAGCAGGAAGGTTTTCTCGGCGACCAGAATCACCCCGAAATACACGCCCCAGAGGATGTAGTTCCAGTTCGCCCCGTGCCAGAAGCCCGTCAGGAACCACACGACGGCGATGTTCCGGAACTGCTTGAACTTTCCGACCCGGTTTCCGCCGAGCGGGATGTAGACGTATTCCTTGAACCACGTTCCGAGGGACATGTGCCATCTGCGCCAGAACTCCGTGATGCTCTGCGAGACATAGGGATAGTTGAAGTTCTCGAGGAACCGGAATCCGAACATCCGCCCGAGCCCGATCGCCATATCCGAATAGCCGGAAAAATCGTAGTAGATGTGCAGGGTATAGAAAATCACCGTCATCCACGCCGCCGCCGCCGTGGGATGGAACCCCGCCGTGGCCTTGGCGTATTCGTAGACCCGCGCGCAGGCGTCCCCGATCAGCACCTTTTTCCCAAGTCCGATGAGAAACCGCCGCACGCCGCTCGAAAACAGGGGAAGGGTCTCCCGCCGCTCCGTCAGCTGGTCGTCCACGTCCCGGTACCGCACGATGGGACCCGCGATGAGCTGCGGGAACAGCGTCACATACGCGCCGAACGCGACATAGTTCCGCTGCACGTCCGTCTGCCCGCGGTACAAATCGATGGTATAGGACATGATCTGAAACGTGTAGAACGAAATCCCGATGGGGAGCGTCAGTCCCTCGATGGGGGAGAGCGTTTCCGTGAAGAGCGGGATCAGCCGCAGATTGCCGATAAAGAAGTTGGCGTACTTGAAAAACAAGAGCGCGGCCAGATTGCAGAACAGCGAGACCGCCATCCAGCCCCGCGCTTTTTTCGGAGCCGAAACGCGGTATTTCGCTATGAGGAACCCGAACCCCCACGCCTCCGTGATGGACGCCAGCATCACGAGGATATACACGGGCTCGCCCCAGCCGTAGAAAATCAGGCTCAGGACGAACAGCACCCAGTTCCGCGCCTTCCGGTTCGGGATCGCGTAGTACAGGGCCAGCGTCACGGGAAGGAACGCGAACAGAAACAAAAGAGACGAAAAAACCATATCCCTCTATCGTCCTATCGATCATCGATCGGTCGTCAAAATCCGCTCCGGCTCCGTCATCCGTTTACGGCGGATTTGATCTCTTCGGAAATCTCCACCGTATTGTAGGAGACCACATAGTACACATAATCCCCGCCTTTGCTCTTTGCCACGACGGATTTTTTCAGAGTCGCCACGTCGATGTTCGTATAGCGCGCGCCGTTTTCGATCTTCACGTCGATCCGCGCCTGCAGGTACTGCATCAGGGTGTCGGCGTAGGACTTGTCCGCCATGTGGAAGACGCCGACGTCGATGATGATGTCCGGATCGCTTTCGTCCACATACAGGCAGTAGTCCGCCACCTTCGTGAAGTCCGGAGAGTCCGTCGCGTCCCCGTAGTAGGACTGGATCAGATCCTCGTCGAGATATTCCCCGAGCTCCGTGGAGGACGAGGTGAAGATGAAGCCCTCCGTCAGCTCGTATTTCTCGCAGATCCCCTTCACGAGCGCGTCCGGATCCACCTCGACCGCCGCCGAACCGACGTCACCGCCGCCGACCGTCACCTCGAAGGGCAGATCCCCGCCCTCTTTTCCGGATCCGCTGTCCTTCGCGCAGGACGCCGCTCCGCAGAGAAGCGCGCAGAACAGGAGCAAAGCCACCGTTTTTTTCATATCAACCGCATTTCCTTTCTGAAACCGCCGGGTTCACCGGTCTTTTCCACTCCAATATCCGATCGGAATTGATTTCTTTCATTCGCCGTCCGGGACGATCAGAGCCGCGGGGGCGCCGACCCGTTCTCCCGGCACGCACATCCGCACCGCGATCGCCGCGACTTCGGACCGCCTGATATCCGCCCACGGCCGGAAGGTTCCGATCGCGTCGCTGCCGTTGAGGATCCCCGCCCGGTACAGCGCGTAGATTGCGGTCTGACGCGCCGCGGACACGTTGACCTCCCCGCCGTCCGGATAGAGATCCGGGATCGAGCCGTCCGGAATGTCGTTCACAGCCGGAAGCGCGCCCGCGGGAAGAGCACGCGAGAAGATCCACGCGAACTCCGACCGGGTCACGGGTTCGTTCGCCCGCGCGAGGACCGTCTCTTTTCCAATCGCGCCCCATGTGCCGTCGTCCGTCAGGATCCCGTGTTCCTCCGCGTAATCGACGTAGGTCATGTACCACGGATCCCCGTTTTTCAAACTGACCGTCCCCGTCTCGTACCGCTCCCGGATCACCGCCGCCAGCTTGACCGCCTCGGCGAAGGTCACCGTTCCGTCCGGCTCGTACAGTCCGTTCCCGCGCCCGTTCATGAGGCCGAGGGAGGCAGCCTGAGACACGCTCGGATAATACCAGTCGCCCGTCTTCACGTCGGAAAACGGAGCGGATTCTTCCCCGGCGTTCCCCTCTTCCGTTTTGACGGTCAGAACGGCGTATCTCGTGCTGACCGTGGATCCGTCCGCGCCGATGAAAATGCAGGCGAACCGCACGCCGTTCATCTCCCGGGCGACGTTCTTCACCGTTAGAGCCGCCGTCGCCGTTCCCTCCAGCTCGGAGCCGTAGCCGAACGCGCCGTCCGACAGGGGGATGATCTCGCTTCCGTTCACCGCGATCCACCGGACCGCCCGGATCTCGCCGCCTGCCGCCGCCCGGAAGACTGCCGTGTCCCCGGGTTTCGCCGTCAGGTCGGAGGGCTCGGACGCGATGCCGCCCGCGGGACTCTCCGCATTCTGCCCGTCGGCTTGCTGTCCGTCGGCGGGCGGATTGTCGGTCGGCTTGGGATCCGCCGGGGGATTCTCCGGCGCGTTCTGACCGTCCTCATGCTGTCCGCCGGGCTGTTCCGGATCGGCGGGGCTGTTTCCTTCCGCTCCGCCCCCGGATCCCGAGCCTGTTTCCTGCTGAGGCGGTGTCTGAGGCTGGGCGTTCGCCGCGGCTTCTTCGGCCGTCACCGCTTCCAGGATGAAATCTCCGATCAGCACGACGACGCCGTCCCCGCCCATCTGGATAAAGGAGCGCGACGGTGTGACGGTCTGCCCGTCCGTCAGGGTCATGGTCACCCGCGCGTCGGGAGCCCAGCTCTTCCCCTCCGGAGGCAGCAGGAACAGGGACACGCAGTATTCCTTTCCCGCGGCGAAGGTCTCGCCGGTTTCGAGGGGGATGTTGTCGGTCACGTTGAACCAGCCCGCGTCCCGCACGATGCAGGGAGAGGCGTCAAATCCGGTGATCTGCATCCGCTGTCCTTCCGCCGGGATCCGCGCGCCGCGCACCGAAGCCGCCTGAACCGTGAGAGATTCTTCCTCCCCCGCTCCGGTCCCGCTATTCTGGCCGCCATTTTGGCCGCCGTTCTGGCCGCCGTTCTGGCCGCCGTTCCCGGATTCGGGCTGACTGCCGCTCTCATCGCCGTCCGTCTCCGGTGCCGCCCCAGAGCCAGAGCCGGAGCCTGTTTCCGAGCCGCCCCGGGCCGCGACCGTGAAGGTAAAGACCGCCATCAGCGTGACGCTTCCGTCCTCGTTCTGGTTGAACATCACGGAAAGGGCCTCCATTTCGGTTCCGCCCGCGTCGCATACGACCTTCACAGCCGGATATCCGTCGGACGTCACGGCCCACGCAGCCCTCCCGGAGGGTTCCATGTACACGGACAGCGAGCAGACATGCCCCTCGATGAAGGGATCCGCGTCGTTCAGCACGCGCTTTTCCGTCATATCGATCCACCGGATCCCCGAGATCATCCCGGTCGAAACGGAGCAGCCCGCATCGATGGGACGGTTTCCCGCGATCGGAGCGGAACTCATGCGGATCCGCACCGCGTTGACGACGACATTCTCCGCCGCGGACACGGACGCCGCCGCCCGAATCGGTTCCATCAAGCGCGGAAGGCCCTGCGCCGCCGGAGAAAGCGCGGTCAGAAGCGCCAGCGCAAGGGAAATGGTTCTTTTCTTCATGGGAGTTCTCCTTCGGATACCGCTTTTCTTCATTATAGCATTCTTCCATCGAAAGTACAAGAAATTTTCGTGAATTGACGCTGAATATTTGTCCGTTGTGCTGAATCCGATCTTGATTTTCCGGTCCGTTCGTGCTATACTGTTGCCAGAATGCCACATGTGAGGTGCTGCAAACATGAAAAAGACGATCTCCGCCGCGCTGGCCGCGCTTCTTCTCCTGTCCGCGTTCGCTTCCTGTTCGGAGGGCAATACGGACAACGCGGATCCTCAGACCGGCTCCCAGTCCGCCGTCACGCCCTCCGCCGACATTGAAACCGAGCCCGAAACCGAGGATCCGGGCCTGATCGACAATCTGCCCGAGGTGAATTACGACGGATACGCCTTCCGCATCGCACACTTCGGCGGCGAGGACGTGAACATCGAGGAGGAAACGGGCGAGGCTCTGAACGACGCCATCTTCCGCCGCAATCAGGCCGTGGACGAACGCTTCGGCGTCCACCTCGAGGGCGTGGAATACGACGACTACAACAAGGCCACCGAAGCCGTGAAAGCCGCGGTGACCGCCGGGACGAACGACTTCGACGCCGCGTTCCTCCACATGGTCTCCGCCTCCACCGCCGCTTCCGGAGGGTATTTCTACTCCCTCGACCAGCTCGAGAACGTCGATCCGGCGAAACCGTGGTGGGACACCGACTGCGTGGACGCCTTCACCGTCGCTGGGCACATGAAGCTCCTCTGCGGCATGCCCCTGCCGAACGCGATGCTCCGCTCCTCCTGCCTCGCCTTCAACAAGAACCGCTTCGTGGACTACGGGCTTGAAGCGCCCTATTCCACCGTGGACGCCGGGGAATGGACCCTTGACGCGATGTACGAGCTCACCAAGGACACCACCTCCGATCTGGACGGCGACGGCGCGATCACCGAAGCAAACGACTTCTTCGGCCTGACCTCGTGGTATCTCGACAGCCCGTATTCCTTCTACTACGGCGCGGGCGGAAAGATCGTCACGAAGGACGCGGACGGCACGCCCGTCCTCAACCTCGATCTCGAACTGAACACCCGTATTTACGACGAAATCTACCGGGTCGTCCGGGAGAACAACTCCAACTACCATACGGACATCAACACCTACAGCATGGCCTACGACACGTTCCTCGAGGGCCGCGCGCTGTTCTGCGAAGCCTCCCTCACCCACTTCAAGGGCGAGAAATGGCGCGAGATGGAAGACGACTACGGCGTCCTTCCCATGCCCAAGCTGGACACGACTCAGGAGAAGCACATGAGCTTCGTCAACGGCGCGGTGGCGATGCTGGCCGTCCCGATGACCATCGAAGATCCCGTCCGCACCGGCATTCTCGTCGAAGGACTGGCCGTCGAGTCCTACAGAAACATCCGCGACGCGCTCTTCGAAGTGACGGCGAAGTCCAAATCCGCACGCGACGAGGACTCCACCCGCATGATGGACCTCGTGATGGAGACCCGCGTCTTCGACCTCGGCTATTCCCACATGTACGACCAGTCCCTCGTGAACTTCGTCCGCGACCTGCTCCAGAGAGACTCCACAGACGTCGCCTCCACCATTCAGAAGGGCGAAAAGCCCATGGCGAAGAAGCTCGAGAAGATCATCGAGGCCTACGAAAAGAACGGCTGATTTCCTGTAAAACAACGCAGAAGGGCTCCCCCGTCTCCGGCCAGAACCGCCGGCGGGAAGCCCTTTTTTATGCTGTTTTTATACTATTCTCAGCCAAAAAAGCTAAACTATATGGGTTTTGATCGCTCCATGTAGAAGGCGAACGGCCTCTGCCGTGAGCTCGCGTGCGATAACTCTGATAAGGTTGGATAGCTATATTGGTGTGCCGAAGCTTTCGCTTCACTCTATTGGCACAGCCAAACTCCTTTCCCTTTTTCAAAGTTCTTTGCCAGGCTTTCTCCGAAAGAAAGCCGCGTTTCCTTTTTAGCTTGAGTTTAGTATTACGCCTTGATATCGCACAGGGGGACGATTTCGTAACCCTGACTGCGGACCCAGTCGATGAATTCCGCGAGAATGTCGGCGTTGGTCTGGCTCTCCGCGTGGAGGAGGTAAACGCAGCCCGGATGCAGCCCCTGCTTCACCGCCGCGATGCCCTCGCCGTAGCTCGGCTGGGTGTCCTGTCCCCAATCGGAATAGGCGAAGGACCAGAGAACGGTCCGGTATCCGAGCTCCGCCTCCACCCGGATGAGCCACTCGTCCACATCCCCCTCCGGCGGGCGGAAGTAGAGCAGATCCGGCGCGTCGGGGAAGAATTCCTTCACGGCCTTCTCCACCTGCTCCATCTCGTCGAGAACCTCCGCGGCGGTCTTCTGCGTCATGTCGGGATGGGTGTTCGTGTGGTTCCCGAGGATGTGCCCCTCGTCGAGCATCCGGCGGATCAGGCCGTGGAGGTACTCCCGGTCATAGATCTTGGACTCGCCGCGCGCGTAGGGGCCGGTCAGGAAGAAGGCCGCCGGAGCCCCCTTGTCCCGCAGGGTGTCGAGGATCTTTTCGGTCGCGCCGTATTCGTATCCGCAGTCGAAGGTCAGGTAGATCACCTTGTGCGCTTCGTCCCCGCGGTAGATCGCGCCGTATTTCGCCAGCGTGTCCAGGGTGGACTGTTTCCGGTCGGCTGTGGATCCCGGCCACGCCCAGACGTATTCCGCCGTGTGGGTGTCCTCGTGGTAGATCACCCGGCCCGGATACCACTGATCCTTCTCCGGCGGCTGATGGCTGTCCTCGAAGCGGGGATGGGGCAGGCCGTCAAGCGCGGAAAGGGCGGAGAGATCCCTCGTCTTCCGCGCGGGCATTTCATAGACGTACCGCCCGTTGAGCACCGTCCACCGGATCTGCCCGAAGGGCGCCAGGCTGTCCGGATCCTCGACGGGAGCGGTATAGCCGGAATTCTCCTCCGTCCCGGAAGAATCGGGGGAATCCGCCGATTCTGTTTCGGCAGCCCGTCCCACCCCCGCGCCGTCTTCCGGGGAGTCCGGCGTCAGGACGTTCATACGGCAGGCGGTCAGGGCGAGGACGAGCGCGCAGATCGCGGCAGCCGTCCGGATACGGTCATTCATGGTTTTCCTCCTGTCGTTGTGTCCTGTGCCGCTCGGGCTGTTTCCGAAAAGGGCAGTCGGCGGTCAGAGCGCGTTCAGTTCTTCCATATCCTCCGGGGAGAGGACGAAATCCATATCGGCGTTTTCCCGGATATGGTCGGGATTCGTGCTCTTCGGCAGGGGCAGAAGTCCCCGCTCGAGACACCAGCGGATCGAGAGGCGCGGAACGGACACGCCGCAGCGACGGGCGATCTCGGCAGCCTTCCGATTTTTCGCCAGTTCTCCGTGCGCGTTCGGGGAGTGGGCGGAGACGAGAATCCCGTTGTCCCGGCAGTACGCGACGGTCTTCTGCTGGCTGTGCCCGATGAACACGGCGATCTGGTTGACGACGGGCTTGATCCGGGCGGAGGCGAGGATATTGTCACAGTCGGCAGGGGTGAAGTTGGATACCCCGATCGAGCGGACAAGTCCCGCATCGACCGCCTCCTCCATGACCTGCCAGACGGCGCGGTTCTCGGCGAAGTAGTCCCGGGCGGCGGGATCGTGCAATTCCTCCCACGGCTTCGGCGCGTGGATCAGAAGCAGGTCGATCCATCCGATATCGAGCAGCGCGAGGGATTCCTTCAAATATGCGCGCGCTCCCTCCGCCGTCTTGACCTCCGCCGGGATCTTGGTCGTGACGAACAGCGCGTCCCTCTTCAATCCGCAGTTCCGGACGGCTTCTCCCACGCCCCGTTCGTTTCCGTAGGCCGCGGCTGTGTCGATGTGCCGGTATCCGGTCTCGACGGCGCAGCGGACGGCGGAAGGTGCCTCCCGGTCCGGGATCTGCCATGTGCCGTACCCGATCTTCGGGACTGTTAGTCCGTTTGCGAGCGTATAGGTCTCTTCGAGGATCATGGGAATCTCCTTTCCATCTCCGGTTCTATGGCTCTCAGGCTTTCAGGCTGTACCGCCCTTGCGCTCATCTCTCCGAAACGCGCTTGCCGGTGATGTGTTCCGGCTCGAGGGCGAACACCAAAACGCTGGGCCCGGAGTGTTCGATCTCCCGCTCGATATAGGCCTCGTCGTCGGTGAAGAGGAGGGACAGGCGGCGGCTGATCTCGACGGCGCGGTCGTAGTCGTCCAGAAAGCGGATCCGCCCGAAAACCACCACGGAACGGAAGGTCAGCCACCATTCCCCGGGATTCTTCACCCCTTCGTCCATGACGCAGAAGGAGGCCTTGTCCGAGCGGCGGAGGGCGTCGATCTTGTGGCCGGTCTTTCCGCTGTGGAACCAGAGCGTCCCGGTCTCCCCGTCGTAATAGTGATTGAGCGGCATGCCGTAGGGATAGCCGTCGTCCCCTGTCACAGACAGCACGCCCCGCCGCGTTTCTTTCAGGATTTCGGCGCATTCCTCCGGAGAGAGCGCCTGTTTTTTCCGCTGAATGTCTCTGAACATACTGTTCCGTCTTTCTCCGATTATTTCCGGATCCGCTTTTCGATCCATTCCGCGAGGAACCGGTACACCTCGGCGCGGTCCTTTTCGTTGAGAATCTCGTGCCGGTCGCCGGGGAACACCTTTTCCGTGACGTCGGCGAAATCCAGTTTCCGGTACAGCGCGGCGACCTTTTCGACCGCCTGCTTCCCGCCGACCGGATCCCGCTCCCCAGACACGATCAGAATGGGCAAAGTGCGCCGGATTCCGTCGAAGTCCTCCCCCCGCGCGACCGATTTCATCACAGCGAAGAAATCCCGGTATGCTCCTGCGGTGAAGGGAATTCCGCACAGGGGATCCGCCTCGTACGCCGCCGTCGTCGCGGGATCCGTGGAAAGCCACGCCATCCTCCCCTCCGCCGGGAACGCCTTCATGCTCCCTCCGAGAACCAGATGGTCAAGCGTCGGAGAGAGAGAGCGGTCGCCTTTTGTCCGGCAGACGGTGCGGGCGATCCTGAGACCGACCGAAGCGACGGACACCGGGACCCAGCCCGTTCCCGCGACGATCGCGCCCGCCAGCTCGCCTCCCGCCGCGGCCAGATACCGGCGCGCGAAGAAGGAACCCATGCTGTGGCCGAGGAGAAAGACGGGCAGACCCGGATACCGGCGTTTGGCCTCGAGGGTCACGGTCTTCATATCCTGAATCACGACCGCGTCCCCGTTTTCATCGGCGAAAAAGCCGCGGTCATCCTCAACCCGGATCGATTCGCCGTGGCCGAGGTGATCGTGTCCGACGACAGCGATGCCCCGTCCGCAGAGAAACACGGCGAAGGGCTCGTACCGGCCGATGTATTCCCCCATTCCGTGGGCGATCTGCAAAACGGCGCGCGGTTCTTCCTCCGGCTCCCAGATCACCGTGTGGATCGTTCGTCCCGCCGCTTTCGAGGGCAGGCGGATGTCTTCCCGTTTCATATGCGTCCCCCGGCTGTTGCTGCTTATCTGCATTGTAGCATATTTTTCTCTGTCTGAAAAGGGGTTTTATGAAATCCGACGAAATTCGCGGGAAAGAATCCCGGGCTTTTTCCCGCTCCCCTTTGGACAGATTGACTCTTTACACCGGAGCCGGACCCGTGGTATAATAGAAAAAAGCCCTTGCGGCAGAAGCGGAGAAAGGGAGGGGCGGTTTACCATGAAGAAGGAAAACGGCACGGGCAGGGGCGGCGCGAGTTCCACCCCCGAGCGGATCATGCGCGGCGTCGGCGTTCTTCTCTGGGCTGCGCTGATCGGGCTTTTTCTCCTGAACCGGGACAAGATCACGGTGGAGAGCATCCTCGAGCGGACGCCGGGCAATCCGTGGGAGGCGGTCCCCCTCATGATGCTGTTTTTCGCCGTGAAGGGCATGAGCATGGTTCTTTACGCGGGGATCCTCTACACGGCCTCCGGACTGCTCTTCCCCCTGCCCCTCGCCGTTGCGGTCAACCTCGCCGGGACGGCGGTGATGGTGACGGTTCCGTGGCTCTGCGGACGGTTCGTGGGCGGGGACGCCGCGGCCCGGTTCGACGCGAAATATCCCGCCGCGGCCCGGGTGGCGTCCTTCCGGGAAAAGAACGACTGGCTCTTCTCCCTCGGCGTGCGGATGCTGGGGGGACTGCCGAGCGATCCTTTGAGCCTCTATCTCGGGGCGGTACGGCTCGACTGGCCCGCGCTGATCTTCGGCGGCGTGGTCGGCTATCTCCCGAAGGCGGTGACCCTCCCCCTGATGGCCCAGAACGCGGACAATCCGGGCTCCCCGGTGTTCATCGTGTCCTCTGCCGTCGCGGCGGTCTTTGCCTGCGCGCCCGCTGTCTTTCTTCTGATCCTCCGGATCAAAAAAAGGCGCGAGAAGCGGAAAAAAGAGGGATAAGGGCGGAGATCCCGCCTTTTTTCTTTGACTTCCGCCGCGCAAGGTGCTATAATGGGAGCGGAGACAAAACGGAATCTGAAAGGATGAGACAGAGATGAAAACGACGGGAGATCTCTTTGAAAAGTCCTTCGGGGAGGCGGTATTCGGGAAAACCGTTCCCGCGCGGTACGTCTATCCGCGGGAGGAGATGACGCGCGAACCGATCTTTCCGTATTTTGTGCTGGACGGCGGCGCGTTTCACTTTGCCTGCGACGTTCTCGGATCGGCGGTGAGCGACAGCTGGCTCTCCGGCATCATGGACGGCTCCCTCATGGACGTGTTCCGGCAGGGGAAGGCGGAGTACGGATGGGAGGCCTCCTTCGCCTACACGGATCCCGTCGGATTCCGGAAGAAATACGAATGGCAGATCTGGCCCCAGCGGCTCTACATGACCATCCCGCTCGCCCACGCCTGGCTGAAAACCGGCGAACCGAAATATGCCGAACGCTGGATGGAAATCGTGAAGGGCTGGGACGCGGCGCATCCCTATCAGCCCTTCGATCCCTCGCTGAACTACATCCTGACGGACATGACGTGGCGGGACATGCAGGTCGCGTGGCGGACGCTGTCCCTGCTCCACGGGGCGTTCATGCTGGACGACGCGCCTTTTTCCGCGGACGACTGGCGATATCTCTGCGGCTTCATCCGGCTCCACGCGGATCATCTGCTCGAGGAATCGAAGGACAGGCTGGAAAGGCGTCACGCGCAGAACCACGTCCTTCAGATCGGCGCCGCGCTCATCATGGCAGGTGTTCTCTTCCCGGAGTTCGAGCGGTCGGAGGAGTATATCCGGTACGGGCGGGAGACGGTGCGGATGAACATGGAGCGGGCGATCTTCGCGGACGGCGGTTCCGACGAGGACTCCCCCTCCTACAGCCATTTCATCGCGCGGCTGTACCTCGAAGCCCTTCTGCTGCTCGAAAAGAACGGGCGGGAGCCGATCCCGGGCCTCAGGGAGAGCGTTCTGCGGCAGTACGAATGGCTCCGGGTGACGATGGCTCCGGACGGGGAGGCTCCGCGGATCTCGGACTCCTACGCGATGGACGCGCGGGCGGATCTTTTGCGGGTGAGCCGGCTCATCCCCATCCGAACGGACGCGGAGCAGGGGGACGTCTTCCTTCCGGACAGCAAGGTGGCCGTGATCCGGCGGGGACGGCTGACGGTCCTCGTTGACGGCATGGACTACCGGCGCGGACACCAGCACGCGGGACGGCCACAGATCCTTCTTTGGTACGGAAAAGATCCGGTTCTCACGGACGGGGGATGTTCGAGCTATGACCGGTGGGAGTTCTACGGCCCGCTCATGACGGCGGCGTACCACAATGTGATCCGGATCCCGGGAGAGCACGACAGCCGGGAAAACGATATCCGGACTTTCCTCGACGCCTCCCGGATCGGGGACGGGATCCTCATGTTCGGCGCGGACGTGACGACGGTCGCCGGGGCGTCCTTCCGTTGGGAGAGAACGCTGACGGTATCGGAACCTCGGACGGGCGGGATCTCCGTCACGCTCTGCGATCGGGCGGAACAGCGGTCGGCGGGGGATCCCCTGCCCTTCGAATCCAATCTCTATTTCGGACGGCACGACGCGGACTGCCCTCTGACGGGAAATCCGGACCGGCGGCGGATGCGGCTCCTCTCCCCGGACTTTCTCATGACGATGGAATCCCGGCGGGAGGGATTTACCTGTCTCGCGCCGGTGGAGAACGGGATGAACCGGATCGATTATGCCATCGTCTTCAGCGTCACCGAATCCGGCGGCTATGAAAACAAAACCGTTCTGACCTTCACGGATCGGTAAGCGGACGGGCGGCAGTAAAGATCCCCCGGCAAAGCCGGGGGCTTTTCATCGACCGGGCAAAGCCCTAATCTACCAGCAACGCCTAAAAGGCGTTTCCACGGCTACCACACGCTAAGGGCAGTTTACTTGTTACCCGTAAACGGGTCGGGCTCT
>SVQK01000071.1 GCA_015065385.1 Oscillospiraceae bacterium | reverse complement strand
CCTTATGCCATATGCCCAAGGGGGACCCTCGGGAGGGGCACCTTCGGCCTGAGATGGTGTCCCTCCCGACGCCCGGCCTGCGCAAGGCCATAAAATCAGAAACGCGTAGCGTTTCTTTCCTCCCCCGACGAAGTCGGGATCTATAATTTGCAAATGCGAAGTATTTGCGCCTCCTCCGCCGAAAGGGCAGGAATGCCCTTTCGAGCTGATATAGAAAGCCGGTTCCGATGCAGTCGGGCTCCCGAATGAATTCGGGATTCAAAATCCGCAAATGCGGAGCATTTGCGACTCCTTCGCCGACAGGTCAGGAGTGACCTGTCGGGCTGATTTGGAATGCCGGTTCCGGGGCAGTCGGGGGATGAAGCCTCCGAATGCGCTTATTCCTCCACCGGGTAGGCGATGGTGGTCATGAGGGCCATTTCGGGGGCGCTGGTGTCGAGGCGGGAGTACTGGACGACGATGGGGGTATTGGATTCGACGAGGACGGCGTAGGGGGTGTCGCGCGGGATGGGCTCGCCGTTCGCGTTGCGGAGCTTATCCATGCGGATGTGATGGGTGCGCATGGCGGGGCACTGGGAGGAGAAATCCGTGCGGGCGTCCCGGTCCTCGAAGAAGAGGGTGAGCTTGATCTCAGCGTCGGTGTCCGAGGTATTGATCACGCAGATCGCCTCGTGGGAGATCCCGGTGTTCTTGGAAACCGAATTGAGAAACGTGTCGGGGATGAGCCAGGTTTTCTTGCCGTATGCTTTCATGATGGGTGTCCTTTCTGTATGGGAGTGATATGGTTTTTTATTCTGACGCGGTCCGGGCGATCTTTCTCTTGAGCGTCTTTCTCCACCGGATTTCAAACACGACCGTCCGGAAGATCCAGTCTAAAACCATGGCGATCCAGACGCCGACGGCTCCCATGCCCATGCGGCGGCCGAAGATCTCCGAGAATCCGACGCGGAAGAGGAACATGGACAGCACGGCGGCGATCATGACGAAGCGCGCGTCCCCGGCGGCTTTCATGGCGTTCGGGGTGACGAAGGACGGCGTCCAGAGGACGGTCGCGGAGAGGTTATGGATGAGGATCAGGGTCACGGCGAGGTCGTGGGCTTCGGGCGAGACCTGATAGAGCTTCAACAGCAGGGGCAGGACGGCGAAGAGGACGGCGTTGAAGAGGACGAACGAGGCATAGCTCATGCGCAGCAGCTTGCCGGTGTAGTACCGCACGGCCCGCCAGTCCCCCGCCCCGACGCACTGTCCGGCGACGGTGATGATGGCGAGGTTGAAGGCGAATCCGGTCATGACGCCGAACGTGTCGATGTTGTTTGCGACGGCGTTCGCGGCGATCTGCGCGGTCCCGAAGGTCGAGATGATGGAGAGCACGAGGATGCGCCCGAGCTGGAACGTCCCGCTTTCGAGCGATCCCGGGAGGCCGACCGAGAGGATGCTTTTCGCCGTGCCGCCGTCCGGCTTTTCGGTGAGCAGGGTTTTATAATTGACGCGGACCGCGAGGTCTTTGTCCGCGATCTTCACGAGGAAATAGGCCATGAGCAGGAAGCGGGAGACCACCGTGGAGAGGGCGGCCCCGAACACGCCCCATTTCAGGACGAAGATCGTGAAGGCGTTTCCCGCGACGTTGAAGAGATTCGCGGCGGCGGAGGAGACCATGGAGATCTTCGAGTTCCCCACGGAGCGGAACAGCGCGGCGCAGGCGGAATAGAGCGCGATGAACGGGAACGAGATCATGGTCGTTCTCATGTACACGGTCGAGGCCGCCATCACGTCGTCTTCGATCTGCCCGTACAGCAGGCGGAGCAGCCTTGTGTCCGCCGCCGCCGCGACGCCGAGCATCAGCAGGGACGCCGCGAGGGAGATGAGCAGGATCGTGCGGGCCGACCTCGCCGCGCCGTCCGGATTCTTCGCCCCGACGCACCGCGACGCGATCACCGCCCCGCCCGTCGCCAGCGCGTTGAAGATGTTGATGAACAGGATGAAGATCATGTCCACGAGCGAGACGCCCGAGACGGACGCGTCCCCGAGGCTCGAGACCATCACCGTGTCCATGATCCCCATGAGGATCGACAGGAACTGCTCCGCCACAAGGGGAAGCAGCAGGGCGAAGAGGGTTTTGTTCGAAAAGCGGATCGAGAAGGAATCCTCCTCCGGATTCTCCCCGAAAGCCCGCGTGAAAAGTTGTTTCAGTCGCATGAACGTTTCAGCCGCGCCCCTCTCCCCCTCTTTTTCAGAGGCCGGGGAAGGGGACGGTATATGATGTGGTAAGGCGGCAAACGGTTCGCAGAGTTCACCCGTTATTATAGCAGAGCGGCGGCGGAATTGCAAGAGCTTTTCGGATTTGCGCGGCGCGGGAGGAGGCTTGACTTTTTCCCCGGGTTGTGCTATACTTCCCCATGCAGGCCGGGCTGCCGCGTGTCATGGCGCCGCAAGGTATTGGCATGAGGAAAGTCCGGGCATCGCAGGGCGGGATAACGGATAACGTCCGCCGAGGGCAACCTCCGGGAAAGTGCAACAGAAATAGACTACCAACGCAAAGGGCTCCGCCCCGCGCACGGTACAGATGGAAAGGCGAGGTAAAAGCTCACCGGCACGACAGGCAACTGTGTGCAAATGTAAACCCTATCCGATGCAACACCTCCACGCGGGGACGCAGTCTCACGACGCGTCATGCCGGCCCGGCAGAACCGCGGAGGCGGCTGAGAGGCGGCTGGCGACAACCGTCACAGATAGATGGCAGCCGCGGAGTTCGCTCCGCACAGAACCCGGCTTACACGCCTGCCGAAGATTCTCCTCCCCGGTTCGCGGATCCTCTCCGCGGGTCGGCCGAGGGGAATTTTTCGTTTCCCCGCGCCGGTTTTGAAGAAATTCCCCCTTGACAAAACGAGAAGTTTCCATATATAATAAGGGGGAGGGAACCGCCGAAACTCCTTTGCAGCGAGGTTTGTTTGTATAGCGCGACTCCCTCAGTCACTGCGGTGACAGCTCCCTCGGTGCACGAATCTGGTGATTCGTGAGGGAGCCTTGGGGGGTTAAGAATGAAGCGATCCCGCGTTCTGACGGTTCAGCGAGAGGTGGCGTAAGCGTCGGCCCTCTCCGTCACAGTCTTCGACTGCGCCACCTCTCCCAGAGGGCGAGGCAAGGGGATAGCTGAACTTCATTATGTAGCTTCCTATTCCAATGCGCGTTTCGATCGCTGTTTGCGGCGCGTCAGCAGAGCAAACCGATGAATTTCGGCGCAGACGGAATTCATCGCATGTTTCAGCTTCACAAACACAGACCGCT
>SVQK01000070.1 GCA_015065385.1 Oscillospiraceae bacterium | reverse complement strand
GCGAATCTTGATCGGCCATGAGATGGTGTCCCCCGTGCCGCCCGGCAGCGCGACTGCGTCGGCGCGGCGCATGGCCATAAAATCAGAAACCCGTAGGGTTTCTTTCCTCCTCCCTCGAAGAGGGTTAAGCAAATCCGCAAATGCGAAGCATTTGCACCTCCTCCGCCGAAGGGTCAGGAATGACCCTTCGGGCTGATAAAATACAGCTGGACCCGACGCAGTCGGGATCCAAAATCCGCAGAAGGGTCAGGAGTGACCCTTCGGGCTGATGAAGAAAGCCGAATCCGACGGAGGCGGAAAAATCTTTCCGGAAACCCGCAGGGTTTCTTCCCCATAGTGTGAACACACGATAAACCCAAAAGGAGGTTCCCATGCAGAGAAAACTGTACAGCTACGATAACTTCGACCTCGTGTCGATCAACAGCTCGTCGTTCCTCTTCCTCGTCGGCGCGCTGTACGTCGGACTGCTGATGGGGGTGCTGTTCGCCCTCATCCTGCGCGTGCACTCCCATAAAATCGTCAAAGCCATCTCCGAGCACGGGGCCGCCGACCGGGACAGCGCGCTCACCCTCGACGAGCTGGGACTCGGCAGAAACCGCGTCTCCCGGTTCCTTCTGAAAACGGACAGCGCCCTCCGCCGGACCGTCCTCTGCGCGAACGAATCGGAGTTTTCGCCGCGGAAGGTCTCCGGACTGCGCCGCTTCTGGCGGGAGAAGGTTCTGAAAAATCCCCTCCCCGAGGCGACCGACTTTGAAATCGCGCGGTTCTATATCCCCGAGGAAAAGCGCGTCACCGCGGAGCTCCGCTATTCGGCCGAGCAGCACCCCGTCCGCAGCTTTGTCCTCGCCGCCGTCGGCCTCACCGTCCTCGCCGTCTTCACCGTCTTCGTCCTCCCCGAGCTTCTCACCATGTTCGACAACCTCCTCACGCAGGTCAAACCCCAGTCGAGGTTTTATTGACGGAAGATCCTCCCCCCGCTTTTCAGCCCCCGCCGGCCCGAAGGACCGTTCCCGGGGAACGTCTCGGGGGATCGCCCCTGCCCTTCGGCGCCGAAGGGAACCGCGCACAACGAACAATCCGCTCCGCAAGCGATGCGGGACACACTCTCCTCCGCACTCGTAATTTCTCAAAGGATCTGTTATGAACCGAAAAGCTGCAAAGCCTTACAAAAAGAAAAAGCCGGGGTTTCTCACCTCGCTGCTGATCGTGCTGCTCATCGCCCTCGTGATCGTCGGGGCGGGGGCGATCCTGCTGTACCGCGCGGGATACCGCTATATCAAGGTGCGCGTCACCGACGACCTGTATGTAAAATTCCTCGGACAGGTGGACGGGACGGGCGAGCCCTACCGCGGCAGGCTGATCTACTCGAACGGCATTTCCGCCGACGTCAACCTCGACCGGGAGGAGATCGCCTATTCCAACGGCGATATCTACGCGGGAACGCTCTCCAACCTGCTCAAGGAGGGGCGCGGCGTCATGCGGTTCGCCAACGGCGACGTGTACGAGGGCGACTTCTCCGCCGATATGATGACCGGCGAGGGGACCTATTCCTACGTCGGCGGCGAGACCTATGAGGGCTCGTTCAAGAACGGACTCAAGGACGGCTACGGCGTCTATACCTTCGGCGACGGCTCCGTCTATTCCGGCTTCTTCTCCGAGAACCTGAAGGACGGCGAGGGACAGTACCTCTACGCCTCCGGGGACTCCTACATCGGCACCTACCGCGCGGGCGTCAAATCCGGAACCGGCATCTACACATGGGCCGGCGGCGACGTCTACGAGGGCGATTTCGTCAACGATATCCGCGCCGGTCAGGGCGTCTATACCTGGGCCAACGGCGAACGCTACGAAGGCGAATTCCAGAACAACCTCCCCTCCGGCTACGGCACCTACTACTGGCCCAGCGGCCGCACCTACACCGGCTACTTCGAAAACGGCGTCTTCGTCCGCGCCGAAACCGGGAACTGAAACTCAATCCCTTCTCAAAGGGATTTAAGGAAAGAAACCCTACGGGTTTCTGATTAAATGGCCTTGCGCAGGCCGGGCTGCGATCTTCGATCGCGGACACCAGCTCATGGCCGATCAAGATTTGCTCCGCGAACTTGGGTGCCCCTCCCGGGGGTCCCTGAGTTGCTTGCAACTCGGTTGGCCGGAGAGCATAATCCTGACCGCTCACCTCAAAATCCAAGCCTGACAGTACCTCCCACCGTCCTCGCGCGGTCCGCGTTTGTACAGCCGGAGGTCGAAGAGCTTCAGTCGCGCATTGGGCAAGGAGGCCATCGTGGGTTTGTGCAGATAAAACTTGTCAGAGCTTTACTTTATCCCCCATAAACAGCATTGCCGCGAACCGTAACAAGTCCGCGGCTGTTTTTTACGCAACTCCCTCCGTCACGGACTTTCAGTCCGCGCCACCTCAAAATTGATAGTTCTGCGGAGATTTTTTCAATTACCACTTATACCCGCAGTTCTGGCATTGGAACTGTGACCGTGCTGTCCTCGACAGAATGCCGAACATGAATGCGCCAGCCGCTTTGCTTGCAATGGAGATTGTCTTGATCTTCGGTGAACCACAAGTAGGGCATTTAGGGATATTTACGGCGGGTTTATTCTCGGCGGCTTTTGCAACCTTCTTTTCATAGAGAAGTCCAGTCTCCCTATTTATTGCATCATGAACCTCTCTACAGGTCTTTGCATCAAAATAAGGGTTCACAGATATTTCTTCAAGTAGCACGATATTATAAGGAGTGCTTTTCATTTCTTTTGCCTTATTTTGGTAATAGCTAATATCGTGTTTCATTTTGAGCGGCATTCCGATAAATGAGCATTTGTTACACACAAATCTCTCATCTTCGTTTACATTTTTTAGTGAAATACCACAGCACGGGCAATACAGAGCCATAAGATATACCTCCGTCATGTTATATATTATTATTCACCAAGCGTAATCATTTGTCAAAACTTTACTTTTGTCCATCAAGCAATCGGGATAGATATTCAGACCAATAACCGACGAAAGCAAAGCCGCGACTGCTATGAACGCGGCTATTTCTATGGGCATATCGTTCCTTATCCAGCTTGGCATGAGTTTGATAAACAAAGGTTGGGAATGGTTGCATTTCCAACTCAAATCAACGACCAAAAAGATTGAGATTTTCAATGAATCTTTACAGACCTCCGAGAGGTTCCTTCTGCGAAGGCGGCTTTTTCATCCCCCTCTCTTTCGCTGTAGAAGGATCGCTCCCCTTCATTCTTCATTCTGAATTCTGAATTCCCCTCAGTACGTCGGCGAATCCAGTCTCCACCCGTTCTCCGTCTCCGTGAGCCACATCTCCACGTCCACGGAGGGCTGGCCGTCGAAGAAGGATTTTAACTTCACCTGCACGCCCGTATCGTTCGACCGAAGCACTTCGAGGGAGTCCAGATCGTAAGTCCGACCGAGCGGGATCGCGTCGTCCTTGAGATTCACGCGCTTCGTGAGAAATCCGTCCTGCTCGATGTACATCGCGTAGACTGCCGTCGAACGGTGCTCGGTCTCCGTGCCCTCGTCGAAGAGGTCGGAGATCCCCTTGAACGCGCGGTCAAAGAGGAACTCCGCGTACTCCTCCGTGAACACCTCGAGCGTCGCCGCCTTGATATCGTCCACCGTCTCGTACCCGCAGTCGGGATCCACCGGCTCGTAGCTGATCGCCGCGATGTCCGTGTCAAAGCTCTCGTAAAAGGCCCGGACGGCGTCCTCGTCGCGGTTCGTGGGCAGGCCGTCGCCGAAATAGATCTCGTTCAGCTCCGCAGATTTCGGCAAAAGCTCCTCGAGCACCGGCCTCATGTCCTCCGCGCTGACCTTCGGCTTCGAGCAGCCGAACATCCCGAGGATCATAACTGCTGCGAAGAGCCCCGAAAAGGCCCGCCGCCATCCGGTTTTATTCGTCTTCATCTCCGTTTTCATCGCTTTCAAACGTCTCTTCGTCGATTCCCGGGTCCTCCCCGAGATCCATTTCCGTCACGAATTCGTCGCCCTCGCCCGTGACCTCGGCGGAATGGGCGTCCGTCCCGGAATCCCCGGTCTCTCCTGCCTCGTCTGCCTCGTCTGTCTCGTCTGTCTCGTCGGCCTCACCCTGCTCTTCCGGCTTGTCCTCCTCGGAGTCCGCCAGAGCGAAGTTCACGAGCTTCGCGCCGTCCGAGAGCCGCATGAGGATAACGCCCGCCGCGTTCCGTCCGTAGGTCGGGATGCCCTTCGCGGGAGTCCGGATGATCGTACCCTCGTTCGTGATCATGAGAAGGTCCTGATTCTCCGTCACCGTTGCGATGGAGCAGAGGTCGCCGGTCTTTTCGGTCAGCCGCTGGATGATGTTCCCCTGAATGCCGCGGCCCTTCGCCTCGAATTCCCCGGTCTTCATCCTCTTGCCGAAGCCGTTCTCCGTCACGGTCACGAGCCAGTGTTCCTCTTCCCACGCCGGATCGTTCTCGATCACGCACGCGCCGGCCACCTCGTCCCCGTCTCTGAGGGAGATGCCCCGCACGCCGCGCCCGGTCCGCCCGATCACCGTGACCCGGTCTTCGCGGAACCGCGCCGCGAGGCCCTTCGTCGTGGCGATCAGAACGTCGCTCTCCCCGTGCGTCAGGGCGACGTAGATGAGGGAGTCGCCTTCGTCAAGCGCGAGCGCGATCTTGCCGCCCTTCCGCTGAGCCTTGAAGTCCGCGAGCCTCGTCCGCTTCACCACGCCGCGCCGGGTGACCATCAGAAGATAGTTCCGGTCCTCGTACTCGTCGATGAGGGATGTGTCCTCCAGATCGGGAACGGACAGCATCGCCGTGATCTTCTCGTCCTGCCCCACCTCGATCAGGTTCACAATGTGGGAGCCCTTCGCCGTGCGCCCCGCCTCGGGAACGCGGTACGCCTTGATCTGATAGACTCTCCCCTCGGTGGTGAAGAGCATGAGGTAGGAGTGGGAGTCCGCGACGGCCACGCGCTCGATGTAGTCCTCCTCCTTCGTCGCCATGCCGATAACGCCGCGCCCGCCCCTCTTCTGCGCCGCGTAGACCTGCTCGGGCTGCCGCTTGATATAGCCCTCGTGCGTGAGGGTAATGACGGCGTTGTGCCGCTCGATCAGATCCTCGAGCACGATCTCGTTCTCGGCCTCCTCGATGGTGGTGCGTCTCGGGTCGCTGTACTTCTGCTTGATCTCGGTCAGCTCTTCGCGCACGATGTCGCGGATCCGGCTCTCGTCGCCGAGGATCTCCCGGTACTCGCCGATGGCCTGATACAGCTCGGCAAGTCTCGCCTCGACCTTCTGCCTCTCCAGACCGGACAGGCGTCCGAGCGTCATCTGCACGATGGCCTGCGTCTGCTCGTCCGAGAGCGAAAACCGCGCTTTCAGGTTTTCCCTTGCCGCCGGGGTGTCCGGGGACTGGCGGATGATCGTAATGACCTCGTCGATGTTGTCGATGGCGATCTTGTAGCCCTCGTTGATGTGCGCCTCGTGCAGGGCCTTTTCGAGGTCGTACTTGACCCGGTTGATGATGACCTGCTCCTGATGGTTGATGTACACCCGCAGGGCCTGTCTCAGGTTCAGAATCTTCGGCTCGCCGTTCACCAGGGCCAGCATGATGACCGAGCAGGTGGACTCGAGCTCCGTGTACTTATAGAACTGATTGAGGATGATGTGCCCGTTCGCCGATTTCTTGTACTCGACGACGATCCGCATGCCCTTCTGGTCGCTCTCGTCGCGGATTTCGGTCACGCCCTCGATGCGCTTCTCGTTGACGTGGGAGGCCATGGTCTTGAGCAGCTCGCTCTTCTGGACCATGTAGGGGATCTCCGAAATGACGATCCGGCTCTCGTCCTCCTCGACCTCCGCCTTGGCCCGGACCATGATGCGGCCGCGCCCCGTGGAGTACGCCTCGAAAATGCCCGCCGTCCCGTGGATCCCGGCTCCCGTCGGAAAGTCCGGGCCCTTGATGAACTGCATGAGCTCCGAGACGCCCGCGTCGGGGTGATCCATGAGGTAGATCGTGCCGTCAATGACCTCGCCCAAGTTGTGCGGGGGGATGTTCGTCGCCATGCCGACCGCGATGCCGACCGCGCCGTTGACGAGCAGGTTCGGGAACCGCGAGGGCAAAACGGACGGCTCCCTGCGGGTGTTGTCGAAGTTCATGTCCCACGGGACGGTTTCCTTGTCGATATCCCGCATCATCTCGTTGGCGATCTTCGACATTCTGGCCTCGGTGTACCGGTACGCCGCGGGTCCGTCGCCGTCGATGTTGCCGAAGTTTCCGTGTCCGTCCACGAGGGGGCAGCGGTAGGAGAAATCCTGCGCCATGCGGACCATGGTCATATAGACCGAGGTGTCGCCGTGCGGATGGTAGCGGCCCAGCACGTTTCCGACGGTCGTCGCGGATTTGCGGAAGGGCTTGTCGTAGGTGAGGTTGTCCTCCCACATGGCGTACATCACGCGCCTCTGACCGGGCTTCATGCCGTCTCTCGCGTCCGGCAGCGCGCGGGACACGATGACCGACATGGAGTACTCGATGAAGGATTTCTTCACCGACGCCTCCATATTGATCGGGACGATCTTCTGATCCGGAAATTCGATGTTCTGTTCTTCTTTCGGATGTTTCGCCATGGTGCTAATTCTTTCTCCTTCGGAAAAGTCGGAAAGAAACCCTGCGGGTTTCTGAATAAGCCTTTCTTCCGATTGCATCGGAAACGGCTTTCTCAATCAGCTCGAAGGGTCATTCCTGACCCTTCGGCGGACGAATCACAAATGCTGCGCATTTGCAAATCATGAATCCCGAATTCATTCGGGTTCCCGACTGCATCGGAACTGCTTTTCTCTCCCAGCCGCAGGTCATTTCTGACCTGCCGGCGGAGGAGATGCAAATGCTTCGCATTTGCGAATCATGAATCCTGAATTCATTCGGGATCCCGACTGCATCGGAACTGCTTTTCTCTCCCAGCCGCAGGTCATTCCTGACCTGCCGGCGGAGGAGGTGCAAATGCTTCGCATTTGCGGATCATGAATCCCGAATTCATTCGGGATCCCGACTGCATCGGAACTGCTTTTCTCTCCCAGCCGCAGGTCATTCCTGACCTGCCAGCGGAGGAGGTGCAAAT
>SVQK01000069.1 GCA_015065385.1 Oscillospiraceae bacterium | reverse complement strand
TCGGAAAGGCCTTCGACGAGAAGGAGATCCCTGAGAACATGCTTGAAGAAGCAAAGGCCTGGAGAGACAGAATGCTCGAGTCGGTTGCCGAGTGCGACGAGGATCTCATGATGATGTATCTCGAAGGCGAAGAAATGCCGGTAGAGGACATCAAGAGAGTCATCCGCCGCGAGACCATCAAGGGCAACATGTACCCGGTGTTCTGCGGTTCGGCTTACAGAAACAAAGGCGTTCAGCTGATGCTCGACGGAGTCGTCGACTACATGCCGTCGCCTCTGGACATCCCGGCCATCAAGGGCGTCAATCCTTATACCAAGAAGGAAGAGGACAGACCGGCCGACGATAACGGACCGTTCTCGGCCCTCGCGTTCAAGATCATGGCCGACCCCTATGTGGGCAAGCTCTGCTTCTTCCGGGTCTACTCCGGCAAGATCCAGACCGGTCAGACCGCCTATAACCCCACCAAGAAAGTAAGAGAACGGTTCGGACGTATTCTTCAGATGCACGCCAACGACCGGAAGGATATCGACACCTGCTACGCGGGCGATATCGCCGCCGTCGTTTCCGTGAAGAACACGACCACGGGCGACACCTTCTGCGACGAGGCGCACCCGATCGTTTTGGAAAACATGGAGTTCCCCGAGCCCGTCATCCGCGTCGCCATCGAGCCCAAAACGAAGGCCGGCGAAGAGAAGATGGGAATCGCGCTCTCCAAGCTGGCTGAGGAAGACCCGACGTTCCGCACCTACACGGACGAGGATACGGGCCAGACCATCATCGCCGGCATGGGCGAGCTTCACCTCGAAATCATCGTGGACAGACTGCTGCGAGAGTTCAAGGTCGAGGCGAACGTGGGCAAACCTCAGGTCGCATATAAAGAAACCATCCGCCGCGCGGCAGATTCCGACACCAAGTTCGCCCGTCAGACAGGCGGCAAGGGCCAGTACGGACACGTCAAGATCCACATCGAACCCAACGAACCCGGCGCGGGCTTCGTGTTCGAGAACAACATCGTGGGCGGCGTGATCCCGAAGGAATATATCCCCGCGGTCGAGGCCGGCATCAAGAGCGCCATGCAGTCCGGCGTTCTCGCAGGCTACAACGTCGTGGACGTCAAGGTATCCCTGTACGACGGCTCCTATCACGAGGTGGACTCCTCCGAAATGGCGTTCAAGATCGCCGCTTCCATGGCCTTCAAGGACGCGATGAAGAAAGCCGACCCCGTGCTGACCGAGCCCATCATGAAGGTGGTGGTCATCACCCCCGAGGAGTACATGGGCGACGTCATCGGCGACATCAACCAGCGGCGCGGCCAGATGAGCTCCATGGACACCGTGTCCGGCGCTTATCAGATCACCGCGTTCGTACCGCTCTCCGAAATGTTCGGCTACTCCACCGCCCTCCGCTCCCGCACGCAGGGACGCGGCAACTACGTCATGGAGCCCGATCACTTCGCCGAGGTTCCGAAGTCCATCCGCGAAAAGATGACCGACAACCGGTGATCTTTCCCGGATCCGCTGCAAACCCAAAAACAATTCAACCGAAAAATTTTATCAGGAGGATCTATCCAAATGGCAAAGCAGAAGTTTGAGCGTACCAAGCCCCATGTAAACATTGGTACCATCGGTCACGTTGACCACGGCAAGACCACCCTGACCGCGGCGATCACCAAGACCCTTGCTCTCCGTGACGGCAAGAACGAGTTCATGGCTTATGACCAGATCGACAATGCTCCCGAAGAGAAGGCCCGCGGTATCACAATCAACACCAGACACGTCGAATACGAGACCGAGAACAGACACTACGCGCACGTTGACTGCCCCGGCCACGCCGACTACGTTAAGAACATGATCACCGGCGCTGCTCAGATGGACGGCGCGATCCTCGTTGTCGCGGCTTCCGACGGCCCGATGCAGCAGACCCGTGAGCACATCCTGCTCGCCCGTCAGGTTGGCGTTCCCGCCATCGTGGTCTATATGAACAAGACCGACCTCGTGGACGACGAAGAGCTCCTCGAGCTGGTTGAGATGGAAATCCGTGAGCTCCTCTCCGAGTATGACTTCCCGGGCGACGATATTCCGATCATCCGCGGTTCCGCTCGTGACGCTCTCGAGTCCACTTCCACCGACCTGAACGACCCCGTCTACGCTTCCATCCTCGAGCTGATGGATGCCGTTGACAGCTATATCCCCACTCCCGACCGTAAGGCCGACCAGCCGTTCCTGATGCCTGTTGAGGACGTGTTCTCCATCACCGGCCGCGGCACCGTGGCTACGGGCAGAGTTGAGCGCGGTACTGTCAAGATGGCTGACACCGTTGAGATCGTCGGTCTCTCCGATGAGAAGAAGACCACCGTTATCACCGGTATCGAAATGTTCCGTAAGCTCCTCGACTCCGCTGAGGCTGGCGACAACGTCGGTCTGCTTCTCCGCGGTATCGACAAGAAGGGTGTCGAAAGAGGCCAGGTCATCTGCAAGCCCGGCTCCATTCATCCCCACACCAAGTTCACCGGCCAGGTGTACGTTCTGACCGAAAAAGAAGGCGGCCGTCAGAAGCCCTTCTTCTCCGGCTACAGACCGCAGTTCTATTTCAGAACCACCGACGTTACCGGCACCATCAAGCTCCCCGAGGGCGTTGAAATGTGCCGTCCCGGCGACAACGTTGACATGGGCGTCGAGCTGATCACCCCCATCGCTATCGAAAAGGGTCTTCGCTTCGCTATCCGTGAAGGCGGCCGTACCGTTGGTTCCGGCGTCGTTATCGACATCGCTGAGTAATTGAATTAGAATGACATTTTCGGGGGAGGACTTTTCGAGGAAAAGTTCTCCCCCGAACCCCTTCTCAAAAGTTTTAACTGAGATAAATATAGGGGAATCGCTTCCCTCTTAACCTCTTTGAAGGGGAGGGTTGAGGGACTCTCGCCCGCAAAAAGAAAAGTTCTCCCCCGAACCCCTTCTCAAAAGTTTTAACTGGGATAAGTATAGGGGAATCGCTCTCCTCTTAACCTCTTTGAAGGGGAGGGTCGAGGGACACTCACCCTCAAAAGAGTTCTCTCCCTGATCATTTATCCAGCGTGGAATCACGCACTGTTATTTACACATCCTTATATTTTTCGGGAACAGGTGAAATTCCTTACCGGTGGTGAAAGTCCACGACCCCTCCGTGTCAGCGAAGGGCTGAACGGGTGAAATCCCCGTACCGACGGCCCAAGATTCAAATCCTGAAGGATTTGAACTTGACGAGTTCCGATTCTGAGGAATCGAAACTCGGGACATCCCTCCTCCGGAAGGATCGTTCCGCAGGTTCAGCTCCGTGAGATTTCAATCTTGGATAGTCCGGATGAGAGAAAAAGAGTTCCCGATTTTTGCGCATTTCCGCGCGGAAACCGGGATTTTCTTTTCTCCCTTGAATATACAATCATGATCTGTTTCAAAGGGAGGATATTTCCATGTCCAGAACCACTTACAAATCCGAAAGCAGGATGCGCACGGTCGTGGCCGTCGGGGTTTTCTGCGCGCTCGCCTATATTGCCTGCGTGCTCTTCCATTTCCGCGCCGCGTTCCTCACGTTCGATCTGAAGGACGCCGTCATGACCATCGGCGCGATGCTGTTCGGCCCGCTCTACGGGCTGGCGATGGCGGTGATCGTCGCCCTGATCGAAATGCTCACCGTCAGCACGACCGGGCTCTACGGCTTCATCATGAACGTCCTCGCCAGCGCGGCGTTCGTCTGTATCGCGTCCCTGATCTACACGCACTGGAGAACGATGAAGGGCGCGCTCGTCGGAACGGTCTGCGCGATCTTCTCGATGACCGCCGTCATGATGCTGGCGAACCTGATCGTCACGCCGTTTTACACGGGCGTCACCGCGAAGGACGTCGCCGGGATGATCCCGACGCTGCTCTTGCCGTTCAATCTGACCAAGGCGATTTTCAACGCCTCGCTGGTCTTCATTCTGTATAAGCCGATCTCCTCCGCCCTCAGCCGCGCCGGATTCGCCTCCGTGACCCATACGGCGAAGGACGGGTCTGCGCCGGTTCCGCACAAGGACGGCGAAAAGAAGGCCGTTTTCAGCCCGGTGATCATCGTCGCGGCGATTTTCGCGGTCGCTTCTCTGGCGTACTTCTTCGTCAGGCTCGGCGGGACCTTCGCCTTCGGATGAATCACCAGTCCGCGCGCGCCGAAGCTGTGACAATTCAGCGGTTTTGCCCATTGCCCGGCGGACCGTTCTGTGATACAATAAATCCGACAAATCAATACATCGCTTATCAAGAGTGGCTGAGAGACTGGCTCTGAGACGCCCGGCAACCTGTCGAAAGATAAGGTGCCAATTCCAGACAGATGAGTAGTTCTTTCCCCTCGTTCTGTCATGGAATGAGGGGATTTTTATAGGTCTCCCGGCCCGAAGGAGCGTTTTGTATTCCCTATAGAAAGGACAGTTTCATGAAACGACTTTTCACTTCCGAATCCGTTACCGAGGGGCATCCCGACAAAATCTGCGATCAGATTTCCGACCGCATCCTCGACGAAATGCTCCGTCAGGATCCCATGAGCCGCGTCGCCTGCGAGACCTGCTGCACCACCGGGCTCGTGATGGTCATGGGAGAGATCACCACCGAGGCGTATGTGGACATTCAGGACGTCGTGCGGAAGACCGTGCTCGATATCGGCTACAACCGCGCCAAGTTCGGCTTCGACGGCTCGACCTGCGCGGTGATCAACTCCATCCACGAGCAGTCCCCGGATATCGCGCTCGGCGTTGACCGGTCCGCGGAGGCAAAATCCGGCGAGATTTCCGCCGAGTTCGAGACCGGCGCGGGCGATCAGGGCCTCATGTTCGGCTTTGCCTGCCGCGAGACGCCCGAGCTCATGCCCATGCCCATCTCCCTCGCGCACCGCATGGCGAAACGCCTCACCGAAGTCCGCAAGAACGGCACGCTGTCCTACCTCCGTCCCGACGGAAAAACGCAGGTGACCGTGGAATACGACGGCACAAAGCCCGTCCGCGTGGACACCGTGGTCGTCTCCTCCCAGCACGATCCCGACGCCGAGCTGGATCAGATCCGCCGCGACATCATCGAGCAGGTGATCCGCCCGACCGTCCCCGCCGAGATGCTGGACGACGACACCAAGATCTACGTCAACCCCACCGGACGCTTCGTCATCGGCGGGCCCATGGGCGACAGCGGTCTCACGGGCCGGAAGATCATCGTGGACACCTACGGCGGATACTCCCGTCACGGCGGCGGCGCGTTCTCTGGCAAGGATCCGACCAAGGTGGACCGCTCCGCAAGCTATGCCGCCCGCTATGTGGCGAAGAACATCGTCGCCTCCGGGATCGCGGAACGGGCCGAGGTTCAGATCGCCTACGCCATCGGGGTGGCCCGCCCGGTCTCCCTGCTGGTGGACACCTTCGGAACGGGTCTGATCGACGACGAAAGCCTCGGGCGGTTCGTGCTGGACACCGTGGATCTCCGCCCGGCAGCGCTCATCAGCCGGTTCGACCTCCGCCGTCCCATCTACGGCGATCTGGCGACTTACGGACACATGGGCCGCGAGGATCTCTCCGTGCCGTGGGAAAAGACCGACCTCTCCGACGGCATCCGGGGGATGTTCAATATCTGAGCGAAGAACTTCGGATAAATCGCTGAAAATCATGTTGCGTTTCCGGCAAATCTGCGCTATACTGTTTGTATCACGATCGGACGCGGGAGGCAGCGATGAAACGGATCAAGACGCCGTTTTGGCGGACAATACTGAGCGGGGTGCTGGCTGTGGCGATGCTTTTGACGGCGATGTACGGGCTGACCGGCTGCGTTGAGCTTCCCGGTGAAAAAACCGGCGGGGCGGGAACGGAGCAGGCTTCGGTTGAGCTGCCCGGCGAGCTTGTCCGGATCCTCGAGGAATCGAGCGCGGGGTCGATGGAACCGCGGAGCGAATTCCTCGCGGAGGTCACGCCGGAGGAGATCGTGCGGGCGGAGTACTGGCCGGAGAAGCATTTTCTGTCCTTCGGCTCCGAGATATCCGTAAAGGAGCACAAGCCCATCCGTCCGGGGCAGTGGGCGGATCTTGTCCGGATCGTCACCGACCTCTGGCCGGTGTTCGAGGAGATTCCGGAATCCTCCGGGGACGACGGAGCGCTCACGACGGACGACGGCGAGGAGATCTTCGTACTGGACGGCGGGGACTACTGGCGGCTGTATCTGACGTTTCGCGCGGAGGACGGGGAAGAGCGGACGGTTCGGGTTTATCATCCCTCCGACCGCAGGATCACCACGCTTGACACGCTTCTGCGGGAGCTCGTCGATCCCGCCGGACGGAAGATTGTCTGGTACGAGCCGCCAGCGCTGAACGGCATTTTCGTACACAGCGACGCGGGGGACTACTCCTTCCAGTTCACCTACTATTCGTGGGACAACTGCTATTATTTCATCTCCCGGTATCCGGATCCGGACGGGGGCGGCAAAACGGACGTCTCCGTCTTCGTGCCCTCCTCGGACTGGACGGAGCCGGGGAAGTGGTTCGCCTCCCTCGGGCTCGAGCGGTTCCCGGAAGGAAACAGCTTTCGTGACCCTCTGACGATCACGCTCTATTACGACGACGACACCCAGACCACCGTCCAGCCGGACGAGCAAACCGCCGCCGTTCTCTACGACTATTTCGTCAGCTTGACGGAGCGGTACAAATAACAGGTTCAGCCAATGAAAAATCGGGAGCTCCCCGGCCGCGTGAAAACGGTTCAAGGGAGTTCCCGCTGTTTTTATATCCGTAAATTTCAGCCGAGCCTGACCCGGATGACGTTCCAGCTGTGCTTGCCGAGGGTGGCGCGGAGGGTGCCGTCCTTGAGAGCGGCGTTTCCGTTCGCCTCGGGGATCACATTGTCCGGATTGTCCGCGGTGTTGACGGCCTTCATGTCGTCGTTCGTGAGGGTGATGTGCTCGATCACGGCGTCGGGGGAGAAGGCGGAGAGGTCGCAGGTAAAGTCCATGTCCTCGTCGAGGGAGCGGTTCACGGCGAAGAGATCGACTTCCTTCTCCTCCTCGTGGTACACGGCGCAGGATTCGAGATACGGCACGTCCTTCACCCGGTCCAGATCGTAGGTCGGGCAGAGCGCGCGTCCGTCGAGAACGGTTCCGCGTCCGAAGGCGGAGCAGTGCATGAAGGGATAGAAGATCGTCTGAGCCCACGCGCGGCCGCCGTCTTCGGTGTTTTCGGTCATGATCGGCGCGATGACGTTGACTAACTGCGCGAGGCAGGCCATCTTGACCCGGTCGCAGTGTTTGAGCAGGGTCATGAGCAGCGTGCCGACCACAAGCGCGTCCTCGAAGGTGTACACGTCCTCGAGCTGATGCGGAGCGACGGCCCACTTCTCAACGGGAACGCCGTTGCTGTGGAACCAGACGTTCCACTCGTCGAAGGAGAGGTACATCGTCTTGCGGGACCGCTTGACGTGCTTCACATAGTCCGCGATGGAGCAGACCGTCTTGATGAAGCGATCCATGTCCAGCGAGGAGGCGAGGAAGGACGGGGTGTCGTTCGAGGGGTTGCCGTAGTAGGAGTGGAGGGAGATGTAGTCCACATGGTCGTAGGTGTGCTTCAGCACCTCGGCTTCCCAGTCGCCGCACATGCCGGAGCCGGAGGACCCGCAGACCACAAGCTCGATGGAGGGATCGGTCCACTTCATGAGCTTCGCGGCCTCGCAGGCGACCCGTCCGTATTCCGTCGCGGTCTTCATGCCCATCTGCCACGGGCCGTCCATTTCGTTGCCGAGGCACCAGACCTTGATGCCGAAGGGCTCCTCGAATCCGTTGGCCCGGCGCAGGTCGGAGTAGTAGGTGCCGCCCTTGAAGTTGCAGTATTCCACGAGGTTCCGGGCTTCCTCCGGGCCGCGGGTGCCGAGGTTGACCGCCATCATGACGGACGTGCCGGCCTTCTTCGCCCAGGACTGGAACTCGTCGATGCCGACTTCGTTGGTCTCGGTGACGCCCCATGCCAGCTCGGGACGGCGCGGCCTCTTGTCCTTCGGGCCGGTCCCGTCTTCCCAGCGATAGCCGGAGACAAAGTTTCCGCCGGGATAGCGCACGATCGGCACGCCCAGCTTCTTGACAAGTTCGATCACGTCGCCGCGGAAGCCTTCTTCGTCCGCCGTGGGATGGCCCGGCTCGTACACGCCGTGATAGACCGCGCGGCCGAGATGCTCGATGAAGGACCCGAAGATCCGCGGATCCACTTCGCCGACCGTAAACGCCGGATGCAGGATGAGGGAAGAGGTCAGAGACATGAGAGTATTCTCCTTTTAGGGGAAGATTTGTTGAGAGAAAAGCAAAGAACAACGAGGGCGGGTCAGATATCCGCCACCTGCAGGTATTCCGCCCCGTGCTCCGCGATATAGCGCTTGCGGCCGGGAAGATCGTCGCCCAGCATCAGATCGAACATCCGGGCGGTGGCGGCGGCCTCGGAGGGCGTCACGCGGATCAGGCGGCGGGTCGCGGGATTCATGGTCGTCTTCGCCATCATTTCCGCGCTGTTCTCGCCGAGTCCCTTCGACCGCTGGAGGGTGTATTTCTTCTTTTCGCCGTCGAGCCGCGCGGTGATCTTCGCCTTTTCCGGCTCGTTGTAGGCGTATTCCGATTCCCGGCCCGGCACCTTGATCTCGTAGAGCGGGGATTCGGCGATATACACCCGCCCTTCTGAGAGCAGCGTCGGCAGGAGGCGGTAGAACAGAGTCAGAAGCAGCGTCCGGATCTGGAATCCGTCCTCGTCCGCGTCGGTGCAGATGATGATCTTCGACCAGCGCAGGTTCGCAAGGTCAAAGGCCGCCATGTCGGTCTTCCGCCTCGTCTCGAGCTCCACGCCGCATCCGATGACCCGGAGCAGGTCGAGAATGATGTCGCTCTTGAAGATCCGGTCGTAGGACGCCTTCATGCAGTTCAGGGTCTTTCCGCGGACGGGAATGATCGCCTGAAACTCCGCGTTCCGGGCCAGCTTGCAGGAGGTCATCGCGGAGTCTCCCTCCACGATGTACACCTCGCGCAGATCGGGATCCTTCGAGCGGCAGGCCACGAATTTTTCCACCCGGTGCGCCACGTCCATGCCCGAGGAGAGCTTCTTTTTCAGATCGAGCCGCGTGTTCTCCGCCTGCTCCCGGGACCTCTTGTTCACAAGCACCTGGTTGCAGAACCGGTCGGCGTCCGCGGGATTCTCGGCGAAGAAGTACTCGAGCTGATTTTTCAGAAACTCGTTCATGGCCTCCGCGATGAAGGTGTTGGTGATGGCCTTCTTCGTCTGGTTCGCGTAGGAGGGGCGGGTCGAGAAGCTGCTCGTCACGAGGATGAGACAGTCTTCGATATCCGGGAAGGTGATCTTCGATTCGTTCTTGTTGTATTTTCCGGTCGCCTTGAGCCTCTTGTCCACCGCGGAGACGAAGGACAGACGGACCGCCTTGTCCGGGGATCCGCCGTGCTCCAGCCACGAGGAGTTGTGGTAGTGCTCGATCATGCGGACGGACTTCGATACGCACCACGCCACGTCGGCGACCAGCTTGTAGTCGTTCATGTCCGCGCGGTCCCGTCCCTTGGTTTCGAGGTGGAAGAAGGCGATCTTCGTTTCGGCGGTGTCACCCGCGACCTCGGCAACATAGTCCGTGATGCCGTTCTCGTAGTAGAATTCCTCGGTGTCGAAGGAGCCGTCGCCTTTCTCCCATTTGAAGACGAAGCGGATCCCGGCGTTGACCACGGCCTGACGGCGGAGCATGTCCTCGTAGTACTCCCGCGGGATGTCGATCTGCGTGAAGACCTCGAGGTCGGGACGCCATCTCTGGACGGTCCCGGTCCGGCGGTTCTTCTTCGTCAGCGGCTCCACCTTCAGCTCCGTGACGGGCTCGCCCTTTCGGAAGGAGATGGAGGACACGTTCGTCCCGTCGTAGGAGGAGACCTCGTAGAACTCCGACGCGTACTGCGTGGCGCAGGCCCCCAGTCCGTTCAGGCCGAGAGAGTATTCGTAGGCCGCGCTGCCGGAGTTGTTGTCGTATTTGCCGCCGGCGTAGAGCTCGCAGTACACCAGCTCCCAGTTCCACCGGCCCTCCCCTTCGTTCCATCCGAGCGGCACGCCCCGCCCGAAGTCCTCGATCTCCACGGATCGGTCGGCGAAGGCGGTGATGTTGATCACGTTTCCGTATCCCTCCCGCGCCTCGTCCACGGAGTTGGAGAGGATCTCGAAGACGGCGTGCTCCGCGCCTTCCAGTCCGTCCGAGCCGAAGATGACGGCGGGACGCTTCCGGACGCGGTCGGGGCCTTTGAGAGAGGTGATGGATTGGTTGTTGTAAACTTCTTTTTCTTTCTTTTTCATCGGAGGACTCGCGGTTTACCGGATCGCCAGAGGCAGAATGGGCGTTCCGTTGGCGTTGGTGATTTCGGCGACGAGCAGGGTGGTCTTCGTCAGCATGGCCTGTACCAGCTGCGGGCAGTTCTTCTTGAACTCCTCGGCCATGTCGATGGTCTTCCAGTCCACCTCGCCCCGCGTGCCGGGATTGAACACCAGCATGACGGAGAAGGAGACGGAGAGGGTGAAGGGTCCCTCGGGCTCGAAGGAGAGGGCGCGGTTGTAGGTGACCTTCACGCCGGCGTTCCCGACCAGCTGCGCCACGATGGTGTCCCGCGCGTTGAGGCGGAGCTGTCCGCTCTGAGGCCGCCCGACCTCGTAGCTGACGTTTTCGAGCATGATGTGCCGCTCGGCGAGGAAGTAGCGGTTGAAGTCAAATCCCTCGGGCGTGTGGTAGCGCGGCCTCTCGGGTGCCGGGGCGGGTGTCGGGGCCGGATTCTGAACGGGGATCTGGGGGGCCTGAACCGGTTCGGCGGCGGGAGCGGGATCAGCCGGGGCCGGGGTCGGAGCCGGAGCGGGCGTTTCGACGGTTTTTTCGGTGTCCTCCGCCTTTACATGCTCTTCGGCCTCGGCGGGGGCGTTCTTTTCCTTATCGTTGTTTTTGTCTGCGTTTCTTCTGAAAAAAGGCATGTTTATCTTCCTTTGCTGATTGTATTTGAATTCCGGAGCGGTCACTCCATGATCCGGAGAACGCTCCAGCCGTTTTCTTCCCGCCAGCAGGCGATGACGCCGGAGGAGACCTGGGAGATGGCGTCGTAGGTGAAGGGCAGTACGATGTTGCCGTCGGTGTCGATCATGCCCCAGCGTCCGTCCTCGGTCTTGAGCGGGGCGAGACCGCCGATGAAGGGGCCGGCGTCCGCGAAGATGGGCTGGGCGATCCATTCCCCGGTCACGGAGAAGACGCCGTATTTGCCCTCGCGGGAGAGGATGAGGCGGCCTTCGGAGTAGCCTTTGAGCGAAAAGCCCGCGGGAAGCGCGAATTCGGTTCCGTCCTCCCGAAGCAGGGCGTCGTATTCGTCCATGACCTTGATCTCCGCCCCGGTGTAGCCGATCCGGCAGAAGTACCGCCAGAAGTCGATGATCTGCATCCGGACGCGGACAAGACCCTCGTCGAAGTAGTAGGAGCCGAGGGACTCGATGCCGTAGGAATAGGGCGGCTGGCAGGAGGAGAACACGCGGCGGTCCTGTTCGTTGTAGAACAGCTTGCCCGTGGGGAAGAGCGGCTTCCCGTCCTCGCCGATGAAGTAGAGCACGGAGCGGTCGATGCCGCTGTTGTTCACGAAGCTGCCGTCCGAACGCCCGACGGTGTAGTACTGGCCTTCGATCTCGGACCGCTCGCTCCACGGGAAGAGGGCCTTTCCGTTCGGGCGGATATAGTAGTAGGTCGGGATCGGTTCCGCAGCCACGACCGCCGCCTTGCCCTCCCGGAAAGGAGTCGCGGACCGGAACTGGTACAGCGTCAGATAGCCGGGCTCGGGTTCCCGGACAGGCTCGGGCTCCGCTTCGGACTCGGGCTCCGCCTCGGATTCTCCCTCGGATTCGGCTTGCGGTTCAGCGTCCGTGTCGGCGTCCGGAGCGGATTCCGTTTTTGTCTCGGGTTTCGCCGCCGGTTCGGGCTGGGGCATATACTGCGCCGGAATGCGGTAGCCGTAGAGGCCGGATCCCGCGTCAACGTCCAGATAGATCCGGTCGGTGTCGGTCTTGCCGTAGTCGGCGGGATAGTCGAAGTTCAGTCCGCGGCTGTCCGTCTGCGGGTTGTAGCCGCTGAGGACGAAGTTCTTTCCGTCCGCGGAGAGGTGGAAGTAGAGCAGGGACCCGTTGTTCCGCTCTCTCGTGAAGAGGGGACGGTCCTCCCTGTCGCGCGCGTAAGCCGGCTCGTAGCGTCCCGTCTCGAAGGAGCAGAGGGGTTCGCCCTCCGAGGACACGAGTACGGTCTTGTCGCCGTTTTCGATGAGCAGATAGCCCATGTACACCTCGACGGCGAGCCGCTCCTTGATATAGGTGACGGGCTTGGAGATGAGCGCGCTGTCCGGATTCTTCGGATCCATCGGGAGAAGCCGGTAGGAGGTCGCGTGGCACCAGGAGTCGGTGTAGATCTCCGGGAGCTGGAAATCGAAGGTCAGCTTGCCGAGCGCGTTCTTCCCGGGCTCGAACACCGCCGTTTCCGGGGCGTACGTCATTCCGCTTTCGAAGAGCTCCGAGACGGAGGGGACCTTTTCCCGGGCGTCCGGCAGCACGGCGGCGTCATAGACGAAGCGCAGGTTGTCGGGCGCGGCTTCGGGCGTGTCCCCGCTGCCAGCGGTCCGGCCGGATCCGTCCGACGAACCGGCTTCCGATCCCGTGTCCGATCCGGCTCCGCTCAGGGAATCCTCTCCCTGCCCGGACGCTTCGGCGGAAGTCCCGGCGGCCGAGGAGTCGGCGGGGGGATCGCCCGCGGGATTGTTCAAAAGGTAGTCCGGCACGGCGAAGGGATCGTCGCTCTGGGAGGAAAGCTGTTCGCCCTCCCGGAGCAGATCGAGCTTGCCCCTGTACCGGTCGAGAAAGGCGATGTCGAAATATCCCTGATAATAGAGCAGCACAAGAAGAGCCGCGCCGAACACCAGCACGAACAGCAGTATGGATTTGACGGGCTTTGCGATACGGCTCCAGAAATAGCTCATGGTTCAGCGTTCCGTTTATTTGTGGTATTTTCCGCCCGCTCCGATCTCTCCGGCCCGGTAGATCTGCTCGAGCAGCATGACCCGGAAGAGCTCGTGCGGGAAGGTCATGGGGGATACGGACAGGCGGAGTGCGGCCTTTTCCTTGACGCGGTCGGACAGCCCGCAGGACGATCCGACGACGAAGCAGATCTCGCCGACCCCTCCGTCCGCGGTACGGCTGATGCGGTCCGAGAAGTCCTCGGAGGAGAGGGTGCGCCCCTCCACGCACATCGCCCAGAGAACGGCGCGCGGCGGCACGGCTTCGAGAATGCGGTCCGCCTCCCGGTCAAGGGCTTTGGCGATTTCCGCCTTTGAAGGCGAGGCGGGCAGGGGCTCCGGTTTCAGTTCCGTCACGGAGAGGGAATAGAAACGGGAGATCCGTTTCGCATATTCCTCCGCCGCGGCGCGGAACGGAGCCTCCGTCAGCCTGCCCATAGCGATGACGCGGATTTTCAGCATGGTACGGGAAAAGATATGGATTTCGGTCCTTTTCCGCTCCGTTCAGTCAGACAAAGAACGACAGCTCGATGTAGCTGAGCAGGAGGGTCACGATGATGGGCATGAGGACATAGAGCAGACTGCGGGCCTTCGCTCGGTTGGCGGGGAGCTTTTCGAGAAACTCCGCTTTCCGCTCGGCGGACCAGTTTTCCGGCAGATCCTCTTCCGTGTATTCCGTCCGCCCGAGGGTAAAACCGTTCAGGACGAAGAACACGGCGAAGAGGACGATCACGGCGATCCCGTACAGGGCGGTCCCGGCGTAGTAGATCCACGGCATGCCGAACGAGTCCGAGAGGTGGATGATGAAACGGAGGAGCGCGTAGGTCAGGACAAATCCGGCGAAGAGAAGGAGGACTTTTTTGAGGGTTTCCTTCGGATTCAGCTTCATCGGAGGCTTCCCCTTACAGGATCCTGCACGCGCCGTTCTTTCTGACGCTCAGGATGTGGCAGGCTCCCGCTCCGAAGACCGCGTCCATCTTCTCCCGGTAGGCGGCGGTGAGATCGGCGGGCACGAAGGCCTGAATGGTTCCGGCGAATCCGCCCCCGTGGACCCGGCAGACGCCGCCCGTGCCGCGGAGGAAGTCCTCGGTCAGGCAGAGCGCGAGGGACAGGCCCTGCTCCTCCACGTTGATCGTGGTGTAGACGTTCTGCAAAAACTTGAAGCTGGAGTTTCCGGAAGCAGTGACGCCCGCCTTGAAGCCCTCGATATCCCCGGCCCTGAGCGCGTCCACCTGCGCCGCCACCCGCTCGTTTTCGGCGAAGAAGTGGTAGGCTCTGAGGATGGCGCGGTCTCCGAGGTAGGTCCTGAGATATTTGCCGTGGCGCGCGAGCAGCTCGTCCAGCGCCTCCTTCGAGGACTCTCTGAGCACGGAGACGCCCAGCTCCTTCGCCACCGCCTTCATTTCGGCGGGAACGGAGGCGTAGTCGGCGTTCAGGTTCGCGTGGTTGCCGCCGGTGTTGACGATGCAGAGGCGGTATCCCGCGGCGGTCAGGTCGAAGCCGAGCTTCTCGATGACCGGCTGGGTGGGATCGGCGAAATCGATCGTGATGAAGCCGCCCACCGCGCAGGCCGTCTGGTCCATCAGGCCGCAGGGCTTGCCGAAGTACACGTTCTCGGCGTACTGGGACATTTTGGCGATCTCCACGTTCGAGACCTTGCCGTCGTTGTAGAGGTAGTTGAGGATGTTGCCGACCATGACCTCGAAGGCCGCGGAGGAGGAGATGCCGGAGCCCTTGAGCACGTTCGAGGTGGTGTAGGCGTCAAATCCGCCGACCTTGTAGCCCGCGTTGAGGAAGGCCTTCTCCATGCCCGCGATAATGGCGGCGGAGGTGAAGAAGTTCGCTTCGTCCGGCGCGTCGGCCATGGAGGCATCGACCACGTCTTCCGGGAATCCCTCGGACTGGATGCGGATGCGCCCGTCGTCCGTCGGCTTGGCAACGGCGAGAATGTCCAGATTCACGGAGGCCGCGATGACCCGCCCGTGGTTGTGGTCGGTGTGGTTCCCGGAGATCTCCGAGCGTCCGCCCACGGAATAGAGGGAGACGTCCCCGTCGCCGTATTTGGCGAGGAAGGCATCCGCGGCCTTTGCGTACCGTTCTCTCTGAGCGGGGACGGCGTCGGGGGATACGGACAGACCGTCGGTGAGCGCGGCGTCGATCCCGCCCTCCAAAATCGTTTTTTTCAGTTCAGCAGCTGTCATGGGAACTCCCCTTTCCTGTGCGATTGGAATCCCGGCCCGAAAACCGGGTGAGAAATGGTGAGGATAGTATATCACAAATCCGCCGCATTACAAGAGACGGATTGTAAACGATTGTGAATATTGAGGCCCGCGCGTTCACAGACCGGGACGAGCATGATACTAATCTCATTCTAAAAAGGGGAACGCGGCTTTCTTGGAAGAAAGCCTGGCAAAGAACTTCATGGGGAAGGGGAAAAAGGATAGGCGATACCAATAAAGTGAAGTTGAGGCTTTGGCACACCAACGAAGCTTCGCGCTGAGCGCGAACTTCTGAAGCCATCCAACCTTATCAGAGTTATCGCACGCGATGCCCATCCGCTCAACAAGTTGAGCCGCACGGCGATTCGCACCCTGCATAGGGCGATCAAAACCCATATAGGATTGCTTTAGGCTGAGAATAGTATGAAAAGCGTGAGCCGGAAAACGGTGGATTTCATTCGCCCGTGAGGTGCGCGGAGTCCGGGCCGTAGAGGGTGAGGGCGTCCTGAATCACGCGGCGTCTCGTCCGGTCTCTGCGGACGGCGGCGGTCACGGCCCAGAGGATCCCGGAGAGCAGGCAGAGAGCCCCTCCCGCGGCGAGGACGGAGAAGCCCGCGCGGGTGAGATTCCGCATCAGGGGCAGATAGACGATGTCGAAGGTGGATTCGAGCGGCACCCCCGCCGCGCCGAGCAGGGAAGCCTTGAAGGGGGCCGCCAGCGTCGGGGCGAAATACGCAGCCAGCCCGACGAGCGCGCAGACCAGCCCTCCCACGGTCAAGGTCGGGAGCAGCTTCAGACGGAAGGCGGCGAGCAGCAGGAGCGCGAAGGAGAACGCGAAGGAGCAGGCCAGAAGAAGCGTCCCGGACGAGAGCAGCTCTCTGGCCGGTTTGAGCGATTCGAGACGGGAATCGAGCGCGCGCTGGTTGACGTATCCCGCGAGCACCGACATGGCGAAGGCGACGGGATCGCTCACGAAATAGAGCGAACCGGGGGCCATGCCGGCGACCATGGATTCCGCCGCGCTCCTCAGATCGATCTGGGGGACCGGGCCGTCGTCGAGAAGCCATGCGCGGAAGGAGAGAAAATAGTCCCGCACAACAACGTCGAGGGACAGCTGGCGGCACATCGCGTTGAACTGCTCGTCCGATACGGAAACTCCGTATGGCTCGAAGGACTGGTTCATCTGCTCCGGTATGGTCGTGAATCCGCCGAATCCGTCCGGAAAACGGATCGAGGCAAAGTCAAGGTTTTCCGCCGTGCGTTTCACAAAGGCGGGGGAGAGCGTTGTGCGGACGGAGGACAGGACCAGAGCCGCGGCGGTCGAGGCGAACAGGCCCGCGACGGATACGACGGCGAGCAGGACGCACAGAATGCGGACGATTACTTTCATGGTGATCCTCGGAAAAAGTCGGTTCTCCTCATTATATCAAATCCACGGTAAAAAAACAAGGGATCCGCGCGAAAAAACCGGTCGGCGGGGCGGGGGCTCTTTCAACTTTCGTCCCGCTCTCTCCCCGGGAACCCTTGCAAACGGCGCATTCCTGTGGTATAATGACAAAAATGACTTCCTCCCCGGCGGGGGCTGACGAAAGTGCGATATGGAAAACAAAGAAAAAGACAAGGATAAAGAATCGAAAAAACTGCTCAAAACGCTGTACGACCTTTTCGAGGTGCTGGCGACGGTGACGGTGGCGGTGACGCTGCTCTACGCCTTCGCCGTGCGGCTGCAGATCGTGGACGGGTCCTCCATGGTGAACACCCTCCACAACGGGGAGCGGCTGCTCGTGTCCGACGCTTTCTACGAGCCGGCCCGCGGGGATATCGTGATCGTCCACAAGATCGACGCGGATCCCTACGACCGGCCCATCGTGAAGCGGGTCATCGCCACGGGCGGGCAGACGGTGGACATCGATTTTGACACATGGACGCTCCGCGTGGACGGCGAAGTCGTGGAAGAGAGCTACCGTTACCTCGATCCCGAACGGCAGACCCTGCGCTGCGCCTACGCCCTGCCGATCACGCTCGGGGAAAACGAGATCTTCGTCATGGGCGACAACCGTAACAACTCGGCGGACAGCCGCACCGTGGAGATCGGTCCGGTGGACGTCCGCTGCGTGGTCGGCAAGGCGTTCGCAAGGGTCGCGCCGGCCTCCGCGTTCACGGTGTTCGAGAATCCCTTCGGGAACTGAGGGTCGCCATGAACGAAGCGAAAAACGAAACCGGGACGGAAAAGACCGATTCCCGGAAGAAGCTGCTCGGCTCGCTCTACGACCTCTTCGAGATCTTCGGCTTCATGACGGCGGCGGTGATGCTGGTCTTCGCCTTTTTCATCCGCCTGAACGTCGTGGACGGCTCCTCGATGAACAAGACCCTGACGGACGGGGATTATCTGGCCGTGGCCGACTGCTTCTACCGCCCGGAGCCGGGGGATATCGTGATCGTCCACAAGATCGACGCGGATCCCTACGACAGGCCCATCGTGAAGCGGGTCATCGCCGTGGGCGGGCAGACGGTGGATATCGATTTTGACACATGGACGCTCTTCGTGGACGGCGAGGTCGTCGAGGAGAGCTACCGGTGGGTGAATCCCGAGAAGAAGCTGATCCGCTGCGAATACCCCCTGCCCGTCACGCTCGGGGAGAACGAGGTCTTCGTCATGGGCGACAACCGGAACGGATCGGCCGACAGCAGACAGGAAGAGATCGGCCCGGTGGACGTCCGGTGCGTGGCGGGGAAAGCCCTCGCGCGCCTGTCCCCGCGGCTTGAATTGTTTGAAAATCCATTCGAGTGATTTGGGAGCGACGATCATCATGAAACTCTGCGACATGCACTGCGACACCGCTATGGCCTTATACCGCGGCGGGCTGGATCTGAAATCCAACGATCTGCACATCTGCCTCGACCGGGCGGCGGTCTTTGAAAAGTATTTGCAGCTGAACGCCTTTTTCACCTCCCCCCGCTGCTCCGACGAGGAGGGCTGGGAGGTCTTTCTCAAGGCCCGGGACTATTTCCTCGGTCAGTGCGCGAAATACGGCGTCTCCGTGCTCTCCTCGGGAGACGAAATCGCCGCGTGGGACAAAGACGGCGGGCAGTTCGCCTCGGTTCTCACGGTCGAGGACGCGCGGATCCTCGCCGGTCATCTCGGGCGCGTGGAGGAGCTGTACCGCCTCGGGATCCGGGTGGTGACTCCGCTCTGGGGAGGGGACACCTGCATCGGCGGCTCCCACGACACGGATCACGGCCTGACGGACTTCGGGCGCGAGGCTGTGCGCGAAATGCTCCGGGTCGGGATCGTGCCGGATCTCTCCCACGCGTCCTTCCGCTCGGCGGACGAGATCCTCGATCTGTGCGAAGAGGCCGGGAAATCGCCCGTCGCCACGCATATGAACGCCTACGCCCTGCACCCGCACTCCCGCAATCTGACGGACGAGCGGTATCTCCGCCTGACGGGGATGGGCGGCGTCGCCGGGATCTCCCTCTATGTGCGCCACCTGTCCGGCAGAGAGGACGTCACGGCGGACGACGCGGCGGCGCACCTCTGCCATTACGAATCCCTTGCCCCCGGACACGCCGGATTCGGATGCGACTACGACGGCTCCGACGTCCCCGCGGATCTTGCCGAAATCTCCCGCCTTCCCGCCGCCGCCGGCTGCCTCAGAGCCCGCGGCCTGACCGAAGAGCAGATCGACGGGATCTACTACGGAAACGTTCTGCGGTTCCTCAAAAAGAGGATCTGAATCAACCCATTTTCTTCCTCACAAGGATATGCCTATGCTTTACTACAGTACCCGCGACGCAAGTTCCTCCCCGCGCATGGTGACGGCGGCGGAGGCCATCAAGGAAGGGCTCGCTCCTGACGGAGGGCTTTATTTGCCCGAGACGATCCCCGCCCTGACGGAGGCCGACTTTGACGCCCTGCTCTCCATGGACTATCCGGAGCGCGCCGCCTTCCTGCTTTCGAAATACCTGACCGACTACGATCCCGCGCTCCTTCTCGAGGACTGCCGGGCTGCCTACGCTCCGGAGAAATTCCCGGAACCGGACGATCCCGCGGACTTCGGACAGAGACCCGCGCCCCTGCATCCGCTCGCGGACGGGATCACCGCGCTCGAGCTCTGGCACGGACCCACCTCGGCCTTCAAGGACATGGCTTTGCAGATCATGCCCCGGCTCCTCTCCCGCGCCCTCGTCATGACCGGCGAGCGGAGGACGGCGCAGATTCTGGTCGCTACAAGCGGCGACACGGGGAAGGCCGCGCTCGAGGGATACCGCGACGTCGAGGGCGTCGCCATCACCGTGTTCTATCCGACGGGCGGCGTCAGCCCCATGCAGGCCCGGCAGATGCAGACCACCCGCGGGTCGAACGTGAACGTGGTCGCCGTCCGCGGGAACTTCGACGACGCGCAGAACGGCGTGAAGCGGATCTTCGCCGATCGGGAGCTGGCGGAAGAGGCGGATCTCTGCGGATTCTTCTTCTCCTCGGCGAACTCCATCAACTGGGGACGGCTGGCCCCGCAGATCGCGTATTACGTCTCGGCGTATCTGGATCTTGTGAACGCGGGCCGGATCCGGATGGGGGACGAGGTCAACGCCGCCGTACCCACCGGGAATTTCGGCAATATCTTCGCCGCGTATCTCGCCCGGGAGATGGGCGTGCCCGTGAAGCGGCTGATCTGCGCCTCCAACCGCAACGACGTTCTGACGGACTTTATCCAAACGGGCGTCTACAACCGGGAGCGCGAATTCTACAAGACGGTGAGCCCGTCGATGGATATCCTCATCTCCTCGAATCTGGAGCGGCTTTTGCGGGTTCTCGGCGGTTCCGCGCTGACCCGGGACCTGATGGCGTCGCTCGCCAAAACGGGGAAGTACGAGGCTCCCGAAGAGCTGATGGAGAAGATCCGGTCGGCGTTCTCCGGCTATTCGCTCGACGAGGCGGGGACGCTCTCGGTGATCGGCGAAACGTGGAAGGACGAAGGCTATCTCATCGATCCCCACACGGCGGTCGGGCTCGGAGCGGTCCGGAAGTACCGGGAGGAAACGGGGGATCCTCTGCCCGTGATCCTCGCCTCCACGGCCTCCCCCTTCAAGTTTGCCGCGCCCGTTTCCGCCGCGATCGGACTGGAGGAAGCGGAGGGCGGACTGTACGACGGTCTGCGCCGGCTGTCCTCCGCCACGGGACGCCCGATCCCGGCCCCGCTCGCCGAGACGGAGACCCTGCCCCTTCGGTTTGAGCGCGTGATCGATCCGGCGGGCATGGCGGGCGTTCCCTTCGAGCACTGATGTCGGTCTGGGCGATAGCCGATCTGCACCTGTCCTTCGGAAAGCCGAAACCCATGGACCGCTTCGGGACCCGATGGGAAGGACACGCGGAGAAGATCGCGGAGCGCTGGCGGGCGGTCGTGCGGGACGGGGACACGGTGGTGATTCCGGGCGATATTTCCTGGGCGGACGACCTTTCCGGCGCGGAGGCGGATTTCGCCTTCATCGACGCCCTGCCCGGGAGAAAGCTCTTCGGCAAGGGCAATCACGACTACTGGTGGACCTCCGTGACGAAGATGACGCGGTTTTTCGCCGAACGCGGCTTCTCCTCCCTCGGATTTCTCTACAACAACGCGGTTTCGGCGGAGGGACTTGTTCTGGCGGGGAGCCGCGGCTGGTTCCTCGACGAGCGGCAGCAGACGGTGATCCCCGCCGACTACGCCAAGCTGGTCAACCGGGAGTGCGAGCGGCTGACGATCTCCCTCCGCGCGGCCGAGGAGCTGCGGAAAGCGGAAGGGATCGGCGCTCCGCCCGCGGTCTTCCTCCATTTCCCGCCGGTCTATGGGGACTTCCGGCTGGATCCCCTGATCGACGTGCTGACGTCCTTCGGCGTGAAGCGGTGCTATGCCGGGCACATCCACGGACAGTACGGCGCGCCTCCGTACGGCGACTTCCGCGGGATCCGGTTTTACAATATCGCCGCGGACTACCTGAATTTTACGCCCCTGCCCGTGCTGCTGTCGTAAAAAACGGCGGCGCGGCATCATCCATATCCACGATTATTTATCAAGAGGAGGGTTTCTTATGTCCATTCCGAGACCTGAATATCCGCGTCCGACGCTGGTTCGCGGGGACGACAGCTGGCTCAACCTGAACGGAACCTGGGAATTTGCCTTTGACTTCGGCAATTCCGGCAGAGAGCGCAAGATGTGGGAGGCTCCGAAGTACGACCGCGAGATCGTGGTTCCCTTCGTCCCCGAATCCAAGCTCTCCGGCATCGAATATGTGGACTTCATCCCCGCCGTCTGGTACCGCCGGACCGTGACCCTTCCCGAGGGCTGGTGCCGGAAGTGCGGACGGGTGCTGATCCACTTCGGCGCGGTGGACTATTACAGCGAGATCCGCGTCAACGGACAGCTCGCGGGGACCCATCGCGGCGGCTACACCCCCTTCGCCGTGGACGCGACCGAATTCCTGAACGACGGGGAGAACGTGATTTCCGTCTTCGCCGAGGACAACGGACACTCCGATCTGCAGCCCACCGGCAAGCAGGTGTACTACAGCTACTACAACGCCGGCTGCCACTACACGCGCTGCACCGGCATCTGGCAGACCGTCTGGATGGAGTACGTTCCGAACAACTATGTGAAGAACGTGAAGATCACCCCGGACATCGACGCCGGCAAGATCGCGGTCACCGTCACCCTCGAGGGCGGCAATTCCGCGCTGAACTGTCTGAAGGCGGAAGTCCTCTTCGGCGGCGAAAAGGTCTCCGAAAAGGACGCGCCCGTGCTCGGCAAATTCGCCCAGTTCGAGGTGGACGTTCCGGACGCGAAGCTCTGGTCCCTCGACGAGCCGAACCTGTACGATCTGAAAATCACGGCGGGGTCCGACACGGCGACGGCGTACTTCGGAATGCGCTCCGTGGCGATCAACGGCTACGCGATCGAGATCAACCACAAGCCGGTGTACCAGCGTCTGGTGCTCGATCAGGGCTATTTCCCGGACGGCATCTACACGGCAGCGGACGACGCCGACTTCGTGCGCGACATCACCCTGTCGAAGGCCGCGGGCTTCAACGGCGCGAGACTTCACATGAAGGTCCACGAGCCCAGACTGCTCTATCACGCGGACAAGATGGGCTATCTGCTCTGGGACGAGTTCCCGAACTGGGGCCTTGACGAATCCAATCCCGCCGCGCTGCTGTCCATTCTGCCCGAGTGGCTGACCGAGATGGAGCGGGACTACAACCATCCGTCCGTCGTGGGCTGGTGTCCCTTCAACGAGACCGGCGAGCGCAGAAACAAGGATCTCTTCCGCGTCATGTATCAGGCGACGCGCGACTTCGATCCCATGCGCCCGATCATCGACACCTCCGGCTACGTCCACGTCATCACGGATATCTACGACGTCCACAACTACGACCAGAATCCCGAGACCTTCGCCAAGGCGTTCGAAGCGCTCGTCACCGGAGAGGGCCAGCCGTTCGTAAACAATCCGCGCCACGAGAAGTACGAGGGCCAGCCCTACTTCGTCTCCGAGTTCGGCGGCACCTACTGGAACATCGACGAGGATCCCTCCGCGGCCTGGGGCTACGGTCAGGCGCCGAAGTCCCTCGACGAGTTCTACGCGCGGTTCGAGGGCCTCGTCAACGTCCTGCTCGACAACCCGAAGATGTGCGCCTTCTGCTACACGCAGCTGACGGACGTCTATCAGGAGAAGAACGGCATCTACGCCTTCGACCGCAGGATCAAGTTCGACCTCGACCGGCTCCACAAGATCATGTCCCGCAAGGCGGCGATCGAGAAATAAGGCGAACCGCTCCGCAGTTCGACGGGGGATCCCGGCTGCGTCGGGACCGGCTATCCTATATCAGCCCGACAGGTCATTCCTGACCTGTCGGCGGAGGAGGCGCAAATACTTCGTATTTGCGGATTGGAATGCCCCGCTCGGGGCGGGAGGCACGGGCTGCGATCTTCGATCGCGGACACCAGCTCATGGCCGCCCAAGCTTCGCTATGCGAACTTGGGTTTTCCCCCGTGCGGGGGTTTCCTTGGCCATATAGCATAACTTAACCGCTCGCCCCTGAATCGAAAATCAATTGTACATCCCGCTATCCACGCGCGAAGTTTCGCCTTTGGCGAACTTCAGAAATTCGCCTTTGGCGAACTTTCAGCGGTCTGTGTTTGTGCAGTCAGAGGTCGAAGCGCTTCAGTCGCGCATTGGGCAAGAGGGCCATAGTGGGTTTGTGCAGAAAAAACTTGTTTGTTCTGTTCTATGCAAAATCAAACCGTTTAGAAGCGAAACAGTATAAAGCGAATTCACCGGATCCGAAAAGCGAAAAAAGAACAGGGATTGTCCATTGTCGGGCAGTCCCTGCTTTTGTTCGGTTGTCCGGAAAAACTCAGCCTTCCGCGATCTCTTTTGCCCATTCTGCGGCGTCTTTCACCCATCTTGCGGCGCGGGGATTCGACCAGGCGGGGTTGCCGCAGGCGGTAATGTCGTTGGCAAGGGCGATGCCGTGGGGGCCGTGCGGATAGACGTGGAGCTCGAAGGGGAGTCCGTGCGCGCGGCAGGCGGAGGCCAGAAGAAGCGAATTGCGCACGTCCACGCCCTGATCGTCGGAGGTGTGAACGAGGAAGAGCGGCGCGGTCCTCTCGTCCACCGCCAGCTCGAGGGACGCTTTTTTCAGCTCCTCGTCCGTCGGGCGGTCGGTACACCAGAGATTCGAGAACGTCCCGCCCTCCCGGAAGTATTCGACTCCGGAGACCACGGGATAGACGAGCATCGCGCCGTCCGGCTTGTTTTCCCCGAACGCGAATCCGCTGTCCTGCCAAGCCTCCTCGCGGTGCCAGAAGACGGCGAGGGATCCGGCGAGATGGCCGCCCGCGGAGAATCCCACGGCGAACACCTTGTGCGGATCGATCCCGTATTCCTCCGCGTGATGCCGGATGTGGGCGAGGGCGGCGGAAGCTTCCCTCAGCTGAATGGGATAGGGGGCCTTCCTGTCCACGGTATAGTGGAGGACGAAGGCGTTGAATCCCTCGGGCATGAACGCAAGGGCGATCGGCTCCCCTTCACGGTCGGAGCACACGCCCCCGTATCCGCCCCCGGGAATCACGAGGATCGCCCGGCGCGTGTACCCTCCCACGGGATCGGCCAGATACGCGTCGATCCAGAGCTCGGGATCCGCTTCGTCGGGGAAGATGCGTCTGAATGTCATGATCCTGTCCCCTTCCCGTCATTCTCCCGCGACGGCGCAGGATTCGAAGAGGATGCTCGGGCAGGCGATGGAGCGGTATTCCCAGTCCAGATCGGAGCCGACCGCGGTGACCTTCTTCATCAGGTCGAGGAAATTCCCGGCCACGGTGACGAGGGCGACGGGACGCTCCCGCTTTCCGTTTTTCACAAGATACCCGGAGCACTGGAGGGAGAAATCGGTGGTGACGTGGTTCAGGCCCGCGTGAAGGCCCGCCAGATGCGTGATGACGAGTCCGTCTCCCATCTTTTTGAGAAGCTCGTCGAAGGAATCCGCGCCCGGCTCGATCGAACAGTTTTTCGGGCTGACGGACACCGCGCCGGCATATCCGTGACGGAATCCGTTTCCGGTGCTCTCCACGCCCATGCGCGCGGCGGATTTCGTGTTGTGCAGGGCCTGACGGAACACGCCCCGGTCCACGAGGATCTTGCGGCGGGTCGGGCATCCCTCGTCGTCGTAGTTGGCGACGTCCAGGCAGTCGAGGTTCTTCGGATCGTCAACGACGGTGATCTTGTCGGAGAAGATCGCCGCGTCCGCCTTGTCCTTCAGCGGGGAGAGACCCTTGCCGATGAGGTCGCCGGAGAACATGTCCGTCAGCGCGCCGAAGATCGAGGTCATGGCGCGGCGTTCAAAGATCACCGGGTACTGTCCGGAGGGAACCGGTTTTCCGCCGAGATCGTCCAGCGCGTCTCTGACCGCCTTCCCCGCGACTTCTGCGGGATCGAGCTTCGAGAGATCCGGCACGACCTCGACGCGGTACCCGTCCTTCACCTCGCCGTTCTCCTCCACCGCGACGCCCGCGTAGAGGATCTGAACGCGGCCCGAATCGGCGACGCGGACGCCCTTCGAATTGGTGATCTCGCGGGAGTTTTCGGATTCGTTCCAGCCGATCTCCGTCACCTGCTTCACGCGCGGATCGGCCGCCTTGACCGCCGCTTCTACCGCCGCGAGCTTTTCCCGGATCTCGGCCATCGACGGCCTGACCCACTCAGCACGGGATTTGACCTCCTCGGTCGTCTCGGGCTCGCGCAGGATGTCCGCGTCCTTCGAGGAGACCAGCTTCGCCTGCTCGATCAGCAGCCCGACCGTCTCGTCGATCTTGCCGTCGTCCACGGATTCGAGCACGACTGTCGCCGCTTTTCCGTCCACTATGGCGCGCAGGGAGGTGCCCTTCACGTCGGAGGTCACAAAGGAATCCATCTGACCGTCGAACCACGCCACCGAGCGCTCCGCCGACTGGCCTTCGTAAATCTCGAGCCCTTCCGCGCCCAGCTCGAGCGCGCGGGCGATCCACTTCTGCTTATTCATTTGCCGTACCTCCTACCGTGATGGAAGAAACCCGGATGGCGGGCTGTCCCACGTCCGTGGGGATGGAACCGCTCGACGAGCCGCACATGCCCTGACCGCGGACCAGATTGTCGCTGATTTTCTCGATGTTCATGAGAATCTCGGCCCCGCTGCCGATGAGGGACGCGCCCTTGACCGGGGTCGTGATCTTCCCGTTTTCGATCAGGTAGCCCTCGCGGACTGAGAAGTTGAACTGGCCGGTGATCGGATTGACGGAGCCGCCGCCCATCTTTTTCGCGTAAAGCCCGCGCCCGATGCCTTCGAAGAGGCTTTCGTAGGAATCCGTCCCCGCGCAGATGAAGGTGTTGGACATGCGGGAGGTGGGCTCGAACTGGTAGGACTCGCGCCGGGAGGATCCGGTGGGCTCCATGCCCATGCGCCGCCCTCCGAGCCGGTCGATCATGTAGGATTTCAGAACGCCGTTTTCGATCAGGACGCGCTTTTTCTGGGGCGTGCCCTCGTCGTCCACGTTCTCGCTGCCCCACGCGCCCGGGATCGTCCCGTCGTCCACAGCCGTCACGCAGTCCGCGGCGATCTTCTGCCCGAGCTTGCCCGCGAAGACGGACTGATTCTTCGAAACGGAGGTCGCCTCGAGGGAGTGCCCGCACGCTTCGTGGAAAATCACGCCGCCGAATTCGTTGTCAATGACCACGGGCATTTTTCCGGACGGGCAGTCCACGGCGGAGAGCATCACCACGGCGGAGCGGGCCGCTTCCTCGCCGACGCTCTCGGGCGTCTTTTCCTCCCAGTATTCGAGTCCCTTGCCCGCGCCCGGATAGTATCCGCCGGACTGGAAGTTGTCCCCTTCCGCGGCGTAGGCGTCGATACGGAGCCGTGTGCGGACGCGGACGTCCTTCGCGAGCCGTCCTTCGGAATTGGCGATCTGGACCAGCTGGCGCACGTTGAGCAGGCCGCCCTGCGTCTTGACGATCCGGCTGTCATATCCCTTCGCCGCGCGCTCCGCCCGGAAGACGAGCTCGGCCCGGTCGGCGAGGGAGACGGATTCGAAGTCCGTCTTCACGGGGTTGTTGTTCTCAAATTCCGCCTCGGTCAGGGTCACGGCGGGCGCGGCCTTGTCCTTCGTCTCGCCGAGCGCGCTTCTCAGATCGTCGATGATCGGGAGAAGATGCTCGTCGTCCACGAAGTTCGAGTAGCCGTAGACGGACTGGACGCCCTTGTAGAGCCGGATCCCCGCGCCGGATTTCACGGTCCGGTTCACGGATTCGGTCTCTTCGTTCAGGGTTGAGATCGTTTCGGAGGTCTCCTCCTCCTCGTAGATCTCCGCGAAATCGGCCTCCGACGCGAGACAGAGGCTCAGATACCGCGCGAGGGTTTCTTTGTTCAGCATGCCATCCTCCTGTTGATGTGGTTCGGGGCGGGTTCAGGTTCCGGATCCGTTCTCCCGGTCGCGGCAGTTTTCGGCGTCGCGGCGGAAGATCTCCACCATAGTCCGGGAGCACTCGCCGAGCCTGACCCGGTCTTCGGGATCGATACCCTCGAGGGAGCGGGTGATTTCGTGCAGGATCTCCCCGATCATGCGCTCCAGATGCGCGGAGCCCTCCTCCGTGATCTCGATGTACACCTGCCGCCGGTTCTCCTTGTTGTGGGAGCGGCGGACGAAATTCTGCTGTTCGAGGTCGTTCACGAGCTTTGTGAGCTGCTGCTTGGTGATGCCCATCTCTCCGGCGAAGCGGGACATGGTCACGGGCTTGTCCCGGTAGGACCGGAGCGCGTAGAGCATGGAAAAGCCGTGGGAATGAAAGCGGTACTGATTGGTTTCCACGATGTGACGCTTCGTCATCGCGTAATAGTTCACCATGAAATTCAAAAAATCCCGCGCGATCTCGATATCCTGTCTGTCCGCCATGCTGCGCCTCCGGCCACTGATCTTTGCGTCAGTATAGCATAAAAAAAGAGGATTGTCAACAAACCGGACAGTTGCCGTTTGTGAACAATCCGAAACGGAGAACGTTTTATTTTCCGTCCCCGAGCACTGCGCCGAGAAGGATCTGCATGATCGTCGCGGCGAGGAAGATCAGCCACGAAAACCGCCACAGGCCGAGTCCGAAGCCCGCGAGGAAGAAGAAGATCACCGCCTCGATCCAGAGACAGCCGGAGAAGGTGTCGAACAGGGTCTTTTTGAGATTCAGGCGTTTGTTGTAGTCCTCGGCGGCGGACAGGACGACCTGACCCGCGGCGGCCCAGAGGAAGATCAGCCAGGTGTACCGCCATCCCCCGAACGCGAGGGACCAGAGGAAATAGACGAGCGTCGTCCCCACCCAGAGGAGCGAGGAGGCTTTTTCGACGTAGAATTTGAGCTGCTTCATCCCGGCGGCGCGGCGCGAGTAATCCTCTTCCGGATCCCATCCGTCCCCCGTCCCGTCCTCTTCGGCGCCGAAGCCGTCAGAGCCGCCCGAACGAGCCGGGCCGCCCGGATTCGATTTCGCCGAGCTGCGCGGAGACGGCGTGTCCTTCGGAAGAGCGGAGAGCATCGCGCGGATCCGGTCCACGCTGCGGAGCACGTCCCGGTAGGCGTCCAGCTCGCTCATGCCGGCCTGCACGCGCTTGTCGTATTCGCCGTCCAGATCCGTCATCAGACGGGGAGCCATCGCCGCCGCGGACGCGCTTCCGGCTTCGTCGCAGAGCTCGCGGATCTTTCTGTTCAGTTCGTCCTTCATCGGTTCCCTCCGTCCTGCTGCTTGTCCGTCGCTGTGTCTGTATTATACCCGACCTTCCGCGTCCCGTCAAGGCGGAGGGGCGGAATTTAAGGAAAGATTAACTTTGGGGGGAGTTTTCTCATTTCGGATCCCCCCTGTCCACGACGACGCGGTATCCGGCGGCTTCCACGCGGCGGTCGAGGCAGACACGGCATTCCGCGGCGTCCTCGCCGGTGCAGATCTTGTTCTCGTACAGCTCGTACTTCTTCCGCACGCCGACGGGGGAGAGGTTCGGCATGATGACGTTCGCGCCGGCTTTCAGGCCCATCTCCCGGCCCTTCGGATGGATCGTGCCGAGCGCGGTCGTGGCGGGGATCAGGGCCTTCGGGAACATGAGCCGCAGGATCGCGAGCAGGCGCAGGGTCAGGGACAGGCTTCCGTTCGGCTCGGCGGCGAAGGGGGTGTCCCGGTGCGAAAGGTACGGCCCGATCCCGATCATGTGGGGCCCGAGCTTTTCAAGGAAGCGAAGATCCTCCACCAGATGCTCCGTGGTCTGGCGCGGCGGACCGACCATCATGCCCGCGCCGACCGCATAGCCGATCTCCTTCAGATCATAGAGGCAGCGGATCCGGTTGTCGAGGCTCATCGCGGCGGGGTGGAGCTGTCCGTAGAGCCAATGGCTGGCCGTCTCGTGGCGGAGCAGGTAGCGGTCGGCCCCGGCGTCGAAATAGGCCTGATAGGAGGCGCGGCTTTTCTCGCCTATGGACAGCGTGACGGCGCAGGTCGGGAAGTGACGCTTGATCCGCGAGACGATCGAGCAGATCCGGTCGTCGGTGAAAAACGGATCCTCGCCGCCCTGCAGGACGAAGGTCCGGTAGCCGAGCTCCCAGCCCGACGCGCAGCACCCGAGGATCTCCTCCTCGTCGAGCCGGTAGCGGGAGGCGTTTTTGTTGCCGTGCCGGATGCCGCAGTAGAAGCAGTCGTTTTTGCACCAGTTGGTGAATTCGATCAGCCCGCGGACGTAGACGTCGGTCCCGTACACGCTCCGGCGCACGCGGTCTGCGGATTCGTACAGGGCGGCGTCATACGCGTCGGTTTCCAGAAGGGACGCGAATTCCCCGTCCGTGAGGGTGCGATCCCGCTCCAGACGGGCAACGGTTTCTTGGGAGAGAGGTTCTCTGTTCATCGGGGGCCTCGTTTCGTTCTCGGTCTTTGCCGCCATTATAGCACAGGCGCGGGCGGATTGCAAGGGAGGGGAGGCGCGCGGCGCAATGTGAAAAAACAGGCGGGAAAGGGTAAAAGTTTCGTGAACGCTTGCAATCGGGAAAAAGTTATGGTATAATAACCGGGTGACCCGTATTATTTAATTATCGCGCAGGATGAAAGGAGCGCACTCCCCCATGAGCAAGGAAAAGACAAAGAAGCTGCTGATCACTGTCGGAGTGATTATCGCGGCGCTGCTGGTCGTCGGGCTGGCGGTTTACAATTCCCTTTACAATTCCGGCATTGTGCAGCGCAGCAAGACTGCCATGAAGACCGACAACTACTCGGTGGACGGCATGATGTTCGCGTATTTCTACAATTCCCAGCTTCAGAACTACGCCTCCGCGTTCAGCTATATGGGCGTGGACACGAGCAAATCCCTGAAAGCGCAGGACTGCCCCTATATGACCGAGGGCGGCAGCTGGTTCGACTATCTGGTCAGCGTGACCCGCGACTATGTCGGCAACATGCTGAGCCTCTGCGAGATCGGACGTGAAAAGGGCAACGACCTGAGCGACGCGGAGCTGACCGAGATCAACGAGCAGATCGACGTCCTCGCCGACACCGCCAAGAACGCGGGCTACAGTTTGGACGAATATCTCCGCCTCATGACCGGAAGCGCCGTCAAGCGCAAGGACGTGCAGAAGTGCCTCCGGCTGACCTCTCTTGCCCAGAAGGCTTATACGCAGGTGATGGACGGCTTCGAATACACCGACGAACAGCTCAAGGCCTATGCCGACGAGAACGCCGCTACCCTCGAGGGCGTGGATTATTACAGCTACACCTTCAACGCCGCCGACTTCCGCAAGTACGACGCGGACGACAACCCGACCTCCTCCGCTTCCGAGGAGAGCGAGGCCGCCCAGAACGCCGCGAGCGAGCTTGCAGCCGCTTCCGACGCCGCCTCCTTCGAGTCCACGCTCCGCTCCATTCTGTCCGCGAACGGCAAGAGCGGCGAGGATATCGACACCGCGGTCTCCGGCGCGAAGAAGACCCACGTTGCGACGGCCGGTCTGCCCGCCGAAGCGAATGAATGGGCTGCGGGCGCATCCGCCGGCGACGCTACGGTGATCGCGTCCGAGAGCGGCGACGCCTACACGACCTACCTTCTGACGAAAGAAGCGTACCTGAACGACACCCACGCGCGCAGCGTCCGCCACATCCTCTTCCTGAACACCACCTACGAAGATTCCTCGAAGGCCGACGAGGTCTATGCCGAATGGGAAGCCGCCGGATTCACCGAGGACAAGTTCATCGAACTGGCGAACGAATACTCCGAGGATCCCGGCTCCAACGAGGTCGGCGGTCTGTACGAGGACGTGACGCCCGGCGCCATGATCGAGGAATTTGACAGCTGGCTGTTCGATCCCGCGAGAAAGCCCGGCGACCACGCCCTGATCGAGAGCGAGTCCTACGGCTGGCACATCATGTACTACGTCGGCGAGAGCGATCTGATGGTATGGCAGACCGAGGCCGAGGCCGCGCTGAAGAACAAGGATTACACCGCCCTGCTGGCTGAGCGTTCCTCTTCCGTCACCTACGACGCGAAGGTCGCCGCCGACAGCATCCGCGCCTGATTCCGGACATAACGCAAAGGAGGACGACCGACCGAATCCCGATCGGCGCGCCCTCCTTTTCATAGTGTGCGCACACGATGGGGAAAGAAACCCTGCGGGTTTCCGGTCTTTGGGTCCCGATTGCATCGGGCGCGGCTTTCCCCATCAGCCCGAAGGGTCATTCCTGACCCTTCGGCGGAGGAAGTTGCAAATGCTTCGCATTTGCGGATTGGATGAACCCTCTTCGAGGGAGGAGGAAAGAAACCCTACGGGTTTCTGATTATATCCCGCTACGCGCGGGAGGCGTCGGGAGGGACACCATCTCATGGCCGATCAAGATTCGCTCCGCGAACTTGGGTACCCCTCCCGAGGGTCCTGAGTTGCTTGCAACTCGGTTGGCCATTTGGCATAAGGCGATAGCTCGCTCCTTCATCCAAGTCTGATCGTTCAACCCACTGTCCTCGCGCGAAGTTTCGCCTTTGGCGAACTTCAGAAATTCGCCTTCGGCGAACTTTCAGCGGTCCGCGTTTGTGCAGCCGGAGGTCAAAGAGCTTCAGTCGCGCATGACACGGTCGCGCTCACGAAAAGCGAAACAGGGAGACAACCACGCGCAGCAACATTTTTCCAAACTTTAGTCAACCGAGCTTTCAAGTTCAACCACCTTTTGTGCGCGTTTCGATCGCTGTTTGAGGCACAGACGGGATGTATCGCTTGTTTTGGCTTCGCAGACATAATCCGCGATCGAAGATCGCAGCTTGTGCCTTCCGCCCTGAGCAGGGCATCTAATCTATTTATACCGGAGGTTATCATGGTACCGTACAACAAAATCACATCGCTGTTCGTGGCGCCTTCGTCCGCGGAGTGGGCGGGGAAGACGGACTGGATGAGCGGGACGGAGTCCTCGGCCTGCAAAGATGGCGCGCCGTTTCCGGATCTTCCGTCCGCGCTCGGTTTTATCCGGGAACTGCGGCGGATCGGAGTGAACCAGCCGATTTCGGTGCGCCTTCTGCCGGGGCTTCACTGCCTGTCTTCGACGGTCCGGGTGGATCCGGGCGTGACCGGCGTCACGATCGAGCCCTTCGGCGGGGCGGAGGATACGCGGCGTAACACAGTTACGCGGCTCATCGGCGGCGTCCGGGTCGGGGGCTGGCGCGAGGATGCCTTCGGCGGCGTTCCCTGCCTTTCCGCGCCCATTCCGGCCGAGATCGGCGGGGCGGACTTCACCGACTTCTATGTGAACGGGACCCGGGCGAAGCTGACGCGGTATCCGGCCGAGGGCTGGCTGTACGCGGACGACGTGGAGAATCACGACGGTCAGCTCTTCTCCTCCTCGAAGTGGTTCGTCGCGCAGAAGGGGGACATCCGGGACTTCCGGAACATGGAGCGGATCCAGCTGAGCTTCTGTCACTACTGGATCGACGAGCACACCCCGATCGAGTCCTACGATCCCGGGACCCGCCGGGTGACGATGCGCTATCCCTCCCGTTTCGGGATCGACGGAGGGCCCGGCTCGGCGTCGCGGCTGGAATACTGCCTCGAGAACGTGGCGGAGACCTTCGGCAATCCGGACGAATGGTACGCGGAGGACGGGCGGATTTACTATATCCCCCGGGATCCCTCCGTCACGCCGGAGACGATCGACGCCTATATCCCCCGGATCTTCAAGCTGTTCGAGTTCTGCGGCGAGCCGGAGAATCCCGTGCGCAACGTGCGGATCCGGGGTCTCGGGATGGGCGTGACGCGGGGCGAATACGGCTCCGTGGGCCAGGGCGCGTCCGGCGAGGGAGAACCCGTCAAATTCGCGTCCGACGCGCAGGCGGTGTCCCAGGCGGACGGATCGATCTCCTTTGCCTACGCGGAAAACTGCTCCGTCGAGGACTGCCGGCTCGAGAACTTCGGCGTTCACGGGATCGTGATCGACAAGGGCTGCCACGGGATCAAAATCCGCGGGACCCTGATCCGGGACGGCGGCGCGGGCGGCGTGAAGATCGTCGGCGGCGGAGTGAACGCGCCCTCGGCGGACCGCACATACGGAAACACGGTCGAGGACTGCCGGATCCTTTCGTGCGGCAGGCGGTACTTCGCGGCGTGCGGCGTTCTGATGATGCACACCTATGAGAACACGGTTGCCCACAACGAGATCGGATACCTCTACTATACGGGCGTCTCCGTCGGCTGGATCTGGGGATACGCCCCCTCCGTCACGCGGGACAACCGGATCGAGAAGAACCACATCCACCACCTCGGGGACGGGATGCTCTCCGACATGGGCGGCGTCTATCTCCTCGGGAATCAGCCCGGGACGGTCGTTTCGGGGAACGTGATCCACGACGTGCGCTCCCGGAATTACGGCGGATGGGCGCTCTACACGGACGAGGGCTCCTCCTTCATCACGCTCGAGAACAACGTCTGCTGGAACACCTCGGACAACTCCTACCACCAGCACTACGGCTCGATGAACACGGTGCGGAACAACATCTTCGCGTTCTCCGACGGGCCGATGATGCGGGTCAGCAGGACGGAGGCGCACATGTCCATCCTGTTCGAGAACAATATCGTGTATTCGACGGGCGCGCCGATGTTCGATATCAGCCGGAACCAGATCGCGCAGGGGACGGTGTCCTCGATGCGGAACCTGTACTTCGACACGACCCGCGCGCAGCCCGTCATGCGCCGCTTCGGAAACGGCCCGGACGCGGAGGAGCTGCTGCTCGGGGACGTTCAGGCGGCGGGGATGGAATACGAATCGGTCATCGCGGATCCGCTGTTCGAGGATCCCGCGCGGTTCGACTTCCGCCTCAGGGAGGGATCCCCGGCCTTCGCGCTCGGATTCCGCCCCATCGACGTCTCCGACGTTGGGCCGAGGAAGTAAAGCCACCCGGAGCGGGAGGAAACCATGGCTGATAAACGCTATAAGACTTTGACCATTCTGCACTCCAACGACCTGCACGGGGATTTTCTGCCCACGAAGCGGGAGGACGGGGTGTTCTCGGGAGGCGTCTCCCTGCTCTCCGGTTATGTGAACCGCGCGACGGCGGAAAACCCGGACACCCTCTACGTCATCGCGGGGGATCTGTTCCGGGGCTCGGTCATCGACGCCGAATACCGGGGGATCTCAACGGTGGAAATTATCAACATGCTCTCCCCGGACGCCGTGTGCGTGGGCAATCACGAGACGGACTACGGCGTCGCCCACCTGCTCTTCATCGAGAAGTGCGCGCGGTTCCCCCTGATCAACGCCAACCTCCATGTGACCACCAACGGCGCGCGGCTGTTCCGCCCCTGCCATGTGGCCGTGATCGACGACATGAAGGTGCTCTTCATCGGGATTTTGACGGACGAGGTGCTGGCCCAGACCCGGTCGGAGAAGCTCATCGGCTCGTTCATCGACATCGACAGCGCGGCGGAGGAGGTCGGGCGGATCACCGGCGCGTTCCGGGGTACGGATATCGATCTGACGGTGCTTCTGACCCACGTCGGCATCGGGGAAGACCGGAAGCTCGCGGCGGCGCTGGATCCGGCGTGGGGCGTGGACCTCATCATCGGGGGCCATTCCCACACCTTCATGGACGCGCCCGAGGTCGTGAACGGCATCCCCATCGCGCAGGCCGGGTGGGGCTCGTCGGTGATCGGGCGGTTCGATCTGACCGTGGACACATGGGAAAACCGGCTGGACTCGTGGACGTGGCGGTGCGATCCCATCACGGAGGAGACCGCCGGCCGCGATCCCGCCGTGGAGGGGATGATCCGCCACTTCAAATCCGCCACCGACGAGAAGTACAACCGGGTCGTGACGAGGTTCCGCAAGCGCCTGACCCATCCCACCCGCGTCGGGGAGACGGAGCTCGGGGACCTGATCGCCGAGTGCGTGCGGGACGCCATGGATCTGGACGTGATGCTCTACGCGTCGGGCGGGATCCGCTCTTCGTCGATGGGCCCCATCGTGACCTACGCCGACTTCACGGAGTGCTTTCCCTTCGAGGATCCGCTCTATATGGCCAAAGTGACCGGGGCGCAGCTCAGACGCATGATGGCCTACATGCTCCGGGAGGAGACCCTGACCGGCGGGCATACGGAGTTCTACCAGCTGTCCGACGGCCTCAGGGTGGTTTACTCCCGCCCCGAGCGCGCCGTCGTGTCCCTCACCTTCGACGGGGAGGAGGTCGAGGATCGGGAGATCTTCACCGTCGGCATGGTGGAGTACCACATGCGCAACGTGGAAACCGGCCTCGGGATCCCGCTTTCCGAGCTCGAGCGAAACGGCAGGATCCGCATGATCGCCGCCTCCTGCCGGGAGCTTCTCGACGAATACCTCACCTCCCACCCCCACCTCGGCCGCTCCAGGGATGGAAGGATCACCATACTGGAATGATTCCGATAATAAAAGAAGAGCTCCGTTTTGAGACGGAGTTCTTTTTGCGGGAGGGGGACGGAGGTGGGTTTGCGCGGCTCCATCCGCCTTTTCTTTCAAAGAGGTTGGGTGGGGGAGCGAACCGTCCGCATGACAGTATGCGGAACGTGTAAGAAAGGCGGCCCTCTCCGTCACCGTCTCCGACGGCGCCACCTCTCCCAGAGGGCGAGGCAAGAAGGCAGAGATTGCTTGTTTCAGCTTCACAAACAAAGTTCGCGCGACAGTGGGGTGCAAAATCGTCGCTTTACGCCTGAACCGCGTGCGCTTCGAGGATGCTGCGCAGAGCCGCCATGGAGCTGGAGTGGCTCCGCGCCACACGGGTCCCGTCCTTCGCTTCGCCGAGAACCAGATGGATCATCTTGTGGGAAACCGTGTTCGTGAACAGGATCAGCAGATCCGGGTTTCCGATATCTTTCAGGCAGCCGGACATCTTCGGGTAGATCTTCGCCTTGCAGCGGTATTCCGCGCACAGGTCCTTGTACCGGCGGGTCATACATTCGTTGCCGCCTACGATCACAACGCTCATGGGGAGGCTCCTTCCGAACGGTTAGTTGATGCTAACTTGCGCCTATTATACACGTTCCGACCGGACTTGTCAACCCTTCGGACGAAAATTCCCACAAAAAAAGTGGGATTTCGCCGTTCGCCGCCGCTCTTGCAATCTTCCGCGGAATATGGTATAATACTATTCTCAGCCTAAAAGGCTAACTTCATGGGTTTTGAACGCTTCATGTAGGAGGCGAATCGCCTTGCGATGAGCTTGCGTACAATAACTCTGATAAGGTTGGATAGCGATATTGGTGTGCCGAAGCCTCAGCTTCACATGATTGGTATCGCCTATCTTTTGTCCCCTCCCCCATGAAGTTCTTTGCCAGGCTTTCTCCGAAAGAAAGCCGCGTTTCC
>SVQK01000068.1 GCA_015065385.1 Oscillospiraceae bacterium | reverse complement strand
GGCGGCACGGGGGACCATCTCAAGCCGAAGGCCCCCCGTGCGGGTCCCTTGGCTATATGGCATAAAACGACAGCTCGTCCCTGTATCCGGATCTGATCGGATATCCCAATCCTCGCGCGGACTGTGATGCGTCAGCCGACACCATGCGATGAATTCCGGCTTCACCGAAATTCATCGGTTTGCAATGCCGAAAGTTGGCCTTCGGCCAATTTCACGCGCCGCAAACAGCGATCGAAACGCGCATGGAAAAGGGAAAAACGTGCAGCCTCGGTTTTCTTGCCTCGCCCTCCGGGAGAGGTGGCGCAGTCGAAGACCCAGTCGTAGACTGAGACGGAGAGGGCGTTTTCCCCTCTTGACATTCTCCCCCGTCTGTGCTATACTGACCGTGAACTCAAATGAAAGAAGTGGAAACATGAGGAAATAACTCCTGCTGCGCAAAAATCAACGGTTGAAGGGACGGATCCGGGATGCCGGGTTTTGTTCCGGTGTTGTTTTCGCGCGGACGGGGAGGGAGTTTCCTCTTTTTTGCGTTCGCTCTCCCTTTGTCCGCGGGTTTCGTCCATCCGAAAATGTTTCATGTGAAACAATTTCCGGATTTCGCGTATAACGGGAGGTTTTTTCATGCTCACCTGTCAGAATATCACCATCACTCACCGGAAGGACGGGCGCGTTCTTGTCCGGGATTTCTCCTTCACGCCCCGGGAGGGGGAGCACGCCGCGCTGATCGGGGAGGAGGGGAACGGAAAATCGACGCTTCTGCGCCTGATGCACGATCCCGCGCTGATCCTTCCCTACGCCGAATTCGAGGGGACGGTCTCAAAGGGCTCGGGGGCGGGGAAGTCCGTGACGGGTTATCTTCCGCAGGAGCCGGAGCCGGACGCGGCCGATCTGCCCGTGTGGGAGTACATGAACCGCTCCCTGGCCTTCGCCTCGTGCGATCCGCGGACGCTCAGCCGGCTGGCGGACGGGATGGGGCTGGATCCCGAACTCTGCTGGTCGGACCGGCCCATGCGCACGTTTTCCGGCGGGGAAGGGGTGAAACTGCGCCTGCTCCGGATGATGGCGGAGGAGCCGGACGTCCTCTTGCTCGACGAGCCGTCGGGGGATCTCGACCTGCGGACGCTGGCGTGGCTCGAGGAGTGGATCCTCTCCCGCCCGGAGACCGTCCTCTTCATCTCCCACGACGAGACCCTGCTCGAAAACTGCGCCGAGACCATCATCCACATCGAACAGATCATGCGCAAGACGGAGCCGAAGGTCACCGTCTCCCGAACCGGATACCGCGATTACGCCGCGCGGAGGCTGAACCTGATCGAGAAATCCGCGGCCGAGGCGAAGAACGAGCGGGCGGAGTTCGACAAGAAGCTGGAGCGGTACCGGAAGATCTACGAGCGGGTGCGGCACGAGCAGAACGCGGTCTCGCGGCAAAATCCCCACGGCGGACGGCTGCTCAAAAAGAAAATGCACTCCGTCAAGGCGATGGAACACAACCTCGAGCGGGAAAAGGAGACCCTGACGAAGAAAATCGACAGCGAGGAGGCCGTCATGATCGACTTTCCCCCGGTCTCCCTGCCCGCCGGAAAGCGCGTCCTCGATCTGAACCTGCCCGAACTGCGCGCCCCGGACGGAACCCTGCTCGCCGAGGATCTGCGCCTGTGCGTCAACGGCGGGGACCATGTCGTCGTCACCGGCCCGAACGGATGCGGCAAGACCACCCTCATGCGCCGCGTCGCCGAAGAACTCCTCCCCCGGCGCGACCTCCGCACGGCCTATATGCCCCAGAACTACGCCGACCTGCTCCCGGGGGAGAAGACGCCGGTCGATTACCTCCGCGCCTCGCTCAACGGCGGAAAGGGAGATTTCACGGAATCCGCGGCGGTGAAGATCCGCACCTGGCTCGGGAGCATCAAGTTCACCGCCGCCGAAATGAACCGCCCGATCGGGGAGCTCTCCGGAGGCCAGCGCGCCAAGCTCTGCTTCCTCGAAATGATCCTCTGCGGCGCGGACGTCCTTCTGCTCGACGAGCCCACCCGCAACCTCTCCCCCATGACCGGCCCCGTCATCCGCAAGATCCTCTCCGCTTTCGGCGGCACCATCATCGCCGTCTCCCACGACCGCAAGTTCATCGAAGAGGTCGGGGAAGAGGAGTTTCGGATGGGAGAAGAGTGAACGCCCTCCGCGTTTTCTTCCGCCGCGAAAAAATTCCGAAAAACCTCTTGACAAACGCGCTGTGTCATGATATAATGTCAAAGCGGTTCGGGGAATACCCCGAAATGGCAAAAAGTGAACAGTGTCCCAATAGACACAGCACACGCAAAGGTGGCTGAGCTGGTCTAAGGCGCACGACTGGAAATCGTGTGTTCGGCTAATAACCGACCGTGGGTTCGAATCCCACCCTTTGCGTAAAAAGAACCAATACCCTTCGGGTGTTGGTTCTTTTTCCATAACGGATGTGTGAGCACCCACGCGGAAGGTTCTTTTGATTTCTTCAAATTATCACTACAGTTTACTCGGACGCTGAAAAAACAGTTATGTATCTCGTCCGAGGAACCTTCCAGCTCAGCTTGCTGAGCAGGGGTTCGAATCCCACCCTTTGCGTAAAAAGAGGGAGTCGCGCGAAACAAAAAGCATGAAAACAAGTCCGTTTCGGCGGTTCGCTCCCCCATTTCCCGAAACGCTGTTCATGTTTCGAAAAACTGCTGTGTCCATCAAAGATCGGATATGTGAAAGAGCATACAGTTTTGGGGAAAAGTTTGGTTGTTAGTATGGAAGAGGGGACACTTTCTGCGGAAAGTTTCCCCTCCCTCCACCCTCCCTTTCAAAAGGTTGTGTCGGGAGAGCTTCTCCTTGGAAAAGAAATTCTTCATTCTTAATTCTTCATTCTGAATTCTGAATTCCTTCCCTTATCCCTTTTCCTCATACCTCGGCAGAACGATCGTCATCCGCGTCCCGAAGCCCGAGCCGGAGATCGCTTCGATCGTGCCGCCGTGCTCGCGTACGATCCACTGGGCGATCGAAAGGCCGAGACCGCTGCCTCCGGCGTTGTCCGCGCGCGCGTTCGATCCGCGGTAGAACCGGTCGAAGATCCGCGGCAGCTCGTCGGAGGGGATCCCGATGCCGTTGTCCCCCACCTCGAAGCATACCTGCGCCTGACACCCGCCGTCCGCCGCCCGGTCTCTCGCGTAGGCTTTGAACGTCACCTCGCCCCCGGCCGGCGTGTATTTCACCGCGTTGTCCCGCAGGATCCGCACGCTCTGCTTGATCATGGCGGGATCCCCGTACACCGTCAGCGCGGAGGGATCCGCCCGCTTTTGTCCGTCCGGTGCCGCCTCGGACTCCGGATCCCGCTCCGCCTGTTCCGAACCTTCCGGGCTGTCCGGGCCGTTTGATCCGTCCGGACCGTCCCCGACCTCGTCGAAGACCTCCGCGGGATGGGAGAGCATCCGGAAGACGTGCCGGGAGGCCGGATCCTCCTCGGATTCGAGCATCTCGCTCTCCACCATGATCTCGTCGAGCAGGCTCTGCGCGTCGATGGGCCGGCGGTCGAGCACATGACGGTCCATCTCGCCCCGCGCGAGGAACAGAAGCTGGTCGATCAGCGTCGTCATGTGCTCGGACTCCACCTTGATCGCGCCGACGGCTTCGTCGAGCACCTTCGGGTCGTTCTTGCCCCACCGGTCGAGCATGTCGGCGTACCCGTGGATCACCGCGATCGGCGTCCGCAGCTCGTGGGAGGCGTCGTCCACAAAGCGGATCTGCTTCTTCTTCCCGTCCTCGAGCCGGCGGAGCATGTTGTTCAGCGCGGATTCGAGGCCCTCGAGCTCTTCCTCGTGGAATTCGAGCTTTTCGCCGCTGTCCTCCACGTCGTCGATCTCGTCGATCACCCGGTCGAGGTCGAAGCCGGATTCGCCCCCCTCCCCCGCCGCGTTTGACTTCCCCGCGCGGACGGCTTTTTCGGCGGTCTCTGCCCGAACGCTCTCCCGGTCGGCGGTGTGCCGCTCCTCGGAAAGACGCTCCGCAAGATCCGCCATCTCGTCAAGCGGCCTCAGGTACTTGCGGATCAGCCCGCTCCCCGCCGCGATGTGAACGAGCGCGCCGATCAGCCCGAAGAGATTCACGGCCAGCCACGACCACCACGTCACGCCGAGAACGGTCTCCGCGCTCACGGCAGTCTCCGCCGCCCCGGGATCCCCCGGCATGGAGAAGCGGTATTCGATCCCCCGGAACGGGAAGAATTCGCTGTACTGCGGGGCCGCGCCGTAGACGATCCGCCGGAACGCCTCGCCGAAGTCCCCCGGAAACGCCCGGAGCGCGCGTCCCCAGTCCGCCGGAGGATTCGGACGGAGGGAGCCGGAAAAGGACCGCGAAACGACGCCGAACGTCCGTCCCCCGGCTATGCCCTCCCGGATATAGCACCAGAGGCCCACCGCAAGAAACGCGGCCGCCGTCGTCAGAAGCAGGTTCCGGAAGAACCGCCTCCACTCCAGCTCCGCGTTCAGCTGTCTCGCAATGGACCGGGATTTTTTACTGCGGGTTTTCATGATTGTCCCGTCCTTACCAATTCTTCATTCTGAATTCTGAATTCTGAATTCTGAATTCTTCACTCAATCATATATCCCACGCCTCTGATCGTGCGGATCACGTCGTCGGCGGTTTTCTGGCGGATGTAGCGGACGTAGACGTCGATGATGTTCGTCTCGCCGTAGTAGTCGTAGCCCCAGGCCTCGCTGAGCAGCCGTTCCCGGGTCATGGCGACGCCGCGGTTTTCCATCAGGATCTTTAATAAGATGAACTCCCGGTTCGTCAGCTCCACAGCCTTGCCCTTGTAGGAGACCGCGTGGGAGTCCGTGTTCATCTCGATCCCGGACGGGGAGGAGAGGATCGCGTCGGACGAGGGTTCCGCCCCGCCGTGCGCAGCCTGCGCCGATTCCGCGTTGCGCAGGATCACCCGGATCCGGGCGAGCAGCTCCTCGATGGCGAAGGGTTTTGTAATATAGTCGTTCGCGCCCATGTCGAGTCCCGTCACCTTATCCGTCACGCTGTCCCTTGCGGTCAGAAGGATCACCGGGACGGCGGACTCGCGTCTGAGGCGTCTCAAGACCTCGATCCCGGAGAGCTCGGGCAGCATGATGTCGAGGATCACGAGGTCGTAGTCCCCGGCGAGCGCCTCCTCCAGCCCGGAGCGTCCGTCCGCGGCCTTTCCGGTCTCATATCCCTCATGCCGGAGCTCGAGCTCCACAAAGCGGGAGATTTTCTCCTCGTCCTCGATGATCAGGATTTTGCTCGAGGTTCCGTTTGTATTCATGGTTGTGCTCCTGTCGGTCAATATCAGCTCGAAGGGTCATTCCTGACCCTTCGGCGGAGGAGTTGCAAATGCTTCGCATTTGCGGATTTGATTGCCCCGCTCGGGGCGGGAGGCACGGGCTGCGATCTTCGATCGCGGACACCAGCTCATGGCCGCCCAAGCTTCGCTGCGCGAACTTGGTTTCCCCCCCGTGCGGGGGTTTTGAGCTGCTTGCAGCTCGGTTGGCCCCATATGGCATAACCTAACCACTCGCCTCGAAATCGAAATTCGATAGTTCATCCCACTGTCTTCGCGCGAAGATTCGCCTACGGCGAACTTCAGAAATTCGCCTTTGGCGAACTTTCCGCGGACTGTGTTTGTTTAGCCGAAACATGCGATGAATTCCGTCGAAGACGAAATTCATCGGTTTGCTATGCCGAAAGTTGGCCTTCGGCCAATTTCACGCGCCGCAAACAGCGATCGAAACGCGCATGACACGGACGCGGGTACGATCAGCGAAACATAAGTGCAGCCGCGCGGAATGGGGGAAAAGTGATTTCAGCTGTAGATTTATTTGTTTATTCTCCCTCTCCGCCGTTCTGGGGGTCGTCGCGTTTTTCGAGGTTGTAGCGGCAGCCGCAGAAGAGGCCGATGAGAAGGGCGGCGGCGGTGATGCGGAAGGCGGCGAGGAGGATGATGAGGAAGACCAGCACCGGGAGGCTGATGACGATTTTCCCGTTCCGCCGGACCATGAAGGAGTAGACGACGGAGTTCTTCGCCAGCGTGCGGATCCGGTCGGAGAAGCCCGGGCCTCCCGCTCTCGTTCCCCCGGCGTAGGATCCGGGCTGCGCGCCGGCGTATCCGTAGCCGTTGTATCCGCCCGCGAAGCCGTTTCCTCTTGCGCCCGCTCCGGCGGCCGACCCCGATCCTTCGGAGGTCACCACGGAGGACGTCAGGGGGGCGATCCGGCCCTCGCGCTCGAGGATCACCAGAGCCTCCAGCATATCCCAGTCCGCCCGGGTCAGCGCGTCCGCGGCCTCTTCCCGGGTGATGCCCGCCTTTTCTCTCAGCTTGTCGATCATATCCATGTGTTCCATATGCAGCTCCCCAATCGGTTTGTTTCTGGCGCTATTATACCATCGATCCCGTTTAAGAGTAAAGAGGAAGGGGATTAAAGATACATTAAAAAACGGTCAGTTCCCCGCGCCCTTGCAATCCCGGGGGGGATGTGATATACTGGAGGCGCGCGAGAAAGATTTCAGGGAGAGTTTGAGTTTTGTTTGAAGCGGACAGGTTGATTTTTCGTGAAGCGGATAGTTTTGATGGAAAGACTGTTTTTCTTGTGAAGCGGATAGTTTTGATGGAAAGACTGTTTTTCTTGTAAAGCGGATAGTTTTGATGGAAAGTTTATTTTTTCGTAGAAGAGGGGACACTTTCTGCGGAAAGTTTCCCCTCCCTCAACCCTCCCTTTCAAAGGGGTTAAAGGGGAGAGCGATTCGCCGGAACGGACGTGAAGACGTAAAATATAGTTTCGCGCGACTCCCTCAGTCACTGCGGTGACAGCTCCCTCGGTGCATGAATCTGACGATTCATGAGGGAGCCGTGGGGGTTAAGAATAAAGCGATCCCGCTGTCTGACGGTTCAGCAAATAGTGGAGCGAGCGGCTGCCCTCT
>SVQK01000067.1 GCA_015065385.1 Oscillospiraceae bacterium | reverse complement strand
GGAAACGCGGCTTTCTTTCGGAGAAAGCCTGGCAAAGAACTTCATGGGGGAGGGGACAAAAGATAGGCGATACCAATCATGTGAAGCTGAGGCTTCGGCACACCAATATCGCTATCCAACCTTATCAGAGTTATTGTACGCGAGCTCATCGCAAGGCGATTCGCCTCCTACATGAAGCGTTCAAAACCCATGAAGTTAGCCTTTTAGGCTGAGAATAGTATGAAAACACGATAGCAAAAAACATCTTACGGAGGACATCATGCCCATCAAACACACTGCCGTCAGTTATTACGGCCTGAACTACGAGGAGCACGCGCGCGCGGACTTTTTAGAAATGAAGGAACACGGATGCGATACCGTGATCCTCGCCATCACCGAGTTCGACATGGATTTCTGGTTCCCGAATCTGAACAACATCGTCAAGACCGCCCACGACGTCGGACTGCGCTGCCTCGCGGATCTCTGGGGCATCGGCAAGTACTTCGGCGGCGAGCAGGTCAGCCTGTTTTTGCAGAACAACATTCACAACCGGCAGGTCTCGGCCATGACCGGGGAGCCCTTGAACGCCGCCTGCTTCAATACGCGCTCCTTCCGGGACTACTTCAAGCGCCTCGCCGTGAAGATCGCGGAAAACACCGAAATTGACGGCTTCTTCTGGGACGAGCCGCACTACGCCCTGCCGAAGTCCTACGCCTCCATCACCGGGGGAGCGGGGGAGGACTGGGCCTGCCGGTGTCCGGTCTGTCAGAAGAAGTTCGCCGACTACTACGGCTACGAAATGCCGAAGCTCATGACCGACGACGTGAAGCAGTTCCGCTGGCGGGAAGCCCTCGAGATCCTCTCCGACACGTCGAAGGCCCTCAAGGAAATCAACCCGAAGCTCGAGATCACCTGCTGCGTCCACGCGACCCTCAACACCTACTACGTCACGGAGCTGCGCGGCTACGACAACTGGGACGCCGTCGCCTCCTGCCCGTATTTCGACGTCTTCTCCACCACCATCCTCAACTGGGACCTGCCCGACGCCTTCTTCCGCGAAATCACCGAGCGCACCGTCCGCGCGGCGAAGAAGTACGGCAAGGAGTCCGAGCGGTGGCTCATGGGCTACAACAAGATGCCCGCCGATCTCTCCCGGATCGACTGGGCCGTGGACCTGTACGAATCCCTCGGCGCGGACCGGCTCAGCACCTGGACCTACCGCGGCGGCTACGGCACCTCGGTGGCGGCGAAGGATCCGATCCTTCTCTGGGACCGCATCGGGGAGAACTATCGAAGAGTAAGGAAAGAAACCCTACGGGTTTCTGATTGAATTGCCCCGCTCGGGGCGGGAGGCACGGGGGGACACCAGCTCATGGCCGCCCAAGCTTCGCTCCGCGAACTTGGTTTTCCCCCCGTGCGGGGGTTTTGAGCTGCTTGCAGCTCGGTTGGCCCCATATGGCATAACCTAACCGCTCGCGCATTCAACCAAACTCGATTGTTCACCCCACGTCCTCGCGCGGACTTCGTTGCGTCAGCCGAAACATGCGATGAATTCCGGCTTCACCGAAATTCATCGGTTTGCTATGCTGACGCGACGCAAACAGCGATCGAAACGCGCATGACAAGAGGGACAAGGGATAATGCGGATCGTAAAGATAAATAGAATTCCCAAAATTATAAACCGGAGGGTAAATGTAGGAAAATGTATCAGGAAAAACTGGATCTTTTGCTCAAAAAATACGACGTCCCCGTTTCGGCGCGGATGGACGGGACCGAGGCGGTCGAGATCGGCGGGAAGGAGTACCCGATCCTCTCCCACCGCGCGGAACGCCGGTTCGCGGAGCTTCGGAAGATGCTTCACAACGGCACGACGGAGGGCATGTCGGCGGTGCGGTGCGGTCATGTGGCTCCCGCCGATGTGCCGCTGTACGATCTGATCCGCCGGGAGCTGGATATCGCACGGTTCATCACGGGTCAGGAAATCGTCGGGGTGACGGCGTTCGTCCGGGATGACCGCGCGGCGACCCTCATCGCGGAGCTGGACGGCGGCCCCGTCTGCTCCATGGAGGTGGCGAACACCCTGCCCGAAGGCGCGAAGCACATCGACAAGCATGAGGTCATCACGGCCCGCGGACTCGTCTGCGACCGCGTCGTGGACAGCCAGATCCCGGCCCAGTCGATCTACCTCTACGGGGAGACCGAGGAGGCTTATACCGACGTGGACTTCGAGCTCTACGGCCTCGATCAGGACGAAGTCGCCGCCGTCCGGTTCGCGTTCGCGCTGGCGAAGGACCAGGGGCTGAGAGAAGAGACGCTCCGGAACGCGGAAACGCTGGACCGCCTGATCGAAGCCGTCCAGAAATCCGCCGAAACCGGCGAGCGGATACCGGTCTGAGGGGAAGGGCAGAGGACAAGGAGGATTGAGAAAATGGAAAAACTGAAAATCGCCATGATGTCCATGACCCACGGACACACGAGAAAATACTATCAGGTTCTGAAAGAAAACCCCAAGCTCGAATGGATCGCCGTCTCCACCGCCAACGAGGACGTGAAGCGGATCTTTCTGAACTCGGTGGAGGGGATCCCCTGCTACGATTCCGACGAGGAAATGCTCGACGCCCATCCCGAGATCGAAGCGGCGGTGCTGGCCAGCGAGAACAGCGAGCACCTGAGGCAGATGAAGCTCTGCGCCGAGCGCGGGATCCACATTCTGTCCATGAAGATCCCCACCTTCGACATGGAAGAATACGACGAAATGATCCGCCTCTGCGAGGAGCACCATGTGGTCTGCCAGATCGAGCTGGAGCTGCACTACAACCCCGTCGTGGCCCGCATGAAGGAGCTGGTCGAATCCGGGAAGATCGGAAACCTGCTCTCCTTCAAGGCCACCAATACCACCCTGTCCCCCGTCTGGGCGTTTCCGTGGCAGGGCGTTCCGGAGAAGAGCTACGGGAAGAGAGTCCCCCTCAAGGACGGTGATTCCCGGTTCCGCGGCGGCGCGCTCTGCGACCATCCCCACATCTTCGATATGATCCGGCACGTCACGGGGAGCGAGTTCGACACCCTCTACGCCTCCGCCGCGCCGAATATCCGCCCGGATATCGAGGAGGAGGACATGCTGAACATCGTCGGGCGCATGAAAAACGGCGTGATCTTCTCCCTCGACCCGTCGTGGTCCAATATGGAGGAGCGGTTAAAAGTCCCCGGCCCCGGCTGGGAGGTCGCCCCGAAGCGCATGGAGGTCAACCTGATCCTCTGCGGCGATAAGGGAACGGTCATGACGGACTGCTTCGGCCCGAACACCTACCACAACGGCGCGCCGAACGACCGGTACACCGTGAACTACACCTATTTCGACGAATGGGTCGGCCTGATCGACGAGTTTGTGGACAATATCCGTCTCGACCGCCTGCCGAAGATCAACCTCCGCTGGCACCGCGAAACCGTCCGGGTGATGAACGCCGTCTACGACAGCATCGCCTCCGGCAAGGTCGTTCAGCTGTGAGATGAATCCCGACTGCGTCGGAGGCGGCTTTCCCCAAAAGCCCGAAGGAAAACGCAAATGCTTCGCATTTGCGGATTGAAATGCCCCGCTCGGGGCGGGAGGCACGGGCTGCGATCTTCGATCGCGGACACCAGCTCATGGCCAATCAAGATTCGCTCCGCGAACTTGGGTTTCCCCCCGTGTGGGGGGTTCCTTGGCCATATGGCATAACCTAACCGCTCGCGCCTTCAACCAAACTCGATTGTTCACCCCACATCCTCGCGCGAAGATTCGCCTTTGGCGAACTTCAGAAATTCGCCTTTGGCGAACTTTCCGCGGACTTCGTTGCGTCAGCCGAAACATGCGATGAATTCCGGCTTCACCGAAATTCATCGGTTTGCTCTGCTCACTCAAATTTCATTTGAGTGGGGGGCAGACGCAAACAGCGATCGAAACGCGCATTGGAATGGGAATCTGAACTTGAAAGATCGGTTTCCCGGATTTGGTCAAGTTGTATTCGCACAGCTGTCTTCCTGTTTCGCTTTCTAAAGCCCCTCTGTGTCATGCGCGATTGAAGCTCTTTGACCTCCGGCTGCACAGGCAAAGACCGCGCGAGGACAGTGGGTTGTGCAATCAGGCTTATTTGCAGGCACGAGCTGTCGCCTTATGCCATATAGCCAAGGGACCCGCACGGGGGGCCTTCGGCTTGAGATGGTCCCCCGTGCCGCCCGGCCTGCGCAAGGCCATAAAATCAGAAACCCGTAGGGTTTCTTTCCTCCTCCCTCGAAGAGGGTTAAGCAAATCCGCAAATGCGAAGCATTTGCAACTCCTCCGCCGAAGGGTCAGGAATGACCCTTCGGGCTGATGTAGAAAGGCTGTCCCGATGCAGTCGGGATGCAAAATCCGCAAATGCGAAGCGTTTGCGCCTCCTTCGCCGAAGGGTCAGGAACGCAGGTCACGGCAAAATATGACCATAAGAAACGGATATCTGTGCATATGAGTACGAAAATCGCCGATTTATCGGATCGGATCGCGCGGAGGATCCTCGCGGGGGACTTCGGGCCCTCGGGAGAGGTCTTCCTCACCGCCCGCCGGATCGTGAGGGAATACGACGTGTCCCTCGACAGCGCGATGCGGATCCTCTCCGCTCTGACCGACGCCCGGCTCGTCCGGCTGGAGGGGAACCGCTATTATGTCACGACCGGATACGCCGCGCCCGACAGCCCGCTCAGGGAAAAGCTGGCCCGCACCCGGCGAAAGGTCCTCGGCATGATCCTCAACGCCATCGACAGCCCCTTCTTCTCCTCTCTTGCGAAGGAGCTGAGCACGGCGGTCGATCACGCGGGCTATTCGCTTCTCATCGCCGACAGCGGGAACCGCCCGGAGCGGGACGCCGAGCTGCTCGACCGGTTCATCGGACTGGGCGCCGCGGGGATCTTCATCGCCCCCAGCATCTCCGCCGATCTGACGCTCTATTCCCGCTGTCCCCTGCCGCTTGTGTCCCTCGGGCGCGATCTCGGCCTTCCGAACTGCGACGCCGTGACCGTAAACAACGAGGCGGCGGGGCGTCAGGCGGCCGATCACCTCCGGGCCGTGGGCTGCGGGCGGTTCGCCTACGTCGGCATCCGGCAGTATCTCGAGGAGGATCCGAGGCTCCGCGGGTATTCCGAACAGCTGAACCGGCTGGGTATCCGGCTGGAGCGGGATTTCGTCCTCGCCGCGGATCAGCCGCCCGACCGGGGACTGGATTACGAATCCTTCTCCGGCAGCCTCGGCGCGCTCCTGCTCCGGACGGGGGAGGACGAAAAGCTCGGGATCTTCTGCTATCACGACCTTTTGGCGTCCTACACCCTCCAGCGGGTGAAGCACTACAGCCACCTCTACCCGGGCCGGTTCCGCGTTCCGGAGGACGTCGCGGTCGTGGGGTTCGACGATCTGCCCGTGGCCTCCGTGATCGTGCCGCCGCTGACGTCGGTGCGCTATCAGGTCGGAGCCATCGCCGGCGTCGCCCTCACCTCCATGCTCGACTACATCGGGGATCCGGGTCACACGCCGGGCAAGCACGAGATCTTCTCCTCCCTGAGCATCCGGGGGAGCACCATGAAAACCGCGCGGACGGAACCGGAGGACGCCACATGAACGACAGAAAGGTCAAAAACCGCAAAACCCTCGTGATCGCCGGACTCTGCGGGCAGTCCGTGTTCCTCTCCGTCCCGCATTTTCACGCGCCCGGGGAGACCCTGCACGCGTCGGAGCTCTTCTCCGAGCCGGGGGGAAAGGGGTACAACCAGGCAGTCGCGGCCCGTCGGATCGGCGCGGAGGCGGGATTGGAAGTTGTCTTCGCCGGAGCCGTCGGGCGCGATACGGACGGGGATCTCTGCGAAGCCCGCCTGATCGAAGAGGGGATCGTCCCCCGCCTCTTCCGCCACCCCGGCGAGCGCACGGCCTACGCCTCCATTCTGACGGACAGCGCGGGCGAGAACCGGGTCACTGTATTTCCCGGCGCGCGCCTGACGGCCTCCGAGCTGCGCGGGCTGGAGGCTCAAATCGCCCGGGCGGGGATCGTTCTGCTGACGCCCGAGATCCCGGAGGACGCGTTCGCCGAAGCGGTTTCGATCGCCCGGGCGCACGGCGTCCCCTCGATCTTCAATCCCGCGCCGTTCTTTTCGTGGGTGACGCCGTATCTTTCCGCCGCGTGGTGCCTGACGCCCAACCGGAGCGAGGCCGCCGCGATGCTCGGCTGTAAAGAGGAGGAGATCCCGGACGCGCTGACGAAATCGCCGTATCCCCGCGTGATCGTGACGATGGGAGGGGAGGGCGCGCTGTGCCTGAACGGCGGCCGCCTGACGAAGATTCCCGCCCCGGTAGTCGATGTGAAGGACACCACCGGAGCCGGGGACTGCTTCAACGGCGCGCTCGCCGCGTTTCTTCTCGAAGGGGACGACCTTGAATCCGCCGCCCGGAAAGCCGTATTCGCCGCCTCTCTGTCCGCCGGGCACCCCCATGCGCTCGACGGCATGCCGTACCGGTCCGAACTGGATGACGAGCGGTGAAAACCAAATTAAGGTGTGTTCACATAACCGGCCCAAACGCAAGCGAAACAAGATCTGAACCGGTCTGTTCCGGTGTGAAGAGAAATGAAATCCGCCATTTTTCAGTTCACTCTTTTCATGCGCGTTCCGATCGCTGTTTGCGTCGCGTCAGCAGAGCAAACCGATGAATTTCGGTGAAGCCGGAATTCATCGCATGTTTCGGCTTCACAAACATAGTCCGCGCGAGGACAGTGGGATGGACAATCAATTTTGGCTGAGGGGACGAGCTGTCACCTTATGCCATATGGCCAAGGAAACCCCCGCACGGGGGGAAACCTTCGGCCTGAGATGGTGTCCCCCCGTGCCTCCCGCCCTGAGCAGGGCATCCAATTTCAGAAACGCGCAGCGTTTCGTTTTTCATAGTGTGAACACACTATGAAGGAGAATGATCTTATGAAACCAATTCAGTATAAACGGATCGCGGGCGTTCTTCTCGCCCTGCTTCTGTCGGTTTCGTGCCTCGCCTCCTGCGGGAACCGGCTGATTGCGGAGGAGTCTTCGGCGGACGGGGCTCCCGTTCAGGACCAGAGCCAGACGCCGACCCCGGAGGAAGTACAGCCCGAGGCGGAGACGGAGGATGCCTTCGCCGCGTTCCGGCAGATCGACCTCGGCGGGCAGACCGTCCGGGCGTCCGTCAGCAACGGCCTCGCCGACGCCGCGGGACTCAGTTCCTACGTCTATACCGCAGGGCCGGAGGAGCTCGTGGGGGAGGCGTGCCAGGATTACGTCTACGAGCGGAACCTGTTCGCGGAAGATCTTCTCGACTGCTCGCTCGAATACGAAGGCGTGAACCTGATCTACAATCAGGTGGAGGCGTACGTCATGAAGCTCGTCAACTCCGGCGACACCTCGTACAATTACCTCATCAACGACCTCTTGGGATTCGGGGCGGCCGCGCAGAAGGGTTTTCTTCTCGATATGTCCGACCGGAGCAATTTCGACGAATACTATTTCGATTTCGACTCCGGCGACTACTATACGGAGTTCATGCACGCCCTGTCCGCCGGGCCGCGGGTGTATTTCGCCTCCGGGGACTATTTCATCGACACCCTCCGCGCCAGCCACGGGCTCTACATGAACAAGAACCTCTACGGCAGGATGTACGAAAACCCGGACGGCGTCTACGATCTGGTCCTCGAGGGAAAATGGACCCTCGACAAGTTCTATGAGATCGTGGACGGCGCGTATATCGACGCAAACGGCAGCGGGGCGGGGGACGCAGGGGACACCTTCGGCTGCGCCATCGCCACGAAGAGCGACCTCAACTCCTTCTGGCCCTTCTATTACAGCACCGACGCGGGCATCACCGAAATCGGAGAGGACGGGATCCCGACTCTGCGCCCGGACGCCGTGGAGCGGATGAGCTTCGTCGCGGAACGCCTGATGAAGGTCCAGCAGTCCCCGGGCATCTGGAAGACCGGCAGCGCGGCCGAGTCCCTCAGTTTCTTCGCGGACGGCGGCGCGATCTTCGGCGTGTTCTTCAAGCTCGGCGAGATGGAGCGGGAGGAATTCCGCAACATGGACGGCGTCGGCGTCGTTCCCTATCCGATGGCGGACGAGAATCAGGACGGCTACCGGACCCTCGTCCACGACACGGCGGAGCTCGGCGCGATCCTTTCGACGGTGACCGGAGCCCCGGCGTCCGCGGCGTCGGCTGTGATACAGCTCATGTCCGCGCACGCTCACCGCTATCTGAGACCCTTCTACTACGAGACGGCATTGAAGCAGAAATATTCTCAGGATCAGCTGACCGCGCAGATGCTCGATATCATCGTGGACGGCATCCGCGCGCCGTTTGAGTTCATCTATTTGAACACCTATTCCTACGGCCCCGTTCAGACGTCCATCCAGAAGAACACCGACGTGGTCGCCTCCTCCATCGCCAGCGTGAACAAAATGGCGGGCAAGATCCTCGAGAAGCTTGTCAGCGCGCTGAACCCGTAAAGAAACCCGCAGTTCCTAATGAAAGGTGAAATGATATGAGCACCCATACCTTCTGCAATCCTGTCAATATCAATTACCAGTACCAGCATTACTTCAACGGGCGGGAATCCGCGGATCCGGCGGTCGTGCTGTTCAAGGGGGAGTATTACCTCTTCGCCTCCCACGGAGCGGGATACTTTGTTTCGGAGGATCTCGTGAACTGGGAGTTCATCGAGACCGACCTCGAAAAACAGCCGCAGTTCCGCCTGTTCGCCCCGGCGACCATGGTCCTCGGAGACCGGCTCTACCTCGCGCACTCCGAGGGCGGGGACATCATGTACTCCGAGAACCCCCGCGATCCCGATTCGTGGGTCAACCTCGGCCACCCCTACGTCTGGAACGATCCCGCCCTCTTCCTCGACGACGACGGGAAGGTGTACATGTTCGACGGGCTGAGCGACGTCGCCCCGCTGAGAGTCGCCCGCCTCGATCCGGACAACGGCATGGCCCTGCTCGAAGGCCCCGTCGATATCTTCCAGTCCGACAAAGACAGCCGCGGATTCGAACGGCGCGGGGACTGCAACGAGATCAACGATAAAAATCCCCACCTCGAAGGCCCGTGGATGCTCAAATCCGGCGGGAAATACTACCTGACCTACGCCGTCCCCGGAACCGAGTACGCCGCGTACTGCGACGGATGCGCCGTGGCGGACGCTCCGATGGGCCCGTACCGGTACGCGGAGAGCAGTCCTTCCGTCTACAAGGCGACCGGATTCATGCGCGGATGCGGCCACGGATGCCTCTTCGCGGACAAAAACGGAAACCTCTGGAAGATGGACACCGTCTCCATCGGCGTGAATCACATGTTCGAACGCCGCCTCTGCCTCTTCCCCTCGAAGATCGGCGCGGACGGGGAGCTCTATACCAATACCGTCCGGGGCGACTACCCCATGCGCATGCCCCACGCCGTGAAAAATCCCTTCGACGAGGCCGACGCGGGCTGGCAGCTGCTTTCCCTGAACACGGCGTCCGGCGCTTCTTCCGTCCTCGATCCCGATCACGGCCCCGAAAAGGCGGCGGACGAGAACATGAAGGACTGGTGGAGCGCGCAAACCGGCTGCCCCGGCGAGTGGATCTCCTTCGACCTCGGACAGACCGAGACCGTCCGCGCCCTCCATGTGAACTTCGCCGATCAGGACACGAACCCCGCGACCGGACGGCACAACGGCTTCTCCTATCGCTATACCGTCGAGGCTTCGGAGGACGGCGCGGACTGGTTCGTCCTCGTCGATCGGAGTGAAAACGATGACGACCGGCCCCACGAATATTTCGAACTGGACGAGCCGAAACGCCTCCGCTTCTTCCGCCTTACCAACCGCGGCGCGGTCCCGGCGGGCGGGAAATTCGCCGTCAGCGGATTCCGCGTCTTCGGAGAAGGCAGCCTCCCGAAACCGGCGTCCGCCCCCGCCTTCACCGCCGTCCGCCGTCCCGACGAGCGGGAGATGGACGTGAGCTGGTCCCCCGTCGAAGGAGCCGAGGGCTATATCGTCCGCTGGGGCATCCATCCCGGCGAGCGCAACACCCACTGGCAGGTGATCGGCTCCTGCTCCGCCGTGATCCGCTGCCTCACCCGCGGCGTCCCCTATTTCGTCTCCGTTGACGCTTACAATAAGGGCGGCCTCACGAAGGGGACGGAGATCGTGGAGATCTGAAAAACGCGTTCGGTCGGCAAAGCGGACTGCTTCAGCGATAAGCGGAATTTGCACAGACCATGAAGCGATCGTACAGCTTTAGCGGAACGTTGTTGGTGTTATACTATTCTCAGTCTAAAAAGCAAAACTTCATGGGTTTTGATCGCTTCATGTAGGGTGCGAACGGCCTTCGCCGTGAGCTCGCGTGCGATAACTCTGATAAGGTTGGATGACTATATTGGTGTGCCGAAGCTTCAGCCTAACTTGATTGGTATAGCCTATCCTTTGTTCCCTTCCCCATGAAGTTCTTTGCCAGGCTTTCTCCGAAAGAAAGCCGCGTTTCCCTTTTAGCTTGAGATTAGTATTAGATAAAGAGGGGACGCTTTCTGCGGAAAGTTTCCCCTCCCTCCACCCTCCCTTTCAAGAGGGTTGGAAATCAAGCGATCTTCCTAACTGCCGCGAAGGAAAAGGTATATTGTTCGTCCCGGACTCTCTATTCACTCTTCACTCTCTCTTGGAGATTTCCTATGCTTATCCCCTTCAACTACGCCACCCCCCTTGCCGACCGCTTTGTCACTCCCGAGCGGATGCGGGAGGTCCGCGCCATGCTCGATACGCCGGTGAAGCGCGGCTCCGTCATCGAATTTCCCGACCGGTTCGCCGACTGCCCGTCCGTCTTCCGCTGGAAGGACCGGTGGATCATGACCTTCATCGCCATTTCGAAGGACACCTCCGTCTCCGGCTATGAGACCCACTTCGCCGAATCGGACGACCTTCTTCACTGGCGATACCGCGCCCCCCTCCTGCGCCGGGACGAGTCGCGCGTGTGGGATTCGAAGCAGATCGCCGGATACGCGGCCCTGTACGATCCCGGGATCGACCGGGGCAGCCGCCTCACCGCCCACGCGGGCCGGTACTGGATGACCTACCTCGCCGGATCGAGCGACGGATACGAACCGGATCCCCTCCTCATGGGCATCGCGTCCGCCGAAGATCCGACCGACCCCGACTCCTTTATCCGGTGCGAGCGGCCCATTCTCACCCCGCAGGACGCGGACGCCCGTTTCTTCGAGACGAGGACGCTCTATAAAAGCACCGTTGTCCGCGACGAAAACGGGATCACGGGCTATCCCTTCGTCATGTTCTACAACGCCAAGGGATACGACGGACGCGAGCGCATCTATACCGCCGTGACGGACGACCCGGAACTGAAACGCTGGATCCGCTGCGGCTCCCGCCCGGTGATCGACGACGCGACGGGGGATCCCGACTGCATCATCACGGGCGACCCCATGCTTCTCTGCGACCGGGACGGCCTCTGGATCATGAACTTCATGAAGTGCACCCACAGCGGCGGAGCGTTCGACACCTTCGCCTGCTCGTACGACCTCATCCACTGGACCGAATGGATGGGACCCCCCACCGCCGCCCCGTCCCCCGACGACCCGAACGAAAATCTCTACGCGCACAAGCCGTGGATCGTCTCGTGGGAAGGACACATCTACCATTTCTACTGCGCCTGCACGCGGGACAACCGGAGATATATCGCGCTTGCGACGGATTTTTGATGTCCGGATCCATCAACGCGCGAAAGGAGCCCATGCCTGTGAAATCCGAATCCATGACTGCTGACGGGGGGATCGAGGAGCGGTTTGTGAAAACCTTTATCCGAAAATCCCGGCGGGAGCGGCTTCTTTACGAGCTGAACACGCCGGGAAAGCGGAGCAGGGGACTCGACCGGTTCTGCCACAGAGCGGAGGATCTTCTGGATCCCGCAAAAACCGTGCTCCGGGACGAGCGGCTCGAATACAGGGAGGATTTCCGCCGGTTTGCCGCGAAACGCCCGAAGAACGAGCTCTGCCGGATCCTCTCCCCCGACCCGGATCTGGACGGCCTGCTTCTGCCCCTCTCTGACGCGGTCGATGCGGTTTCCGCCGGGTGCGACGCCGCCGTCATCATCGGGCCGGAGGAGGCGTTCGCCGTCGTCTACGGGGAGGCCATGAAGGGCGGCCGTGGAAAATTCTTCCTGACGAAGGACGGCCTGCCCCGCTTCTGACGCCGGTTTCCCCCATCCCCTTGACACCCCCGCGCGCCGCATGATATAATACTCTTGCCTTGAATCAAACACAATGCCGCATGAAACAGGAGGATGAGAGATGATCACGCGAATCACAATCAAATCCGAACCGGCGGACCGCTCGTCCAAGGACCGGCTCACCGTAACCCGCTCCTCCGTCCGGTATGAGTACGAACCGTCGGTTCCGTCCCCCGCCATGGGAGCGGGCGCGCGCGCATGGTCGGGCGGACAGGGGAAAAAGTGGACCGTTTCCAGCCGGACCAAAGCCTTCGAAACCATGTTCCGCAATCTGTGCGAGGAGGTCGCGGACATCATGCGCCTGCCCGATCCCGATCCCCAGTCCGCGGCGGGATCCGCCAACTTCACCACCTTCACCGTCATGCACGACGACGGCAAAAAGGAGGAGCGGACCCTCACCGTCCCCGACGAGACCTACACCGTCTGCTTCACCATCATCGACCAGATGGTCAAAAGCGCGGATCCGGGAAAAAACACCTTGTGACCGGATTTCGTTTTTCCGACCTTTTTGAGAAAGCGAGCGTTTCCATGCCTGATTACCGAAATCCCGCCCTCCCCGTCGAGGAGCGCGTCGAAAACCTGCTCGAGCAAATGACCCTCGAGGAAATGATCTTTCAGACCGACCAGTATTCCAGCAGCGAGTTCATGTCCCCCGATCCGGACAAAGGGGAAAAGGCGCTCTCTGCGGATCCCGCCCGCCTCGACAAGGCCCTCCGCGGGAACAGCGCCGGAAGCGTCCAGATCCACGGGCTCACCCCCGCGCAGGTCAACGCGCTGCAGAAGTACGCCGTTGAGCATACCCGCCTCGGCATCCCCTTTCTGTTCAGCGAAGAGGCCCTTCACGGCGTGAGCCACCCGGACGCTACCTCCTTCCCCCAGCAGATCGGGCTCGCCGCCACCTTCCGCCCGGAGCTCGGCAGGAAAATGGGCCGCGCCATCGGCACCGAAGCCCGCGCCCTCGGGATCGCCGAGACGTTCAGCCCCGTGATGGACCTCATCCGCGATCCGCGCTACGGCAGGACCGAGGAATCCTACGGCGAGGACACCTTCCTCTGCTCCGCCTTTGCCGGGGAAACCGTCGCCGGATTGCAGGGCGAGAGCCTCTCCGATCCCGACGCCGTCGCCGCGGAGCCGAAGCATTACGTCGGATACGGCGCGCCCGTCGGAGGCCTGAACTGCGCCCCCTGCGCGCTCGGCAGACGGGAGGTCTATACCGACGCCCTGCCCGTGTTCGAGGAAGCCGTCGCGGGAGCCGGAGCCGTCAACGTCATGTGCTCCTACAACGCCATCGACGGACTGCCCGTGTCCTCCGATAAAGAGCTTTTGACAGAAATCCTCCGGGACCGGTGGGGCATGCGCGGATTCGTCCGCTCGGACATGACCGCCGTCGAACGCCTCTATGACAACCACTACACCGCCCCGACCCGGAAGGAAGCCATAGCGATGGGACTGGAGGCCGGCGTCGATCTCCAGCTCTTCGACTTCCCGCATGACGAATGGCAGGGAGGCATCCGGGAGCAGGTCCTCTCCGGCAGGCTGGACCGGAGCGTGGTCCGTCAGGCCTGCGCGCGCGTGCTCCGGGTGAAGTTCCTCCTCGGACTTTTTGAAAATCCGTATGTGGACGAGAGCCGGAAGGAGAAGTTCGTCCATTCCGACGCCCACGTCGCCCTCGCGCTGGACATCGCCCGGGAGAGCGTCGTGCTGCTGAAAAATCAGAATAACGTCCTCCCGCTCAAAAAGGATCTCGGAACCGTGGCCGTTCTGGGCCCCTGCGCCGACCGGGCCGTCCTCGGCGACTATACCCCCGGCGGCAAGGATCGGGACGGGACGGCGGTGACGGTGCTCGACGGCGTGCGGCGGATCGCAGGGCAGGGTACGCGCGTCCTCTTTGACGAGGGCTGCAAGATCCTCGGCGACATGGCCCGCCCCTTCCCGCACGGCGTCCTCACCGACGAAGAAGGCGATCCCGGGCTCACGGGCCGGTACTACCGCGGATCCGAACCCGGACAGGGCGAACCCGTCAGCACTGTGACCGACCGCTCCGTGGACTTCAACTGGCTCATGAACGGCTCCCCGATCCGCGAGGAGACCTACAGCGTCACATGGACCGGCTTCCTCACCCCGCGGGAGACCTTCGACGGCCTGATCGGATTCCGCACCGAGGACTCCATGCGCCTGTACATCGACGGGCAGCTGATCCTCGACGGATGGGGCGAATACCGGAGCGCGAACCGAACCGTGCCCTTCCGCTACGAAAAAGACCGCCGGTACGCCGTCCGCATCGACTATACGAACGACCGGGGAGGCGCGCGCGTGCTCTTCGGCTGGGATACCGTGGCCGAGGACTTCTCCCGGGCCGCGGAGCTTGCGAGACAGGCGGACGCCGTGATTCTCTGCGTCGGGGACAGCACGGACACCTGCGGGGAAAACCTCGACCGGATCACCCTCGATCTGCCCGGGAATCAGCCCGCGTTCGTGACGGCGGTGACCGAAGCCGCGGCGGAAAAGGGCGTCCCCGTGATCCTCGTGAGCATGACCGGACGGCCCACTACCTTCCCGAAGGCCGCGGAGAAGATCCCCGCGATCCTCGAAGCGTGGTTCCCGGGAGAGCAGGGAGGAGCAGCCGTCGCGGAAACGCTGTTCGGGGACAGCAACCCCTCGGGCAGGCTGCCCATCTCCTTCCCGCGGACCGTCGGACAGATCCCCTGCCACTACAGCCGCCGCCCCGGAGGGGGAAAACGCTACGTCGAAACGGACTGGCTGCCCCTCTACCCCTTCGGATACGGCCTCTCCTATACCGAATTCCGGTACGACGGCCTGACGCTCTCCGCGGACGAGATCGAAGCCGGAGAACCCATCGAAGCCTCCTTCACCGTGACCAATACGGGATCCCGCCCCGGAGACGCCGTCCCCCAGCTCTATCTCCGCGATATGGTCAGCTCCACCGTCAAGCCGCAATTGACCCTCGCCGCCTTCGACAAGATCCGGCTGGAACCCGGCGAATCGAAGCGCGTCACCCTCACGATCCGCCCCCGCGAAATGCGCACCCTCGGCCCCGACTGGATCTGGCGCGTCGAAAAAGGAGACTTCCGCGTGTCGCTCGCCAAAGACGCCCTGCATATGGTTGAGACGAAAGGGTTCAGGGTGAAGTGATACAGGCCCGAAGGAAGAGTCCCTTCCACCCTCGGCGAATTACCCTTGACTTTTCCGCGAACCTCCGTTATAATGAAAACAAGATACTTTTGCAACAAAGGAGCAGAGGTTATGAAATTCGGAACCACGAAGACACATTTTTGCATAGGGATCGCGGCGGCGGTGCTTGTCATGCTGCTGCTGACCGTCGGCGTTTTTGCCGCGGAGGAACACGGCAGGGTTGTGGAATCGGGCAAATGCGGGGAGAATCTCACATGGACACTGTACTATGACGGCCTCTTGAAAATCAGCGGGACGGGGAAGATGGACGACTATATTCCTTGGGTTTCGGGGGCTGATTCTTACGCGCCATGGTATAATGAGCGTGAAGGGATTTATAGTGTCGATCTGGATTCAGGTGTTACTGCGATCGGGAACGGGGCGTTTTATGGCTGTTACAATACTACAGGAAGCCTGACGATCTCGAACAGCGTGACGTCGATCGGGGTTAATGCGTTTTCCCGCTGCCAGTTTACTTCTCTGATATTGGAAGAGGGACTTGCGGCGATCGGCGATTCATGGTTCGAGGGAATGTCTGCATTTACAGGCACTTTGACAATCCCGGACAGCGTGGAGTCGATCGGATGGTCTGCGTTTTCCGGCTGTTCCGGCTTCACGGGAAGTCTGACGATCGGAAACAGCGTGACGTCGATCGAGAACTACGCGTTTAAGGGCTGTTCCGGCTTTACAGGAAGCCTGACGATCGGAAACAGCGTGACATCGATCGGGAAAGAGGCGTTCAACGGATGCAAAGGCTTAAAAAGCGTTCGAATCGGAGAAAGTGTTTCAACGCTCAGTAAGGGCATATTCTACAACTGCGCGGGATTGGAAACCGTAACTTTTGACGGCAACGCGCCATCGGTGGAGACAAACGCGTTTATGGGCTGTCCGGAGACGTTAAAATTCTACTGCTACAAGAAATATTCCGCGAGCTTCACCACCTACGGCGGCAAGTGGAACGGCTATCCCCTGATCGTCCTCGACGATGCAGAGCCCACCCCGGAAGTCGGACTCTGCCTGACGGGCGCGGTTCTTGACGTCGGTTCGACCATCCGGTTTTCCGCCTCCGTTCCCGCGGGCGATACCATCCTCTGGTCGAGCACCGATTCCAACGTCGCCTCCGTGGAAAACGGGACCGTCACCGCGCGGTCGGAAGGAACCACCGTGATCATCGCCGCCGCAAAAAACGGAAGGACGTCGGTTTCCTTCGATGTCACGGTCAATCCCGCGCCCGAACCGGCAGTCAAAGGCGACTTTGACGGCGACGGTCACGTCACGGCGAAGGACCGCATGATCCTCTCCCGCTACCTCGCCGGCTGGCCCGCCTATACCATCTATTTCGAACAACAGTAAACGGGGATCGGTTTTCCGATAAACTCAAATCGAATCAAAAGAGGGGATGCCTTCCGAGGAAAGCGTCCCCTTATTCTTGTTTCGTTATCCGTACTGTTCAAACGGTTTGACCGAACCAAAACAGCTCTGACAAGTTTTGTCCGCACAAACCCACTATATCCCCCCTGCCCAATGCGCGACTGAAGCTCTTCGACCTCCGGCTGCACAAACGCGGACCGCGCGAGGACAGTGGGATACGCTTTTAAGGTTTGAATTCCGAGGCGAGCGGTTAGGATTATGCTCTCCGGCCAACCGAGTTGCAAGCAACTCAGGGACCCTCGGGAGGGGCACCCAAGTTCGCGGAGCGAATCATGATCGGCCATGAGATGGTGTCCCTCCCGGCGCCCGGCCTGCGCAAGGCCATAAAATCCAGAAACCCGTAGGGTTTCTTTCCTCTCCCCTCGAAGAGGGCTAAGCTAATCCGCAAATGCGAAGCATTTGCAACTCCCCCGCCGAAGGGGCAGGAATGCCCCTTCGAGCTGAGACGGAAAGCCGGTGCTGACGCAGTCGGATCCGATGCGTCAGTTCTGCCCGTACGCATCCACGTCCAGGCCGTCGAGGACGCGGGAGGTGTCGTTGACCACCTTGTCCACAAGGTCGTTCGTGGTGTAGAACTCGCCGACACCGTTCACGACGACGAAGATCTTGCCGCCGGAAATGTGGCCCGTGGATTCCGAATAGTATTGATAGAACCGGAATTCCGTCGCCTCGCCCGCGAGATTCTCGTAGGTCATGGTCAGGCGGATCCTGCTGTCGTCGCCGATCAGGGAGGCGCGGTCCTCCTCGGTGAGGGTGGCGTACTCCTGATTCGTGATGTTCAGCATCGTCTTGTAGTACTGGCGGAAGTTGTTCACCTCGGCGTTCGGGATGTGCACGCCGGACTTCACCTCGTCCACTTCGAGCGTCGGCGTCGTGCCGTCCTCGGCGAATCCGTGGGTCAGACGGTAGTCCGCGTCCACGTCCGGGCCGGAGAGCGTGATCCGGGAGACCGTCGTGATGTTCTCGAAGAACGGCGTCGGGAAGATCCAGCGGAACGTGTCGTGCTCCAGCCAGCCGAGCTTGTCGGTGCCGACCTTCACGAGAGTCGTGTAGCCGTAGAGGTTCGAGACGGCGTAGTAGTATCCGTCCGGCTGCAGCGGCGAGACGAAGATCGTGAACTCGTAGGACTGGGTCGCGCCGGTCTCCTCGTCCGTCAGATCGAAGTTGTAGCGGATGGTGTAGGCGGGAAGATCGTCCTCCGTCATGACCAGCCCGTGCGCCGCAAGCTCCTCGTCCGTGGGAACGAACGCGACGACTTCCTCGCCCTCGAGCGTCATGAGGTTGTAGAGGATCTGGAAGTACTCGTCGTCGTTCAGCTCGTAGGTGTCGCCGTTCGAGCGGTCCTCGGGGCGGGGATAGAGCAGCTTCGCCTCGACGATCGCATCGGGGTTGGACTGCTCCTCGGGCGTCTTCTTGCGGACGTTGACGAAGAGGTCGTTGCCGTGCCAGAGGGTGAACTCGTTCACGAACATGTAGGTGTTGGTGGAGAGTCCTGCCGTGAGCAGGGGGGAGAGCAGCTTGTACGCGGGCTGTAAGATCGTGTCCGCGATGGTCGTGGAGACGATGTAGACAGCGCCCGGACGGTCCGCGTATTCGACGTAGTAGCCGCCCTCGGTGAGCAGCTCGTCGCCGACGTACACCGTGTAGGTCTTCCCGTCGGTGGCGGTCAGGGTCCACGACGCCTGCGGATGATCGAGGCCGTATTCCGCCTTGCCCGCCTCGTCAAGACCCTGCGCGACGCGCATCATGGCGGTGGGCGTCCCGGCGGAGACGACGAGGGAGGAGAAGGTCTCGGGATTGAAGGAGAGCCCCATGAAGCCCTCGAGCTGGAAGGTGTCCGTGGCGTCCCGGTAGACCCGGTAGCCGCCGAACTCGTTCTCCACCTCGATGGACTGGATCCCCGAGCGCTCGACGGGCTGGAAGATATAGAAGGTCGTGAGGCGGGACGTCGTCCGGACCTCTCCCGGGAGCATGTCCAGATCCACGTCCTTGTTCTCCTCGACGGCGACGGCGGTCCAGAAGTTCACATGCTTTTTGACCTCGGTGACCTCCTGCGTCGCCTCGTCCTTGACCTCGGTGGTCTGCGGGATGAAGGGGATGAAGGAGACGACGAGGAGGACGGCGAAGACGACGGCGAAAGTGACGGTGAGCCGTTTGATTGCTTTCAGATTCATGAATGCTTTCTCCTCGTGATGACGACCAGGCCGCAGAGGGCGATGACTGCCGGGATGACGGTGGTCATGGCGACGGTCCAGCGGTTGGCCTCCGCCGTCGTGACGGTGATATCGCTCTTGTCAAAGGGCTTGAGCTCGAGTACGGCCAGAACGCGCTCCCGACCCACAGCCTTCATGGCGGCGGAGAGGATGTCGTCGTTGGCGTAGGCGTTGGAGTCGAGGTAGTCCTTGGCCGCGAAGGAAGGGCTGCCCGCCGCGATGACGTACGAGTAGTAGTATTCGTTGGAGACGATGCGGCTCTCGCGGGAGATCGTGACGAGGTTGTACGAGCCTTTTTCATAGACGAGGCCGTCCTTCACAAGCTCCGCGGTGTCGTAGGACTTGAGCACGGGGGAGACGTCCCGGGATCCGTTCAGTCCGCCGCCCTGCTCCCAGAGGATATCGATCGGAGCGGCCTTGCGGATGATGGACTTCGGCGGGGTGGCAAGGGCGTTGAGATCGGAGTAGATCGACGCGCCGAGGGTGTCCTTCTGGTACTCCGCGATGATGGAGTAGCTGTCCACGGACATGGCGTGCTCGGTGTCGCGGATCATGGTGTCCCCGACGAACGAGATGCCCCACTCCTCGAGGAATTCGTTCAGGTTGGTGAGCTTATCGACGTGGGCGGGATCGCCGAAGACCATGAGGCAGCCGTAGCGGTCGAGGAACTTGTCCACCTTTTCGACCTCGTTGCGGCTCTGGTCCTCCGCCTCCGCGCCGATGAAATCGTACTCGGGGTCGTAGATGACCATGATGCGGCAGTCGTCGTCCACGGCGTCCTGCGAGAGGTTGATCGTGTTGACGGTGAAGCCGTTTTCGTCGAAGAGCTGCATGAGGGTCAGGGCGTCCTGCGTGTTCAGGGCCTCGCCGTGCTCCGCGGTGAAGGAGACGATCGGCTTTTCGGTCTGGGTGACCTGCATGATGCCGGAGATCATCCGCTTTTCGCCGGAGTACGCCCAGACGGTCGAGGGGTCGGTCACGTCGTTGAAGGTGAAGAACGCAGTCGCCGCGAAGTTCCGCACCTCGCTCCCGCTTGTGACGATGACGTTGGTGGTGTCGATGTCGGAGGCGGTGGTCTGATAGAACTCACGGAAGAACGAGGGGTTCTTCAGAACGGAGATCGCGTCCACATGCACGTTCGGGAATTCGTCCTGAAGCTGTAGGGCCGTGGTGTAGATATAGCGGGTGTAGGACGAATTCTGTCCGTTCATCAGCTCGTCCGGCTCGGAGGCGAAGTAGATGTAGACGTCTTCGCTCACGTCGGACATGATCTCCTTCGCCTCTTCGGAGAGGGTGTAGACCTGCTCCTCGGTCATGTCGATATACCACATGTACTTGCGGGCGAGGGCGGAGAAAATGATGTTGAAGATCACCACGATGGCGATGAACGCGATGGTGAAGGCCGTAGCGGCGGAGCCGTACTTGAATTTTCTCGAATTCAGAAAACTGTTTCTGTTCATCTTGATCCTCCGTGCTCAGGCGTATCTTCTTCTCTCGTACACCCGGATCGCAAGGAACAGGAAGACCGCGGTGATGGAGACGTAATAGACGGCGGCGGCAATATCGAAGATGCCGTAGGTGAAGTTGACGTAGCGGGAATAGACGGAGATCCACGACAGCACGGAGCGGATCACATAGGAGTCGATAAGGTTGTTGAAGATCGCCGCCACGACGAAGACCAGAAGGATCGCCATGGTCCCGATGGACGCGGTCACGGTGGACTCGGTCAGGGTGGAGACGAAGACGCCGACCGCGATGAAGCACATGCCGAGCAGCAGCATCGCGATGAGGCATCCGACGGCGCGGGCCACGTTCGGTTCGCCGTAGCCGAAGAGGGGCAGGTAGTAGACGCAGGAGAGCAGCACGGTCCCCGCGAACATGGTGAAGGCCGCGAGGAACTTCGCGAAGACCATCGCCGGAATGGTGACCGGGGAGGTCATGAGCAGCTGTTCGGTCCTCGTGCGTCTCTCCTCGGCGAAGGAGCGCATGGTGAGCAGGGGGATGATGACGATGTAGCCGAAGATCATCATCTGGAAGTAGCCGGAGACGTCGGAGGTCTGGGTCTGGAACGTGGAGAAGGCAAAGACGAATCCCGACACCGCGAGGAACACGGCGATGAAGACGTATCCGAGGGGCGTCGTGAAATAGGTCCGCATTTCTTTTTTGTAGATCGCAAGCATAAGGCGTCTCCTTCCTCAGTTCCCGGCTCGCTCGGTGATCCGGACGAAGACCTCTTCGAGGTTCATGCCCACGGATTCAAGCCCGAGGATCGGCCAGTTCTTTTCCGCCATCGCGTAGAACAGCGGTTTGCGCACGTCCACGCCGCGCTCCGTTTCGAGGCGGTAGACGTAGCTGTCCAGCTCTCTTTCTCCGGTCAGCTCCACGGAGGTGACGCCCGGAAGAGCGTTCAGCGCGGCCAGCACCTCCCGCTGGGGGCCGGAGACCTTCACGCTGTAGCGGCGGTTCTGATCCACGGCCTGGGTGATGTTCTCGGTCTTTTCGTCGGCGATGATCTTGCCCTCGTTGATGATGATGATCCGGTCGCAGACGGACTGGACCTCCGAGAGGATGTGGGTGGACAGGATGACCGTGTGGTTTTTCCCGAGGGAGCGGATCAGGTTCCGGATCTCGATGATCTGCTTCGGGTCGAGACCGACCGTCGGCTCGTCGAAGATGATGACCGGCGGATTGCCGACCAGAGCCTGCGCGATGCCGACCCGCTGCCGGTAGCCCTTGGACAGGTTCCGGATCAGGCGGTTTTTCACGTCGTCGATCTTGGTGACCTTCCGGATCTCCTCGAGGTGCTTTTCCCGGTTGAGCTTGCAGGACTTGATGTCATAGACGAAGTTCAGATATTCCTGAACGGTCATGTCGATGTAGAGGGGCGGCTGCTCGGGCAGGAATCCGATGAGCTTTTTCGCCTCGTCGGGGTTTTCGAGGATATCGATGCCGCCGACCTTCGCCTCGCCGGAGGTGGAGGAGAGATAGCCGGTGATGATATTCATGGTGGTGGATTTTCCCGCGCCGTTCGGGCCGAGGAAACCGACGATTTCGCCTTCTCCGACCTTGAAGGAGACGTCGTCCACGGCAAACTTCGAGCCGTAGTTCTTGACAAGGTGGTTGATTTCGATCATATATGAAGATCTTCCTCTCCGCGTAATGGATGCGTTCACAGATAAATGGATTATATCACAGATTTATAAATAAATCTTGAACTAAGGGAGGGTATTTTGTGCGCTCGCGTGATTTTTAGGTGATTTTCACAGAATCACGATCCCCGCGCCCTGCGTCCCGCGCTTTCCCTTCATGCGCCGGTGGGAAAAATAGCGCTCCGGAGCGGAGCACATGGTGCAGTCGGGGGAGACGTCGATTTGATCTTCCCCGAGTCCGGCGAGCAGAAGAAGCTCGGCGTTCATCCCGGTCAGGTCGGCGTGCGGCTTCGATCCGGCGGGGGAGCCCTCGGGAACGCGGATGTGGCGGCGGGCAAAACCGGCTCCGAGCAGGGAGGCGACGGATTCGACAAAATCCTCCCCGACCTCGTAGCAGCAGAACCCGATGTGCGGGCCGACCGCGCAGCGGATGGAGGAGAGGGAACAGCCCAGATCGGCGAGCGAGCGCACCGCTTTGGCCGCGATTCCCCCCGCCGTGCCGCGCCATCCCGCGTGGACCGCCGCGATCGCCGGACGCCCGTCCTCTTTCACCCCGGCGAAGAGGATCGGCACGCAGTCCGCCACCCGGATCATCGGGAGCACGCCCGGCGCGTCGGTGACGAATCCGTCGCAGTCCTCCCCGGATTCCCGGACGGCCCCTTCGCCCGCATGGGAGGCGTCCAGCGTGCGGATGAGGGACGAGTGGATCTGATGGGCCTTGACGCCGCTCTCCGCCCCGAACCGGCCTCCGGACACCGCGCGGCAGAAGATCTCCGTGTTCCGGCGCACCGTTTCCGGGGGATCCCCGAGATCGACGGTCAGATTGAGGGAGCGGGTGTGTTCGAGCGTACTCACGCCCCCCTCCCGTCCGGAAAACCCGTGCAGGATCCCCGGAACCTCCGCAAGCACCGACGAGTGCGCGAGAATACCGTCTTGAAAGAACATAAGAACCTCCGTGAATGCAAATGCTCCGCATTTGCGGATTAGCTTAACCTTCTTCGGGGGAGGAGGAAAGAAACCCTGCGGGTTTCTGGATTTTTGGCCTTGCGCCGTGCCGACGCAGTCGCGCTGCCGGGCAGTCGGGATGCGATCTTCGATCGCGGACACCATCTCATGGCCGATCAAGATTCGCTCCGCGAACTTGGGTGCCCCTCCCGGAGGGTCCCTGAGTTGCTTGCAACTCGGTTGGCCATATGGCATAAGGCAACAGCTCGCCCCTTTATCCAGATTCGACTGTTTAACCCACTGTCTTCGCACGAAGTTTCGCCTTTGGCGAACTTCAGAAATTCGCCTTTGGCGAACTTTCAGCGGCCTTTGCTTATACAGCCGGAGGTCGAAGAGCTTCAGTCGCGCATTGGGCGAGGGGGCTACAGTGGGTTTTTGCTGATAAAACTTGTCAGAGCTGTTCTATACAAGATCAAACCGTTTAGAAGCGAAACAGTGTGAGGCACGGGAAATCCTTAACCTACGCTTAAGTTTTCGGGAAAGGAAAATGAAATCGACAGTCTTCCCCTTGCAGGAGGCTGCCGGTTTTGTTATGATGGGGGCGGCTCTCCGAAGGCCGCGGCGGACGCAGATCCGCGGACCGGGGAGAGCAGTGATTTTATCCGCTCCGAGGTTCCCATGCTCGATACGATCCGATTTTTCGCGGAGTTTGCCCTGCCGCGCCTCGTTGTTCCGGCCCTTCTGCTGATTCCGGCTGTCTTCCGGCTCCCGTTTTTTCCGGGCGGAGCGGGACGGAGAGCGGCGTATTTCGGATTCGCGGTCTATCTCTCGGCGGTCTGGACGGTCTGCGGACTGCCGGACGTCTTTCACGCGGAATTCCGGCCGCGGCTGAACCCCGTTCCCTTCGTCCGGATGTGGGCAAATCCGGCGGAGGCAGTTCTGAATATCCTTTTGTTCGTGCCGTACGGGTTCGCCCTGCCCCTCTTCTGGAAGAAATTCCGGGACGGGGTTCGGACGGTTTTCGCGGGCTTTCTGCTGTCCCTCTTCATCGAGCTCATGCAGCTCTTCTCCGGCCACACCGACGCGGACGATCTGATCCTCAACACCTTCGGCGCGTGGCTCGGATATCTTCTGGCCTGTATCGCCCTGCTGTGCAGCCCGAAGCTCTCGAAAGCCGCCCCCGGAGACGGATCCTTCCCCGACCGCGCCGCCCTCTTCGCCTCCGTCTTCGCCGTCATGTTCTTCCTCGGACCGATGGTGGAAATGCAAATACTTCGTATTTGCGGATGAAATGGACCCCGACATATTCAAAAGTTTCAAGTGCGTTCCAGCGGATCGCTCTCCCGCTCAACCCCTCTGAAAGGGAGAAAACTTCACTCCCCCCTCAAAAACTCCTCCAGCATCGTGCACCGGATCTGGTGGCGGTCGTTTTCCACCATGCGCTCGAGGACCGAGGGCTTGCCGACGAGGATCACCATCTTCGACGCCCGGGTGACCGCCGTGTAGAGCAGATTCCGGGACAGAAGCATCGGGGCGCAGTCGTAGAGCGGGATGACGACGCAGGGGTATTCGCTGCCCTGACTCTTGTGGACCGTGACCGCCCACGCGTGGTCGAGCTCGTCCAGCTGCGAGAAGTCGAGGGAGCAGATCCGTTCGTCGAAGCGCACCTCCATGAGGTTTTCCTCCGGATCGAAGCCCGTGACCGTTCCGATGTCGCCGTTGTAGATCCCGAGCCCTTCGTCGCCCATCTCCGTGTGCCATTCGATCTGATAGTTGTTCTTCGTCTGCATCACCCGGTCGCCCACGCGGAACACCCGGTCCCGGGACTTGCGCTCGGCCTTCGACCGGTCGGGGGGATTCAGCACGGACTGGAGCGCGGCGTTGAGGGAGTCCGTTCCGGAGAGGCCCTTGCGCGACGGCGTCAGCACCTGGATCTTTTTCCGGAAGTCCTCGCCGTAGGAGCGGGGCAGGCGGTTCGCAACCAGGTCGCACACCGTGTCCCGGATGCCCTCCTCCGTCACGCGCCGCAGATAGAAGAAATCCGCGTCCACACGGTCGAGCACGGGGAGCTGTCCCTCGTTGATCCGGTGGGCGTTTTCCACGATGAGGCTCTTTTCGGACTGGCGGAAAATCTCGTTCAGGCGGACCGTGGAGAACCGGCCCGAGGCGATCAGATCCCCGAGCACGTTCCCCGCGCCGACGGAGGGAAGCTGGTCCGCGTCCCCGATGAGCAGAAGGCGCGCGCCCCGCTTCGTCGCCCGGAGCAGGGATTCCATGAGGGTCACGTCGATCATGGACGCCTCGTCGATGATGAGCACGTCGGCGTCGAGCGGGTTCGTCCCGTCCCGGAGAAAGCGCGCGTCGTCCACGGCGGAAGAAGCCGATCCGGGATCCGCGCCCTCGGAGGCGCCGGGATAGTCCATTTCGAGCAGGCGGTGGATGGTCTTCGCCTCGCAGGACGTGGCCTCGCTCATCCTCTTTGCCGCCCGTCCCGTGGGAGCTGCCAGCGCGACGTCCAGATCGAGGGATTCGAAAATGGAGATCAGTCCCTTGATCACGGTCGTCTTGCCGGTGCCGGGGCCGCCCGTCAGGATCATCACGCCCTCCTCCATCGCGGCGTACAGGGCTTCCTTCTGCGCCCGGGCGTAGACCACCGACGACTGCGCCTCGCTCTTTTCGATCAGCCGGACGATGTCCTCCCGGGAGAGGCGCGGACAGGCGCGGTTCAGCTCGAGGAGCTTTTTCGCCGTGTAGGTCTCCGCCTCATAGTACCGCGCGTCAAAGACGTAGTTCACCGCCTCTTCACCCGGCGCGGCGGGCGGAGTGAAGGGGATGAGCTTCAGGTCGGCGATCCCCCGGTCGATGGCGGAGGCGACGGAGCGTGCGTTTTCCGGCGTCGCGTCGTCCCCGAAGAGCAGATCGAGGGTGCAGCGGAGCAGGTCGCCGTAGGGCAGGCAGGTGTGGCCGGAGCGGACCGCCTCGTTCCGGAGCACGAAGACCGCGCCGTGCAGCAGCCGTTCTTCCGAGCTCTCGTCCAGCCCGAGGCTCATGGCGATCTGATCGGCCCGGCGGAAGCTGATCCCGGAGAAGGATTCGCAGAGGCGGTAGGGGTTCTCGCGGATCCGGTCCACCGCCGCGCCGCCCCATTTTTTATAGATCCGCATCGCGGTCTGCGGCGTGAAGAAGTCCCGGCAGAACATCATCACGGAGCGCGCGCCGGAGATGGCGTTGAAGTTCTCGGAGATGGATTTCGCCTTTTTTTTCGTGATCCCGGGGACCTCCGCGAGCCAGTCGGGGTGGTTTGAGATAACGTCGAAGGCGTCCGTCCCGAACAAGTCCACGATCTTCTGCGCGGTTCTCGGCCCGATGCCCTTCACGGCTCCGGAGGCCAGATAGCGCAGAATGTCCCCCTCCTCGGCGGGCAGGGTCTTGTCAAAGCTCTCGGCCTTGAACTGCCGTCCGTAGGTCGGGTGGTTGATCCATGTTCCGCGGACGGTGATCCGGTCCCCTTCCGTGAGATAGGGGATGACGCCGCAGACGGTCACGGGCTGGCCCGAGGTGTCCTCGATCTCGCAGACGGTATAGCCGTTTTCCTCGTTCTGATAGATCAGGGTTTCCACGATCCCGGAGAGGGAGTCGGGCTGTTCAGCCTGCGGGGTATTCTCGATCCGTTCCATATCAAGCGTTTCTTCCTTTAGGATGTGTTCACACAACCAGCCCAAACGCGGCGTGCCCTCTCCGTCACAGTCTTCGACTGCGCCACCTCTCCCGGAGGGCGAGGCAAGGGGATAGCTGAACTTCGCCATGCAGTCTCCTTTTCCATGCGCGTTTCGATCGCTGTTTGCGTCTGCCCCACCACTCAAATGAAATTTGAGTGAGCAGAGCAAACCGATGAATTTCGGTGCAGACGGAATTCATCGCATGTTTCGGCTGACGCAGCATAGTCCGCGCGAGGTTTGGGATGAACAGTCGAATCCGGTTGAAGTAGCGAGCTG
>SVQK01000007.1 GCA_015065385.1 Oscillospiraceae bacterium | reverse complement strand
GCCGACCATGACGTGGTGCTCCGGCCCGTGCATGTGGCAGAACGGGAGCGCCATCATCTTTTCGAGGATCAGGACGGGATCCTTCGATGTCTCGCTGAGGCACAGACCGACAATCGCGTCCATCCCGGCGGTGTGACACGCGCCGCACACATAATGGCCCCGGACACAGCGGGTCTTGCTGTTCTCTTTCCTGTGACAGACCGCGCACTCCATCGGCTGATCCGCTTCCAGATATTCAAGCGGGGAGCCGCAGATCAGGCATTCGTCGTTCATCCGCATTCTCCTCTCTGTAATTCGGTTTCGGCAATACCCGGCAGCCGGGCGAAGAGCCTGGCTTTCAGGAGTTCGTATCTCTGCCGCTTCTCTTCCTTGGCGAAATGCGTCTCCCGGAACTGTTCGGGACAATCCGTGTAATTCAGCTTTTTATCTCCGAACTGCTCGCTCGTCAGATCGAACACGCAATCCCCGACAACATTGAAGCAATGATAATTGCCGTCGCCGAGCGGCACGCCGAAAACCTTTCCGCCGTAGAGATCCTGCAAGAGAAACGCGGTGATCGAGCATTGACCGAGCGTTTTGTCCTCCGGCGACCAGTCGGAGCGCATTCGCGGCGCGCAGGTTTCCGCGCACCAGATTTCGGAGAGCAGATCGTAATACTCTCGCGGCGTCAGACCGCGTTCATCCCTGATGTCGGCGCTTTCCCACCCGTAAAACTTGTATGCAGCCATTCAGTTGTCCTCGCAGTGATGATCCGCGCAGTGCCCGTGACCGCAGACGCCGCCGTGATGTCCGCACGCGTGATCTTCCCCGTCTTCATGGCCGTGCCCATGGTGATCGCATTTCGCGTCGGGATCGAACCGGAGAACTCCCTCCGCCAGCGCCTTTGCGGCCGCGTCCGCCGATCCCGTCACGCCGCCGTAGAGCGCGATCCCCGCTTCCGCCAGCGCGTTCTGCGCGCCCATACCGATGCCGCCGCAGATGAGGGCATCGACCTGCGCCGCTTTCAGAAAGCCCGCCAGCGCGCCGTGACCGCTTCCGTTCGTCGGGACGATTTGTTCCCCGACGATCTTTCCGTCCGACACGTCGTAGAGCTTGAACTGCTCCGTATGTCCGAAATGCTGAAAGATTTCTCCGTTTTCATAGGTGACCGCGATTCTCATGGTATTCTTTCCTTTCTCCGGAATCTGATCCGTAATCTGGTTTTCCAGCGCGTAGCTCCCGCCCCGGATGCGAAGCTCCCTGCCGTCAACAAGGGCTTCGGCGATCTTGCGGCGGGCGTTTTCGTAAATGGCTGTGACGGTGGTTCGCGCCACGTCCATCCGTGCGGCGCACTCTTCCTGCGTCATTCCCTCCCGGTCGAGCAGCCGGACGGTCTCGAACTCGTCGAGCGTCAGAACGACCGGATCGCTCTGTGAACGCTCCTCCGGTGAGAAGACCCAGCAGTCCGGGTATCCGCCGATCCTGCGGCAGCGCGGTTTTCTCGGCACGATTTCCGCCTCCTTTGCTGTCATATGTCAGGAATCAGTATAGCACAATTCCGGACTTATGTCAAGAAAGAATGCAAGAAATCATAGCGTCTGTATTTTCAGTTTTTTCAGAAAGGAACTGGCTTAATCTTCATCTTTGCCTGACATCACCATTACACCCTCCGAACATCGGAAAACCAGTCTCTGCCAGAGAAACATACCGCCGCAGGAAGGAGGAATGAGCAAGACGGCTTCAGAGCAGGGACGAAACAGAACGTCATGCGCGTCGGGGGAAAGACACATTTCTGTAAGCTAAGCCGCTTTTCTCAGCCCTTCAACTGCTCCCTAAGCCGCACGGGCAAAGCTGCGGGAGCTTTTTTATTTCCGGATATGCGGGCGCATCATCACCTGTTGCTGAATTGTAAACAATCATAAAGATATGATTTTCGTATTTACTCTGATTTTTGTATCTGCTATAATGCTCACGAGTCAAGGCGAGAGACAGCCTGACAGCATCATGAGCGGAGGTGCGGTAAGATGAAAACTGAGGGTGCTGTTTCAGTTCCCGATCCCGTTTGTCCGTGCGACGATCCGTGTCCGCTCGGGCAGGCGATCGGCGTGATCGGAGGCAGATGGAAGCTGCGTATCCTTTGTACGCTCTATGTGGACGGTACACAGAGATACAACGACCTTTTGAAGAAAACCGTCGGGATCACGAACACCATGCTCGCGGCGTCTTTGAAGGAGCTGGAGGCCGACGGCATTGTGACGCGGACGCAGTATATGGAGATCCCGCCGAAGGTGGAATACGCGCTCACCGAACACGGGCGGGATCTGTGGCCGATTCTGCACAGGCTCGCGCACTGGGCGAGGGGAGAATCCTTCGACGGGGATGACGAAAACGATCCCGTTCTCATGGACAAAGAAACCATGACGCGGGTTTAAGGAGACTGAAAATGAGCGAAGACAGAGAATCTTTTGATCTGCAGAACTATCTGACCCGAGGCGTCGAGCAGATCGTTTCGGACGCGGTCAGGACGACCTTGAAGGACCCGCGGGAAAGCCTCTTTATGGCGAAATTCGCCGCCGCCAGCAGAGCCGCTTCAAAAAGACGCAGGAAGGCGGAGGACGCGGGCGAGCACATCCCCTCATTTCTGATCGCCAGCATCACAAGCAAATGCAATCTTCACTGCGCGGGCTGCTATTCCCGGTGCAGTCAGGCGACAACCGACGCGGAGCCGGTCAGTCAGCTCACGGGCGAAGAATGGCTCAAGATCTTTGATGAGGCTGATCAGCTCGGCATCAGCTTCATCCTTCTCGCGGGAGGCGAGCCGATGCTCCGCCGCAGCGTCATCGAAGCCGCCGGCCAAAAGGAAAACATCCTGTTCCCGATCTTCACAAACGGGACCTACATGGACGAGCGGTATTTTGCCTTGTTTGACCGCTGCCGCAATCTGCTCCCGATCATGAGCATCGAAGGGGAAAAGGAAACCACGGACCAAAGACGCGGCGAGGGCATCTACGATCGGCTGATCTCGAACATGGAAGAGCTCTGCCGCCGCGGGCGGATCTTCGGCGCGTCCGTCACCGTCACCACGCAGAACATCGGCGAGGTCACCTCCGACAGCTTTTTGAAAAAACTGTCCGACCGGGGCTGCAAGGCCGTGATTTACGTGGAATTCGTTCCCGTCTCGGAGGACGGCGCACAGCTTGCTCCGGGAGACGCCGAGCGAGAGTTTTTGAAGGATGAGATCGCGCGGCTGCGCTCGGACCGGCCCGAAATGGTCTACGTTTCCTTCCCGGGAGACGAGAAAAGCTCGGGCGGCTGCGTCGCGGCGGGAAGGGGCTTCTTCCACATCAATTCCCACGGGGGAGCCGAGCCCTGTCCCTTCTCTCCGTATTCCGACGTAAACGTGAAAAACACATCCCTGCGCGAAGCCCTGCGCTCCCCGCTGTTCACGGCGCTCCGGGACGGCGGCCTCCTTTTGGACGATCACGCGGGAGGCTGCGTCCTGTACGAAAAGCGGGAGCTTGTCGAGCGGATCCTGGCGGAGGGATCGCTCCCGCGCAAAAGCTGATCGGCGGTATGGCGAGTGACAACAGAGAAAGAAGAGGGGACAGATTGAAACTATACCTTATCGTGTTCAGCACACTGGTCCCTAACGGGGCGAAGGTCCATTCCTATATGGAACGGACGGCGCAGACGGGAGCCTCGCATATCCTGGAGGACGGGTTTGCGGTGGTCAGGGAATCGGTGAATTGCTGGGTGCTGGAATCCTTTCCGGAGGGTATGCCGACACGGTACCGGAAGGCGGACGAGTACAAGGTTCTGAACAACAAAAGCGGCATCTATATGTTCGGGCGCGATCCGAACCGACTGGTTCGCGAGTGGAACAGTGCGGCGGTGGCTTAACGCCTGAGATGAGGCGCGCAAACTGAACATCAAAGTCGCAGGAGGAAAAAATAATGGCAAAGGTGACAAAGGAAACGATGATCGGCGAGCTTCTGGACATCGGCGCGGAGGCGGCGGCTCCGGTTCTCCTCGGAATCGGTATGCACTGTCTCGGCTGTCCCGCCTCTCAGATGGAGACGATCGAGGAGGCTGCGATGGTTCACGGTGTCGACGCGGACGAGCTGGTCCGTCAGCTGAACGAGAGGCTTTCAGAATCCTCACAGAATGGAGGAGTGATCAAGCAATCATGAAAACAAAAGCGGTAAGATTGTACGGAGTCAACGATCTAAGGCTCGAGGAATTTGAGCTGCCCGAGCTTCGGGAGGATGAAATCCTTGCGAAAGTGATCTCCGACAGCATCTACATGTCCACGCACAAAGCCGCCCTTCAGGGTGCCGAGCACAAGAGAGTGCCGGACAATGTGGCACAGAATCCCGTCATCGTCGGCCATGAGTTCTGCGGCGTCATCGAGAAGGTCGGATCAAAATGGGCAGATCAATACAAAGAAGGCGAACGGTTCATCGTCCAGACCAATCTGAATCTTGAAGAGAACCCGCTCGCGGCCCCCGGCTATTCCTTCCCGTATATCGGAGGGGATGCCACCCATATTGTGATCCCGAACGCCGTTATGGAGAAAAACTGTCTGCTTCCTTATGCCGGCGACGCGTTCTTCTATGGCAGCTTATCCGAACCCATGTCGTGCATCATCGGCGGTTTCCACGCGAATTACCACACGGTACGCGGGAAGTACGAGCACAGTATGGGGATCGTGGAGGGCGGAAACTGCGCGATCCTCGCCGGAGCGGGTCCTATGGGACTTGGCGCGATCGATTATGCGCTCCATGGCGACAGACGACCGGGTCTGCTCGTTGTGACCGATATCGACGACATGAGACTGAAACGCGCGGCGGGCTTCTATACGCCCGAGGATGCGGCGGAGCACGGGGTCAGGCTCGTATATCTCAATACGAACACGTCCGTCCATCCGGAAAATACAAACGAAGCGATCCGCGCGCTTACCGGGGGCAGAGGCTTTGACGACGTGTTCGTTTTCGCGCCTGTGAAGCCCGTGGTGGAACAGGGGGACGCGCTGCTCGGGCAGGACGGATGCCTTAACTTCTTCGCGGGTCCCACAAAGACGGATTTTTCCGCCATGTTCAATTTTTATAACGTGCACTACGCATCCACCCACATCGTCGGGACGAGCGGCGGCAATACGGAAAATATGTTCGAATACGTGAGCCTTATGAATCAGGGCAGGCTGAACCCAGCAGCCATGATCACCCATGTCGGAGGACTGAATTGTATTGCTGAGGCGGTCGTGAATCTCGATAAGATCCCCGGCGGCAAAAAGCTTGCGTACACGCAGATCGATATGCCCCTTACGGCAATCGATGACATGGCAGAACTCGGGGAGACCGATCCCCTGATGGCGTCTCTCGCTGATCTTATCGCAAGGAACAACGGCCTGTGGTGCGCGGAAGCGGAAAAATTCTTATTGGAAAACGCGAAGCCGATCCGTTGAGGTCAAACATGGCAGAGAGATCATTTACTGAAAGCATCTCACGAAGAGACGATCTGCCGAGATTCAATATTGATCATACGGCACAAATCTGATATAACTATAAAGGATAAGCGGGAACGGTAAGAAAGGAGGGTCATTGCGATGACTGCGGATAATATTTTGGGCATCCTGATCCCGTTCGTCGGGACGACGCTCGGCGCGGCGATGGTGTTCGTTTTGAGAAATACCATTTCTGAGAACCTGCAGAAGACCCTCACCGGGTTCGCGGCGGGCGTCATGGTAGCGGCCTCCTTCTGGAGTCTGCTCGAACCCGCGCTCGAGAGCAGCAAGGGGCTTGGAAAGCTGTCCTTTCTTCCCGCCGCGGTCGGATTTCTGATCGGCGTCGGATTTCTCCTGCTGCTCGACGAGATCACGCCGCACATCCATCTCGACAACCAGCCGGAGGGTCCGAAATCCGGGCTGAAGCGCACCACCAAGCTGATCCTCGCGGTGACGCTGCACAACATTCCGGAGGGAATGGCTGTCGGCGTCGTGTACGCGGGGTTTCTCTCCGGGAACGCCGGGATCACATCTGCCGGAGCGCTGACTCTTGCCCTCGGTATTGCCATCCAGAATTTCCCGGAAGGCGCGATCGTCTCCATGCCGCTCAAGGCGGAGGGCATGAGCAAGGGGAAGACATTCCTCTATGGCGCGCTCTCCGGCGCGGTGGAGCCGATTGCCGCCCTTGTCACGATCCTTGCGGCGGGCGCGGTGGTGCCGGTCATGCCCTATCTTCTGGCATTCGCCGCCGGCGCGATGATGTATGTGGCCGTGGAGGAGCTGGTACCCGAGATGGCGGAGGGAGAGCATTCCAACCTCGGCACCATCGCCTTCTCCGTCGGATTTGTGCTGATGATGGTGCTGGACGTGGCGCTGGGATGAGCGGGAGGATTTGAGATGATCCCCAGGAAAACGACGAAGGAGCTTCTCGGCGAATCGCTCCACGAGCTGTCGGAGAGCAGGCCGCTCGATAAGATCACGATTCGCGAGATCGTGGAGAACTGCGGGATGTCGCCCGCGACCTTTTACCGCCATTTTCACGACAAGCTCGATCTGATGGCGTGGATGTACAACTATCAGATGGAGGATCTCTTTCTGGACTTCTGCGAGGGTTCCGAGGACTGGCGGCAGACACTGTTCGATATGCTCAAAATCATCGAGAACGACTGGTCTTTTTACCGGAGCGCGCTGAAGGACACGGACGGGCAGAACTCCTTTTTCAACGCGACGCACAAGCGATGCGGGGAACTCCTGACGGCTTATGTCAGCCAATCGGACCTCGGCGCGGATCGGGAGGAAATCCTCTTCGACGTGTGGTTCTATCTCAGGGGGATCTCCCTGTCCGTCCGGGAGTGGTGCGTCCGGAATCAGCCGCGCGACACGGAAACACTGGTCGATTGTCTGTACCGCGCCATGCCGGAAAAGCTGAAACCCATTCTGATGCGGGACGAACTCAATCCAAAGGAGGTAGGAAAATGACGGCAGAGACGAGAATTCTCCGGCTGATCCGACCGGAATATCTGGAACGGATCCCGTCCTTTGTCCGCGGCCATGCGATCGACTGTTCGTGCCGGATGGTCGCCCGCCGATACCCGGAGCTGTACCGCCTGTTCGGGCAGGAGGAGGAGCCGGGGGCGGAAGAGACGAAGGAGATGGCGGAGATCATGAACGCATTCTTCGCGCAGCGCATCCGCAATCATCACGTTTAAGCGGGAGGCAGGCGAAACGGCTTCCATCTCTAAATCAAATCAATTCTATCCAAACCTTTAAGGAGGATTTCATCATGGCAAACGAAAAGGTACTCGCAGGGCTTCAGCGGATCGTGACCGATCTCGCGCAGCAGGCGGACGGGCATCAGCTCCAGTCCCGCATCTTCGCAAGCATGGGCTTCACCAAGCTGGCGGACAAGTACGCGGAGCACGCGGAGGAGGAACGCGGCTGGGTGACGAAGTGCATCGACCGTCTTCTCGATTACGGCTGCGACGTGAAGCTCGAGGCAAAGGCCGAAGCGCCCACCTGCAAGAATCCGGTGGACTGGGTCAAGTACGACCTTCAGGTCTCCATCGACGGGCTGGCATGGCTGAGGGATCTCACCGAGGCGGCGAAAGACGACTACACCACCTACGACATTCTGAAGGCCTACTATCAGGATGAGGAAGAGGATATGTACTGGGGTCAGGCTCAGCTCGATCTGATCGAGTGCATCGGTGTGCAGAACTGGCTGCTTAAACAGCTGTGATTCATCACCTGTGACACGGAGGAAAGCATTATGAAAATCGCGATTCTGAACGGAAGTCCGAGAAACGGAAACACTGCCGCCATGGTCAAGGCCTTCGCCGAAGGGGCGGAGTCTGCGGGACATGAGGTCTGCGTGCTTCACGTCGGCAAGATGAAGATCGGCGGATGTCTCGGATGCGAATACTGCCACGGTAAAGGCGAGGGCAAGTGCATCCAGAAGGACGACATGGAGCAGGTCATGCCTGCTTACAAGGAAGCGGATATGATCGTCTTCGCGTCTCCGATCTATTACTCCGCTCCCACGGCGCAGCTTCAGGCGGCGATCCAGCGGATGTATTCGATCGGCAAGCCCGCGAAAGCGACAAAGGCTGCGCTGCTTCTGAGCTCCGCATCCGGCGGATACGACGTCGCCGTCGCGCAGTATAAGGCGCTGACCGGGATGTTCGGACTGGAAGATCTCGGCGCCTGCACCGCCACTGGCGAGGAGAACAAATCCGAAGCCAAGCTCGCGGAAATCTGCTCCTTTGCCAAGACTCTGTAAATAACCAGCGTGGACCGTCTCCTGCCTGAGCGTTCTGGCGTTTGTTCCCGGAAACCGGACAGATCGGACAACAGAATGAAACCGGAAAAACGGAGGATTGGAGTTGATCCCCCCCCCTCAAAGCAATTATTGAATGCGCGGTCGTCCTGTGCGGGCTGTTTCTGATCATCCACCGCCGCGTGTTTGCCGCCTGCCTGACCGGCGATCCCATGCCCGAGCCGCCGGATTGGCACAAAAAGCTGTTCGGATGCGCAGAACCGGAAAAAGAGAATACGGAGGACGAAGAAAAATGATTTACGATTACAAGGTCACAACCGGAACAGGGGAAGAGCTGAACCTCGCGGACTTCAAGGGAAAGGTTATCCTGATCGTCAACACCGCGACGGGATGCGGCTTCACGCCCCAGTACGAGCCCATCGAGAAGATGTACCGGGAGTACCACGACTGCGGTCTCGAGATCCTGGACATCCCCTGCAACCAGTTCGGCGGACAGGCCCCCGGCACGGACGAGGAGATCCACGAGTTCTGCACCCTTCACTACAACACCACCTTCCCGCAGATGAAGAAGGCGGACGTGAACGGCGAAAACGAACTGCCGCTCTATACCTATCTGAAATCCGAAAAGGGATTCGCGGGTTTTGACGAGCATCCGTACAGGGCGCTCCTTGAGAAGATGTTTTCCGAGGCGGATCCGGATTGGGACAAAAAGCCGGACATCAAATGGAATTTCACCAAGTTCCTCGTCGACCGGGAGGGGAACGTGGCGGCGCGCTTCGAGCCTACGGCGGACATGGCGGAGGTGGAGGCCTGCGTGAAGGCTCTGCTGGACTGTGCAGCCAAACCGGAAGAGAACGACAAAAAGGACGCCGTGAATCTGGGCGGCGGACGGTACAAATGCCCCTGCGGGTACGTTTACGACCCCGCGAAAGGCGATCCGAAGCACGATATTCCGGCGGGGACGCGGTTCGAGGACCTCCCCGACGACTGGAGATGCCCGCGGTGCAAGCGGAAAAGAGAAAAGTTCGAGGCGCTTTGACAAAATTCAAAAAAGACAGGGAGGTACGGAACAATTTACAATTATGACGTGATCTATCTCGGAAGCGGGCACGCGGCATGGCACGGAGGCGTGACGCTGGCGGCGGCGGGAAAGAAGGTCGCCGTTCTGGACAACGATCTGCCCGGCGGAACCTGCACCAACTACGGGTGCGACGCGAAGATCCTGCTCGACGGGCCGTTTGAGTTCATGGAGGGCCTCGAGCGATACAAGGGCCTGTGCGTGGACGAAGTCGGCTCGATCGACTGGAAGAAGCTGATGGCCTACAAAAAACAGCATCTCACGCCCTTCTCGGCCTTCATCCCCGCCATGCTCGGGCAGACCGGGATCGACTTCATCCCCGAGAGAGGACGGCTGCTCGACGCGCACACGGTAAAAGCCGGGGAGAAAACCCTCACGGCGGAAAACATCGTGTTCTGCGTCGGACAGAGAAACGCCGTACTCGATATTCCCGGAAAGGAATATCTGCACGGCAGCCGCGAATTTCTGGATATCGAGGAAATGCCGGAGCATCTTGTCTGCATCGGCGCGGGCATCATCTCCATGGAATTTGCCTCCATGGCGCTGACGCTGGGCAAGAAGGTCACGTTCTTCGAGTTCATGCCCCGCGCGCTGGCGGCCTATCCCGAAAAGTATGTGGCGAAGCTCGTCGAAAAGATGACGGCACAAGGCGCGGACTTCCGCTTCGGCGAGGCGGTGTGCGGTGTGGAGAAGACGGAATGCGGTTATAAGGTTACGGCGAAATCCGGTCTCACGGTCGAGGGCGACTATGTGCTGGATGCCACCGGACGTGTCGCCAACGTGGAGGATCTCGGCCTCGAAGCGCTGGGGATCGCGGCGAGCCGCCGGGGCATCGTCGTAGACGACCACCTCCGCACCGCGGTTCCGAACATCTACGTCAGCGGCGACGCCATCGACAAGAAGATCCCGAAGCTCACGCCCACGGCGGAGTTCGAGTCCAACTACATCGCCGCGCAGATCCTCGGGATGAGCGACGCTCCGATCTGCTATCCCGCCGTTCCGAATCTGGTGTTCACCCTGCCCCGCATCGCGCAGGCCGGCGTGACGATCGAAGAGGCGGAGGCGGCTCCCGCATGCTATCGGGTCGTGAGCATCCCTTACGGCGCGCAGAACGAATGGGTGGACAACCGCGAGCTGGATGCCGAGCTGACCTTCATCGTGGACAGGGAGGGACATCTCGCAGGAGCCGCGATCTACGGCAGCGAGGCCGGGACCTGGATCGATTTCCTCACGCTGGTCATCAACACGAAGCTCACCGGAGCGGATCTCAGGCCCATGATTTTCGCCTTCCCCACGCAGACCTATATGCTCGTCAGCCTGCTGATCCCGGTGCTTGCTCCCTTTTCCGCGTGACGGCGGCGGGGCGGACACGAGGAATGAGCCGCGCGGGTCCGGTCGGTATGACAAACCGCTCTGTTTGGACAGGGCGGTTTTTGCGTGGTTCTGCGAAAAGATATGGCGTTCCCCTTGACAATAACTGAATGATCGTTTATAATAGAGGCAGACAGCAAACTGCGGACAGAGGAAACCGATATGCGCACGAAAGACGGGGACAAGCAGCAGCGGATCAAGCAGGCGACGGTCAGCCTGATTCTCCGAGAGGGGATCGACGGGACGTCCGTCTCCAAGATCGCAAGGGAAGCGGGCGTTTCTCCCGCGACGATCTATGTGTATTACGACAGCAAGGAAGCGATGCTTTCCGAGGTCTTCCGGGAATACGCGCGCCAGCCCTACGACTATCTGAACGAGCGGATCGACGCCCGGATGGCCCCCGAGGATCTGATCGAAGCCATCGTGCGCGGATGCTATTCCTTCAGTGTCGAGCACGAGGACGTGTTCAGCTTCGTGGAGCAGTGCTCCCGGTGCCCGACCCTGCGGGAGGCGGTCTGCGAGCGCGAGTGCGGCTGCGATCTGTTCGACCTGATCCACGTCTATCAGGGACGCCGCCTGATCCGGGCATACAGCGACTGGAGCCTGTGGGCCGTCATGGCCGCGCCGGTCCGCTTTCTTGCCGCGAACCGGAGAAGCATCGAGCCGGACGTGGAAACGCGCCTCGGAGAGCTTGTCGAAATGCTGTGCGCCATGCTGCTCTGCTGAACAGTCCGAATGCCCTGCCCCGGAAGCAGGGTTTTCATGGCCGTGCAATAAAACGATCGTTCGTTTAACAATAAAGGAGGAAACCCATGATTGTTGTTCCCGTATATAATATGATTCTCACCCCGGACGCCACCCTCTATCTCTCCACCGAACAGCTTCGCAAAAGCGCGGGAGGAAGGGGCGTTTCCGCGGAGGAAAAGGTCGTTTTGATCGTGGCGAAAGAAAAGGACGGCGCGGTCGGCGAGGACAGCTTCTATCCCATCGGTGTCGCGGGCGTCGTGCAGGATTTCGACCAGAGAGGCTTCACCGTCGTCCGCACCCAGTACCGCGTCAACCTCGAGAGCGTCGGGATCAATCCGGACAAAACCATTCAGCTTTCCATCTCCCGAAGACCGGAAACGGACGATCTCGACCGCGGGATGGAGCAGATGAAGCTCAGGGGGCTGAAGGAGGAGATGCGGAAATTCTCCTCCGGCTTCGGGTGGAAGGACACGGCGGAGTACATCATCGACCAGATCGATTCCGTCGGCATGGCGGGCTGCGTCATGTCCCCGATGCTGGACTGCGGCAACGAGGAGCGGTACGCCATTCTGGCCGAGGACAGCCGGGAAAAGCGCACGGAGAAGATCGAGAAGCTCCTCTACGAGTTCATGGAGGTCGGCCGGATCACCAACGAGGCCAACACCTCCCAGCAGCAGGAGATCCAGCAGCGGTACAAGGAGGCTGCCATCCGGCGGCAAATGGACCTGCTTCAAAAGGAGCTGGACGAAATGCACCCGGAAAACGTCACGGATGCCGAGAAATTCGCCCGGCGGATCGCAGATTCGGGCATGAACGAGACCGCCCGCGCAGAGGCCGAAAAGGTGCTGAACCGCCTCAGGCAGGAGGGCAAGGACAGCGTGGAATCCGGGATGCTGTACGATTACCTCGATTTCGTCACCACGCTCTCCTGGAAGAAGGCGGACACGGAGCGGATCGACCTCACGGACGCGCGCCGCATTCTGGACGAGGACCATTACGGCCTCGACAAGGTAAAGGAGCGCATCATCCAGCAGATCGCCGTGATGAATCTGAAAAACCGGCAGTCCGGCTCGATCCTGCTCTTCGTCGGCGCGCCGGGCACCGGAAAGACGAGCATCGGCAAAAGCATCGCCCGCGCCCTCGGGAGGGAATACGTGCGGGTCTCCCTCGGCGGCGTTCACGACGAATCCGACATCCGCGGCCACCGGCGGACCTATATCGGTTCCATGCCGGGGCGGATCATGGACGGGATCCACAAGAGCGGCGTCTCGAACCCGGTCATGGTGCTGGACGAGGTGGACAAGCTGTCCGCGTCCTACAACGGTTCTCCCGCAAGCGCCCTGCTCGAGGTGCTCGATCCGGAGCAGAACAACACCTTCACCGACCATTACATGAACGTCCCCTATGATCTCTCCGACGTTCTCTTCCTCTGCACGGCAAACAGCCTCGACACGATTCCGGGACCCCTTCTCGACCGCATGGAGGTGATCCAGTTCCAGGGTTACACGCCCCTTGAGAAGAAGTGGATCGCAAAGGACCACCTGATCCCGAAAAGCATGGAGGCGATGGGGATTTCCCCGGAGCAGATGACGGTGACGGACGAAGCGTTGGAGTGCCTGATCTCCGACTACACGATGGAGGCGGGTGTGAGAGGACTGCGCAAAACCGTCGACACGCTCTGCCGCTCCCTCGCCGTCCGGGCGGCGACCGATCCGGAAGCTGTGATCGAGGTGACGCCCGACGAGGTGAGAAAATTGCTGGACGCGCGCCCCATCCGCCACGACAGGATCCTCCCCGAACCGAAAGCGGGCGTGGTCACGGGACTCGCCTGGACGCCCGTCGGAGGCGACATCCTCTACATCGAGAGCGTCCTCACGGAGGGAAAAGGCGGACTCAGAATCACCGGTCAGCTCGGCGATGTGATGAAGGAATCGGCGCAGATCGCGCTGAGTCTTGTGAAGCTCCTGTTCCCGGAGGAGGCGAAGGCGCTCGAGAACCACGACGTTCATATCCACGTCCCGGCGGGCGCGGTGCCGAAGGACGGACCCTCCGCGGGCGTGACGCTGACGACGGCGCTCGCCTCCCTGCTGACCGGGAAGGCTGTGGACACCCGCATTGCCATGACGGGGGAGGTCGCGCTCCGGGGAGCCGTCACCGCCATCGGCGGACTGCCCGAAAAGCTCATGGCCGCACAGCGCGCGGGGATCACGAAGGTCTTCATTCCCGAGGAAAATCTTTACGATCTGAAGGACGTGGCGGCTGAGGTGAAAGAGAGGATCGAAATCGTCCCGGTTTCCTCCGTGCGGGAGCTTCTCGAAGCGGTCGGGATCATCGGGGAATGAGGCGAAAGGAGACTGTGGGTATGAGCGAATCGATACGCGAAAAACTGGACCGGTATACAAGGGAGCAGTACGGCGTCGAACCCGAAATACTTCCGTTTTCCCGCGAGAATTACGAGATCTACCGCCATGCGTCCTCCGGAAAGTGGTTCGCGGTCTTTATCGTGAAGGAGCGCGCCGTATTCGGACTTCCGGGCGAGGGGGAGGCGGAAATCCTCTCGGTTAAAATCAAGGATCCGTTTTACGCGGATTATCTGATGCAGCAGCCGGGATATCTCCGCGGGTACCCGAGCAGCAAATGGAACTGGGTATCGGTGGTACTCGACGGAAGCGTTCCGTTCGATGAGATTTTACCTCTCCTTGACGAGAGCTATGCAGCCACAAAAACAAAAACAAAGAACCAAAAGGTTCCTTTGATCAAACATGTACGGTGAAACCGGAGTGAAGGAAAAGCTTTGATTGATATGATCAGAAAACATTGGCCCGTTGTGTTTGCAGTCTTGGCGATACTGATCAGCGTTGTGCTTGTGGTGTTCGCCTATCATTCAACGGACTCGGGATATGCGATTTTTGCCTCTGTGATTACATTTATATTTCTGCTTCCGCTTGCAGGGGCTGTCATCGGGGGCTGGTATGGGTGGAGGATCCACTCGCTGAAGAAATGGCTTCTGCCGTTTGCGGTGTATGCAGGTGTTATCCTATACATGATGATTGCCGGTCTGATACTCAGAGTCGATCTGTTTGACGCCGAATCCTACCTGACTCTGGGAGCGCTCCCCGGTCTTACAGGCCTGGTTGCTGAAATTGTAGCAAGTGTGATTGCCTGGGTAGTAAAGAGGGTAAGAAACAGACGATAAAAACAAGATTTATAAAAGAGAGTGATAAGTCGAAAAACGCTGCGGTGCGGAGCCGCATGAGCTATGATCGGAGGCATATCCGTTCGACGGGAGAAAAAATGGCTTATCCCGAGCTAAAGGATTGATCAGCATTTGTTATAACAAAACGGGAATGTGAATTTACGGATCATTACGGTGCAGCATGGATCAGATCATCATACACGTAGACATGGACGCCTTTTTTGCCGCTGTTGAAATACAAGACAATCCCGCACTGAAAGGGAAGCCCCTCATCATCGGAGCCCTGCCGACCGAACGCGGCGTTGTTGCCACCTGCAGTTACGAAGCGCGGAAATACGGCATCCATTCCGCGATGAATATCAAAGAGGCGTATCGTCTCTGCCCGAACGGGATATACATGCACCCCAATATCGAGAAATACCGGGCGGTTTCGGAGCGCCTGCACCGAATCTGGGCACCATACGCCTCCGCCGCCGAGACGGTAGCCCTTGACGAAGCGTATCTCGACGTGACGGAAAAAGCCGTCACTTGGGAGGGGGCGCGTGAAATTGCCCGAACGATCAAGCAAAGAACACGGGACGAGCTGGGACTTACCTGTTCGGTGGGCGTCGCTTATTCCATAACGGCGGCAAAGACTGCCAGCGAAGAGAAGAAACCGGACGGCTATTTTGAAATCCAAACGCCGCAGGACTATGTGAATCTGATTATCGACCGGAATGTCGGCGTTCTGTATTCGGTCGGTGCGAAGACGGCAGAGAAACTTGCCGTTATCGGCATCCGGACCGTTCGGGACATTCAGGAGCGGCAGAACGAGGTTGTGAGGCTGCTTGGAAAACAGGGGCGGTGGATCGTGGAGCAGGCGTTCGGACAGGACAGCCAGAAGGTTACGACATGGCGGCCCGAGGACGCGAAATCCGTCAGCCGCGAGCTCACTTTCCAGGCAGATGTGACGGATCACGATTATCTGAAGGATGTTCTGCTTCTGCTCGCCCTGAACGTGGAGCGGCGGCTTTCTTCAGTGGGACTATACGGAAGCGGCGTGACGCTGAAAATCACATATGCCGACATGAAGAGCATTACGCGCTCCAAACCCGTTCATCCTGCCCGCTCCGCCGCCGTTCTGTATCGGGAGGCCTGCGCGCTTCTCGACCAGATCCCGCGCGGTGCGGTACGGCTGATCGGCGCGGGATACCACTCACTCTCCGGGGAAGCCGGACGTCAGATGCGGTTTGAGGACATCCTTCCGGAAATGGCGATCGGCGGGGCAGAACTCATTTTCTCGGAGCTCGCAAGGATGGAAGAATGCTACGGCCTGGACTTTGCCGGAAATCTGGACAGGATTTTTCAAGGGGAGACACTATACAGAACAGTGGAATATATGCGCAGACATAAGGGATAGGGCTATCCTTTATGTCCTGATCTATCGGCTATAATCAGTCAGTCTGTATTGCCGGAGACAACATTCACCCTTCTCTCTTCCTCCGATTCGGAAACGCCGCCTCCATCCATTCCACAAGCTTCTCAGGCGTGATCTCCCCGCGGGAACACGCGTCCCGCTTCTGCATCGCCTCATACCGCCAGCGCTTGAAGTCCGCTTCTTTGATCTGCCGGACCTTGACCCGCGCGGAATACCTCTTGTAATATTTATTGTATATCGGAAGCGCCTCGTCCGCTTCCTTTTTTTTTGTAATTCTCCTGCGCGGCGAGCTCCTGACAGCTTTTCGTTTCGCCCGCCGCCGGGGTATCGCAGTAGTTCGTGTCGTAATTCCCCTTCTTGAGGAAATACCGCCCGCATCGCCTGCATTTGCGGAATCGCGCGCCGATCTCAATCAGTTTATCGAATTCAAGCTCCAGAATGTCGGCAGGCGTGCAGAACTCCGTGCGGCGGAAGAGCGTGTGATCCGTGGCGAAGAAGTACTTCATATAGTCGGGTTCGATCCCGAACTCCGCGCAGAAGGCGTCCATGGTTTCCTGAGGAATACCGATGGGACGAAAAATCTGTCCCGAAAAATGCCGCTTGATGTCGTCCTGCGTTACTCTGTACCTGGACGATCTGCTCTCTGATAAGCCGAACGCACTCACGATCAATATGGCTTGTTGCTGACATTACCCGGTCAGCGGGATGACACGGGTACAGCGCAACAACACTGAACCGCTGGATCGATGCCGGGCTGCTCTTCGCGGCGTGGGTCTTCGACGGTCCGCGGATCCCGAAATCGACTCTGGTATCATTCCTCGCGTCGGACTACGCGTTCCGGATCCGTCAGAAGTCGGAAGTCCATACGGCGATCCTGGAAAAATGGATGGAAAGCGATTCGGTTAATCCATACAGACATGAATCGTGTCCTGAAAGAGAATAAAAGCGCATCTATCAAAAGCCAAAAGAAGACATGAGCTGCGCCGACAAAACAACGCAGCCCATATCCGCACAGTTTCGGTCAGAGGCCTTCCGTTATCCTCTCCACAATCTCCTTCGCGGACAGGATCTCATGAATCTGACTGATACCGTGTCCTACGGAAACATACCCGGCGTCCATGTCGCCCTCGAGCATCCCGATGCGCAGGTTGGCAAATCCGCCCATCTTCTTTCCGATCTCCTCATTCGTTGCTCCTGATCTGTCCATGGCGAGAAGCTCTTCCGCGAGCCTGCCCGGAAGGGATCTGTAATAGGCCGGGATTGTACGGAACAGATAAAGATCCTCGGCGTCTGCGGAAAGCACCGCCTGCTTGACATTCTCCGCCATACGGCTCTCCCGGCTCATGAGGAACGCGGTCCCGCAGTAGACTCCTTCCGCGCCGAGCGCCAGCGCTGCCCGGAACGCTCTGTTGTCCGCGATGCCGCCTGCCGCCATGACGGGCGTGTGCTTCACGGCGTCCGCGATCAGGGGGACGATGGAAAACGTGCCGAGCGTTCTGTTCGGAAGCGTACCGCCCTCGTCGAATCCCGTAGCGACGATGATGTCCGCGCCAGCCTCCTCCGCTGCTGCGGCATTCTCCGGCGACGGATTGAGCGAACGGTACACGATGCGGATCCCGCGCTCCCGGAACTGCGTAAACAGATCGGGGTCCGGCTCGCCGACAAAGGTGACGACGGGGACCTTTTCTTCAAAGATCACCTTCAGCATGGGCGGGGTGTAAAGATCACCCCCGTTCTGTACGGGGAGAACGTTTACCGAAAACGGTTTATCCGTCTTCTTCCTAACCTTCCTGATCTCCGCTCTCATTCGTTCCGCCGTCTCGACGGGATCTCTCGTCACGACGGTCTGGCCAGCGTTGGGCCTCCACCCAGCCCATGAAGGGGAAAGGCAGCATCGCCTCTCCTTCGCCCCGCAGCACCTGAGAGCGGATGATCCGCTTTTCCGCCGCCGTCACGCCGGACATCATGTGGTCGAGGTTCGCCGGGGACAGGAGGAAGAAGCGTTCCACACGTGGATCGTCGTGCCGGGACAGGTAGTAAATCACCTTGTTCGCGCCGAGGGAGTGTCCGGCAAGGATGATATGCCTGTATCCCTCTTCTTCCGCGAAGGTCAGGTAGGCGTCGATGTCCTCGTCCGCGTAGGCAAAGCGTTCGTTCCACGATCCGATCAGCTCCTCCCGCTTCGTTTTGACGTTGAACGTGCGGATCTGCCCGAAGGCGTCGCAGGTCTGGGCATAGATGAAGTCGATCCCGCCCGCGTTCAGCGTGTCGCCGATGTTGTAGTAGAAGGGATTGGAGTAGAAATTGCCGTGGATCCCGGTAATGGCGATCATCACCATATCCGCCGTGCGTTCCTCTCCCTTCCGGAACAGGACACCGTTCAGCACGGATCCCCGCTCCGTCGGCACGTCGAGGCGGAACATGTTTTCTTTAGTCGGCATACCCGTTCCTCCTTCTGAAGACGCATCGGTGGGCCGGGGATGAATAGCAGGCGTTGCAGGAGACACATTTCGAGACAGTCCCGGGATCCTTTTCCATCCTGCGGGGAAGATCGGGTTCGCAGAGAAGGGGGCGGGACAGGGAGATCAGCTCGATCTTCGTCCCGTTCAGCGCCGCCTCCATCGCGTCGAGGGTCCGGAGGCCGCCCACCGCGATCACCGGACAGCGCACCGCTTCCGCCACAGCCGCCGCCGCGGGGACGAAATAGCCTTCGTTTTTGTGCGGGCGGATCCCCCGGACGGAGGTACCGTTGCCGCTGACCTCGACGGAGTCGATCCCCGCATCGTCGAGGAGCTTGCAGATCTTTACGCAGTCCGCCTCGTCCAACCCGCCGAACGTAAAGTCGGAGCTGTTGATCTTCACCGTGACGTGCATCCCCGGCACGGCCTCCCGGACCCCGGAGAGGATTTCCGTGAGGATCCGGCTCCTGTTTTCGGTCGTTCCGCCGTATGCGTCCCGCCGGTGGTTGACGGCCGGGCTGATGAAGCGGCTGAGAAAGAAGAAGTGCGCCGCGTGGATCTGCACTCCGTCAAAGCCCGCCGCCTTCGCACGGACCGCCGCCTCCGCGAACTGCCGCTCCACAAGGTGGATCTCGTCAATCGTCATCTCGTCCGGCTCGATCTGAACAGGCTGGACGGACTGCCCGTCCTCTTCCCGGTAGAACGCGCCGAGGGCAAGCTGCGTGATCACGGGCGTCCCGTGGGCGTGGACGATCTCTGTCAGCCTCCGGTACTGCGGGATCAGGGCGTCGCCCGAGAGCCGCATCATGCCGCCGAAATACCGGTCGTTCAGCGCGACGCTGGTGAAGCCCGTGATAACGGCCCCGACGCCGCCCGCCGCCAGTTCGTCGTAAATATCGTACAGTTCCTTTGTCAGACTGCCGTTCCGGTATGCAAGCCCCTCCCACGTCGCCGAGCGGATCAGGCGGTTCTTGAGGGTCAGCGCGCCGAGTGAGACGGGTTCAAAGACTTTTTTCATGTTCGTTCCCCTTTACAAATCCTTGTGACCGTATTATAATATAGGCACAGCATTTTTGCAAGAAGGCAGTTTCTTCTTTGCCGCTTTAGAAAATATAGTAATGGAGGCGCATATGGAAAAAAAGCCCCTGCCGAAGAGCGAGAACATCTACGAAACCGCGTGTCCGATCCTCTACGCCATGGAGCTGATCGGGCAGAAGTGGAAGCTCCCGATCTTATGGTACATCGCGGATGCGGAGAATCAGACGCTCCGGTACCGTGAGCTGGAACGCAAAGTCGTCGGCATCACGGCCACCATGCTGACCAAATGTCTGCGCGAGCTGGAGCGGGACGGATTCGTTACCCGCACCCAGTACGCGACCATCCCCCCGACGGTGGAATATTCCCTCGCCGAGCGCGGACGGACGCTGATTCCCGCGCTGGAGTCCGTCTACCGCTGGGCGGAGGAGCAGATGAGATAAGCGAAAATAAAAAAGAGACAGCCCGCTAAACTGTCTCCCCGTTTTGTCCGTTCAACCCGTGTACGCGTCCTCCGCCGTGTTCCGGAAGTCCTGCTTTGCCAGCCACGCCTGCTCCTCGTCGCTCTCCGGAATGTCGATCCGTTCGATCTTGAAAATCACAGGACGCGTACCGTCGTTGCAGCAGGCGATCATCATGCGGTCGTCGTTCTGTCCAGCCGCGCAATTTGCGCCCCTTCATGATGGATCCGCCCTGCAAAGCGGTATAGACGTATCTGCTTACCGCATCCCATGCTTCGCCGCAAAATCTTCCGTTCATCAGGTGATAGAAATCGTCCTGCCGGGGCGTGCGTTTGAGCAAAAAGGTGTCGCCCGGCTTGAAGAAGGGGCACGCGCCGGATCTCGGATCGGCAAGGTATTTTTCCTGAAGGTCCGGGAAGCATTTTGTTTCGAGTACTGTGATTCTGCATTCGTGCTGCATGGATGGCCTCCTTAAGGTAGTATGTACTTTCCGCCTCACAAATCCAGTTCCATCTTCATATGCGGGATCCCGTCCTCGAGAAACTCCTCCGAGGTGACCCGGAAGCCTTCCCGCGCGTAGAAGCCGACCGCGTAGCTCTGCGCCTCGATATAGATTTTCCCGGGATGGAATTTCTCGCGAATCTCCTTGATCCCGGCTTTGAGCAGCTTCCCGCCGAGACCGACTCTGCGGTCCACCGTCAGCACCCGTCCCATCTGCACGACGCCGGGTTCCTTCACAAACGCACGGAGATACGCGGCGATCCGTCCGTCATCCTCAAAAAAGATGTGCAGGCTTGTGGGATCCACCCCGTCGACGTCCTGATAGACACAGCTCTGCTCCACGACGAAGATCGCGGACCGCGCTTTCAGGATTTCGTACAGCTCTCCCGTTGTCAGATCGTCAAAGCATTTTGAAACGAAATGCATGATGAAACCTCGCTTTTTAGAAATAGGCACCTCCCGCCCAAATGAGCCACGAGATGCCTTTCCTTTATTTCCCGCAGGGTGTGGGATTCGAACCCACGCCACTACAATAGTAAAATGGTTTTCAAGATGCTGTCCGCTGCCGGACAATAGCGGATTTTAGCGGAAGATGCCGGAAGTTCACGGAAGATGGAAGAGGCCGAAAAGTGAATAAATACAAGGGTTTCCGTATATTCGGCCGAAAGACTATTCGGGAACGGGCCAGGCATTGGGCTGGCGAGGGTTTTCTAATATTCAGTGGATTATGTTAGAAAAAGTGTTAGAAAGGAGAGAAAGGGTCTGGATGACACCACATGGTTTGGCGCAAGTTAGACGGAGATATTTGTGATTTCTCCGTTCTTCCAACAGTTCCCTTTTGAAACGGATCGCGGCTGCGGGATGCTTTTCAGCAGAACAGCGCTTGCGGTGCGTCTTCTTTTCTGTCCGCTTGAATCCGGCTGATCCATGGGTATCTGTTCGATGAAGACGCGCTTGATTTTTCGATCTGAATGTGATAAAGTATAATAAGGTAAGTCAATTTACGCCATTAGGCATAAGGGTTATGCGGCGGATTGGAATAAACGTACGGGGCCCACGTCCATCTATAGGCACTGGCAGAACAACAGATCCGCCGTTATGCGAAACAGCTCGATCTGCGCTATCCGGTCTTCCCGGGCGGAGTTGGATGAGGCATCCGCAAAAATGGCGCTGTATGTGAATATCCAGACGCTTTTGACCGTTGTGTTCCTCCTGATCGTACTGCTGATGGCTGCCTTCATCACCGAGCAGGTGCGGAAGCCGCTCACCCGGATGGTGGAGCGGATGCGGAAAGAGGAGAGCATTCCTCCGCAGGGCGCGGAAGAATTGCGATTTGTCACGCGAATGTACAACAATATCCTCGAGGAAAACCGGACGACCCGCGAACAGCTCAGCCTCAAGGCGTCCCATGATCCGCTCACAGGCCTCTTCAGCCGGGGGGCGTATGAGATGATGCCTGAAAGCGTGGACATGGAGCATATCGCGTTCATTTTGATCGATGTGGACAACTTCAAGAGCGTGCACCTACGGCCACGACGTGGGAGATCGCGTTCTCAAGCGCGTCGCGCAGGTTCTGAAGCACAGCTTCCGCTCCGTGGACGTGATCTGCCGGATCGGAGGAGACGAGTTTGTGGTTCTTATGACCCGGGCCAACAGCACGATCGGGGATCTTGTCCGCGGCAAAATCGAGCGGGCCAATTACCAGCTGATACACCCCGAAGACGACTTGCCTCCCTTCTCCCTGAGCGTGGGCGTGGCGTTCTCCGATCGGGAAAACCCGTGCGGCGATATCTTCAAGGATGCCGACACCGCTATGTACCGCGTCAAAGAAAACGGGCACTGCGGATGTGAGATATTCTGATACCAACTCCCCACATAAACACAGCAAATGGTTTTGCATGAGCCCGAAGGGCGAGAATTGAAGAAACGCCTTTACATGACCCGTCAGAGAGGAAACAGTATTGACTCTGTTGAGAGTATGTGGTATAATCAAAATGAAAAAGTATGTTTATCAGGAGAGGATGTGGAATGAAAGGAATGAGATTTGGCAAAAGAGCCTGGATCATCGCAGTCAACAGTCTGATTATCCTCTCTGTCATCGCCTTTGTCGCTGCCTATGCTGGGAAGTATAACAGGGACTACGTCTCAACGCGGGTCAGGGCGTTCGAGGACCGCACCTTTGCCGAGGAGCAGATCACGGCGAACTACCTGCGCGGCGAACAGCAGCTCTGCGATTCCTGGGCGGCCTACATCCGGGCAAACTCGCTGACGATGGAGGAGGCGGTGTCCTTCGTCCGCAGTTCTCTCACCAACAACGGCGTGACGGCGGCCGTCCTCTACGCGGATACCCCGGAGATGGACGGTCTGTCTGCCTCTCCGAAGAACGGGACGAAGGACGACTATTCCGTATCCTACCGGCAGATCCACCTGTTTCCGGAGAAAGGGGACGCCGCGGATGAGGAACTCCCGGAGGGGCGGATCAACATCACCCGCGCATATACCAACCCGATCAACGGCATCCAATCCATCGCGTTCTATGACCGTGTGACCGTGAACGAAGGCGACGCGGCACGTCAGGCTCTCCTGATGCGGATTGTTCCTACCACGCTGCTGGAGAAACAGTGGGTTTTCCCGAAGGAGGAATTCCAGAACGCGGAGGTTTCTCTCATCGACGAAGAGGGGAACTATATCATTCGCAGCAATTCCTTCAAGAACACGAACTTCTATGAATTCTACAAGTCATACAACACAACGGATCTCTCCGGGATCGAAGCGCTGACGGACGCGGTGGCCTCCTCGACGGGTTCCCTGGTGATGCGCAACTCCAGAGATCAGGAGTGTCTCGTTGCCTATACGCCCATGCAGGCTTCGGACGGCTGGTCCATCCTCGCGTATCTGCGGATGGAGGACCTCGGAACGGGGAGCGTGGACTGGCTTCTCATCGGTGTGGTCACGGCGGGACTGCTTCTGCTTCTGCTGGTCGACGCCGCTGTCATGCTGAACTTCAACCGGAGACTGCGCGCGGCTGTGAAGGAGGCGGATGCGGCGAACCGCGCGAAAACGGACTTCCTTTCCACCATGTCCCACGACATCCGCACCCCGATGAACGCCATTATCGGTCTCACCACCATCGCCGAGAAGAATCTGGACGACCGGGACTCCGTAAGCGACTGCCTCCGGAAAATCGGCATGGCGGGTAGCCACCTGCTCACCCTCATCAACGATATTCTGGATATTTCCAAGGTGGAGAGCGGGCGGCTGACCCTCAACGCAGCGGATTTCTCCATAGTGGAGACGGCGGAGAATCTGGTCAACCTTTCCCAGCCGATGGTGAAGGAAAAGAATCTTCAGTTCAACTTCCGTGTCTCCGGCATCGAGAAGGAATGGCTCTCGGCCGATCAGCTGCGTCTGAATCAGATCTGTATCAATCTGCTCTCCAATGCGGTGAAATACACCGAGCCGGGCGGATCGGTCTCCGTAAACATGAGCGAGGAGCCAGCGGAGGAAGACGGATTCGTTCTGCTCACCTACATCGTCTCGGATACCGGTATAGGCATGACGCCAGAGTTCATGGCGAAGATGTACCAGCCCTTCTCCCGCCAGACGGACAGCCGGGTCAATACCATCCAGGGGACCGGACTCGGTCTGGCCATCACGAAGCAGATGGTCGAACTGATGAACGGGACGATCGACTGCGAAAGCGCGCCCGGGCAGGGGACCACCTTCACGGTGAAGCTGAAGCTCCCCGCAGCAAAGCGAAAAACGGCCGAGATGTCCCTTCCGGACGCGGACGTTCTGGTAGTGGACGACGACGAAGTCCTGTGCGAAACGGCCGTCGACACGCTGCATTCCCTCGGCGCGCAGGCGGAATCGGCCTCAGGAGCGGAAGAAGCACTGGAGAAAATCCTCGGTCATCACCGCGAGGGACACGACTGGAGCGTCATCATCCTTGACTGGAAAATGCCCGGCATGAACGGCGCTGAGCTGGCCCGGAGGATCCGGCAGGAAATCGGAGACGACGTGCCGATCCTGCTCGTCTCCGCCTACGACTGGTCCGATATTGAAGAAGAAGCGAAAAACGCCGGCGTGGACGGATTTGTCTCGAAGCCCCTGTTCCGCTCCACGCTCTATCAGAAGCTGAGCGACTTGCTCGGCCGGGAAGCGTCGGCAAAGGAGGCGGAGGACGACAACTCCGACCTTGCCGGTATGAAGATCCTCGTGGCGGAGGACAACGACATCAACTGGGAGATCATCTCCATGCTGATGCAGATGAACGGTATTGACTGCGACCGCGCGGAAAACGGTCAGATCGCCGTGGACCTCATCCGGGAAGCTCCGGAAGACCGATACGATCTGATCTTCATGGATATTCAGATGCCCGTCATGAACGGTCTGGACGCGACGCGGGCCATCCGCGCGCTCCCGGTCGGACACGCGAAGACCATTCCGATCATCGCCATGACCGCGGACGCCTTCTCGGAGAACGTGGCGGAATGCCTCGACGCCGGAATGAACGGACATATCGCCAAGCCCATCGACATCGGTCTCGTGCTCAAGGAGATCCGGAAAATCAAGGAGAAAAAGCAATGAAGCAGTCAGTCAAAAGAGTTCTTACAATCCTTCTCTCCGCCGCGCTCCTCGCGGGAGGAGCAGGATGCGCCCGTCCCGGCAGTCCGGATGAAGGCAACCCGGCCGCATCAGAGCAGCCGACGGGCGCGACGGAGGATGCTGCGCCTGAGGAAGCGCCCTTTGCCCCCGCGTTTCCCGCCGACACCGCAGGCACGATCCATGTGGCCGGACACTACAACAATTTCGAAGCGCTGGAGGCAGAGTTTGACCGCTTCAACGAATACTATCCGGACGTAGAGCTCAGTTACACCTATCTCGACAACTACAACGGAACCATCGAGGTCGTTCTGAGCGGCGCGGAGGCCCCCGACATCTTTTTCTCCTATCCGTGGATGCTGGAGCGCGAGGATTTGAAATCGGTCATCGAAACGGCGGAGGATCTCGCCGATCCTTCGCTGGGGCTGAATCTCTCCTGCATTCAGGAAAAGCTCCTGTACCGTGACGCGGACGGACGGATCCCGATCCTCCCTGTGTTCTGTACGACCTACGGGATGCTCGTCAACGAGGCGATCTTTGAGAAGGAAGGCCTGAATATTCCCCGGACGTACGACGAACTGCTCTCCGTCTGCGGCGCGCTTCAGAAGGCGGGATATTCCAGCCCGATGATGGGCTACAGCCGGGGCAGCTTTATGCTTTTCCCGCTGAGCTTCCCTTATTTCTGCGCGGAGATCCAGGATAACGACGAAGCGCTGGAAAATCTGAACGCCTTGACGCCCGGAGCCGGGGAGTACGCCCGTGACGCGCTCGCGCTGGCCGCCGATTTCCTCGGGCGCGGGTACATCGATATGGACGCCTGCGGCAGGCTGGAAAACGACTACCAGGCCGTGATCCTGCGCTTTTTTGAGGGCGACGTCCCCATGATGCTCGCCACGGCCGGAACGGTCTCAGGCACGGAAAAGCGGGAGAGTCTGTCCGACGCATATATCGCGCATCCCTTCAAGTACAGTTATCATCCGGTCCCCTCCACCGACGCGGGCGGATATTTTCTCAATCAGCTCTCCATGGGCTTTTCCGTCAACCGGAACAGCGAAAACCTCGATATGGCGAACGAATTCATGCGCTTCCTCACCCGGACGGAGGAGCTGAGCAGAATGGCGCAGGTCAAGCGGATGGTGACGCCCTGCCGGGATATGTCCTTCGACGGCGTCTATGCCGCCTTCGGCGCACTGTCGGATGAACGCGTGATTTATCTTTCCGACGTTGGGCTGGAGGACGCGCCGGATCAGCAAATGCGCCGGGCAGGGACCCGGATCTGCAACGGGACGATGACCGTCAACGAGGCAGTCGCGGCGTTTGGAACGCTGCCAGATTAAATAGGGATATATTTTTCCCCCGGGCTTCATTTTTGTATCCCCTCGGCGAAGGGAGAGCCGAAGACCGGCGGAAGCGGTCCGGCCGGGAAGGCTTGACACACGACTCAGTACAATTGAAGATCATTCTGCGTTGACACCCCCGGCGCGGCATTGTACAGCGGGAGAAAGCCGGTGCAGCAATAGCGCTCAGAGAAAGGGAGAAAAACATGAGAAGCAAGCAATTCAGAGCCCTGTCGACAGTCATTCTCGCGGCGTCCCTCCTCCTCTCCTCCTGCCTGAAGATCCGGCGCATCGACCAGGGCGGAGGACCGGAAACGGATCCCGCTTCCCCGCTCACTTCTCCCGAAACGGACGCGCCGGAAACCATGCCCCTCGCGCCCGATCCCGACCCGGCGGAGAACCGGACCGCCAATTTTGACCTCGGCCTTCTGACGGAGCAGAATTCTATTTCTTCCCTCCTGAGCCGCCACGACAGCGTGACCGTGCGCCGGGAATACGACGGCGGCAGCGAGGTCGAAAGCCTCTGGAAGCGGGATGGGGACCTGGTGTATTTCAGCGACGAAAAGGCGTCCTACGACGGCGAGGAATACGAGGACCTGTACGGGTACTACCGCGGCTGCAACATCTATCCCGACCCAGAGGGGGAGACCTCGGTCGGTCACTGGGTTTCGGCCGAAGAGATTCCTTTCGGGAACGAGGCGGACACTCTCATCACGAACTTCCTGCCCTCCGAGCTCTCCGGAGAGATACGCGTGCTGTCCGAGGACGCGGAAACGGTGACGGTCCTTCTGCCGGAGACTCTTGTGTACGAGGACGGGACTGAATCCCCCTGTGAGAACACCGTCACGGTGAACAAGGGAACGCTGGACATTTACGCTTTCAGCTGGGAATATCCGGCGGAGGACGCGATCCACTCCGGATCCTTCACGGTGGAGTACGACGGCGAGATCCTCGGAGCGGACGTTATGGCGGACTGGGACGACACGCGCGTCGTGACCGTCGAGATTCTGACGGAGGCGGGCGAGCGGGTCGAGAATCTGGAAATCCCCGCGGCGTGGGGTCTCTTTCTCTATCAGGACGAGGGGATCATCCTCTCCTCCCCGGACGCGGAGGCAGGCATGGGACTGGACGATACCGATACGATATACATCGCGCCGGGCGGAAAGACCGTGTCCGTCTTCGCGTTTGACGAGGCGAACTACCCGATGGACATCGTGACCGAGCCGGAAGCCCTCGACGAGCTGCCCTTCTCCATGGACGAGCTCCGGGAGAACAACCGCATCACCAATCTTCTGAACAAATACGGCACCCTGGTGATGGACAGCCAGACGGAATACGGCGCGTATTCCACCTCTTATTTCCGCCATGGGGACGTCATCGTCCGGTATTCCTATATGGAGATCACCGACGAGGATGGAACCGTCTACCGGCAGGGCGCGGGAAACTACGGCCGCGACGAGTTCGAGCTGAACGGGGACGGGGAGAGCTATTCCTATATTGCTCTCGTCCCGAATCCGAACGAGGCGGAGTATTTGTTCTATGACACGAACGCGGACGGCGAGCACTACGCGTACGACACGACTCTGACCGACGCCCTGATGCTCGGTACGGTTTCGGACATCCAGAGCGACGGGGATGCGGTCTCCTTCCGGTATCAGTACGATTATGACGAGAACGGCGACAGCGCGATGAACTGGGTCGTAGGCCGGGAGGACGCCCTTATCCGTTCCGTCGATTTCGGCGAAATGAGCATGACCGAAACCATGCGGCCCGGCGCGGACGTCCCCTTCCAAAAGGAGCTTGAGGACGCGTTCGCAAAGACCCGGACCGTCACGAGCCATTATGAGGGCATCGGGGACTACGACTACACCCTGCCCGCGGACTGGGCCGTCACCTTCGGCCTCTTCGAGGAGCTGACCTGCTATTCCGACGCGGCCATGAAGGAGGTCCGGGAGACGAGCGTCCCCGGGGACGGAAAGGATTATGAGATCTGGATCCGCGTGGGAGAGACGGCGGAGGTGCCTCCTGCCCCCGAACCGGAGCCTGAGCCGGTGACTGCCGAGCCCGATCCCCTGAATCTCTACGTCGGCGCGTGGATCGATGAGAGCGGCGCGACGGAGCTTCGGATTGAGAAGGATGGGTCCTTCGATCTGACCAAGGGCGGCGACGGATACACCGGTACGCTGGAATGGACGGACGAGGAACGCGGTCTGTGGGCAAGCGGCGGACGGTACGCGCTGATCCTGCCGGACGGAACGCATATGACCGGCGAGGGCTATGTGATTTTGCGCGGCGAGACGCTGGACCTCTGCATCGGAGGCGGCGCGGACAGGCTTTCCCGGGGAGCGCTGATCGGCGTGAGAAAGGTGGACAAAGGAGGAGAGGCCAGTCTTCCCGCCCACGACTCCTTCGCTGCGGATCACGGGGAATATGCGGTCGACGTGCTGATCGAGGCGTATACCAAAGTGAACGATTTCCGGGTGTACTCCCTGAAGAGCGATGGGATCGACGAAAACGGCGTGCCGTACTTCTCTCTGACAGAGCTCTATCGCTATGCCAGCTTTACGCCGGACAAGGCCCTGGTTCTGACCATGACCTTCGGGGAGATCCTCCCGATCTACGGCCTCTCCTACAAGGACGCCGCCGGGGACACCCACCTCTACGGCATCCTCGCGAGCGGCATGGACGGATCCGCCTTCCTCACCGAGATCCACGGGGCGATGGGCTGATCCGCAGACAGGAGGCAGAACAGCGAGAAATAAACCGGCGACCGGTCATTGCTCCAAATGCTTTCTTCTCTCACTGCGTAAAGATCGATCAGGGATTTATCGGTTTTCTATTTGTACGGCGACAGCTGGGGGATCGATCTTCGGGTTCAGCTGAGCGATAATCGCCATACCGGCAAAACGCAGACTGTTGAAAGCGTTGTCCGAACAGGAGGGAGCGCCTGTTTACACCGCATTTGCTGACTTGAAATAGGGTAGAGAGGGGAGAAATCCCCTCCCTCCCGTTGCACCGTACGTACCGGTCAGGTATACGGCGCTACATCAAAACAGAAATTCAAGTACATCTTGCGAGATAGTACGCCAAAGGATCGACCAAACCCGGTCGGT
>SVQK01000066.1 GCA_015065385.1 Oscillospiraceae bacterium | reverse complement strand
GAAACGCGGCTTTCTTTCGGAGAAAGCCTGGCAAAGAACTTTGAAAGGGGAAAAGGATAGGCTGTACCCATACAGTATTGCTTACCTTCAGCACACCAATTTAGCTATCCAACCTTATCAGAGTTATTGTACGCGAGCTCATCGCAAGGCGATTCGCCTCCTACATGAAGCGTTCAAAACCCATGAAGTTAGCCTTATAGGCTGAGAATAGTATGAGTGCAGACCGGATACCCAAAAGAAGGCGCGCTCCCCAACCGGGGATGACGCGTCTTTTTCTATAGACTTTTCTATACTTTCCATTCTCCCGCGGAGGGTTCGATCTTCGCGCGGATCGCCTCAAATTCCGGCATGGCGCGGAGGAAATCAAAGACAGGATCGGACATCGCATTCAAAAGGCCCTGCGCAATGTTCTCCTTGAAATTCAAACCGACGTTTGGTTTGTGCGTCCCGCAGAACAGTACCGACGTATGGGTGTATTCGGGCGCGTCCACATATGCGTCGAACGCAAGGGCGTGTTTTGCCGCTTCGGTCAGATCCTTCACGGTTTCCCCGATCTCCTTCCGTCCTGCCGCCGCTTTTGCGAGGATGATCCAGCTGTCATACAGACGTCCATGGGCAAACCCATAATCCCCATCATCGTACAGCAGTTCGAACAGTGAGATCACCTTCTTTGCGGCATACTCCGCATCTTCGCCACCTCCGATTCCGATATAGAAAGCAAGCCAGTCAAGCAGCGAGGAGCGAAGATCCCGGATGTGACGCGCCCACTCTTCTCCATCGAGCACCGCGTTCAACAGAAAGTCGGAGGTTTGATGTATAGGCGGCATCGAGTAGGCCAGCTCCTTTGCCCGCGCAAGATCGCCTTTCTCCCGGTAAGCGTAAACCAAACACTGGATCGCGTCCCGGCGGTTGCTTTCGTCCGTGCTGTTTTTGAGCATCCATTCGCCCAGTTCGATCGCGCGGTCCTTGTTGTTTTCGATAAACAGAAGCCCGTCGATCAGCTCTTCGTCGTTCGGGTATCGTTTGAGCGCGTCTTCGAGCAGTCCGGCTGCCTCGCTTTCGTGACCGCGGCTTGCCAGATCGCTCGCGCGGGAAGAGATTTCGGCGATCTCCTCCCGCCTTTTTTCCTCGTTCACGCCGAGCAGCCAGTCGGAGGTGACGCCGAGGACCGCGCAGAGAGCCGGGATCAGCATCAGATCGGGAACGGTTTTGCCGACCTCCCATTGGCTCACGGCCGATTCCGTGACCGCAAGACGTTCCGCCAGCGTGTCCTGCGTCATGTCCTTTTCCCGCCTTGCCTTGCGGATGTTCTTTCCGATGGTTTCCTGAGTCATTTTCATATTCTTCCGCAGTTTGGATTCCGGAGGGCCCTTCCGTTGAGCTCATTGTACCATAAAACAGCTTTGCCCGCAAGGGAGTGGTTCTTCAGTCCATCAAAGCAGGACTTTAGTTTTCTTTTCTGCCTGATCTTTTGATCCGGCCCGGTTCCTCTTTGTTCATGATTATAGCCTTGACAAAGCTCCGGAGTGGGGGTATAATAAATTTTGACAGATTTTTGCAGCATTCGAGCCGAAAGGACCATTTATGAATACGGAACAGGCTCTTCTGACACTGAAGCGGAATCGGGAAGTGCTCTTTGCGCTGAGACACGCGGCTTCCATCCTCGGGATCGACGGCGAAACCGTTGCCCCTTCCGGCAGCGCGGCGACACGTGCGAAAACCATGGGTGAGATTTCCCGCATGACCTACGATCTTGTGACGGACAAAGAGGCATCCGCGGCCCTTGAATATCTCTTCGAACACCGGGACGAGCTGGATCCGGTGGACCGCAGAAACGTCTCCGAGCTGTACCGGCATCTGGACGACACACGGAAGATCCCGAAGGAGGAGGCCGCTGCGTTCAGCATGCTTCTGGCGGAATCCAGCGCAGTCTGGCATGAGGCGAAGATCAAAAGCGATTTCGCGCTGTTCGAGCCCTATCTCGAAAAGGTCTTCGACGGTATGAAGAAGAGAGCTTCCCGCCTTGATCCGGAACGGGATCCCTACGACGTCACGATGGACCGCTTCGAGCGCGCGCTGAACACGGCCAAATGCGACGCCTTCTTCGGCGAGCTGAAACCGCGCCTCGCGCCTCTGGTCGCAAAGATCCGGAAATCCGAACAAATCGACGACGGGCCGGTGGTGTCCCTTTTCACCGTGGAGGAGCAGCGGAAGATCTCCGATTTTGCGATGGATTTTCTGCGGCTCGACCGCCGGTACTGTTCGCTCGGCGAAACGGAGCACCCGTTCATGGCCGCGGTGGATAAGCATGACGTGCGCATACACACGCATTACTACGCCGAAAACTTCCTGTATTCCATGTACAGCGTGATTCACGAAGGCGGGCACGCGCTGTACGAACTGCATATCGGCAACGAGCTGCAGGGGACGTCCCTCGCCGGAGGCTGTTCGATGGCGCTCCACGAGAGTCAGTCCCGGTTCTTCGAGAACTATGTGGGTCGAAGCCGCCCGTTCACGGACCGTCTGCACGACTTTCTCACAAAGACCTTCCCAGGTCGGATCGACTCGGTCTCCAAAGACGATTTTTACCGGATGGTCAACAAGGCGGGGCCTTCGCTGATCCGGACCGAAGCGGACGAGCTGACCTACTCCCTTCACGTCATGATCCGATATGATCTCGAGCGGCGGATCTTCGACGGATCCCTCGCCGTTCACGATCTGCCGAAAGAATGGAACCGGCTGTACGGGGAGGCGCTCGGACTGGACGTTCCGGACGACCGCCGCGGCGTGCTGCAGGACAGCCACTGGTCGAACGCCAACATCGGATACTTCCCTTCCTACGCGCTCGGTTCCGCGTACGGCGCGCAATACCTCGCGGAAATGAAGAAATCCTTCGATCCCTTGAAAGCTGTGGAATCCGGGGATCTGACGCCGGTGGAAAACTGGCTCGAAGACAAAATATGGCGTCACGGCAAAATGCTCGATCCCGCCGATCTGTTCCGCTCCGTCTGCGGGGCCTTCGATCCCTCGGTCTACGCGGACTATCTTGAAACGAAATTCAACGCACTATACAACTGACAGTACCAATGCAGAAAGGATCATTCTTGAAAACGCTTCAACGACTTCTCACCCTCATCCTCGCCCTGCTCCTGACCTCCCTTCCCGCCTGCTCCCTCCGAACCTCCGAGGACGAGGGGGACAGCGCGGTTTCATCCGATCCCACACGGACGGCTTCGGACAACGCGCCGTCGAACAGCGGAGAACCCTCCGGCAACACGGTCGGCGAACAAGATTCTCAGAACGATTCCGCGCCCGTTCCCGTCGAAATGCCCGAGCAAATTCCCGCCGTCGTTCCGTCAGGGGAGGTGGAAGGGGACGCGGACTTCTATCCGGACGGCATCTTTATTTACGGCGACGCGGTTTACACGCAGGCGTACTACTCCGAGACCAACTCCCGGTATTTCGCCCAGACCGCCCTGTACTATCAGCAGAAGTTCGGGACGCAGGTGTCCATCGTGATCGCGCCTCTGTCTTCCATGGTCATTCACAGCAACAAGCTGGCCTCCGTCATCCCGGATCAGCGGGTCATGCTGAACGACATGAAAGCCCTGACCGATCCCGCGGTCAACTTTGTCAACACCTACGACACGCTGGCTGCCCACGATACGGAATATCTCTATTTCCGCACCGACCATCACTGGACGCAGCGGGGAGCATATTATGCCTACGCGGAATTCGCAAAGTCCGTCGGGCTGACACCGGTATCCCTCGACGATCTGACCTATGTCGTCCGGAACGACAGCTATCTCGGGTCCATGTACGAATTCACCAAGGATGAAAGGGTCAAGACCTTCAAGGATCAGGTGGAGGCGTGGTATCCGACCAAGGCGCACAGCATGCTCACCGTCACTCCGCAGGGAGAGACCATCAACTACGACTCCTCCATTGTCTCGGTAAACAACGGATATGTCACCTTCATTGCCGGGGACAATGCCTACACGGAGATCCACGTCCCGGACAATCCGCAGGACATGACCTGCCTCGTTCTGAAGGACTCCTTCGGCAATGCCTTCGTTCCCTTCCTCGTGGAGCACTACGGCACCATCATCGTCGTCGACCCGCGCTTCGTCGAGGAGAATATCTACGACAAATACGCGTGGCTGAATTTCAGGGACATCATTTTCGTCAACAACATCGAGGCCGCCAACTCCTACGTCTGGAGCAAGCTCTATATGGGCGCGGTCGGTCAGTACATGCCGTGAGAAGCGCAGAATCAAAATGCCCGGATCCTTCAAAAAGATCCGGGTTTTCGTTTGATTCGCTTGATCGTCTCTCGGCGTCGGAAGTCAGGAAAAACACTCACAGGAAAAAACAAGCTCCGGTGGACGGATTTATCATGAAAAAAAGACCACCTTTCGCAGTCTTCCGTTCCGAGCTGACCCGAGCGGGAATCGAACCCGCGTTACCGCCGTGAAAGGGCGGTGTCTTAGCCGCTTGACCATCGGGCCATATCCGCAGATATGTGGTAGCGGAAGTTGGACTTGAACCCACGACCTACCGGGTATGAACCGGTTGCTCTAGCCAGCTGAGCTATTCCGCCATGCACAGGCCTGTTCGCCTGCAACGGCATTATTATAGCACAACGCTCCCATCTTGTCAACACCTTTTTTCAAAAAATCCACTTCTTTTTAGGCGTTCCGGACTGTGCTTCCGGAGGTTGAATCGAGGAAAAACAGGTTGACAGTTCAAAGGTTTTATGCTATACTATAGCATAACATCACAGTAAATCGAGGACATTCGTGAACACCGTCGAACTACAGGACTATATCACCCAAGGAGCGGAAGCCATCGTCGCCGAAGCCGTACACGCTACGCTCCGGGATCCGAAAGAAGCCGCCTTCATGGCCAGATTTGCCATCGCCTCCGCAAAAGCGGCGGACAGACGGAGCAAATCCGAAAAGGACGGGCTCCACGTTCCCACCTTTCTCATCGCAAGCATCACGTCCGCATGCAATCTTCACTGCGCGGGCTGTTATTCCCGTGCGGAACACGCGACGCAGGACTGCGAACCTGTCCGGCAGCTCACTGCGGAAGAATGGGACCGGGTCTTTGCCGAAGCGGAAGAGATGGGGATCAGCTTCATCCTTTTAGCCGGAGGAGAACCGCTTCTGAGACGTTCCGTGGTGGAAAAAGCTGCCGCGCGTCCCAATCTGCTCTTCCCCGTCTTCACGAACGGAACCTATCTCGACGGGAAGTACTTCGATCTCTTTGACAGAAAGCGCAACATGATTCCCGTCGTCAGCATCGAGGGAGGCCGGGAAAAGACGGACACGCGGCGCGGCGAGGGCGTGTACGACCTGCTCCGGGCAAATATGGAGGAGTTTTCCCGCCACGGGATTCTCTGGGGCGCGTCCGTCACCGTCACCCGGGAAAATCTGGACGAGGCAGTTTCCCCGGTCTTTGCGGAGGAGCTGACGTCCAAGGGCTGCCGCCTCTTCATCTTCGTGGAATACGTTCCCGTGACCGAGGACAGCCGGGATCTTGCGCCGGATGAGGAGGACAGGGAGAAGATCCGGAAGGCCGTCGGAGAGCTGCGTTCCAAATTCCCCGGCGCGATCTTTCTCACGTTCCCCGGGGACGAAAAGGCGTCCGACGGCTGTCTCGCGGCGGGACGCGGATTCTTCCACATCAATTCCCACGGCGGCGCGGAACCCTGCCCCTTCTCCCCGTATTCGGACGTGAACGTGAAGGAAACCTCTCTCCGCGCGGTGCTGAAATCCGGCCTGTTCGAAAAAATCCGGGACGGCGGACTGCTGCTCGAGGAGCATGTCGGAGGCTGCACTCTCTTCGAACGGCGGGGAGAGGTCGAAGCGATCGCCAAAACCTCCGAATCCTGATTCACGCCGCAAGCAGCGTCAGGATCAGAAGGAATAGATCGATTCCGAGCGCGGGGCCGAGACCGATCCAGACCGCCGCGGACAGCTTTCCCAGCCGAACGCCGCATCCGGCCGCGATCAGGGAGAGGATCCCGCCGACCAGCAGAACCGCCCCGAAGAGCGTCATTCGGGTACAGAAAAACACCGCGTACCACCCGAGTCCGAAGAGATACGCCGCCGCCGCCCATCCCACAGCGGACCTTCGGGACGGCAGGAACAAACGCCTCAGACAGGTTCCGATCGTCTTCCCCTGCTTATCCCCTTCCCATCCGACGGAAGAGCAGAGCGCGCCCGCCAATCCGCAGAATCCAGCCCGCAGCAGGGACAGGGCGAACAAAAGACCGAGGGACGGGAGGGGCGTCCGCATCGCCTTCAAGGGATACCATCCGCTCCCGCCGCTGATCCATAGGATGACGCATCCCGCCGCGGCGGCGAATGCCCAGAGTCCCGCCGCTCTGAGATGCTCTCCCAGCCACCGGAATTCACATTTCAGTCGATCCATAAACATCACCTCACAGTACGCGCTGACGTATTCTATGAGGTGATGTTTTCGTTTATGCTTTTGGCTTCTTCTTCACAGACCGGTCCGATCCGTCGTGCTGTAGAACAGAACCGCGCCCGTCCGCTTCGGAAGAGCGACTTCAAATCCGCGCTCCCGGATCTTTTCTCCGGAAATCGTCAGAGGCTCCCCGTTCACGTTCTCGAAGCGGTAGGTCTTCTCCGGATCGGCCCGGAACGTCACGGTGAAGCGCTCCTTTTCCGCCGCCCGGTTGCGGATCACCTGCACGAACCCTTCTCCGTCTTCGTCAAAGCGCATCGCGTACCAGTCTCCCGGATCCTTCCGGCATGGCGTGAGCGGTTCGTAGTCCCCGCGAAGTTCCAAATCAGCGGCACGGCGCCAGAGGGATTTCGCTTCTCTTGTCCGCTCAAACTGTTCCTCGTCCGCGTCCCACCACGTCATATAGGTGACTGCGGGAGCCATCGCACACTGGAAGGAAAACGCGTCGTTCTCGACCCACGTCCGGCCGAGCTTTTGTTCGACAAACTCCCGGTCCCAGGACATGTTGTGAGAGCGGAAATAGGGGATCCACTCGAAGAGTTCCCGGAACTGCTTCTGCTTGATCGTGTGCTCCCCGTAGCCGACGTCGGTATAGTGGAGCGGTACCGCCCTGCGCATGGTTTCAAGGTCGTTCCGACGCCCGCCGGACGCGCAGGAGTCGATCCACAGCCCCGGATTCCGGTCGATGAGCGCGTCCCAGAAGCGGAGATAGCCCTGAACATGGAGGTTTTCGAGGGCCCCCTGACGGTCCTCGGATTCCGCGTTCAGCCAGCAAGGCTTGGGATCGAAGTTGAAATCCTGCCTGTACACGCGGATATGCCCTTCCTTGACGATGGAATCCACGCGGTCTGTGATCCAGGCGCAGGCATCCGGATTTCCGAGATTCAAGAGACTGCTGCCGTCCCCCTCCCGTCCGGTGGGAAGGAGCCAGTCCGGATGTTCATCCGCAAGCTCCGTCCCCTGCACGACGCGCTCCGGCTCAAACCAGAGAAGGAACCGCGCGCCGATGTTGTCGCATTCTTCCCCGATCGGGCCGAGACCGTTCGGAAACCGCTCCGGGTCGGGCTTCCATGTGCCGATATGGGGCCAGTTGTAGTCGCACTTGTACCACCCGGCGTCGATCCACCAGATATCCGGCACGAGTCCGTGTTCGACATAAGATCGGATCGCCCGGATCTGATTTTCCTCCGTCGCTGCCGTGTGTTCCGGTTTCCCCTCGCAGGACCAGTAGTGCAGGCACATGGCCGGGGCGAGCGGGCTGCCGTTCTCGCGGGGCAGGATGTGGGCGAAATACCAACGCCGCCAGAGATTCGCGCTCCGGTATTCGTCTCCCGACGAGACCATGAAGGTCAGGCGCGGGGTGCGCACGGTTTCCCCGGGAAGGATCCGCATATGGCACCGCATCTGTCCGGCGTCAAAGCGCGCGCCTCCCTCCCGTCTCTTGCACGTCGCCCGCCACATATGGGGCCAGCCGACCGCGGCGCGGAGAACAAAGTCCCCGAAAATCAGCTTCATATACGGGAACGCGCCGTTGCAGGAAGTTCCGTCCGCAGGGTGGATGCTCAGGGATTTTTCCTCCCCCGTCAGCTCGTCCGTGAACCACTCGTATCCGTCGTCCCGGCAGGTGTCGCCGTTCCCGTGGACGAACGCGCGGAAATCCCCGTCGATCTCCCCGCCGATACCGACGTTGGACAGGATCGGGGACGGGGCTTCTCCTTCGTTCTTGAATTCCGCCATCCATTCGACGACGGGAAAATCGCGGTATGTCCAGCCGGTCACGGTCAGCCGCAGGCCGGATGCGGGATCCCGCGCGGTAAAGCTCCGCCGGACGATATTCGCGTCCACGGATTCACGCTTGACCTCCGCGGCCCAACCCTCCGGAATTCCTCTGTACTGCACGCCGCTGAGCTGAAATTTCAGCGGGACGGTCTCTCCCGGGAACAGCTTTTCAAAGAGCTTGAAATCAGATTGTTCGGCTTTCACATTCATAGGACGCCTCCTGTCTATGAATCAGTTCTGCGTTTTTTCGGTCTTCTGTCCGAATTCCATGAGTCTCTCCCGGATCCTTCTGTTTTCCGGCTTCACAAGGCCCGGATCGTCCTCCGCGGTCTGCCGGGCGTAAAACGAAGCCCGCTCGATCATCTCGGAATCCCGGCACGCTGCGGCAAGGCGGAAGTTCATCTGGCCGTGCTGGCGGATCGGACCGCATTCCGAGAAAAAGTCTCCCGGCCCTCTCTGCTCGAGGTCGTATTCCGCGATCTCAAATCCGTCCGTGGTGGACTTGACGGCTTTCAGGCGGTCCTGCGCCTCCGGCTTCTCCGAATCGGACACTAAAATGAAGTACGATTTCGCCGATCCCCGTCCGACCCGGCCTCGGAGCTGATGGAGTTGGGACAGGCCGAACCGCTCCGCGTTCTCCACGATCATCAAGGTCGCGTTGGGGACGTTCACGCCGACCTCGATCACCGTGGTGGAGACGAGCACGTCCAGCTCATGATCCGCGAAGGCCGCCATGACCCGCTCCTTCTCCGCCGGTTTCAGACGCCCGTGGACAAATCCGATGTTCAGCTCCGGCAGAGCAGCCGTCAGCTCGTCCGCCGTCTGTCTGGCGTTCTTCATGGGAGGAGCCTCCTCCATCACGTCGAGCAGGGGCGTGTCCGCCATCTCCTCCCCTTCCCCGGGTTTCGGCTCAGACTCCTCGACCGCGGGACACACCACATAGGTCTGGTGTCCCTCCGCCGCCTGTTTCCGGATGAAGGCGTTGAGCCGCTCCCGGTAGCTCTCGTTGACGATAAAGGTGTCGATCTTCTGTCTTCCCTTCGGCATCTCGTCGATCCGGGAGACGTCGATCATCCCGTAGGCCGCCAGCGTAAGAGTCCGCGGGATGGGCGTCGCGCTCATGACGAGGGAATGGACGTTTCGCGCCTTTTCAAACAGAGCCGCGCGCTGATGAACGCCGAACCGGTGCTGCTCGTCGATGACGCAGAGCCCGAGGGAATCCGCCTCCACGTCCTCGGTGAGAAGCGCGTGCGTGCCGATCAGAACGGAAATCCCCTCTCCCATCCGCGGCTGATCGCGCAGTCCGTCGAGGATCAGATCCTTCTCCTTCTTCTTTGTGGAACCGGTCAGGAGGGCGACCCGGATCCCGAGCGGAGCGAAGAGCTTTTCGAAATCCTCCGCGTGCTGGCGGGCCAGAATCTCGGTCGGGGCCATGAGCATGGTCCGGAAGCCGTTCCGTGCCGCCGCATAGGCCGCCGCCGCTGCAACCGCCGTTTTGCCGCTCCCAACGTCCCCGGTGAGAATCCGGTTCATCAAGTGCTCCCCGGCCATATCCCGGACGATCTCCGAGACGCACCGATCCTGCGCGCCGGTCAGGGTGAAGGGGAGGCTTCTGTAAAACTCGCCAAGCTCCGTATCCGTCAGCCTGAGAGCTCCGCTCGGACGTTTCGTGTCCGCTCTTGTCTTCGCCATGGAGAGGAACATGAGCCAAAGCTCTTCGAACACCAGACGCCGCCGCGCAGTCTCCATCGCCTCGAGGCTGTCGGGACGGTGGATTTGTCGGACGGCGTACGCATAAGCCGGGAGTTTCAGATCTTCGAGCGCTGGGGTAGGAAGGAATTCCCAGAGCTCCCCCCCCGCCGCCGAAATTGCCCGTCCGGTCAGATCGGTCATAAAACGCTGGGTCAGCCCGGTCGCTACAGGATACACCGGAACAATAGCGGGCAGCGACACCCCTTCCTCCCAAGGCTCGCTCAGAGGGGAGTTCAGGGAGAGCTTTCTGTATTGCGCGTTCCACTCGAAGCGGCCGTAAAACCGGTAGACGCCCATTGCCCGGATCCGGCCGGCCACATAGGGCTGATTGAACCATGTTATGGAGACAGTCCCGGACTCGTCGAACGCCCGCGCGGTGGTCAGATGCATCCCCCGGCGGATATAGCGGCCCTGCGGTTCGGTGGAAATGGTCAGGATCGCCGAAAAAGGCCCTGTCTCACCGTTTCGGCAGAGCGCCGCGATCTCTGCGAGGGTTTTCGTGTCTCCCCGGTTCTGATACGCTCTCGGCCAGCAGCGCACCGCGTCTCCGACGGTTTCGATCCCGATCTTGGCAAGGGCTTCTTTCTTCGCCGGTCCGACCCCTTTGAGGACCGTAACGGGCTGTTCGAGAATACCCGTCGTCTCTTCCGCCATCGCGCCTCCTCCTCTCTCTTTTTTGTCCATTGTATCACAAAGCTCTCCCGATTGCAAGCGGAACATCTCTCCCGAACCCTTTACTTTGCCCGGGAAATATGGTACAATAAGCCTGTTCAGCAAACAAACTCCGGATATCGGGAGGAACATGATGGGACGGATCCTCTTTCTCTACGGGCTCACAAGCTGCGGCAAGACCACCGTCGCCATGACGATGCGGAAAATGAGCGAGCGCGAGCTTTTCGTCTCCTCGAACGACATCTTTCACGACATGGTGGACGGCAAATTCTTCCGACAGGATTTCTGGGGCGAGGTCGCGCGGACCATCGGGGCTCAGTATTATGCGGTACGGGCAATGGCGGAAGCGGGCTTCGACGTGGCGGTGGATGGAATGCTGCTCGATCTGCCGGAGTACCGGGAGCACTTCGGCAAAAGCAATCTGGAACTGATCCGGACGCTGTTCGAGCCCTTCGATCCGCTTCTCGTCCGTTTCGACTGCCCGCTCGAGGAGCTGCGCCGGAGGAATCTCATCCGGGGAGACCGGGGAGAGTTTCAGTCCGAGGAACAGGCACGGCTGATGACGAAGGATCCCCCGGCGGATCTTGTGATCGACGCGATGACCACCCTGCCGGACGAAGCCGCCGCGCTCATTCTGGACGCCGCCGGACTGCCGTACCACTGCGCTGTGACGGAGGAAGACCGGGCGGAGCTGATCCGCCAGATCCTCGGATCCATTGATGCGCAAGTGCGTCCCGGAATCGGACGGCAAGGTATGTCCCGGACGCCGAACCTGTTATCCACCGAAGTCCGCACCAAATCCGCCGACGACACGGGGAAAGCAGTCGCGGAGCTGACCCGGCGCGGATACCGGACGGCGGAGGGAAAGAGGGACTTTGCCCTGCTGATCCGGACACGGGGAGAGCGCGTCACAGAGATCTGCCGGATCTCGGACGGGGACGGATTCGACGACTTCTCCCCGCTGATCGGATCGCTTGTGAACGTCCGGATCGACCGTCCCGCCGGATCGGCTCACCCGGAGCACCCGGATCTGATCTATCCGATCCCTTACGGATTCGTACCCGGTCTCGCCTCCCACGACGGAGAGGACGCCGACGCGTATCTTGTTGGATTTCCGGACGGGAAAACGCTCGCTTCCGGGGACGAGGTGACCGGAACTGTCGCGGCGGCAGTCCATCGCGCGGACGACCGGGAGGAAAAACTCATTGTCACACCGCCGAACGTTTTTCCGGATTCGGATGAGATGCTCGCCGCAGTGAACTTTACGGAGCGATTCTTCCTCTCCTCCCTGATCCTGCCGGATTCCCTCCGGGAAAAATCCTGCGGATCCGTCGTGTTCCGGAAGAATGAGGCAGGGCTTTCCTTCCTGCTGCTCCGGGAATCCTATTCCGGCGCGTGGAGCTTTCCAAAGGGCCATATGAAAGCCGGGGAAACACCCCTCATGACGGCGGAACGCGAGGCGGCGGAGGAAACCGGACTGACGCTCCGTCCCCTCGGCGATCCGGTGAGCTGTTCCGGGCTTTGGCAGAGGACGGAGACCTACCGGATGCGCTGCGGACACGTCAAGGATGTTGTGTATTTCCTCTCTTCCGCCCCGGCCGGATGGGAACCGGTTCTGAAAGCGGGAGAAATTGAAGAATCGGTCTGGATCCGCCCCGGCGATGACCTCGATCCCTACGGACTCAGCGCGGAAAAACGGCAGATCATCGCTGAAGCCGCCGCCTTTCTCAATCGGCAGAACAAGTGATAATCCAAACAGGAACAGACTCCGGCGGAACCAACCGGAGCGCGGGAAATCTCCTATGAAATCAGGACAACTCAAAACCGGACTTATCGGCAATCCCCTCGGCCACAGCTGGTCTCCACGGATCCACGCGGAACTGGGAGACTACGAATACACTCTCATGCCAATGGAGGAGGAGGCCGTCGCGCCGTTTCTCGAAAAGCGGGAATTCGACGCGATCAACGTCACGATCCCCTACAAAAAGACCGTCATGCCGTATCTCGACACGATTTCGGACGAGGCGCGGCGGATCGGTTCGGTCAACACCGTCGTCAAGGACGGCGAAGGGCTCCTACACGGGTACAACACCGATTACGCGGGCTTTTCCTATATGCTCGACCGGAAGGGGATCCGCCTCGACGGAAGGAAGGTCGTGATCCTCGGATCCGGCGGGGCCTCCGTCACGGCGCAGTGCGTTGCGAGGGATCGCGGCGCGCGGCAGGTCGTTGTGATTTCGCGGTCGGGGGAGGACAATTATTCCAACCTCGAACGGCACCGGGACGCGGATGTGCTCGTCAACACCACCCCCGTCGGGATGTTCCCGAAGAACGGGGAAAGTCCGGTCTCGCTCGACTCCTTCCCCGCCCTCTCCGCCATGGTGGACATGATCTACAACCCGGCGAGGACCGCCCTCATTCTTGACGCGGAGGACCGAGGGATCCCGTGCACCTCCGGACTCCCCATGCTCGTCGCGCAGGCGGTGCGGGCGTCGGAACTCTTCACTGGGAACCGCATTCCCGCCGAAAAGACGGAAGAGGTCATCGCTTCCGTGAGCCGGTCCATGCGGAATATCATTCTCATCGGCATGCCCGGATGCGGCAAAAGCACGCTCGGAAGACTGCTGTCCGAACGACTTGACCGTCCTCTGGTCGATCTGGACACGGAGATCGTGCGCTCTGCGGAAAAGAGCATCCCGGATATCTTCCGCGAGGATGGAGAGGACGCCTTCCGCGAGCTTGAAACCGCCGTTCTCCGAGCGTTCAGCAAACAGTCCTCGCTTGTGTTGGCAACCGGAGGAGGCGCTGTGATCCGGCCCGAAAATCGGAGGCTGTTCCGGGAAAACGGCACGACCGTTCTGCTCATGAGAGCGCTCGGCGAGCTTGACAAAGACGGACGGCCCCTCTCTCAGGCCCATACCGCCGAAGAGCTCTGGAATGCCCGGAAATCTTTCTATCTTTCCGCGGCGGACATCACCGTAGAATCCGCTCCGACGCCGGAGGAAACGCTCGCGCGGACCCTTGCCGCCCTCGGAGAATGACATAACAGGAGACAGATGCGCCATGAACAACAGGGATACCGACTTTACCAAGGGGAAGATCCTCTCCCCGCTTCTGCTCTTCATGATCCCGGTCTTTTTCTCCATGTTCGTGCAGTCGCTCTACGGGGCCGTTGACCTTCTGATCGTGGGGAGATTCTCCGATTCCGTCCATGTTTCCGCCGTGGCGACGGGATCGCAGATCATGTTCACGCTGACCAACCTCGTGGCCTCCTTCTCGATGGGCGCGACGATCCTTCTCGGACAGCGGATCGGACAGGGACGGGGAGAAGAGGGCGGGCGGATCATCGGAACGGGAATCTTCCTGTTCGCCGCCATCGCGCTCGTCTTCACCGTTTTCGTTCCGGTTCTCGCGCCGTCCATCGCGTCGGTGATGCGCGCGCCGGAAGAGGCCTTCGACGAAACCGTAACGTACATCCGGATCTGTGGTCTCGGCTCCCTCTTCATCATCGCCTACAATCTGATCGGGAGCATCTTCCGCGGGATCGGGGACTCGCGCACGCCCCTTCTGACCGTGCTGATCGCGTCGGGAATCAACATCGCGGGAGACTTGCTCCTTGTGGCCGGTTTCCGCATGGCAACCGCCGGAGCGGCCATTGCCACGGTTTTTGCGCAAGCGCTCAGCGTCGTGATTTCCTTCTTTATCATCCGCAGGCGCAGACTGCCCTTCACCGTCAGCCGGGAGTCCTTCTGCTTTGACCGCGCTGTCGCCGGACGGATCACGATGCTCGGGCTTCCCATCGCTTTGCAGGATCTGTTGGTGGGCGTCTCCTTCCTCATCATCACGGCGATCGTCAACAATCTGGGCCTGACAGCGTCCGCGGCGATCGGAGTGGCGGAAAAGGTCTGCGGGTTCATCATGCTCGTTCCGTCCGCGTTCGGGCAGGCTATGGCGGCGTTTGTAGCCCAGAACTACGGCGCGGGAGAATACGGAAGGGCGAAAAAGGCCCTCCGGTACGCGATCTCCGTATCCTTCGCGCTGGCGGTCGCCATGTTTGCGCTGACTTGGTTCCGCGGGGATCTGTTGAGCGGGATCTTCTCGAACGATCCTCAGGTTATCGCGGCCAGCGCGGACTATCTCAAAGCCTATGCCATCGACTGTCTTCTGACCTGTTTCCTCTTCTGCTTCATCGGATTCTTCAACGGGCTCGGCATGACCCGGTTCGTCATGACGCAGGGGATCGTCGGCGCGTTCTGCGTGCGGGTTCCGGTCTCCTTCTTCATGGCAGCTCTGTCGCCGGTGTCCCTCTTCCGGATCGGGCTTGCAACTCCCTCTTCCACCATCGTGCAGATCGTGCTCTGCGCCGCGGCTTTGATCTGGGCCAACCGGAAGATCATGCAAAAGCGGACGAACTGAGATACGCGCATATGAAAACAGCGGACGCCTCACCGGTATCCGCTGCTTTTTGCTTATTCGGCTTCTTCTGTCATTTTCCCTGACAAAGCCCGGTCAGGAACCGTTCGATCTCCTGTGCCGCGGGGAGCCAGAAGTCCCCCCAGAATCCGTGTCCCGCGCCCTCCACCCGGACGAGCCTTGCGTTCGGGAAGGTCTTCTGCGCCCGCTCTGAATAGCGGATCGGAACGAGCGTGTCCTCCGTGCCGTGCATCAGAAGGACCGGTCCGGGATAGAGCGGCAGCAGGTCGTACACGTCGAAGGACAGGGCGTCCCGGTGATAGACCGGTCCGAGCGTCAGCCCCATGACCTCCATCCGCTCCGGGAGGCGGTCGAGGTCCGGCGCGCGCTTTTTGCTGTCGTCCTGCAAAACATAAGCCGGAAACAGCGCGATCAGTCCCGCGATATCCGTAGGCCGCTCCGCCGCCGCGACGCTCGACACAAAACCGCCCTGACTCTCGCCGAGCAGAAAGATCTTCCCGGAGTCCGCCCAAGGGAGGTTTTTGATCCCGTCGAGCACCGCCGACAGATCCCGGACTTCGGTGAGGGGCGACATTTCCCAAGTCTCCCCGTCGCTCCGGCTGCCCCGTCCGCCGCCCGAAAAGTCGAGCGCGCAGGTGAGAAATCCCCGCTCGGCGAAATACCGCGCAAATCCCTCCTCGCCCCGGGAGTCGCCGCCGTACCCGTGGGAGAGGATCAGCGCGGGCCGCTTGTCTTCTCCTTCCGTCCGGATCAGCGAATAGATCCGCTTGCCTTCCCTCTCAACCCAGAATTCCCGCTCGATCATACCGTCCTCCTTTTACCTTTCAAGCGTCCAGCCGTGATCCCCGTGAAAGACCATCAGCCTCGTCATGCCTCCGTCCACGCAAAGGTTCTCCCCCGTGATGAAACCCGCCTTCTCCGAACAGAGAAACAGCACAGCCTCGGCGATATCGTCCGGATTTCCCACCCGTCCAGCAGGCTGCTGCGCCGCGTCCGGCCCGTCGTAGGTTCTGTATTCCGTGTCGATCCATCCGGGGGAGATTGAATTGACGCGGATCTTCGGGCCGAGGGAGACCGCCATAGAATGGGTCAGCGCGGAAATGCCGCCTTTTGCCGCCGTGTAGCTCTCGGTCATCGGCTGACTCTGCCGGTCCCTGGACGAGGAGATATTGACGACCGCCGCGCCGTCCCGGAAGAGGGGCAGAAGCAGCTTCGTCAGATAGAACGGAGCCGTGACGCCGATCCTCAGCGCCCGTTCAAACTCCTCATAGGAACAGGAGTCGATCCCGCGCATCGGCGGCGGCGCGTTGTTGACGAGGCAGTCCGCCAGCCCGAACCGCGTCTTCACAGCTTCCGCAAAACGTTCCAGCGTTTCCCTGTCCCCGACGTCGCCGGTAAAATCCGCCCGGGGATCGGTGTCGATCACAAAGGTCTCGGCTCCCTCTCTCCGGAATGCGCGCGCCGTGGCCAGTCCGATGCCGTGACAGCCGCCTGTGATCACAACGACTTTATCCCTGAACATGTCCGCTCTCCTTTCCCATGAGAAACCGCCGGATCTCCCGCTCGCCCGCCTCCGGAAGAATGGATCGCAGGTGCCCGAGCAGCCTCTCCGCCGATTCCTCCGGCTCGCGGGTATACACACGGGAGGTAAAGGCCTTCCCGAACTCCCGCTCCGGAGTGCTGTACTCCGCGACGCCCCATCCGTAGGGCTTGCCGTACTTATCGCGCAGATAGACGAAATCCCGGATGATGATATAGCACTGCCGCTCAAGCCGGGTCACGCGGGTTTCAAAGCCTGTTTTGCCGCCCTCTGCGCTCTTTTTGTAATTTCCGAGCTCCTTCAGCGTTCCGGTCAGCGCGGGCGCGTTTGCCGCAACAAGATCGTACAGGAACAGATCTCCCGAGGAAGCCAGTCCGTCGTCGTATCGCGCGTCAAAATCGTATCCGTCCCGCCTCAGGTTGGCCAGATCCGGGAACCAGTCCATGGAAACGAACGCCGCTTTATTTTCGAAGAATTTGCCGTACGCACAGCCGCTTTCCCGGATCACGGGGCCCTTCCATTCCCACACGCCCTCCTCCGAACCGAACCATGCGGACGGCGCGGCGTGCTCCTCGACGGAAAAACCGGAGATCCGGTTGCGGAACAGCGGCAGGATCCCATAAGTTCCGACCGCCTCGACCAGATCCCGCTTCGTCTCGATGACAAACTCCGGTTTCATCGATTCAGCCCTCGTATCCCGAAAGGTCACAGAGGATCGCGCACAGCTCGTCCACTGCCTCCGGCCGGGTCGCCCAGCTTGTGCATAGGCGGATCACGGAGTGCTCCTCGTCCGGCTTTTCCCAGAAAGTGAAGACGACCCGCTTCCCGAGCTCTTCCATCTGCGCGTCCGTCAGAACCACGAAAACCTGATTGGTGGGGGCGTCGATGTGGAGCCTGAATCCGCACTCCGATAGCGTCTTCCGGATCCGCTCCGCCTGCGTTACGGCATGCCGCGCGATCGACTCGTAGAGACCGTCCGTGAACAGCGTGCCGAACTGGATTCCGAGGACTCTGCCCTTCGCCAGCACCGCGCCGTTCTGCTTCATGTGGGTGAAGAAGTGCTTCGGAGCGCCTTTCGGGAATACAACGGCCTCGCCGAGCAACGCGCCGACCTTGGTGCCGCCGATATAGAATACGTCCGTCAGCCGCGCGATGTCGGAAAGCGTCACATCCGTCCCAGGCGTCGCCAGTCCGTATCCGAGCCGCGCGCCGTCGAGAAACAGGGGCAGGTCGTATTCGTCGCAGACCGCCCGGATTTCCTCGAGCTCCCGGAACGTGTAGATCGTCCCGTATTCCGTCGGGTGCGTCACATATACCATGCCGGGCTGAACCATATGGATCGCCCCTTCGGCGTCGGAGTAAAAGCTCCTGAGATACGACCGCAGAACCGCCGGATCGAGCCGCCCATCCTCCGTTGGCAGGGTCAGCACTTTGTGGCCGGAGCTCTCGATCGCGCCGCCCTCGTGACCGTTGACGTGTCCCGTGACGGGAGAGACCACGCCCTCGACGTCCCGGAGATAGGCGGAAATGACGGTCCGGTTGGTCTGGGTTCCGCCCATAAGGAAATAAACCTCTGCCTCGGGGCATCCGCACGCCGCCCGGATTTTCTCCTTTGCGGCGAGGCAGTAGGCATCGTCTCCGTACCCCGGCTGAATGTCGAAATTGGTCTCGGCGAGCTTTTCAAGTATTTTGGGGTGAGCCCCTTCGATATAGTCGCTGGCAAATGAAAGCATGGTCTCCGCCTTCCGTTCTGATTGATTCCGAGTCTATCATATCATGATTTCCCGGAAATTGCAAGAGTTGTTTTCCCGTCAGTATTTGTCGGGGACTTCCGCATAGCCCTGCGCAGTCGGTTCAGATGACGTTCAAAATCGCCCCGGGCAATCAGTTCGTTCAGCACGCACTGTTCGAGAACGGGTACGGTGCAGGAAAGGATCCCGGCTCCCTCCCGGTAGGCGTCCATCAGCCCATCCGGCAGGATCATGTATCCGGCGCGGAGGGAGGGAAACAGCGTCTTCGAAAAGGAGTTCAGATAGATCACGCGCGCCGGATTCAGGCCGAACAGCGTTTCCGCGCGTCGGACGGCGGGAGCGAATTCCGATTCCACATCGTCCTCCACAAGCAGTCCGTCCCGCTCCTCCGCCCATCGGATGTATTCGTGCCGCTTGGAGGCCGACGCCGTGACCATGCTCGGATAACTCCGGTACGGCGTGATGTGGAGCACCGACGCGCGGGTCCGCTCCAGTTCCCCGCTGTCGATTCCGTTCTGCCCGAGGGTCAGTTCCTCGCAAATCAAACCCGACGCTCTGTAAATGGCAAGGATTTTTCCGAAGGACGGACGCTCCGCGGCGAAGATCCGACCGTGCCCTAAAATCATCGGGATCAGCGTATAGAGGTATTCCGCTCCGGACCCGATCACGATATTGTCCGGATTCGCCCGGATCCCGCGGCTTCGCCCGAGGTATTCCGCGATGGTCTCCTTCAGGATCGGAAGTCCGCCGGACGGAGACCGCCGGTAAAGAATATCCTCATAGTCAGCGAGCACCCGGCGCACGGTTTTTGCGTAGACGGAATGGGGAAACGACGCGCCGTCCTCCTCTCCTCCCGGACCAATCGACGGACGGCCTGTATTCCGGAAGGATCCCTCCTCCGCCACGGGAAAGGAATCCCGGCGTTGGTAGGAAGCATAGAATCCGCTCCGCTCCCGCGCCTCCGCGTATCCTTCGTCCACAAGGAGATCGTATGCGTGCTCGACCGTGATGACGCTCACCCCGTAATCCGCGGCGGTCGTGCGCTTGGAAGGGAGTCTCGCTCCGGGCGAATAATCTCCCTCGATGATCTTTTTTCTGAGCTCCTCATAGATCGTCCGGTATGCCGGAACCGAGTTTCCGTCCCGCTTCATGGTTGTCCCTCCGGATCTGGTGACTTGATCTTGTTCTCATTATACGGTTTCGAGTCGGCAAAGTCAAGGGGCTGCCGAAAACTGGTCATATAAAATAATTCGGATTTGAGACTGTCGTCATGGTCAAAAATGGGGTATGATAAGGAACAAATCCAATTTGACACCACCCCGGAGGCAAATTATGAAAAAAGTCGTCACCATACAGGATATATCCTGCTTCGGCAAATGCTCCACCACGGTCGCTCTGCCCGTCATTTCCGCGATGGGCGTGGAGTGCGCCGTGATTCCCACCGCCGTTCTCTCCACCCACACTGCGGGATTCAAAGGATTCACCTTCCGCGATCTGACCGAGGACATCCCCGCCGTGACCGATCACTGGAAGAGAGAGGGGCTCACATTCGACGGGCTGTACACCGGTTATCTCGGATCCCCGGAGCAGGCCGCCATGATCGAGAGCTTCATCGACAAGATCGGCCCCGGATATGTGTTCGTGGATCCCGCCATGGCCGACAACGGCAAGTTATATACCGGCTTCGGTCCGGAGATCGTCGCAGCGATGAAGCACTTATGCGACCGGGCGGACATCATCGTTCCGAACATCACCGAAGCTGCTCTCATGCTTGGCGTGGACTACCGGGAGCCCGGAACCTACGACGAGGGATATATCCGCGATCTGGCTGTCCGTCTCACGGAAAACGGGGCGAAGACCGCGGCCATCACCGGCGTCCGGTACAAAGACCGCCCCGACGAACAGGGGATCGTCGCCTACAATCGGGAGAGCGGAGACTTCACGGAGTACTTCCACGAGAATCTTCCGGTTTCCTTCCACGGAACAGGCGATCTGTATGCCGCCGTCATGTTTGCCGCGCTGATCCTCGGGAAACCGCTCAAGGACGCGATGCGGATCGCCGCGACGAACGTGCTCAACGCCATCCGCGCCACCATGGACGATCCCGACTACCGCTACAGCGTGAAATTCGAGCTCTGCATCCCCGCCCTCATCCGGATGCTCGGGGAGTGAACCTCACCAAAACCGTATAGACAAAGAATCCGCGGAAGACGTAAAATCCTCCGCGGGTTTTCTTGATATTCAGGGACGGATCCGGGCCGGCTTATTCGCCCAGCTCGAACCAGTCGTCGGAGTTTCCGCCGGACGAAGTTCCTCCGGTATCGGTCCCGGTTGATCCGCCGGTTCCGGTCGATGCGTTCCCTGACGAGGCGTCGCCGGTCGAGCCTGTGCCGGGAGCTTCCGAAGCGGACTGCCCCGTCCCGGCTGTCGTGCCTGTACCGGCTGTCGTTCCTTCCGTATTCTTCGAGGGCGACCATCCGTTCCAGACTCCGTGCTCGATGCAGTAGGAGTTGTAGGGCCGCACCACATAGGACGATCCGCAGAACTCCCCGTCTTTCAGAAGATTCCGGAAATACGCGACCCCTGCCCAGTACGCGGGCGTTGCCCAGGAAGGCATCTCGCGGTAGACGTATTGAGCGTCCACGATATAGACCTCCGTCGGGAAGCTGCGGTTTTCCACCCGGATGAGGGCGGTCGGTTCGCAGTTCCACGAAGGACAGGACGTGGTGGGATACGCGATGCCGCCGGTGTACTTGTCCCGGAGGACCTTCACATGTGTGGAGCAGGTGGTCTTCGGAACGGTTTCGCGGGTGAAGTATCCGACCTCCGCACGGTAATTCCGCGGGTCAAGGGAACAGGCGTCGCCGATGAGCTCTCCGGAGTCCCGGCAATAGGTGGCCGTAATGACGCCGGGTGCGACTTCGAACTTTCTGAGCGGTTCTCCTCCCGCGTTGGCCTCGTCGATATATTTCTGATGGAGTCGTGTCATGACGATATCCCATACCGTAAGGGAGGGATTCTCACTGAAGGAGGACAGGGACTGGGGGATGTCGTATCCCGTCCACACCGCTCCGACGTAATACGGGGTGTATCCCACGAAATACCGGTCGAAGTCGGAGGAGGTGGTTCCCGTCTTGCCCGCCACGTTGACCTGCTGCTGGAGGGTGCACGCCATACCGGTACCGGCCGACATGACCTCCTGCATCATGATCGTCATGATGGACGCGCTTTCCTCGCTGATCACGATCCGGGGATCGTCGGAGTAGTCGAACACCACCTTGCCCTCGCCGTCTTCGACATAGAGGTAAAGGTTCGGTTCGTTGAACATGCCGTTGTTCTGGAACATGCAGTAACCCGCCGCCATTTCGAGGACCGTCACGCCGTAGTTGGGCTGACCGAGCGCAAGAGCCGCTTCGCCGATATCGGTGAAGTACTGGCCGCTCGAGTTGGTATAGCTCTCGATGAGGCTGTGAAAGTTCAGCTCGTTCTTCATAAAGTAGAAGGACTTCTCCACGCCGTACATGTTGAGCACCCGCATGGCGACCGTGTTCACGGAACGGCGGATCGCGTCGTGGATGGGGGTCAGGCCGTAGTAGATTTCGGGGAGGTTCTTCGGATAGGGCGTGTAGCCGTACACCACGTCGGACCATTCCGTCGCCTCCTGCGCCACATAGGGGTAGAAGTAGAGCGGCGCGTCGTCCACGGCAGTCCCGTAGTTGATGATTCCAGCGTCCAGAGCCGGACCGTAGACGGAAAGAGGCTTGATGGATGATCCCGGAGGTCTGGTGGCCACGGTCGCCCGGTCGGTTCCGCGGTTGATGATCTTTTTGCCGCGCGCGCCGACGGTTCCGAGCACGTCCCCCGTGTAGGGATCGCAGATCACCATCGCCGACTGGGGCTGGAGTCCGGAGCCGGTGGATGGGAAATACTCGCGGTCGTTCTCGTAGATCTCCTCGAGCGTATTCTGCACATAGGGATCCATTGGAACGTAAATCTTATAGCCGGAGTTGAAGATCATCTGGCTGGCGGCCCGCTGGGTCACGTTGTACTTCTCTGCCAGATCGACAATCAGCTGGGAAATGACCGCCTCGGTGTACCAGTTGTAAATGGTCATTCCCTCTTCGGCGACTTCCTCGTCGTCCTCGTGGCTCACCACAACAAGCTCGGTGTTCTGCGCCTTGACGCATTCGGCCTCGGTGATGTAGCCCTGCTTGCACATCTGATCGAGCACGACCCAGCGGCGGTATTCGTTGCCGCGGATATACACGGGCTCGCCGTCCTCGTTCAGCACGGGATTGCCGTCGGCGTCCAGCTTCGGGCGGTCCTTGTCGTGGTATTTCGGCTCGAACTGGGAAGGGTTCTGCACGATGGAGGCGATGGCGGCGCATTCGACGAGATCCAGCTGGGAGACGTCCTTGCCGAAGTAGAAGTTCGACGCGGCCTGCACGCCGTCGCAGTTGTTTCCGAGATAGATGATGTTGCAGTAGGCCTCGAAGATCTCTTCCTTGCTCTTGACCTTTTCGAGGTTCAGAGCCCGGAAGATCTCCTCAACCTTGCGCTGGATGGTGTACGAATCCTCGCCCGTCACGTTCTTGATCAGCTGCTGCGTGATCGTCGATCCGCCTCCCGCGCCGCCTGCCACAAAGTGGTAGATCGCGCCGAGTGTCCGATACCAGTCCACGCCGTTGTGCTCTTCAAACCGTTTGTCCTCGATCGCAATGAACGCGTGATACAGGTTTTCCGGGATCTGAGCGAACGAGACGGCAATGGTGGAGTCCTCGCCCGTCAGCCGCTGATCCTCGATCTCGACGGGCGTGCCGCTGCGGTTGATGCGATCCTCCATGGTATCGTACTTCATGTAGTAGATACGGGTTGCGGAGTCCCGGCTCACCTTCACGATGGATGTGGGATCGATTTCCAGATCAAGATGGTTGTTGATATAAATGGCAAACACCGTTGAGACGATGATCCCGGTGATCAACCCGATGAGGAGCAGGGTCAGAAGAATGTTCATGAACCAGGAAAACACGCGGAACAGAACGTGTCCGATGAGTCCCAGCACACGAAGCGTCTCCAGACCCCAGTTCACGCGCGGGCTGCTTGAATCCTTCATGATGCGCGACCTTTCGTAAGAGTTATGCAGTTGTTATTATAAACCTTAATTTTGAATCCCATATGAACCGAATCTGATTTTTGCGGGATTTTCTCGCATTTTTCCCTGTTTTTTCCGCATTTTTCGGGGACGCGCGACTGTCTTTGCGTGTTCAGCGCAGAACGACATTGTCTTCCCCCAGAATCTCCCGCAGTTCTTCCGTCACAAAGGGCGTTCCGTTCACGCCGACCGGCTTTCCGTATGCCTTCGTCTCGGAGGAATAGAAGACGGTCGGAGTTGACCCCGGAAAGATTTTGCAGAGCGCCGCGGCTCGTTTGTACTCCTTCGAATCCTCGGACGGGATGCGGAGGAAGATCTTCGAGGGAGCCATCCACGCTTTCGGCCTTCCGGGGGTGTCCGCGGCCGGAACCGGAGCGGAGGAAGGCGCGCTGTTCGCGGGCGATTCCGTCTGCGTCTGCGCCGTCCGGATCCGCCTGCCGCTGTCCGAGGCCGCGTCCAGTTCCGCGTTAGCGGAGGCGATGGCACCGGGCTCTTCGATTTCGCGGGAATCGGATACGAGCTGTACGATCCGGTCGCAGAGGAGCTTCGGATCCTCCTCTTCCCTTGCGCTGACCGTTCCGGAGACGGCAATCACCGCGTCGAAGGTCAAGAGATGGCCGTACCGTTCGAGCGTCTTCGGAAAGACGAGCAGTTCCATCGAGGCCGACCCGTCTTCCAGCGTGACGAACGACATCTGTTCCCCGTTCTTCGTGGCTTTGTTCACCCGCTTCGTCACGGATCCGGCGACGGTGACGCGGCTCTTGTCCCGGTAGCGCGGCTCTTCCGCCTCTCCCACGGACTCTTCCTCGCCGCCCTCTCCCTCCTCGGAGAAGGAGGCGCGGATATCCCGGATCCGGGCGGGGTGAAGCGCGGCGATGTGTTCCCTGTAGTCGTCGAGAATATGTCCGGAGAGATACAGCCCACAGCTTTCCTTTTCCAGAGCCAGCTTTTCCCGCACGGAAAACTCGGCGATGGAGGGGAACTCGATCCGCGGTTCTCTCGGGGCGGATGCCGGGGCCGTCTCAAACAGCCCGATCTGTCCGGCTACGTCGTTCTGGCGGGCGGAGGACTGCTTTTCGAGAAGGCTTTCATACACGGCCAGCCATCGGCTCCGGGAAACGCCGAGCGAATCGAGGGTTCCCGATTTGATGAGGGTCTCGAGCTGTCTCTTGTTGATATCGAGCCGCTTCATGCGCGTGATGAAGTCGTCCGCGTCAAGGTAAGGCCCGCCGGAGTCCCGCTCCTCCACCAGCGCCCGTATGAACGCCTCGCCCACATTTTTCAGGGCGGACAGGCCGAAGCGGATCCCGCCCTCTTCCGCGTGGAATCCGGATCGGCTCCGGTTCACGTCCGGCGGCAGAACCGGGATCCCCTGCCGTGCCGAATCCGACGCGTATTCCGCGATCTTATCCGCGGATCCGCGAACGGAGGTCAGAAGGGCGGAGAGATATTCCTTCGGGTAGTGGGTCTTGAGATAGGCCGTCCTGAACGAGAGGACCGCGTAGGCCGCCGCGTGGCTCTTGTTGAACGCATAATTTGCAAAAGAAACGATATCTTCAAACAGCGCAACGGCGTCCTCTTCGGAAATTCCCCTTTCCCGTGCGCCGTCGATGAAGGACTGACGCTCGCTCTCGAGAACGCCCTGTTTTTTCTTCGAGATCGCCCGGCGCACCACGTCCGCGTGACCGAAGGAATAGCCCGCGATTTCCCGGAAAATCTGCATGACCTGCTCCTGATACACGATACAGCCATAGGTCACGTCGAGGATGGGAGCGAGGCGGGGCGTGCAGTAGCGGATCCCGGCCGGATCGTGCCGCGCCTCGATGTACTTCGGAATGGAATCCATGGGTCCCGGACGGTACAGTGCGATGGCGGCGATGATATCGTCGAGGGACCTCGGCTGCAATTGGGTCAGCATCTGTCTCATGCCGGAGGATTCCAGCTGGAACACCCCGTCGGTACGGCCCGCGGAAATGGTCTCATAGGTTCCGGGATCCGCCATGTCCACCTTGGTCAAATCGAAGGATGGATCCCGCTCCCGGATCTCGCGCTCCGCCCCGTCGATGATCGTCAGGTAACGGAGGGCGAGAAAGTCGAATTTCAACAATCCCAGCTCGGCCACCGTGTCCATGTCGAACTGGGTGACGATCACGCCGGAATTGACGCTCACGGGAACATACTCCGTGACGGCCCGATCCGTAATGACGACGCCCGCCGCGTGCGTGGAGGCATGGCGCGGCATTCCTTCGAGCTGAGCCGCAACGGTCATGAGCCTGTGGATCCGGTCGTCCTCCTCGTAGAGCGATTTCAGTTCCGGAACGCTCTCCAGCGCTTTCGAGAGCGTCATGCCGAGCTCCTGCGGGATCTGCTTTGCCACGACGTCCACGTCCCCGTAGCTCATGCCGAGGGCGCGTCCCACATCCCGCACCGCGGCTCTGGCGGCAAGGGTCCCGAAGGTCACGATCTGCGCGGTCCGATCGTCGCCGTATTTCTCCCGCACATACGCGATGGCCTCGTCCCGCCGGTCGTAGCAGAAATCGATATCGAAGTCCGGCATGCTGACGCGCTCCGGGTTGAGAAACCGTTCGAACAGCAGATCGAAGCGGATGGAGTCGATGTCCGTGATCCCGACGAGATAGGCGACGAGCGATCCCGCGCCCGATCCGCGCCCAGGTCCCACGGGAATCCCCCGATTCTTCGCGGCGTTCACGAAGTCCCAGACGATCAGATAGTATTCCGCGTAGCCCATCTGCCCGATCACGGACAGCTCGTATTCGATGCGTTTCTCGTAATCCTCCCGGACAAACTTCCCGTCGAAAACGATGTGTCCGTCCGCGATCTTCCGCTCGAGCCCCGCATAAGCAAGCGAACGAAGAAACGCTCCGGGTTCCATCCCGTTCTCCGGTTCGTACCGGGGGAGTTTGATCTTTCCGAATTCAAAATCGTATTGGCAGAGATCGGCGATCTTCTGCGTGTTCTCCACGGCTCCTTCGTAGTCCTTGAACAGCCGCTCCATTTCCGCAGAGCTCTTGAAATAGAATTCGTCCGTCTCAAATCCGATGGGACGCCCGTCTGAGATGACGTTTCCGGTCTGGATGCACATGAGGATGGCCTGCGTATCCGCGTCGGTCTTTTTGAGATAGTGGACGTCGTTGGTGGCGGCCATGGGGATCCCGGTGCGGGCGGACAGGCGGCGGATGCCCTCGTTGACCACATCGTCGTCCCGAAGTCCGTGATCCTGCACTTCGAGGTAGAAATTCCCCCGCCCGAAGAGCCGGTCCAGACGGAGCGCGTATTCCTCCGCCTTGTCGTACTCGCCCGCCACGATCGAACGAGGGATATACCCGGCCAGACAGGCGGACAGGCAGATCAGCCCCTCCGCGTGTTCTTCCAGAAGATCGTTGTCGATGCGCGGCTTGGAATAAAAGCCCTCGGTAAAGGCTTTCGATACAAGCGTGATGAGGTTCTGGTAACCCGTTTCGTTCTTGACGAGCAGGATCAGGTGGTTCGATCCCGCGTCGAATTCCCGCTCCCTGTCGAAGCGGCTCCGCTTGGCCACATAGACCTCGCAGCCGATGATGGGCTTGATCCCCTCGGCTTTGCAGGCTTTGTAAAACTCCACCACGCCGTACATGTTCCCGTGGTCGGTGATGGCGACGGCGTTCTGTCCTGCCGCTTTCGCCGCCTTGGGAATGTCCGCGATCCGGCACGCGCCGTCGAGCAGACTGTATTCGCTGTGAAGATGCAGATGCACGAAATCCGGCATGACGTCCCTCCTTTTCTCCTATGCTTCCGTTCTCACCGTTTCTCCGCCGTAACGGGCAAAATTCACGCTGTTCCCCCCGCTCCCTGTTCCGCCTCCAGCTCTTCCGCGGCGCGCAGGATCTTTTCGAGCCTGTGTTTTACGCCGGATTTGGTGATTGGCGGGTCGTGGAGCTTGCCGAGTTCCTCCAAATTGAGCTGTTCGTTGGCAATCCGCAGTTCCCCCGTGATCCGCACGTCCTCCGGGAGAAGGTCGTACCGGCCGGCCCGTTTCAGACTCTCCGCGGCCTCGGCGTATTTCCGGGTCGCCCGGAGCTGTTTTCCGATGTTCGCCGTGTCGAAATTCACCTGACGGTTGACGTTTCCGCGAAATTCCCGGTCGATCTTCACGTTCATCACGTCAAAGGATGCCGCCGTCGCGCCGAGATACGCAAGGAAATCCTCGACCGAACCGCTGTCCCGGAGCCAGAGGACCGTCTTTCCTTTCCGCTCCGAAAGCCCGAAGGAAAAACCGACCTCGGCCAGCGCGTCCCTGAGAAACTTCCCGGCTTCCGCGTCGTCGAGCGTATAATCGAGCTGATAGGACTTTCTCGGATCCGTCACGGAACCGTGCGTCCGGAACAGCTCGCGGAAAACCACGGCACGGCATCCGCCGCAGCGGCATCTGTCCCACACCGCCCGCAGTCCATCCGCGTGACAGCCCTCCGCGTTCAGCGCTTCCATATCCGAAAAAGTATGGCGGCAGCATTTCTTCCGGAGTTCCGCCGCCGCCAGTTGAGTTTTTACAGTTTGTGAAAAACGTTCCGCCATGTCACTTCACATGAATGATTTCGCATTCCAGCTCCACGCCGTAGTTGCGGCGTACGGTGTCCCGAATGTGCTCCACAAGAGCCAGCACGTCGCGGGAGGTCGCCCCGCCCCGGTTCACGATGAAGCCTGCGTGTTTTTCGGAGACCTCCGCCCCGCCGATCCGGAAGCCTTTCAGTCCGCTCTCCTCCACCATCTGCCCGACGAAATGTCCCTCGGGCCGCTTGAACACGGATCCCGCGCTTGGATATTCGAGCGGCTGTTTCGACGTGCGGCGGGAGGCGTAGTCACTCATGGCCAGGGCGATCTCTTCGGATCTGCCCTTGTTCAGCCGGAATGCGGCGGAGAGCACGATCCGGTCCGAATGCCGGTAAACGCTGTCACGGTAGCCGTACGCGTGCCCGGCGAGGGAAAGATCTCGGATCTCAAGCGTCTCACGGTCGAGATACCGGCTCGATTCGATCACCTGAGCCATTTCCCCGCCGTACGCTCCCGCGTTCATCACGACCGCGCCGCCCACCGATCCCGGGATCCCATAGGCAAATTCGAGCCCTGTGAGGGAGGCGTCCCGGGCGGCCTTGCAGACGGAGGACAGAGACGCGCCCGCTCCGGCTGAGATCCGTCCGTCCTCTTCCGCTGTCACGGTGTTGAACCCTCCCGTGGAAACCACGACGCCGTCAAATCCGCAGTCGTCAAACAGCACGTTGCTCCCGTTTCCGAGGATATACGTCCGCGCCTCCGTTTTCCGGGCTTCATCGAGGATCCGGATCAATCCCTCCGTCGTATGGGGAACGGCGAAAAGACCGGCGGGCCCTCCGATCCGGAATGAGGTGTGCCGGTTCATGGGTTCGTCCGGAAACAGGGATATGTCTCCCCCTGCGCTGAGTTCTTCGGCAAGACGCCGGATCTGATCCGTCATGATGCTCCCCCGTTCAGAATGTCCTTGATCTCGGACAGCTTTTTTACAGTATATGTGACCGCGCGTCCCTCGTCCGGTTTTCCTTCCGGGTTGTACCGGCAGAAATCGAGACCGTATCCGATCGCTCCGTCGGCGTCCGAGGTCAGGGAATCGCCGATCATCAGGACTTCGGATTTCTTCACGTCTCCGAGGCGTTCGAATACCGCGTCAAAGTACCGCTTATCCGGCTTCTTCGCACCGATCTCCTCGGAGACGAACATCCCCCGGAAAAACGGAGCGAGCCCCGATTTTGCGAACCGGTTCCGCTGGATCTTTGATATACCGTTGGTGACGATATACAGATCAAAGTCCCGCGACAGCTCCCGGCAGACTTCTTCCGCGCCGGGGATCAGAAAAGCCTGCTCAGAAAGCTCCTCCGTATAGAGATCCCTCAGACCTACGGCCTTTCCGTTCAGCTCTTCCCCGTCCTCCATGCCGAGAGAACGGAGGAGAAGCCGGAACCGCTCGACTTTGAGGAACTCAAGCCCGATTTTCCCGCGCTCGTACTGTTTCCAGAGAGCGGCATTGATGGCCGAATAGCGTCCGTACAGGTCTTTGCCTCCAGGCAGTCCTTTCCTCTGAGCGGTGCGCCGGAACGCCTCCTCTTCGCACCGGTCAAAATCGAAGAGCGTATTGTCGGCGTCGAAGAGGAGGATGCGATAGCGCGTCATTATTTCGTAAACTTGTGGAAGTTCTTCTTGCCCTTGCGGAGGATGAGGCCGTCGCCCTCGAACCGGGATTCTTCCACGGCAGCCTTCATGTCGGCCACCTTATCTTCTCCGATCACCGCGCCGCCCTGCTGAATGGTTCTGCGCGCGTCGGAATTGGTGGTGCAGAGTCCGGATTTCACAAGAAGATCGATCACCGTGATTTTGCCGTCGGTGAAATCGGCGTCCGTGAGAACGGTGGTGGGCATGTTGGAGTTGTCCGCCCCGCCTGCGAACAGAGCCTTTGCGGCAGCTTCCGCCTTTTTCGCCTCTTCTTCGCCGTGTACCATCTTCGTCAGCTCGAGGGCGAGGATCTCCTTCGCGCGGTTCAACTCGCTGCCTTCCCATTTATCCATCTCGTCGATCTCTTCGAGGGGCAGGAAGGTCAGCATCCGGATGCACTTCATAACGTCCGCGTCGCCCACGTTCCGCCAGTACTGATAGAATTCGAAGGGGCTGGTCTTGTTCGGATCGAGCCATACGGCGTTGCCCGCGGTCTTGCCCATTTTCTTGCCCTGAGAATCCGTCAGAAGGGTGATGGTCATCGCGTGCGCGTCCTTGCCCAGCTTCTTGCGGATCAGCTCCGTGCCGCCCAGCATGTTCGACCACTGGTCGTCTCCGCCGAACTGCATGTTGCAGCCGTACTTCTGGAACAGATAGTAGAAGTCGTAGGACTGCATGATCATATAGTTGAACTCAAAGAAGGAAAGACCACGCTCCATTCTCTGCTTGTAGCATTCCGCCCGCAGCATGTTGTTGACGGAGAAGCACGCCCCGACTTCCCGGAGCAGTTCCACATAGTTCAGATCGAGCAGCCAGTCCGCGTTGTTCACCATCTGCGCCTTGCCCTCGCCGAAATCGATGAAGCGCTCCATCTGACGGCGGAAGCATTCCGCGTTGTGGTCGATATCTTCTCTTGTGAGCATTTTCCGCATGTCGGTCCGGCCGGAGGGGTCGCCGATCATGGTGGTGCCGCCGCCGATCAGGGCGATGGGCTGGTTGCCCGCCTGCTGCAGCCGCTTCATCAGGGTCAGCGCCATGAAATGCCCGGCGGTCAGGGAATCGGCGGTGCAGTCGAAGCCGATATAGAACTTCGCTCTGCCCTCGTTCACCATCGTCCGGATTTCCTCTTCGTCCGTGACCTGCGCGATCAGTCCGCGCGCTTTCAGTTCTTCATAGATGCCCATGGGAATCATTCTCCTCTGTTGAATTGAGTATTTCGTGATCCGGATGCGTTATTTCCGGTTTTTCTGCAGCATTTCCTCCGCCGCCTCGGTCTGCTTTTCCGTGACGTCGATGCCGCCGATGATACGCGCGATTTCCGCGGTCCGTTCGTCCCCCGTGATCTCGCGCAGCTCGCTTTCCGTCCGCCCGTCCCGCTCGTGTTTTTCGATCAGCAGGTGGCAGGGGGCGATGGAGGCGATCTGCGGGGAGTGGGTGACGGAGAGCACCTGCGCGTTTTCGGACAGCTTTTCCAGCATGAGCCCGATCCGCTCCGAGGTCCCGCCCGACACGCCGGTATCGATTTCGTCGAAAACGAGCGTCGCGGAGTCGTTTTTCTTTGCCAGCGCGGTCTTGAGGGCAAGGGTGATCCGGGACAGCTCGCCGCCGGAGGATACTTTTCCGAGGGATCCGAGCTCCTCGCCCGCGTTGACGGAGATCAGAAAATCTACGTCGTCGCATCCGTCCGCGCGGAACACGGGAGCTCCGTTGTCCCTCAGCGGCGTCACACAGACCCGGAACCGGACCTTCG
>SVQK01000006.1 GCA_015065385.1 Oscillospiraceae bacterium | reverse complement strand
CGCGTGACGGTGGGCGACGGCTGGTGGCGGTGGAACAACAACTTCGGCTATACGCTCGCTGTCTGGGGCGAGCTGCGGCTCCTTTACGACGATGGCAGCGAGGAGACGCTCTCCACGGATGAAAGCTGGGAGGTCGGCCTCGGCCCCGTCTTGCGGACGGATCTGCAAAAGGGCGAGGTCTATGACGCCCGCGTAAAGCCCCACGGCTGGCAAAAAGCCGCCCTCTGCACCGAGCATACGGAGGGCGAGCGCATCGAGAACCAGAGCGTCCCCGTGCGGGAAAAAGAACGCTTTGTCGGAAAGCCTTTCAGAGACAGTGTCGGAAACCTCGTCATCGACTTCGGGCAGAATCTGGCGGGCTATGTCCACATGACCCTTCGGGGCACCAAGTCCGGGCAGACCGTCCATCTCAGGCACGGCGAAGGGCTGGACAAGGACGGCAGGTTTTCCACCGCCAACTGCGACGGCGGAAGGGCGGAGTTTCAGAAGATCACCTATATCTGCAAAGGCGCGGAGGTCGAGGAGTACACGCCGCACTTTGCCGTGTTCGGCTTCCGGTACGCGCTTGTGGAGGGCATTCTGTCGGGGGACGCGGACTTCGAGGCAATTGCCGTCTACTCTGACATGGGGGAGACGGGGGACTTCCGCTGCTCGAATCCCCTGATTAACAAACTCGTGGAAAACGCACGCTGGAGCCAGAAGGGGAACTTTCTGGACGTGCCGGTGGACTGTCCCACCCGGGAGCGCAACGCCTGGACGGGCGACGCCATGATCTTTTGCCGAACCGCGGCGTATTTCATGGACGTGCGGCAGTTTTTCAAAAAGTGGCTGGTCGATCAGACCATCGAGCAGTACGCCTCCGGCAAGGTGGGCATTACCTTCCCGTCCACCTCCAGCGTGCACAATCCGGAGGAGCTGAAGGCAGTACAGGCAAAAGACCCCGCTATGGCTTTGGCAGGGCCCACCGGCGACGGCAACATCGGCGAGGACAGCGTGGGTTGGGGCGATTCCGCCGTGTGGATCCCGTATCAGATGGTCCTGATGTACGGCGATGCGGAATTTCTGGAAGAGCACTACGAGACGGCGAAAAAGTGGGTCGAGTTCTCCCTCGGCTGTATGAAAGAGCAAAATCCCATGTACGCCGACAAGCCGTGGTACAAAAACGGAGATGGAGACTACATCTACGACACCCGCTTTCACTACGGCGAATGGAACGAGCCCCTGCCTCCCGCGCCGGAGGTCGTCGCGCTTTTTGCCAAGGGGGGCACGGCGGCGGACTATGTGTCCCACATGGCAAAGTACGGAAAACCGGAGGTCGCCACGGCCTATACCAAGCGCAGCTGCGACAATCTCGCCCACATGGCGCGCATCCTCGGCAAGATCGAGGACGCGGAGCACTATGCGGCGCTTGCTGAAAAAATCCAAGCTGCCTATGACAAATACCTGATCGGCAACGATGGGACGATCCAGCCGGGCCATCAGGCGGCGTATATCCGCGCGCTGGCGCTGGAGTTGGTCAGCGAAGCAAAAAAGCCGCTGGTAATCGCTCAGCTCAAAAAGGAGCTGGAAGCCGCCGATTACCACCTGAACACCGGCTTTCTCTCTACCGTTTATCTGCTGCCCACCCTCTGCGACAACGGGCTGGTGGATGAGGCTTTTCGCATCCTGGAGCAAACCACCGCTCCCGGCTGGCTTCATCCGATCACGCTGGGTGCGACGACCATGCTGGAAAACTGGAACGGCATGGACGTGTTCCGGGACAGCTTCAATCACTATTCTTTCGGCGCGGTCTGCCAGTTCCTATTTGAATACGCGGCGGGAATCCGTCCGAGCTTTGGCGCGCCGGGCTTCCGGGAGTTTGAACTGCGTCCTGTCCTCGGCGGCAGTTTGACCTGGGCGGAGGGCAGCTACAAGACCCAGTACGGAACGATAGAATCCCGCTGGGAGCGTGATGGAAAGCATTTCGTCTATACCTGTTCAGTTCCGGCGGGAACGATTGCCCATCTGATCCTTCCGACCAGCTGTACAAAGACGCTGAATGCAGGAAACTATCGTTTTGAAGGAGAACTACATGGATAAAGGAGAAGGAAAAATGGAGAAGAAAAAACACAGAAAAGCGAAAAAGGTCCTGCTCATTCTCGCCTGCGTCCCCGTCGTTCTTGCGGTCGGTGTGTTTGTGCTGCTGAAAATGACCTTTCTCAAAAGCTTCCCGAAGCTGACGGGCGAGCCGGAAATCGGAAAATGGTATGAGGCGGCGGTGGAGGGTACCCAATCCTCGGACGGCAGCGAGTGGCACGGAATCTTCAAAAAGGGCACAGAGAACAAGGTTGTCGTCTATTTCTTCGGCGGCGGCGTGAGCATAACGCCGGAAACCTCGGAAGGCGGAAACAAGTTCTATGCCACAAATATGACGGGGCAGGACTTCGTGGCGCAAGGCGGTATCGGCAGCAGCGCGGACAGCAATCCCTTCAAGGATTGGAGCTTCCTTGTGATTCCCTACGCCACCGGCGACTTCCATTCAGGTACGGGGATCTATGAGGGGAAAAAGACGGTTTGCCACACCGGCTACAGCAATTACGCCGCGTTCGTGGAGCAAATCAAGCCGTGTGTGGGCGAGCCGGACACCCTGCTGGTAACGGGCTTCTCTGCGGGAGGGTTCGCCGCCTCCCTGCTGGCCGACGATGTGATCGACCGCTTCCCCAGCGCGAAGAATATCACGGTCTGTGTGGACAGCTCGCTGCTGCTCTATGACGGATGGCACGAGACAGCAGTCAGTCTCTGGAAATCGCCGACGGAGATCTCGGACAGGCTGACAACGGACAACCTTGTACTCGACAGCCTGACCGCACTGCATGAAAAACGCGGTGACACAGTCAAGATTCTGTTTGATTGCTCCTGCCGGGATGATACGCTTCAGCAATATCAGGCGTATATCCGCACCGGCACCATGTCGAAGAGCAGGGAAAACGGCGATCTGTTCCAGAAGGATCTGTTGGAAATGGTCAGTAGGCTCAAGGAAAATATCCCGGAAGTCGGGATCTATATCTGGAAACATGCCGAAGACGCGGAAACCCGCAATACGCAGCATACGATCCTATCCAGCAATGTTTTTGACAAGCTGGAGGACGGCGTCAGCGTTGCGGATTGGATCTATGCCGCTGTAAACGGTGATGTAGAGAGTCACGGTCTTGCGCTGCTTGAAAAATAAGAGAGAAGGGTCAAAATGAAGAAAGTGTTCAAAATCCTACTGATTCCTGTGGTGCTGCTCCTTGTGCTGGGCATCGCCGTGTTTGCCTATATCAAGTCCATGATGCCGGGCGGAGACGGAAACAACGATATCACAGAGGGCTATTACAAGAACTTCCGATCCGATGCTCCGCTGGAAATGAAATATTCCGGACTCGGTTCCTATGAAACTGCTTATACGGAGTTTTCTTCCGACAACGCGTCCATCGGAAAAGTGCGCGTCTGGTATCCGAAGGAATTGGAGAGCGGCGGAAAGGCATGGCCGATGATCATGGTCGTCAACGCAAGCGGCACACCTGCCTCCTCTTACGAGCCGTTCTTCCCTCGATTGGCCTCCTGGGGCTTTATCGTGGTCGGCAACGAGGACGGACAGACCGGGAACGGAGAGACGGCGTCGATCACGCTGGACTTTATGCTGAACCTTCAGGCCTCCAGTGTGCTTTCCGGTAAGATCGATTACGACAGCATGGGCCTGATCGGCTATTCCCAGGGAGGAGCCGGCGCGCTCTGTGCGCTGACCAATTATGAAAATGGCAAAAGGTACAGGGCTATTTTTACCGGCAGTGCGGCATACCCGACTCTTGCAAAGAATATGGGCTGGGAGTACGACGCTTCAAAAGTCACGGTTCCGTATTTTATGTGTGCGGGAACCGGCAGATCCGACGATTCCGGCGCCGATCCGGAAAAGAGCTACGGCGGAGTCTCGCCTCTGTCCGCGCTGATCGCAAACTATGACAGCATCGCCGACGACGTGCCGAAGATCCGGGCAAGAGCCGTCGGAGCGGAGCACGAGCAGATGCTTGCGCGCTCGGACGGATATATGACCGCATGGATGCTCTGCCAACTCACGGAGAATGAGGAGGCGGGATCGGTATTCTTCGGGGAAAACGCGGAAATCCTGGGCAATGCCAACTGGCAGGACGTGGAGAAGAATCGCTGAATAACAAATCTCCTGTTCTGCCATCGAGCAGATCATAGCTGTCATAAACAGATGAATTCAGACAATTCTTTTCCTATGCTTTTGAATTGACGAATTTCTGAAGCCCTTCGCCATGAAGGAGCTTCTGGCGCGGGTGCGGGCCATGACACGGAGAAGCCGGACTTGGAGCGGCGAACCTCTGCGGCGGGGGGATCTCACCCTCGCTCCCGCGACCTTCGCCCTCAGCGCGAAAAACACCGTGCGCCTGTCCGTGAAGGAGTTCGAGCTGCTCCACGCCCTGCTCTCCAATCCGGACGCCGCCCTGTCCACGGAGACGCTTTTAGCGCGCGTCTGGCGGGAGGAACCGGAAGCGCAGGCGGACACGGTGTGGCTCTATGTGTCCTATCTGCGCGGCAAGCTCCGGGCCGTCGGATCCGCCGCGGGCATCGAAGGGGAGCGGGGAGGATCCTTCCGGCTGAAGGGGGAGGCCGCCCATGAGTGAGCGCGGGATCGAAAAGCTGCGGCGCAAGTTCATCCTCGTCGCCATGGTCTCCATCTTCCTTGCCATGCTCTTCATCGGGGGACTCTTGAACCTGACCAACTACGCGGTCAGCCAGCGGGAAATCGGATGGACGCTGGACGGCCTGCTGGAGGACAGCGGGGAGGGATTCGCCTCGCCCCGCACGGACACGCCGCTCTCCGTCCTCGAGGTGTTCGCGCCATCCTACCACCGGGACAATTTCTATCTCTTCGTCTACAACGCGGAAGGGGAAGAGACAGAGTTTCACGCGGGCTGGTCCCGGGAATCCTCCGGGGAGGACGCCCATGAAAACGTGCGCTCCGTCGCGGAAGCCGCCCTCGGCAGAAGACGGGACAGCGGGCGCGTCGGCGTTTACTCCTACAAGCGGGCCAAAGGGGAGGTGGGCGGCACGAGGCTCGCGCTGCTCGACACCTCCGGGATCGTCTATACCCGGATGCGGCTTCTCTATGCCACGGGCGGCGTCGCGTTCCTCGGGATGCTCATCACGTTCTTTCTGGTGCGGGGCTTTTCCCGGAAGATGGTCGAGCCGGAGATCGAGAACAGCCGCCGTCAGGACGCTTTCATCACCAACGCCAGCCACGAGCTGAAAACGCCCCTCGCCGTGATCCGCGCCAACACGGAGATGACGGAGCTCACGGAGGGGGAAAGCGAATGGACTCAGTCAACGATCAAGCAGGTGGACCGGATGAACGGGCTGATCCAGAATCTCGTGATGATCACCCGTTCCCGGGAGCAGGAAAACCGTGGGAAGCGGGAACAGACGGACGTCTCCGCCGCCGTGCGGGAATCCGTCGTTCCCTTTGAGGCCATGACCGCCCAGCAGGGAAAGACCCTGGATACCGCCATTCCGGACGGCGTGACCCTTGTGACCGACGGCAGCGCGGTCCGCCAGCTCACCACCCTTCTGACGGACAACGCCGTGAAGTACTGCGACGACGGGGGCGTCATCCGGATCGCGCTGGAGCAGAACAAGCGGGGCCGGGGGGCGCTTCTGACCGTGTCCAATTCCTACGCAGACGGGCAGGGAGTCGACACCTCCCGCTTCTTCGACCGGTTCTACCGTCAGGACGAGTCCCACAACATCGACCGGGGAGGCTACGGGATCGGCCTCAGCATCGCCGAGAGCATCTGCGAGAACTGCGGCGGGAGCATCGAAGCCGTGTGGCGGGACGGTGTGATCTCGTTTATCTGCCAGCTGTGCTGACACTTCTGCGACGATTCCATTCCATAACGAAGCCCCCGCGGGTTCCGATCTGTTCGGTGCGCGGGGGCTGTGTGTTGATTGATTCTGTTGCCGGACGCTTCAGTGCCGTCCGCCCATCTGCATCCCGCCGCCCATCATGCCGCCGCCCATCATGGAGTTTGTGATGCTGTTCACGGTCTGGCCGTTGACGGTGATCGTACCGCCCGTGTAGGTCGCCGTGCCGTCGTAGTCGAAGGAGCCGCTGGCGGTGATATTCACGGTGCCGCCTGTCATATAGATGTTGCCGTTGGAGTCGATGGCGTCCGTGTCGCCCTGCCCGACGGTGACGTTCAGCGTGCCGCCCGCGATCTCAATAGCGGTTTCATACGCCGAGCTCTTGTTGGCTCCGTTGAGGCCGTCGTCGGTGCCGGTGACGGTGATTTCGCCGCTGTTGATCTGGATGTAGGTCCCCTCGATCCCTTCCGCGCCGGAGACGGTGATCGTGCCCCCGTCTACCTGGACGAAGGAAGTGCCGTGGATCGTGTCGTCGGTGGCCGTGACATTCAGCGTGCCGCCGCCGATCCAGATATAACCGAGGGAGTCGTCCTCATCGTTCTCGGCGTGCAGGCCGTCCTTCTTGCTGTTCTCGGTGATATTGCCGTCGTAAATCACGATGGAGTCGTTCGCTTCGAGGGCGTCAAGCAGTGCGGTGACGTTCAGGGTGCCGCTCGTAACTTTGAGGTCGTCCTTCGAGGTGATGCCGTTGCCCTTCGCGGAGGTGACGGTGAGGGTCCCCTTGCCGT
>SVQK01000065.1 GCA_015065385.1 Oscillospiraceae bacterium | reverse complement strand
TTGCGCAGGCCGGGCGGCACGGGGGACCATCTCAAGCCGAAGGCCCCCCGTGCGGGTCCCTTGGCTATATGGCATAAACTAACAGCTCGCGCCTACATCCAAATCTGATTGTTCAACCCACTATCCTCGCGCGGACTATGTTGCGTCAGCCGACACCATGCGATGAATTCCGTCTGCGCCGAAATTCATCGGTTTGCTATGCTGACGCGCCGCAAACAGCGATCGAAACGCGCATAGGAAAGTGAAAAACGTGCGGTCGCGGTTTAACCCCTTGCCTCGCCCTCCGGGAGAGGTGGCGCAGTCGAAGACTGTGACGGAGAGGGCAGACACGCGCAAGAATTTGCAATCCGAATAAAGAAAAGGCCTCCCTGCGAAGCCTTTTCCTGATTGTCTTACCCCAAATACCCCTGACGGTATAAGAGTTCCGCGATGAGGACGCCGCCGCCGGCCGCTCCGCGCAGGGTGTTGTGGGACAGGCCGACGAACTTGTAGTCGAACATCGTGTCGGTGCGGAGCCGTCCGCAGGAGACGCCCATGCCGCCGTAGAGATCGCGGTCGAGCTTCGCCTGAGGCCGGTTGTCCTCGTCGAAATAGGTGATGAACTGCTCGGGCGCGGAGGGCAGGCCCAGAAGCTGGGGCAGTCCGCGGAAGCTCTTCCACTCCTCGAGGATCGTCTCGCGGGGCGGCGTGTTCTCGAACGACATGAAGACCGCCGCGGTGTGGCCGTCGGATACGGGGACGCGGATGCACTGGGAGGTCACGAGCGGAGTCTTCGCCGCCACGATCTCGCCGCCGCGGAGCTCGCCCCAGATCTTGAGGGGTTCCCGCTCGCTCTTTTCCTCTTCGCCGCCGATATAGGGGATGACGTTGTCGATCATCTCCGGCCAGCTGTCGAAGGTCTTGCCCGCGCCCGAGATGGCCTGATAGGTCGTGACGAGCACTTCGCGCAGGCCGTACTTCCGCAGGGGCGTGAGGGCGGGGACGTAGCTCTGGATGGAGCAATTGGGCTTGACGGCGATGAACCCGCGGGAGGTGCCGAGCCGCTTTCTCTGGGCCTCGATCACGGCGAGATGATCCGCGTTGATCTCCGGGATCACCATGGGGACGTCGCCGGTCCAGCGGTTGGCGGAGTTGTTGGAAATCACCGGGATCTCCGCTCTGGCGTAGGCCTCTTCGAGCGCGAGGATCTGATCCTTCTTCATATCCACGGCGCAGAAGACGAAGTTCGCCCGGTTCCCGATCTCTTCGATCTTCGAGGCGTCGAGAACGGTCATGGAGCGCACGGCTTCGGGAATGGGAGCGCTCATCTTCCAGCGTCCGGAGACGGCCTCCTCGTAGGTCAATCCCGCGGAGCGCGCGGAGGCGGCCACGGCGGTGACTTCAAAATACGGGTGGTTTTCCAGCAGGGTCAGGAAACGCTGTCCGACCATGCCGGTCGCGCCGATGACGGCACACTTCAGTTTTTCTCTCATGATGCACCCTCCGTCTTTCTGGGAATGCGTTTGTCGGCTTGCTCTTCTGTCATTATAGCATGGATGCCGCCCCGGTGTCAACTTTTTATTGCACAAAATGACTCCATTCCGCACGATGAATTTTCGTACATTTGGCCGGAAATGTTCGCTTTTCACAGGCGATCGGTGTGAATTTCCGGGAATTTGTTCAAATAGCGGAACATTTTCCCCGATGAAACGGCGTCCGGCGCGTTCCGGGAGGGGGTAAGACGAGGGTGGCTGTCGTGTTTTTCACCGAATTTTCGCCCGGATTACGGCATGGGTCTGTAAACATTAACAAATCGTCCACAATTCCGGAGGGCCCGTGTGGTATAATAAAACTGCCGGAGGGGAAAGGACGACGGATTTCCCCGAGGGCAAATTCCCAAAAAGGCGGTGTGATCATGAACATCAACATTATCGGCAGACAGGTAACCGTCAGCGACGATATGAGAGAATTCGTCGAAAAGAAGCTGGCAAAATTCGACCGGTACTTCCCCAAGGGAGCCGACGCCGCGGTCACGTTCCGCAAGGTGCGCGACACCGTATGCGCGGAGATCACCATCACGGTCGGCGGCACGCTCTTCCGCGGCGAGGAAACCAGCTCCGACTACAGAACCGCCGTGACCCGCTCCATCGACGCTATCGAGGGACAGATCCGCAAGAACAAGACCAGACTGGAAAAGCGGATGAAGACCACCTTCGCGGCGGCAGCGGCGGCGGTCGGAGAGTCGGAGACCCCCGTGGAGGAGGAAGGCGTCTTCGATATCCGCGTGAAGTCCTTCGCCCTGAAGCCGATGACCCCCGAAGAGGCGATCCTCCAGATGAACCTGCTGGGCCACAGCTTCTATGTGTTCGGCGACGCGGACACCGGCGAGACCTGCGTGGTCTACAAGAGAAACGCCGGCAGCTACGGCCTGATCTCCCCCGAAAAGAAAGAAATCTGACGGCGGACGTTCCCCCGAAGGGAGGCGTCTGCGATGAACCCATACACCTCTCCCGCAGCCCGGATTTTTCCCCCCGGCTGCGGGGGTTTTATATAGTGTGTTCACACTATGAGGAAAGAAACGCTGCACGTTTCTGGATTTAATGGCCATGCGCCGCGCCGACGCAGTCGCGCTGCCGGGCGGCACGGGGGACACCAGCTCTGGCCGCCTAAGCTTCGCTGCGCGAACTTGGGTACCCCTCCCGGGGGTCCCTGAGTTGCTTGCAACTCGGTTGGCCGGAGAGCATAATCCTGACCGCTCACCTCAGAATCCAAGCCTGACAGTTCATCCCACTGTCCTCGCGCGAAGTTTCGCCTTTGGCGAACTTCAGAAATTCGCCTTTGGCGAACTTTCAGCGGTCCGCGTTTGTGCAGCCGGAGATCAAGAGCTTCAGTCGCGCATTACACGGTCGCGCTCACGAAAAGCGAAACATGAGTGCACTCACGCGAATTATCGTGTATATAAGACTCGGTCAACCTGTCTTTCAAGGTCAGCTCCCATCCAAAATATTCGTGATCAGGCGCATTATCCGCAGTTTGCACAGGGATTATACCTGATTTTTGTATAAAAAAACAATTTGCAAGTTTTGTGAGATATGTTATAATGATTCCGTTCCATTTGAACGGGGACACCGGATTGCGGATCTCTGTCCGGCGGTTCCCGAATCCGCCCGTACCTTTAGGAAAGGAGAGTGAATCCATGAAAAAGGTACTCTGTCTGGCGCTCCTCCTGTTGATGGTGACCGGTCTGGCGGCTGTCTCATCCGCCGCGGATCCCGCGCTCGCCACGGTCGGCAAGAAGGGCGACTTTGACGACATTCAGCTCCCCGGCACGAACGCGCCTCCCGCGATCGACGGCAAGCTGGACGACTGCTATGTCAAGATCCATGACTTCTACGGCCCCGACGAGGCTATGTGGTACGACAACGAAGACGTCCTGCACGAAGGCAAGGGCGAAGCGTGGGGAACCTGGGACAAGGACAACTTCTACGCGTTCTTCAAGGTCGAGGAGGAGGACTACTTCCCGCAGAACGGCGAGGCCGACCCTCCGGGATCCACCTATTCCTCCATGTACCTCGCCCTGCTGGCGACTCCGCCGGTCAACGACCTCCCGGAGAACGACAACTACGTCATGCAGTGCTCCTTCAACCGCTCCATTGAGGATACCAAGGAGTGGAAGTACACCGGTTCCGTTCCGGAGCAGTACCGGGACAATTCCGGCGCGTACGCCATCTACGACACCTTCCCCTTCGAGTTCGAGGTGGTGAACGACGGCGTCTACACCTACTATGAAGTCGCCATGCCGTGGAATCAGATCGATCGCACCGGCAATGTGGACTTCTCCGTGGGTCATGAATGGTTCTTCAACTACATCATCACCTTCACAACCGATTCCGGCCACGCGACCGTTCAGTACGGTCAGGGCCTGATGAACGACATCTACGACATGGGCGGCATCGTGACCCTGACGGCTGCTCCCGGCGGCGACGCTCCCGCTGCTGCCGACGAAGCTCCCGCCGCATCCGGCGAAAGAGCCGTGGTGGAGACCGGCGCGGACGGCAGCCTCCAGATCCCGAAGGCCGCGGCAGCTCCCGTGATGGACGGCGTTCTGGACGACAGCTACGCCAAGCTGGCCGACTTCTACGGCACAAGCGGCTTCCGCACCGACTACGACGCGGACAAGACCATCAAGGGCTCCTCCTACACCGCGTGGGACGAGAACAACTTCTATATGTTCCTCGACGTGGAGACGCCCGAGTACGAGCCCATCTTTGACACGCAGGCCATCGATATGGGCATCGGCCCCGCCGGTTACGTCGCCCTGCTCGGCACCGCGGACGGATCCTACACGGACGATCAGCGGTTCGAGATCGGCATCGCGCTCGCGGACGAGGATATCCCGGTCTGGAAGGTCTCCAGCCCCGCCGATATCAAGGACTCCAGCGCGGACAACTTCTTCTTCGACGAGTGCCCCTTCAACTTCGGGGTGCGCCGCGACGAGAACACCAATCACATCTTCTACGAGTTCGGCGTTCCGTGGTCCTTCCTCGACCGGACGGAAATGCTGACCTATGAAGAAGGCAGTCAGTTCATCCTGAACTACGCGGCCAACGTCCACACCACCACCGACTACAGCATGGGCAATTCCCACATTGTGGAGTTCGGCGGCGGCATCTGGGCGGGCAGCTACACCGACGGCGCGGTCGTGACCCTTGTGGCCGGAGCCGGAGCCGCCGAAGCCGCTCCCACCTACCCGGCCTCCGGCACCGAAGGCAATGCCATCACCGGCACCGTGATCGGCAACGAAACCGGCTGGGGTGACAATGCCGCTGCCGGCGCTGCCGCCGCGTTTGACGGCGACGTCGCTACCTTCTTCGATCCGCTCGGAGTCGGCGACGGCTTCTGCGGCATCGACGCCGGCGAGTCCTACATCCTCGACAAGGTCGTCATCATGTCCCGCTATGTGGACAGCGACTGGAACGCC
>SVQK01000064.1 GCA_015065385.1 Oscillospiraceae bacterium | reverse complement strand
GAAGAATTCATGGCGTTCCTCTCGGAGAAACCTGAGCATGTTGCTTCCTATTTTGAACACGAAAAAGTCGCTTACCAGAATATCAAGGATGACGATCCCAAAACTCAAAATTGAACTTTAGTTTGTTGGTGGAGTAATAATTCATCCCGCCCCCACACCGCCGGATCGCCGCGAGACCGTCCCCGGCTTCGTTCCATTCAAGCGTAAAGTACGGGTTTTCCATCACCTGTTTTGTCGTCCGCATATCCAGTCCTCCGCCCGATTCAGCAGCCGGTTTCCCAGTGGAGCAGCATGTAAACGCTCGCCGCCCAGGTGTAGCCGGGAGCGCGTCTGCCGAGCCCCGTCAGCGCGTCGAAGTTCTCGTAGTTCCCCTTCGCTTTCCGGGCCGACATGGTGCAGTACCGTTCCGCGACGGTTTTCGCCAGATCTTCCCTGCCGCCGCGCCGCAGGCCGTCCACGATAAGATATGTGGTAGGAGCCCAGATGGGACCGCGCCAGTAGCCGTCGGGATCGTATTTTTCGCTGGCGGGCATCTCCGTCGCCGGACCGTTTTCCGTCAGAAAATCGTGTTCCAGCCGATCCGCCAGCTTCCCGAAGATCTCCTCCGGGAGCAGATCGCCGAGCACAAGCGGCATCAGGGACAAGAGGCTCGTCGGGCGCTCGTCGTATTCATGCGTGCCGCTCAGCTTTGCGACAAATCCGTCCCCGTTCCAGCTGTGTTCGAGGAAGCGGTCGGTCAGCGCGGCGGCTTCGTCCAGCCAGTGCCGTTCCCTCTCCACGTTCCCGAGCGCTTTTGAGATCCGCGCGAGCGTCCGCATCTGCAAGATCAGGAAGGCGGGGAGATCGGGGGATTCGAGAAAGAAGCCGATATCGAACAGTGTGGAGTTGTCCCAGCCGCTGTCGCATCCCTGCGGATAGTCCGGGATCCCGTCGCCGTCGGTATCGCTGTGCTCCGTCCACCAGCCCGTCCATTTTTCGAGCCAGCCGTAAACCGTTTCCAGCTCTTCCGCGGTGAAATCGAACCGGTCCATGAGCTTTCCGAAGCACCATCCGTGGATCGGCGGCTTGGTCGTTCCCCACCGGGTCTCCACGTCGGGATTCCACATGTCCGGGAGCACGCCCTGCTCGGTCTGGAGCCAGAACGGAGCGGAAAACTGATTCAGGGCAACCCTTTTGGCTGCCGCTTTGTCCGCAAGATCCGCCATGGCAAGCGCATTGAAACAGTGGTCCCAGCTCCATGTTGAAGTCATGTATTTTTTCGCCATGAGCATGGTGTCGTTCGGGTAGCAGCCGTCGGCGCGGACAAAGCAGGACCAGAGATTGTACCATGTCAGCCGCGCGAATTCCGCCGTCTCCGGGTCGGTCCCACACTCGGGCGGCATCAGGGCGAGGAACGCCTCCCACTCCCCGCGGACCGCCGCGATCTCCTCGTCGGGGCGGATGGGCAGGGGAATCTCCTTCGGTCCCCTCGGTCGGACGGTGACTGCCATGAGAATCCGACCGTTTTCGCAGGTCACGGACAGATTCGTTTTGTGGTCACGGCCCATGTTGTCGACGGGTCCGTCCGGGATTGCATGACCGCAGGGAACCGCAATGCTTGTGAACAGGCTGCATGTCCCGGAAATGAGGCGGAAGGTCCCCTCCCCCGTCGCCGTGCCGTAGCCCCAGTGGATCTGGTTCAGCCGGAGGTCGAGCCCGCGGCTGTCGATCATGACCGTATCGTCGTCCCGGATCCAGATCCGGGCTATTCCGTTCCCGCTCTCCACGGTCAGCAGTTCGGGGACGGCGGAGCAGGTGAAATCCTCCGGCGCATCCTTCCCGAAGGTCAGCGAAAACAGGGGACTCTCCTGAAACCTGCGGCGCGCGCACTGGATCACAAGCTCCTTTGCGTCCCCCTCTCCGTTCTTTCCTTCGTCGCGGGTCACGGCGAGATACGCGCCGTACCGGCTGAACGGAATATGGGTGATATCGATTCTGACTGCCCGCATCTCCTTTTCCTCCTTTTTCTGCGGTTATTTCGATTTTTTCCTGTTTTTCCACTGAAACGGCGTCTCTCCGGTCGCGCTTTTGAAGAGCTTGATAAAATAGCTGACGTTTGGAATTCCGACCGCGGACGCGGCCTGCGTCACATTCCACCCCTCTTCGAGAAGGGCGTACGCCTCCCGGAGCCGCACGGAATTGATGTAATTGACCGGGGTGACGCCGAGATAAGTCCGGAACAGATAGTAAAGATAGGTCGGTGAAAGATTCATCTGCCTTGACAGCGTTTCGGCGGTGAGCGATTCCCGGTAATGCTCGTTGATGTAGTCGATCAGCTCCATCACATACCGCATGCCGCCGCGGCTTTTATCGCTGAGCTCCGCAAAAGAATCCGTTTTGAGGCATATAGCCATGATTCCGTATAAACAGGACAGAAGAGAATAGCTCTCCGCTCCGTATGGAATCGGTTTTCTGCCGTACTCCTCTATGTTTTCAAACAGCTCCAGCGTTTTCCGGTACAGGGCGGAGTCCCGCTTCGGCCTTGCGGGGAACCGCTTCGACTGCTGAAGGATCTCGTCGATCAGCTGATTGGAAGGAGCCTTCGCGTCGGGCATTTTCAGAATATTCAGATCGAATACGACCGCGTAGATTTCGCCGGGCCCCTTCCGCACCGCGCTGTGGATCTGTCTCGGGTTGATGAAAAAGACGTCGCCGGGAACCGCTTCGTGGCATGTGTCGTTGATGTACAGCGCAAGAGGGGCCTTCGTGTGCACGATCTCCATTTCGTTGTGCCAGTTCGGGGAAATCGGCAGATCATATACGGCGATGTTGTGGAGATCATAACAGGTGATCGGCAGCGCGTCGTTCCACATCCGATCCTCAGGTCGCTCAAACTTCGGTCCTTCCGGCATGCTCACCCCTCCCCTCCGAATGCGATTATACCACGATCCCAAGGGCAAATCTATAAAAATCGTGCAATAAACAAGGCAAAAATGACAGTTTTCCGCAGTTTCAGAGGGGTGAGAGAATCGCGCCGGAGGGCATGGCTGAGCAGAGTTTTTCCGGAGCTCCGCGGAACAGAGAAAGCCTCCCGGGCAGCTTTGCGGATCACCGTAAACTGCCAAAGAGGCTTTATTCTGTGAAGAAATCGAATGGCGTCACGCTCTTCTTCCGAGCTCGCTGACGGGGAATTTATGGCTGTCGTCCAGTTCCAGTCTGGCGGCGATCTTCTCGAAGTTCTCCTTCATCCGTTCAAATACGCCGGGCGTGTGGGCGTCGCTCCCAAGATAGAATCTGCATCCTTCTTCCTTGGCGATCCGGTACGGGCGGAGGTGGATCTCCATCTCGTCCTCCGGCGTGTTCAGCCAGTTGAAATTCAGCTCGATCCCCACGCCGCGGTCGGCGGCCTTGCGGAACAGACGGATATAGTCCTCGTCCGGAATGAGGCTGAGCGCTTCCAGATACCCCTTCCCCGCCATGATCCCGGTGTCGGTCAGGTGGGCGATCCCGATCTTGTGGAACGGAAGGTCCTGTTCAAGCACATAGTCCAGCCGGTCGCACCAGAGACGGGCCCTCTCCGCGGCGTCCTCGTCCCCCCGGCAGGTGAAGCCGGACATGTGGAGATGATTTGTAGGGATAATGATAAAGTCGAACCGGTCGTAATGCTCCGGCGCGAGGGCGATGGTATAGTACCGGTCCATCTCAGCCTCACACCCGAACAGGAACCGGACGTTTTCGCCCTGCGGCAGAGGCAGGATGGAGCTGATATGCGCATAGGTCTGCTCTTCGTACATGCCGCGGGATCCGGGAATCGTCTCGTCCCAGAAGTGGTCCGTCACGCAGATGGTGTTGAAGCCGTTCGCTTCGGCGTAGTGAAGGATCGCCTCCGTCGTCTGCGTGTACCGCTTTTCCCCGGCGCACTGAGAGAGATAGGAGTGAATATGAAGATCGTGGTCTGCGAAAGCCATGACAGGTTCCTTTCTTTGCCGATCGCCTCGCGCGGATCCTTTCGCGGCAGCCCCGGCTGATTTCCGGCTTGATTTCACGGCCTTTATTCTATCACACCGGCCTTCAAAAATCAAGGCGTTGCGGGAAGAAGAGCCCCGCCCGGGACCGCAAAAGCGGCATGGAGCGCAGATGATGCCGAGTATCAGCCGATCCTCCGGGGATCTCGTGGGTCCAACCCGATCAGGGATTTTACAGCTGCATTCCTCCGTCCACGAAGATGTTCTCCCCCGTGATATACCGCCCCTCGTCCGAGCAGAGAAGCAGGATCTGCCCGCAGCAGTCCTCCGGCTGCCCGATGCGGGAGGCGGGGATCCCACGGAGAACGGCGTCCCGGTAGGATTCGTCCGACAGCGCCTCTTCGTTCCGCGGGGTGTCGATCACACCGGGGGCAAGGTTGTTCACGGTCACGCCGAAGGGAGCGAACTGCTTTGCCAGATTCCGCGCCATGTTTTCCTGCGCCGCTTTGGAGGCCGCATAAATGAGCATATCTTTATGGGGCTTTCTCTGCTGGACGCTCCCCACGGTGACGATCCGGCCCCATCTCTGCGCCAGCATGTGCGGGGCGTAGGTCTGGATCAGCTTCAGGGAGGCGCGGAGGTTGACGCTGATCTGCCGGTCAAATTCCCCGTCCGTGATGCGATCCCAGGAAGCGCGGATCTGCACGGACGCGTTCAGAATCAGAATATCGACGTCCCCGGTCATCCCGTACAGTACCTCCGCGCAATCCGGACGCCCGAGGTCGCACACCGCCGCCGACGCACCGGGAACTTTTTCGAGAGCGGCCGACGCCTTTTCCGCGTTCGAGCCGTTGAGCCAGACCTTCGCCCCGGCCTTCGCAAGAGTGAGCGCGGCGGATAGACCGATCCCCTGCGTGGAGCCCGTAATCAGCGCCTTTTTCCCGGTCAGATCAAACATTCTTTGTCACCCCTTCCAATAGTCCTTTCAGATATCCGATAGCGAACAGCCGCCCGAGCGCGTCGTATCCGGGGACGTCCGCCTGCTCGCCCGCAAGCGTGGGAACATGATCCACCCGGATCGGAACTTCGATGCCGGATTCCGTGTACAGTTTGATCATGGAGGCCATATCGATATCGCCGTCGTCGTGGAACGTCTCGCGGAAAGACGTTTTGTCCCCCCTGACGTTGCGGAAATGAATGAAGAAGATCCGATCCGCCAGAGTCCGCACCGCCGCCGTCAGATCCTCCCCCATCAGGTAATAGCAGGCCTGACAGAAGGTGACGCCCAGATTGGGGGATTTTACGGTATCGATACCCCGCTGGATCTCGTCGAGACTTGTGAAAATCCTTGCGATGCCCCCTAAAGCGGGAAGCGGCGGATCGTCCGGGTGGAGCGCAAGGCGGATCCCGTACCGCTCGGCGGAGGGGAGGACAGCTGTGACGAAATAGAGATAATTCTCCCACACCGTCTCGCGCGTCAGACAGCAGTCGTCGGGAGTGAAATCCGCCAGAGAGAATCCCGTCACCTTCGCGCCGCCGCGGTCCGGCAGATCCGTCGTTGTCCGGGTCCAGCCGTAGTGCGCCATGAAATTGAAGCAGACGGTGGTGATACCGGTTTCCCGCAGGTTTTTCATGAGAAGAATGAATTTGTCGATGGAAGAGTCCCTCAATGCGTCGCCCGCCTTGATGTGATCGTGCAGGGCGTTCGGCAGCGGTTCCAGAACCAGAGGCGTGATGCCCGCCGCCCGGAATCGGTCCACGACGGCGCGCAGCTGGGAGAGGGACGTCGGATCAAACTCTTCGTCGTCCGGCAGCCGGATCGTGCCGTACTTCACGCCGCATTCAAGGGCGATATCCCATGCGGCGTTGCGGCGGGCGGGGAGGTAATCGGTTAAAATCATGCGGGTACTCCTGTATTTTGGGCTGTTCGGATCAGTTGTTCGGATCATCAAGACTTGACAAAAAAACCGGCTTGGTCTATAATGACTTTGATCTGTCAAGTATTATACTCCGGGCACGCATTTATTTCAACTGTTATCTTTTGAAAAATCGATGCGATATTCCAAATCATTGCCGTAACGGATGGATGTTTTGGTTTGCGTGTCCCCGGCATGATGCCGCGGGAATACCGGCAGAACAGGAAATAGGAATAAATAAACTCGGTCAAAGCCCGGGCCGTTTATCCGGCAAATCCGAACATCCGAACATCTTGAAGCAACGGAGGACTTTATGAAACGCGCCTCTCTGATCATCCTCGCCATTCTCCTGTCGCTCTCTCAGATTTCGTGCAGCCCGGAAGAATCTGTTTCTACTACCCCAAACGACGCTCCGGAATCCGCCGCCCCGGAACCCGACGCGGAAACGGCGGACTCGACGCTCGACGAAAACGGATTCAAAAAAGACGCGCTTCCCGAAGGGCTCTCCCTCGGCGGCTCCACCGTCACGTTCTATGTCCGCGGGGATACGCTCGAGTCGGAATTCATCAACGAAAACACCGGAGAAGTGCTCGAAGACGCGCTGTATTTCCGCGACCTGAACGTCGAGGAACGCCTTGACGCGAACCTCGAGTATTTCGCCAACACCTCCGCCGACTTCTGAGGGGAACGGAACCTTTTCATGGATACGGTCCGCGCCGCCGTGATGTCTGCCGACGGATCGATGGATATTGTGGCAGGGCTGTCGATCATGATGCCGATCATGGCGCGGGAGGGCTTGTTCTACAACCTGCTGGGCGATAAAATCCAGTATATGGATTTTGAAAAGCCGTGGTGGCCGGCCAATATGATCGAAGAAATGGCGATCAAGGACAGGCTGTATTTTGCCTCCGGAGAGGCGTCTCTGGGCGTGATCAAGGGCGCTATCTGCATATTCTTCAACAACGGCCTGATCGCGGACTACGACCTCGAGAATCCCTATGATCTGGTGTTTTCCGGCGAATGGACGATAGACAAGTGGAATGAAATGGCCTCCGGCGTCTACACGGATACCAACGGCAACGGGATAGAAGATAACGACGATACCGTCGGATTCTTTATTCAGAACGAAAATCAGGCGCCCAACTTTTTCAGCGCGGCGGGTATTCTTTTGGCGGAGCGCAATGAAGACGGTTCCCCTGAGCTGAAATGTAAAACCGAGCGGTTCGTAAACTTTATGGAACGAATCGTTTCGTATATGAAACAGCCGGGCTTTACATCCGGCAGAGACGACGAAGATGTGTTTTCCGATATGTTCAATACCGGGCGTGCGCTGTTTGCGACGGGTGAATTCGGCAACCTTGAAAAATGCGGGAGGTCGAATTTGTCTTCGGCATGATCCCGTTCCCCAAATACGACAGCGCACAGGAGAATTACGGAAGTTCCACCCGCTCCACGTTCAGCGGTCTTGGGATCCCGAAGTGCGGCAACGCCGAATTTGCGGATCTCATTCTCGAAGCGTTTTCTTCCGAGAGCTACCGCACGGTGTCTCCCGCCTATTACGAAATCGCTATGAAGGATAAATATTCGCGGGACAGCGTCAGCGCGCAGATGTATGACATGATCAAAGCGGGCGTTCGGTACGACTTTGCCATCATCAACGCTCAGATCATGGCGGACGTGAATCCGACCATCCTGACGCGCCGTCAGATCTGCCGGGAACTGGACAACTGGATCAGCACATGGGAGGCGTCCGAAAAGGTATTCACGACCAATATCGAGGCGTATTTTGACGATATCCTGGCTTTGGAGGAATGAAAAACGAGCTTTTCAGAAATGACCTCGAGGGAACGCATTCTTGCCGCCATGCGGGGGCTGCCCACGGACCGCGTACCGTTTCAACTCGGCGTCACCAATATGTTCACCGTGAAGTTCAACGGTTACACCGGATGGGATATCTATCTCCGCGACAAGGCGCCGATGTGGAAGATGGTGGCGGACGTTCAGCGTCGGTTCGGGCTGGACGGGTATCTGTACCTCGGAGCGGGCGCGCCGCCGGATCCGGATGTGACGTACCGGAGCGAGACGGTGCATTCCGATGAGGAAAAGATCGTTGTGCGTTCCATCGTGCAGACGCCCGACGGCGATCTCTGGAGCGAAACCTCCTTCATGAAGAACGAGACGCCCACCATCACCCGGGGGCTGATCAAGAACGAAGACGATTTTGCCCTCTGGCTCAAATATACCTTCCGCCCGAAACGGTACAGCTGTCCCGATCTGCCCGCCATCCGCGCGTACCTCGGGGAAGATGCCGTGGTGGGCGGGACTGCGGGCGCCGTTCCGGGATACCACGACCTCATGATGAAGGTGGACGGCAAGCTGGAAAACACGGTTTACCTGCATCTGGATTTTCCGGAGCTGTTTGAGGAATATGTGGAGAAGGCGCACAGGGAGTATCTGTCCCGCGTGGAACAGATGGTTGAGATGGGCTTTGACTACATCGAAATGTCCAACTCCGGCATGATCGCCCTCAGTAATCCTGAAATGTTCCGAAAATACAGCCTTCCCACCATTCAGGCGGCGTCCCGGATCATCCGGCAGGCGGGAGGGTTGTCCGAGGTGCACTGCTGCGGCCCAGCCCTGTGCGTGGTGAAGGCGTGCCACGACGAAACGGACGTGGACAGCATCAACCCGATTCAGGAGGCTCCGATGGGGGATTGCAGCCTTCCCGAGCTCAAGCGGCTGTACGGCGACACCCTGTGCCTCAAGGGCAACGTGGGCGTTATTTATCCGCTGCTGGAGGGAACCCCGGCGGAGGTCGAACAGCACGTTGTGCGCTGCATGGACGCGGCCAAGGAGAACGGGCGGTTCATCCTCTTCGGCGACGAGGGGATCAGCCCCATGACGCCTGTCGAAAATATCAAAGCCTACGCGGACGCGGCCCTGCGGTACGGGAAATACTGATTTCCACAGCGCCGGAAGGAGAAAGAAATGGATCTGTCTCAACCCTATTACATCGAAAAACGAAGCGGCGCCGCACATATGGATCTGGCAGGCGAGTGGGATTTTACATACACGGACGCGCCGACCGATCCCGCGGGCATCGAATGGACGATGAAGGCGAAGGTGCCGGGAACGGTGTACTGGCAGTTATACGAAGCCGGCGTCCTCCCGCATCCCTATGAGAAGAACAACTCCAAGCTGTACGCGTGGGTGGACAACAAGGTCTGGTATTACCGCCGGACGTTCACGGTGGAGGAAGACCGCCGCGCCGACCGGGCTTTCCTGTGCCTCGACGGATGCGCGTACTACACGAGGCTCTTTCTGAACGGGGAGCTTCTCGGCGAGCACGAGGGCATGTTCGGCGGGCCCTATGCCGAGGTCGCGGAAAAGCTGAATTACGGCGGTGAAAACGAGCTGGTCGTCGAGGTCAAGGCCTGCGATTTCGGATATGACCCCGGCAAATGGGATTCGCACAACCCGGATCTTTCGGTGAAAAACTTCCCGATCATTCCGTGGAATCTCGCAAGGGACTGGTACAGCACGCCGGGCGATTTCATTGCGATCGGCCCGTGGGGGGACATCCGCATCGAGTTTTTGCCCGCCTACCATCTGAGCCGCCCGGTGTTCCTGACCGAATCCATAGACGGGAACAAGGTCCGTGCCCGCTTCGAGGTCGAGATCTCCGACCCGGAGGTGGACGAACTCAGGGTTCCGCTGAACAGCACAGGCGGCGACGGGGGATTTCAGTTCAGCTTATCCTTCGGTACGCCGGACACCCGCAAAGACTGTCGGTTCGTGATCCGTATCAAGCTGACCGACCGCGGGACGGGAGAGGTCGTCTACGACGAGTCGGAGGCGTACAGCCCGCTTGACTGGCAACGCTCGGCGTTTTATGAGAACAACCACTATCAGCGTTCGCTCCTTCTCGACGGGATCAAGCTCTGGCAGCCGGCCGGCCTCGGCGATCCCGCTCTGTACGACGCGGAAATCACCCTGACGGACGAAAACGGCGTTCTGCTCGATACACAGCGTCTGTCCTATGGCGCGCGCCTGATCGAACGGGAGTACACTGCGGGAGAAAAGCTGAGAACGCGCTGGGGCAAATACGCGTTCAAGGTAAACGGGAAACCGATCTTTCTGACCGGGCTGAACTGGATGCCGCTGGATTTCTTTTTGAAGCTGCCCTATGAGGAATACCGCTGGACGCTGGAGAGGGCGCGGGACGCCGGGGTGCAGCTGCTGCGGGTCTGGAACGGCGGAGGCATTCAGGAGACCGAGACGTTCTACGATCTCTGCGACGAGCTGGGCATCATGGTCTGGCAGGACGGTTTTCCGGCCAACAACCAGACCTCGAACTGGGATCACACCGTCCTTTTGCATCAGGCGGCGATGAACCTCTTCCGCACGAGGCGTCATCCCAGCCTTGCGATCCTCTGCGGCGGGAACGAGTTCAACCCTTACGCGACGGACAATCTCTCTTCGATGGCGGTGATGGAGGAGCTGGCGGAGGATCTTGCGCCGGGAGTCGGATTCGTCCGCACGACGCCGGACCGCGGAAGCGCGCACATCTACACCGACATGGAGCCGACCTGCTACCGGCAGTTCTACAAGCAGATCCCGTTTCTCGGAGAGAGCGGCGTGCATTCCTTCCCCTGCTTCAAATCCCTGCGCCAGCAGATTTCGGAGGAGGAGTTCACCCGCCCGCTGTCCGATATTTTCTCAGCGGAATTCGAGCAAAAGAACCCCGAACTGCGCAACCATTTCTGCGAGTTCATCCCCTCCCGCATCCCGCGCATGCTGAGCCGGGCTTCCGCGATCACCGACATAGGCGGCATATCGCTCGAGGATCTCTGCGAGGCGACGCAGGTGGCGTCCTACGAGTTTTACGAAATCATGATCCAGTCCATGCGGGAAAACTATCCCGTCACGGGCGGGCTGATGCCGTGGGTGTACCGCCGTCCGTCGCTGGCGGTCGGAATCCAGCTGATGGACGGTCTCGGCGATCCCATCGCGCCTTACTACGCGCTGAAGGAGGCGTACAAGCCGCTGACGGTTTTCGTCTCCCTTCCGTATGTGACATGGGCCGCGGGGGAGGACGTACCCCTCACCGTGCGCGTCGTCAACGGGGCGGGGAAAACGGGGACGAGAAGGATCGCCGTCCGCCTGTACGGTCCCGACCTTTCGGAGATCTACAGTGAAAGCCGTGAAATCACGCTGGACGGGGACTATCAGACGGTTTATGAGTCTCCGGCGTTCCGTCTGCCCGATGCGTTCCGGGAGAGGTTCTTCTTCATTGAAGCCTCGCTGTACGAAGACGGAGTTCTCCGGGCGCGGAGCTTTTACTGGCCGAAGGTCCTCGCCGCGATGGACGACTCCGATTTCCGCGCGAAACGCAGAGACGGCATGCAGCCGAACCTGATGTTCGAGAAAGGCCCGTGGCTCAAGCGGCAGATCGCCGAAGGGCCCGGGACCTGCCTGACCGCCTCGGTCGGAGAATGCCGCCGCGAGGGATGCCGCCTTTCTTTCCGGCTGACCGTAAAGAACGACGGCCCGGTCCCGGCTTTCCCGGTTCGCCCGGACACCATCGACGACGGGACGGTCTGCGCCATGGAGGACAGCTTCTTCTTCCTGAGACCGGGCGAGGAGCGGGTGCTGAGGGGCGATGTACTTCTGCGGGACAACGCGCCGGACGTGCCGACCCTGCGTCTGACCTCATGGAACGCCCCGGCGGTCGAGATGCGGCTGATCTGACAGCATCCATCCCGCAGCAGTCCGCCAAAACCGATCCCTTGAAAAAACAAAAAGCAGGCAATCCTGCAAAGTGATTCACGGGCAAAGAACGGAGAGAGTGCCATGACACACCTGAAACCTGAAACCACCGCCCTGCTCGAGGATATCGAGCGGCGCATCGACCCGGAAACGGAGGATGCGCTCGACGCCCGCTGGCTCCGCTTTCTGAACGGAGAGTGGGAGGAGGATATTTTCCGCCCGTGGAGGGATCGGGACAGACTGACCCCGCCCGGAACGGAGCTGACCTTCGTCAACATCAACGACGCGCTGGCCGATTTTGACGCGATGATCGTATCGGAGATGAACGGCGTATCGCGGACACTCGGCGGATCGGGCTCCAATCTCGCCGTGCGGACCAACTACGGCTCGGCGATCCTTGCCACCCTGTTCGGGGCGGAGATCTTTGAAATGCCCCGGCACACCAACACCCTGCCCACCGTCCGTTCGTTTAACAGCACGGATCGGATCCGGGAGATGATCGAAGCCGGCGCGCCGGATCTCTGCACAGGCTTCGGGGCGCGGGTGTTCGCGTGCGGGGAGATTTTCCGGGAGATCGGGGAGGCGTATCCGAAGATCGGGCGGTATGTGTCCGTGTATCACCCAGATCTGCAGGGGCCGCTCGACATCTGCGAGCTGCTCTGGGGAGAAGAAATGTTCTACGCCATGTACGACGAGCCGGAGCTGGTCCACGCCGCGCTCTCCCTCATCACCCAGACCTATATCCGCTTCATGGACAAGTGGTTCGGGCTCTTTCCCTGCGGCGCCGAGATGAACGTCCACTGGAGCCATATCCGGCATAAGGGACGGATCGCCCTCCGCTGCGACAGCGCGATGAACCTCTCGCCGGAGCTGTACAAGGAGTTCGCCGTCCCCTACGACCGGATCCTTCTGGAACGGTACGGCGGCGGGATCATGCATTTCTGCGGGCGCGGGGATCACTACATTGCCCTCCTCTGCTCCCAGCCCATGCTGACAGGCGTGAACATGTCCCAACCCCATCTGAACGATATGGAGATCATCTATCAAAACACCGTGGACAGAGGGATCCCGCTGGTCGGCTTCCCTCCGGACCGCGCCTACGCCGACGCCGCGAGAGGATTCCATCACCGGATGCAGGTCGCGCCCTGACGGATCCCGGAACCGATACGAAATCCCTTCCAAAGGGATAATCAGCGGCTTGTGTAATCGACGCACGCCTGAATGTAGGCGACGACGTTCTCCACCGGGACCTCCGGCTCGAGCAGGTGCGTGGGACACACATACAGCCCGCCCTGTTTCCCGGCGATGTCGAGGTTTTCAAACACCTTCCGCCGCACGTCCTCCGGCGTTCCGAAGGGCATCACGGACTGCGTGCCGACGGTGCCGTGGAAGGACAGCTGATCGCAAAAGCGGCGGTACACCTCACGAAAATCCATGCACTCCGGCTGAACGGGGTTGAGCACGTCCACGCCCGCCTCGATCAGGTACGGGATCAACTCCGTCACATGACCGCAGGAGTGGTAGAAGATGAGAAGTTCCGGCTTGACCGCGCGCGCGGCGTCGATCACCCGTTTCAGCCGCGGCTTCAGCCATTCGTCGTAAAGCCCCTCGCTCATCATGATCGTGCGCTGCATCCCCACGTCGTCCCCGAGAAACAGCGCGTCCGCCCCGGCTTTGGCGAACGAGACCGCTCTCTGGACGGAAGTCTCGGTGACATGGTCGAGAAGCGCCTCCGCCATCGGATCCTCGCTCATCATGTCGCACATGAGGTTCTCCATCCCGCGCATGTACCACGACGTTTCCCAGATGGTGACCTCCATGTGCCCGATCGCCGCGAGATCCGAAGCGTGGATTTCTTCCACATGCTTCCTCTGCTCTTCGAGCGCGTCGCGGAAGACGGGGAAGGGGTAAGCAAGGATCTGTTCCACGGAATCGAACTCCTCCATCGGGTGGTGCATGTACGTCATGTGATACGCCGCCGCCGAGCCGGGTTCATGGGCCACGCCCCATCCGTCGATGTGAGTGCCGGGCTTGAAGTTCTTGTCCTTGTAGTACCGCTCGAGAAACACCTCCCGCGGAGCGCAGTCCATCGGAAGGCCGCGGACGGACGCCTCGCCGACCGGGATCCTCAGATCGTGTTCTTTGAGATACGCGTTGAACCGCTCGGTGAGGGAGGGGCACATGCTGAAATTGACGGGCATGTAGTCGTACCCGGTTCTGCGCGCGATGGAAAGATAGTTCTCACGGTTCGTCACGGCTGTACCTCCGATTGTTCTCTGGGCAGAATGCGCCAGACTTGTTTTCTGCGGAATTCCGTCATGACATAGGACGCGTCGGGATTGTCGTCGGTGGTGTATTCGACCATGCCCCAGATGTACGGACTTTCTCGCCGGACGGTAAACGGCGCGCCTTCGCCTTCGATCGTCTCGAGCAGGCGGAAGCTGCCGTCGTACCGGTAAAGCGTCGTCCCGCCCTCGTACACAAGATATTCTCCTCCGTCCGCGTGGAAGTTGAAGCGGAGCGAACCGTACAGGCTGAGGTTTTCCATCATGCCGCAGCCCGGCTTTCCCACACGGATCCGGAACAGGATCGGCTCCTCCGCTTCCTCGGACGGATACGGCCCGTCGAGGCAGAAAATGCAGCTGTGATGCAGACGCACGCCGTCCGACCCGGCCTCTGCGGAAACATCCTGTCCGAGCTTCCCGCCCTCCGTCTTCACCTCCCGGTCGCAGTAGGCGAGATCGTGAGTCCGGATGACGCGTTCCGTAAGCTCCCAGCCGTCCGCGGTCTCCTCAAGGTGCCAGTCGCTCCGCTCTTCCTGCATCCTCTCCCGGACGGATTCGGGAATGTCCGCCTCGAGCCGGAACCGGTTCCATCGGCGGATCAGCTTATAGTAGTCGTGGATCAGACCGTGTCCCTTCGCCGTCGCCGTTTCGAACAGGAGCGCGGCCCCCGCGTCGAAGGCGGCGGAACGGGAGAGGATGTATTCCATGTTTTCGGGCGGAGTCGCTTCGAACCGTCCGGTTTTGTCGGCAAGGAACACCTTGTACCAGCCGAGCATGGGAGGAATCAGATTCCGCTTGAAGAACGCCTGATTCCTCGTCCGGTGGATGTGCATCCCGCCGCGCCGGTCGCTGTCGTAGAACGGCTCGCCCCAGTTGTTGTAGGAGAACGCGTGCCAGAGGAAGTGCGTGGGGATGCTCGCGTCGCACATCAGCTCCGGGCCGACCTCGCTGAGCGCTTCAAGCACGAACCGCGCGGCGGCGTATTTGCCGTGACCGGTTTCAAAGCAGCCCTCCAGACCGTCGAAGCTCATCTTCCCGATCCCGCACTCCGCGATCCGGCGGCCGAGTCGGTGCGCCATTTCATCCTGCAGAACGATATCCGGAAAGACCGTGCGGTAGGGATGATCCTTCAGCCGCAGGACTTCGCTCCCCGCCGGATGGGGAACGGCTTTCGTGCCGAACGCGCCGCGCACGCATCCCGTCAGCCGGTTTTCCTCCGCGTCAAACTCCCGGTATGTGATCAGCTCGTCCCCGATGCGGAAGACGTTCAGCGTGCTCTTTTCCGCGTATCCTGCCGGCTCTTCGAGGCAGATTTCCGTTTCCCCGCCGTCGATTTCCCGGGCGAGGCGCGTTCTGTCCCGGATCTGCAGGTGTTCGTGCGGGACCGGCGTCACATATTCGTCGTTCGTGTGGATGAAGTTGCTGAGCGAATGCGCGCCGATGACGATGCCATAGGCCGCCGCCTCATCGGAATCGCGCCGGACTTCCTCGACCCCGCCCGGAAAGTTCTCCGCGTTGATCGTGAAATGGCCCCACTTTTCGAAGAGGTCGCTGAAATAGACGCAGTTTACGCCCGCTTCCTTCGCCGCCTCGATCCGATCCTCCTGCGTCATATCCGGCCCGTCGAACACAAAGTAGAAGGAGGACACGCGCTTGTCCTTCTTTGCGTACTGCCCCTCGTAGACCGGATGCGGCAGGCCCTCCGCAAGCTCCATCCCGCCGATCGAATCGAGCAGCTCGTCCGCCGAATCCGCGTACAGAAGCGCGACGGAGGATCCCGTGACAAGCGCGTCCTCACCCTGAATCGGCTGGACGCGGAACCCGTCCTCCCGGATCTCTTCCCGGGTCCGGTCCTTCACCGAGCAGTGGAGATACACTCGCCCATCCTGCCGGGAGGCCGCGCTTTTGAAGCGGGTCAGGGTCAGCCCGGTCAGATCCTCCCGGACGGCCGGAATCACGCCCTCCTCCACCTTGGGCATGAGGGACTGGATGCAGACCGCGGAGCCGTCCTCATACCATCCAGCCCCGAGGATCTCCCCGAAGGAATCCGCCGTGGTGGGATACGGGCCGAAGACAAATCCCGTCGTCCCGTCCGGCACGGAGCAGAGAGTCAGCTTCACATACCGGCCTTTGTCCTCGACCCGGATAAGACAGTCGCCGCAGGGGAAGGAAAGGGAGACATGCTCCCCGTCCTGTTCCGCCGAAACGGGCAGATGCGCGCGCCCTTCTTCGACGAGGATGCCGAGGGGTGCTGACGGGATCATGGTTTTCCGATCCGCAGGCCGGTCCGTCGAAAAGGTGAATGTGCCGTTGTCATGGATCTGAATTGCTGCCATAGCGTGTACCTCCGAAGTCGTTCCGGTGTCTGATTTTTTCATTTTGTCTCTGGGGCGTCGTTCATCTGCGCCTTGCCCCTTGCCCAAAGGATGACGCCGGTGAACGGGGCGAGTTCAAGCTCCCCGCCTGAGTAGTCCGCCCGCTCCTGCAATCCTTCCACCCGGGGCAGGAACACCTCTCCCCGGCCGGGATCGTCAAAGGGACCGCCCGACGGCGTGAAGCGGACCGCCTGATCGGCAAAGCTCGCAAAGCAGATCAGAAGATCCCCGTTCTTGTTTTCGTAGACGGCGGCCTTCACGTCCTCCCGGCCCGAGGAAACGGGGAGCTCTTCGTCCCAGAATCCGATCATCTTCACGCCGTCAAACCCGAATTCGTCCCGCAGGGCCCAGATCGCCGCCGGATCCTTGCCCGCCCACGGATAGCGGTTCGTCATGCCGTAAAGCATCCCGCGCCACGGGTTCCCGCCGTTCTGGAGCATCTCTCCCATGAGTCCGAAGGGCAGCCCGGAGACCTCGACGAGCAGGTATTCCGCCCCGGTCGTATCGTAATTGAAGCCCTCGCCGATCCAGAGGCTGTCGAGATAGGGCATGAGCGGCATGTAGAGCAGGGCGTTGTGGCCCCATCCCCCTCCGAGGCCGTCTTCATAGCAGTTCCAGCTGTGCAGGTCGATCAGCGCGCCGGGACGTCTTTCGTCGAGAACCTTCCGTACGCGCCGCATGATTGTTCTGTCATAGCCCACGTCGTCGATGTAGATCCCGTCGATCCCCCACCGGCGGCACATGTAGTCCAGCCCTTCCACATAGAAGTTGGCGAGGCGGGACATGGGATTCGTGATCAGCGCGGGATCCGTCGTTCCGGCATACGGGCCGCTTTTGAAGATATGCTTCCACGCCGGGATCACCTCTCCGCGCATGTTGTCCCGGATGAACGGATCGAGGCCGCCCTGGAACGGAAGTCCGTCAAAGGCGAATTTCGGCTTCGGATAGATCTCGTCCCCGAGGGAGCGGAAGGCCCAGAACTCCGGCAGAAGACTCGTCAGCTCCCGCACGGTGTAGTACGGCTTCACCCGGATCCCGGCCGCGTGCGCCTCGGCGATCAGGGCGTGGAAGGTCCGCTCGTCGTACATCGGATAGTTGATGAAGGGATAGCCGTCGTTTCCGTGGTGGTAGTTGATCACGTTGCAGCCGTGCTCCTTCGCCTCGCCGACCCACTCCGCCTCCTTGTGCGCACTCGAATGGTAGTACCGCGTCCCGAAGGCCTTCTTCTGATCGACCGTGCGGAAGGGGGAGATCATGAGCTCCGCCCCGAAGAGCTTTTCCGATTTGTCGAGGGCGATCGGGCCGCTGAAATACCGGCAGACCCCCTTTTCGAGCCGGAATCCGCCCCGGCCCTCGTTGACCCAGTTGACGGGGAGGTTGCGCGGGCCCTGATGGTAGTAGATGTTGACGAAGGGCTGCTCCATGTCGGGATCGCGGGGCCGGATCATCACCCCGCCGTTGACCGAGCCGATCCAGCATGCGTCCTGCCGTTTCTCCGCGTCCCACTTCCAGTCGTGTTCCGCAGGCGTTTTCCCGCCGTTTACGCCGAGTCCGATGAAAAGACCGTCGAACCCCTTCGCGGGCCGGTGGACGAGCGAGACCTCACAAACCGCTGGTTCCTCCGACAAAAGCCATGCGTTCAGCGTGAGCGCCCCGTCGAATTCGAGCTTTCCTTCCATGCGCATCCGCATCCGGACGCCGTCCGCCTCCGCATAAGACACCGCCTCCCACGCCGTTTCGCAGCCGCGCTCGCTCAGAAAGGTGAGCTTCTCCCGCGCGAACGCGAGCGTTCTGCCGTCCTTCGTCACCTCCAGCGCGAGCGGGGCGGCGAGGATCGGGCGGCTGCTCTGCGTCAGGCAGGAGTTGTTCCCGGTGAAATGAGTGAAGATCTGCGCGGGCATCCCGTTCGGAGCGAGGGTGACGTCGCGCCCGAGGATCGAGAGGGTCGTCCCGGCGCGGGTGACGGGGAGAAACGGCGCGGGGATCCCGTCGGAGATGCCCCGTCTGCTGTTGAGCCACGAGAGCCGGGCGAGGGAATCCCTGTCCCCGCACCCCGCTTCGGCGTCCGTGTTTCCGACTGCGGCGGCGGTCATCGATAGCGGGATCACCTCGCCGTCGATCGTCACCTCCAGCGTGAGAGAACGCACGCCGGGGGCGCACAGGCGCACGAGGCACCACAGCGGCCACGGCTTTCCCGCTTCAAGGCTCAGGGTCTTCGTGAACGAATGCCCCACCGCGTCAACGCCCTCCAGCGCGAGACAGGTGAACTCCTCCCCCGCCTCCAGTCCGAGACAGCGGATGCTCTCTATCCGGCACGCCCGCCGCGCCTCGGCGACGATCTGAAATGCCTGATACACTCCGGGGGCGGCCGATACGGAAAACCTGCCCTCCGCCGTTTCTTTCAGCAGGTCGTCTTCCGCGGGAAACGGTCTGAACGGACGCTCCTTTCCCGCAAAAATCAAACGGATCTTGGAATCCTGCCATGCGGCGATCGGTGTCGGTGTCATCGGGAACTGTCTCCTCTCAAACTGGGATGTTCGGCTTTATGATGGTATTGTATCTCAGTTTGCGCGGCTTGTCAAGGACAACGGCGGAGGGAGGAAAAGTTTTATCCGCCCGCCGGGAGAACTCCGGCACGGGAGGGAACAGGCGGCCCGTCCTTGACAAATCCCCCCCGCTTCATGGTATAATTGAACACCGAAAAGAATTGAGCGCGCGGCGGGATCCGGCAGTTTTGCCAGCGCCGCGGACCGGCTCGGAGAAGAGGCAGCCCATGAACAAACTTACATCTCACGAGCGTCTGACACGGATCTTCCGCGGAGAGGAAATCGACCGTCCCGCCCTCAAGCTCTGGGGAGCCTCGCCGGACGTGGGCTGGCAGCTGCACGAAGCCTACGGGCCCGTTTCCGCGCTTGCCGCAGAGATGACGGATCTTTTTGCCGGCGCGGGAGGATACGGGCTCAACCCGATGTTCGGAAGCGACGGGGGGACGAAGGTTGACCACTGGAAGACCGAAACCGGAGATCCGCTCTGGCTGCACTGTCACACCCGGATCCACACCCCGAAGGGCGACGTCGAGATGGTGCGCCGGGGATCGCAGATCCGCGAGCCGGGATACGACATGGAACATTATGTCAAGGACGAGGAGGACATCGAAAAGCTCCTCTCCATCCCCTATACCTCCCCGGAAGGGATGAAGAAGGAATCGTACGACGAAGCCGCGGCGCACGTCGGAAACCGGGGCATCGCCATGATCGACCTGCCCCACGCCGCGTATTTCGTCCATCAGATGATGGGTTCGGAGACGCTCGCCTATCTCAGCGTGGACGCGCGGGAGCTGGTAGACGAGCTGATTTCCGTCTACGCAAAGCGGATTTACGACCATGTGAAGCGCATTCTCGAGACCGGGGTGGAGCATCCGATCTTCGGCTGGTGCGGGCCGGAGCTGTTTCTCCCGCCTCTTCTTTCGCCCCGGGATTTCGACGATTTTGTCGGAAAATACGACAAGCCGATCTGCGACCTGATCCACGAGCACGGCGGGTACGTCTGGGTTCACAGCCACGGACAGGTGCGGCACTTCATCGAGCGGTTTATCGAAATGGGCGTGGACGTGATCAATCCTCTGGAGCCGGAGTGGATGTCGAACGGGGACGTCGATCTCGACGAGGTTGTCGGGACCTTCGGCGGTCGGATCGGACTGGAGGGGAACATCGAAATTCAGGAGATTTTGCAGTCGTCCAAGGAGCGGATCGCAGGGCTGATCGACGCGTGCGTAGAGGCCGGCTGGAAAAGCGGAAGGCTGATTCTGTGCCCGTCCGCCGGGTACATGGAATATCCGAGGCCGACGGAGCAGTATATCGAGAACCTGCTGTTCTATCTGCGATACGGTTATGAAGCGGTGGAGAAGTGCAGAAAGTAAAAAACAGTGAGACTCCGGCAGACGGTATGACCCGGGAACAGCCATCCCTCCCCCATTTGTTTGCCGGCCTTTCGGATTCCATTTTCATACTATTCTCAGCCTAAAAAGCTAAACTGTATGGGTTTTGATCGCTTCATGTAGGTTGCGAACGGCCTCCTTGCTCAACTTGTTGAGCGGGTGAGCATCGCGTGCGATAACTCTGATAAGGTTGTATGGCTTCAGAAGTTCGCGCTCTGCGCGAAGCTTCGTTGGTGTACCAAAGCTTCAGCTTCACATGATTGCTATAGCCTATCCTTTGTCCCCTTCCCCATGAAGTTCTTTGCTGCTCAACTTGTTGAGCGAGCTTTCATCCGAAAGAAAGCCGCGTTTCCCTTTTAGCTTGAGATTAGTATCAGTGGTTTTTCCTTCCGTCCGGAAGAATCTTTATTCGCAAAAAAAGGGCCGCCGCGTTTTCTTCGGAAATGAAGAAATGCGACAGCCCTTTTGTATCAATCAATAATTCATCAGTTTCCTGCTTTACAGCAGCGGAAAGCTCTCGATTGGTTTTCCTCTCCGCTCGACCGCGTATTCGCACATGGGTGCGGTCTCGAAGGACAGATTGCCGTCCGCGTCCTTTTCGCAGGGTAGTTCCTCATCGTTCTCGAGGCAGCGGACGACGCATTCCCCGTCGAATGGATCCGCAACCGCGCAGGTCCCGCCCTTCAGACTCCGGACGATGCCGTACGCCACTTCTCCGTCCCGGAATTCACCGGACACAAGGAACGCTCCGCGCGCGCGGAGGGAGAAGAAGGCCGCGTCCCCATAGTCCTCGGGATAGGCCGGGAAGAGGCGGATAACGCCGCCCTGCGACTGAAGGAGCATTTCGGTGATGACGTCAGAAAGATAAGCGGAACCCTTGTCCACAAAGAAGTCCTGCTGACCGTCGCGGGAGAGATCGTTGTCGCTCACGAAATCGCAGGCGTCGCGCCGTTCCAGATTGCCGCCCTCGCGGATTTTGGGCAGGAGCCGGAGCGCAAGACGCGCGTACTCCCGGTCGCCCATGCGGAGCTTGCCGAGGATCCCGAACGACATATCCCACGGCAGACGGTTTTTGGGAACGTCCGCGTCCACCGTCTTTTTCGCCGCCTCGCGCATTTCGGGGGAGCCCCTCCACGCGTCCACCTCGTCGGTCATGGCAACGGGAGTGAGATCCGAGACGGATTTGGTCCCGTAGTTGATCGTCGGATCGTCCCAGTCGGCGGAGGCCTTCCATACGCCGTTCGGCCACATCGCGTAGTCCTGCCGCATCCCGTCGGCGTCACTCTCGAAGCGCGCGGCAAGCTCTTCGTCCACCCCGAGGATCCGGGCGGCTTCCGCAGTGCGGCGGAGGACAAACTTGAAGAGCGCGGTATCGACGATCGTATCGGTCATGTATTCGTCGTTTCGGGCCGGGGAGCCGGTGAACTCCTGCGTGCGGGACGGGAAGATATACTTCTGTCCGGTCGCGGGATCTGTCTGCAGATAGTCGTTGAAAAAGAGGGCGGCCTCTTTGAGGATCGGATATCCGACCTCGCGCAGAAAGTCGGTGTCGCGCGTGAAGTCGTAATAGTCCCAGCAGTATTTGACGGCCTCGCCGGTCGTGGAAATGTTCATGCAGGTGCCGTTCAGGAACACGGAGGAATACACGACCTCGCCGGTGCCGGAGATCGCGTGCGGATAGCAGGTCCCCTCCATGCCGTAGAACGAAGAGGTGAAGCGTTTCAGCGGTTCTTGGGCGGTTCTGCACAGGCGGAACCACGGTTCGAGCAGCTCCGCGTGATTGGTGGCAAGCAGTCCGAGGTTGGACTTCGACTGTTCGTAGGTCAGGATATAGTAACCCCAGTTCCCGTAGCAGCAAGGGTGCCACGGCGCGAGGTATCCGGGGGCGGTCTTTCCGGGGCAGCGGGCGCTGTAGGCCTTGTACAGACCCCAGTACCAGACGCGCTCCGCGTCACGGTCGGGCAGGCGGATCCACGCACGGTCCCAATAGCTGCGTCCCTCCTCGCCCGCGATGCCCCATGTGATCCCGCCGCGTTCCACGGCATCGGACAGACGCCGCTTAGCCTCGGCATAGGTGTCCTCCGCGTCATAGCTCGAAACGACGGTCAGAAGGATGCGGATGTTTTTGTCCGCGCGTCCCTCGGCGAGGATGGCGTGTCCGGCGGCGTAATACCGGGGTTCGGCGTCCATCACCGTCAGCATCACGGTATAGCGGCAGACGGGGGAGCGGTCGGGATCCTCTCCGGCGCGCAGGCGCATGGTGAAGCCGCAGAACGCCCCGTCCACAAACGGCTCGGGAGAATAAAACGTCTCGATCTGCCTGAGGTATTCCGCCTCCTGCTCTTTTGTGAAGCTGAACGCGGCGTCGGAGGGGAGATTCATCGGGGGCCGGGTCAGCTCAAAGCGGAAGGCCCCGAGCTCGCGTATGCTGCCCGCCGAGGCCTGAACGATGAGCACGCCCTCCGAGCGGTTGACAGCCGTATAGGTCTGAACCGTGCCGCAGGACGCTCTGCCGTTGGTATTGCCGACCGTAAACTGCGTGCGGACGCCGGACATGGCCATTCCGAGCGTTTCGGAATACCCCGCGATGACGCCGCCCTCCGCCAGATGCAGGGTCAGCTCGGCCGCCGTCGTCTGGATCGGAAGATTGGAGCGGTTGTTGTGCGCCTTCATGATATCCATGCGCAGGGACGCGTCCCCCGCCGAGACCCGTTCGCGCACTTCTTTGATGCCGCCCGGAAGATAACAGGGAACGGGGGATTCGTAGTCGTCCCACCAGAGGTCGTTTTTTGGCGATGGTAAAGTGCATGGAGGACGGCGCGCCGTGAACCATGCAGCCGATATCGCCGTTTCCGATGGGCAGGCCGTTTTTGAAGTCCCATGCCGTGTGGTCCCGGGTGTAGGCGTGACGCGCCATTTCTTCGCTGCCCCGCGTCCGGATGCGCATGCGTTCCGGGTTCATCGTTTCGTCGGGCAGATGGGGCAGCAGCCCGCGCATGGGAGAGGTTCGTTTTTTCAGATCTATGATGAATTCCTCCGTTTGTGTGTCCAATAACATGATACAAATACCTGCGGTCTGAAAGGATGCTGCCGGAAGCCCACCGCCGCTCCATGGAGCCTTGTGCTATTCTCAGCCCGAAAGGCAAAACCACATGGTTTTCGAACGCTCCATGCTGGGCATCGCGTGCGATCACTCTGATGCGGTTGGATGGTTTCAGAAGTTCGTGCTCCTCGGGGAGCGTCCCCAATGCGCGGAAAAAGCGGAGCAGATCAAAATGCTCCGCTCAAAGATCAAAGCCATCCTTCGCAGCCTTGAAGCGCGGTTCAGCGGATCGCTCTCCGACGCTCCGACGCCCCGTCAAGCGTGTCAGTCCGTCAGCGTTGCGAAGTCCGCGACCGCTTCGTCCAAAGTCAGCGATCCGTTGCAGATCTTGGTTCCGGCGCGGCGCATCTGCTTATCCGGCGCGTCCTCAAGACCTACCTCGGAGAGATAGATCACATGGTTCCCCGAAAGCTCGCCGAAGGAGGCGTAAACGCCGTCGAACGACATTTCCCGGCAGGGCGTCACCATCCGCTTGATCTGCGCCATCCGGCTCAGCTCCTCCGTCCGGGTGAGGAAGCGCATGAATTCGTTCGTGATATCGAGGTTCCCGCTGTTCCGGTTGACGGAAAAGCCCATGGACAGCTGGTTGAGGAAGTATCTGCCTTCTCCCTCTTCCGCCTCGGCGGCTGGAACGGGATGATAGCTGTACGGGAAGGGATTCGCGGCGTAGGCTTCGGACAGGCTCTCGCGCTTTTCCGTGCCGGAGACCGTTCCGCCGGTCGCAAGCATCATGGGGACGTCGCCCTCGAAGAAGCGGAGGATCACCGCCTGATAGTCGTTTTCGATCGCGCCGCACGCCTCCATGTCGATGTACCCGCGCCCCATGAAATCGGCGGTCAGCGCGAGCGCGTCCCGGGCGTATTCCCCGCATCCGGGATTCAGCGCGTTCAGATCCGAAAGCGCGGCGCTGTTCCCCTGGATCTGCGCGCAGAAGTACGGAAAGCTGAGCGGATGCAGCATGAAGCTGCCCCGGCTGTAGCCCATCATCGGGCTGGAATACCCGGCCTTTTTGAGGGCTTCGCAGACGGAGAGGAGCTCATCGTACGTCTTCGGAACGCTCAGGCCTTCCTTTTCGAAGATCGTCTCGTTGACGAGCATCCCGTATGTCGTGCAGAACACGGGAAGGATCGGGATCCTCCCGTCCGCGTCCCGGTACAGGAGCTTTTCCTGAATGCAGGAGAGATTGATCCCGAGCGTCGGGTCGGAGAGATCCTCCGCCGCATCGACGACCGGTTTCAGATCCTCGCGCTCCAGCATCCACGGATAGGTGAAAAAGATGTCCGGGGCCTCGGCTCCGCTCAGGGCGACTTCGATCGTGCCGTTGTAATTGTCCAGATAGGTGTAGCTGAGCTCGATGTCCGGATAGTACTCGTTGAAGCGGTCAAACTCCGCCTCCAGCGCTTCGAAATTGTTGTAGTGACCGGCTACACGGATCGTTCCTGCGGTGTCGGAGGGAAGCGAGGGCGCATACGGTTCCTCGGCATGGGATGCCTCCGCTGCCTCACCCGCGGGCGTCTGCGCTTCGGCGGCGTCTTCTCCCGCGTTCCCGGACGGCGCGCATCCCGCGGCTCCGGCGAGAAACGAGGCGCAGAGCAGGAGCGCAAGGACGGTTCGGATGGACTTCTTCATTGCTGCTTTTCCTCCTTGATCTTTCGGATCTCTTTCAGTACGATATTGATATCGATGGGCTTGGCGATGTGCCCGTTCATTCCGGCATCGAGGCATTCCGCTACGTTCTCCGAGAACGCGTCCGCCGTCATGGCGATGATCGGAATGGTCTTCGCGTGTCCGACCGGCAGCGCGCGGATCGCCTTTGTCGCGTCCAGACCGTTCATCACGGGCATCTGAATATCCATGAAGACCAGATCGTAGCGGTCCGCGGGGGCCTCCCGGATGCGGTCCACGGCGAGCTGCCCGTTTTCCGCGCGGTCGCATTCGATGCCGTTCATCTGCATCAGCATGGAGATGATTTCCCAGTTGATATCGTTGTCCTCCGCCACGAGGATCTTCATTCCGGCGAGATCGGAGTTGCTGTCCTCCTCCGTCTGTACGTCCTGCTCCCGGCCGAGGAGCTCGTTCAGCTTCCGGTACAGCGTGGAGCGGAACAGGGGCTTCGAGACAAATCCGTTCACGCCGGCGTTTTTCGCTTCTTCTTCAATATCGGACCAGTCGTAAGCGGAGACGAGCAGGATCGGAACGCCGTCCCCGATCTCCTGCCGGATTCGCCTGGCCAGCGCGGCGCCGTCCATGCCGGGCATCTTCCAGTCGAGGATGATGGCGCTCCAGTCCCGCCCTTCTCTGTGCCGCTCGAGGATCTTCTCGAGCGCTTCCTCCGCGCAGGACGCCGAATCCGCCCGCGCGCCGAGGGAATGCAGCGTATCGACCGCCGTCTCGCAGAGCACTTCGTCGTCGTCCACCACCAGCACGTCCGCATCCGGAAGGGCCATTTCGGCGGGTCTTCTCTTAGCTGCCGGCAGCTTCAGCCGGACCGTGAAGGTCGTTCCCTTGCCGGGCTCGCTTTCGCAGTCGATCGATCCGTCCATCAGCTCGACCATCTGCTTCGTGATCGCAAGCCCGAGGCCGGTTCCCTGAATGGTGTTGACCCTGCTGTCCGTCTGGCGCGAGAACGGCTGGTACATCTTCTCCATGAATTCGGGCGTCATGCCCATGCCGGTGTCCGCGACGACGTAGGTGAGAAGCACCGCCCCGTCCTCCGCCGGCTCTTCGCTCAGCGTCACCGAGACCGATCCGCCGGGCTCCGTGTACTTCACGGCGTTGGACAGCAGGTTGATATAGATCTGATTCAGCCGCAGCTGGTCGGCGAAGAGCCACTCCTGCTCGATCCCGGAGACGCGGAAGCTGAATTCGATGTTCTTCTCCTTTACCATCGGCTGGGACAGGTTGACCAGATTCTCCGCGGTCTCCACGATGGAGAAGTCCGCCGCGTTGAGGGTGAGCCGCCCGCTCTCCACCTTGGAAATGTCCAGGATGTCGTTGATCAGGGTGAGCAGGTGGTTCCCGGCCATCCCGATTTTTCTGAAGCAGTCCTTCACGGAATCGCGGTCGTCCAGATTCTTCTCCCCGATGGCCGTGAGTCCGATGATGGCGTTCATCGGCGTGCGGATATCGTGGGACATGGTGGAGAGAAAGTCCGTTTTCGCCCGGTTCGCCGACTCCGCCTCCTTGACCGCCGCGCGCAGTCTGTTGTTGAAGTTCAGCATCACGGCGGAATCGACGATCAGAAGCAGAAGCAGCGCCGCCGTGACCACGCCGATCAGGAGCCAGTCAACCGCCCCCGTCCCCAAATCGTCCGCGCGCAGATACGCGAGGATGGACCACCCGTCCGAATCCTGCATTGGCGTATGGGCGATGAGACACTCCTGATTTTTGGAGTTTCGCAGCATAACGGAGCCGGTCGAGGAGGTCACGGCGTTTTTCAGCGCCTCTATCCCCGCGAGATCCGTCGCGTTGTACGACTTGTAAAACTCATAGAAGTTGGTATTTTTGAAGGATTTGCTCCGGATGATGTAGTTTCCTTCGGCGTCGATGAGGGAAACCTCCGCGTTCTGGTATTCCTCCTTCGGGAAGATCCACTGTTCCTCAAGCAGGGAGATGGGAACGATCTGCAGAAGCAGGGCCTGCCGCTCACCCCCGTCCTCGGTCAGGGTCACGCTGTCATAGAACGCGATGGACTGAATGCCGTTGATCGGATTGGTGTAAGCCCGGGTCATGCTGATCCGGCCTTCCGGAAGATCCGCGCCGATCCCGTCCTCCGGGAACAGATTGATCTGCCGGTAGGAGACGGCGTAATCGTCCTCCGTCCCGTTTTTCGGAGAAGCCGACAGCCCGTTCATGTCTGGGGTGTCCGCGTAGAGGATCGCCGCCGTCACGCCGGTCTGGGAAAGGGAGCCGCGGACAAAGGACACCGCCTCATCCATCGTCAGCCGGTGCGTCCGGATGTAGGCCGCCCACGAATCGCAGAGCTGCTGTTGGCCCCGCAGATAGTTCGCCGTGATCTGCTCCTCGGCGTAGGTGCGGTCCTCGAACGCTTTGACACGGGACGCGACGTAGTCTCTGTTGTGCTTGCCCGCGTAAGCAATGACAAAGCCGATGACGAGAAGGATGATCAGAATATTCGCAGTGATGACCCATGCTTTTCTCATAGTTCAGCTCTCCCCTTCCTTACGTTCCGATCGGGTTTGCGTTTGCATACACAGATATTGTATCATTTCGCCCAATCGGTGTCAAGAAGATTCCCGCATCTTCGACGCTCCGGGGAGGGATTTTGTGCATTTTCGAGTCTTCGCGTTCCCGGCTTTCCCCCGTTCCGGGAAGACAACCGTACAATTTGAGAAAAAGAAAAGGAACCGCCGCGATCTCCCCGAAAAAAGGGAAATACGGCAGTCCCTGTAGGTTTTCAAACGGTTTCACCCCGGAACGGCTCTATGCGGATATTCTCAAAATGCCTCTTCCCTAACAGAACGCCGGCCGGAGATCTGCTCGCCGCGGACGCAGGACGTACAGTCCAGAGGGAGCCGGAACCATACATCCCACTTTTCCGGCCACGCGGGGAAGGCGAGGTAGTCCTTCTGCTGCTGCCCCAGAGGCTGTCCCTGCGGCTGGAGAAGCATGCGGATCAGGCTCAGCGCGGTCATGGTTCCGTGATCCTGATCCGGCGTCTCGTCGGAGTTCGGTCCCCAGAAGGCCGGGAAGAGCGCGCGCTCATCCGTTGCCGCCGGTCCGGTCTGCCGGGTGACGATCGCCGCGGCCTCGTCGGTCAGGCCCAGCAGAGCGGCGTCCACGGGATCCTGATTCCATCCTCCCTCCAACCGGTACAGACGGCGGCGGTAGGTCTCCCGGGCCATCTCAAGACCGGGCTTCCCGAGGCCGTACAGATCGAACGGGAACACGGCGTAGAGCTCCGGATTCTCGCTGTTGTGCGGCGTCTGCACGATCCTGATCCCGCACGGAGCAAGAACCGGTCCAGATTCCGTGTCCTCAAGGGGCAGCGGGGGAACGGCATCCCCGAGGCTCTTCGCCAGCGCCGCGAGGCTTTCGGGGAGATCTTCCCGGGCGTTCAGCGCACCGCATACCGCAGTCAGTCCGGCCACGTCCGGCGCGTCGTTCACGCAGAGCTGCCACGTTTCGAGCGAGGACACGGGATTCAGCACGAGCTTTCCCTCCCACCGGTCGAAATGCCGGTCGAAGAACAGAAGCGCCTGCTCGATGAAGCGCCAGATCCTTCTCCGCCGCTCTGTTTCGTCGCGGGAGGCGTCCAGATACCGGAGCATCATCCACGAAAGCTCCAGCATGCCGTTGAAGTGATACCGGATGTAGCGGTTGCACGGCTCGCCCCGCCGGAGCGCAAGGCCGCCTTCTCCCGCCCGGACGCCGTTCCTGTCCTTGATCCCGTAGTTGCTGTTGGCGTACAGGCCGAACGAGGTCACCGTCTCCGGGATCAGCATTCCCGCATGCCCGAAATACGCGCGGCACCGCTCCTCGGAGATCGGCATCAGATCAAGGTACATGTCGAGCATGGGCGTCAGTGAGGCATAGTCCCCCATCGCCAGAAGGAACCAGTACATGATGCGGGTATTCTGGATCCAGTACGGGGAGCCCCAGTTCCGCGCGTCGTAGTTGCCGGGGAAACCTTCCATTTCCAGAGCGGTGAAGAGCAGGCCGTTGAACTTCATCGGAGCCCGTCCCCGGTCGGCGCAGCGGGTCATGTACCGCTGATACAAGAAGGCCCTCGTGATCTGCTCCGCGTCACTGTCCCCTTCCGCGTAAACGTACGCCTTTTCCCAGAACGCCCGCCAGCTTTCCGCGTGACGGTCCAGCTTGTCCTCCGACCATCCTCCGTACCGGGCAAACAGTCCGTCGAGAACGGGGATGAATTCCTCAGCCGTCGGGGAACTCCCGGATGCGGCGTACACCGAAATCTCCGCCTCCGCCGTCCTTGCGCTCAGTCCGTCCCGTCCGGCCTTCATGTCCGCGGAATAGACGGCGGTTCCGAACGCGCGCCCGAGCAGCGGATCCGGGGCCTTCCCTTCCCACGACTCCATGTCCTGATTGCGCAGCGCGGCGGTATAGCAGCTCCCGTCGTTGCGGTGGATCTGCGCCACGCCGCCGCCCGGGGTGGGCCGCACGATATCCGCGCTTTCGATCACCCCGCAGTCCACGCCGCGGATGAAGTAGTTCGAGGAATCGTTTCCCGGATCGATCGGCACAGCGCGGTAGTTTTCAAATTGCAGGGCAACGTCCGCGGGGCGGGGAGATGTCAGTTTCATCCGCACGCACGGGGCAAACGCGTCGGCGAATACGCGGAGCACGGTCCCTTCCGCGGCGATCGTCAGCAGGCCGTCCGCCAAATCAAGCTCGAAGTCCGCTCCGGCCGAGAAAGGGCAGGGATCCAGCGTCAGGACGAGATGCGCGGTTTTCAGCAGCCGGCCCAGCTCGCTCCACGCGTCGGTTTTGGACAGGAGAAAATGGACCGCTCCGTCCTCCGAGAGCCAGATGTTCGCGCCGATGTCTCCGTTGCCGACGGGGAGGGACTGCATGGCGGTCTTCATGCTCCCCTTATAGCGGAAGGCGTAATCGCGGATTGTTTTTGTCATGGATGAGTTCTCCTTTGCCCTTGCGTGTTCCTATAAGTCAACAAACCGGATTGTCCGGCGAAGGGGTGAAGGGGTGAAGGCTCCGAGCCTGTTCATTTACAGCGCGCTGTTCCGGATGATGACGTCCCGCGCCCATCCGGCCCATTCTTCCTTCACGCCGATATCCCCGTAGGTCGGGTAGTCCTTGGCGATCCAGCCTCCCCCGACGGAGCGGAACAGCTCGCACATCCGGAGCGCGCGGGACTCGATGAACTCCCGGTCCCCCGTCGGCAGAACCTTCTGGATATCCACGGGCGAATGGAACGAGACGCGGTCCGCGAACTCCTTTACAAGCACCTCCGTGGGATAGACGTCCGGCTGATCGAACTGAAACACGTCGATCCCGGCGTCGATCAGATCCTCGATCAGGGCGTAGTCGTTCCCGCAGGAGTGCATGAATACCGCCATGCCCGCCTCGTGCGCCGCCTCCGCCACCTTGCGGTACGCGGGCTTGAACAGGCTCCGGAACGTTTCGGGGGAGATGAAGGTCGCGGTCTGCGTCCCGAGATCGTCCCCGAAGAACCACCCGTCCACGCCGCAGCCCGCGATGCTCCGGATCACGGCGGCCTCGTGCTCGGCAAGCATATCGACAAAACCGGAAACGCTTTCCGGATCGGTGAGGGTGTCCATCAGCGCGTTCGTCATCAGGCGGGCGTCGCGCAGGACGGAAAAAAGGGAGCTGCCCCACGCGAGAACGTAATTCGGATGGTGCGAAAGATCCATCCCGAGGAGGGTTTCGCGGTAGCGCGGATCGAATTCCGGCAGCTCGAAGACGTAGTCGTCCCAGTCCTGAATCACGCCGCGGATGCACTCGCCCTTGGTCCTGCCGTTGAAGCGCCCGTAGATATTCCCGAACATGTCCCGGCGGACCTCGCCTCTGAATCCCGTGAGCGCTTTCAGCTCCGGATAATCCCCCCACTGATCGAAAGGATTGGCGGGAAGATTGATATAACTGCGCGAGCCCACGAACGCAAGATCCGTCCGGGTCGAAAAATCAAATCCGATCCGCGGAGGGGCATCGTGGGCCACAAGACGCTGAATCATCTCTTTGGAAGTCATGAGAACACCTTTGCCGGGCAGCTCCGGCGGAAAGCGGGGCGAGACGCTGCGGAATTTTTTCTCTCCCCGGAATGATACTATTCTCAGTCTAAAAAGCAAAACTATATGGGTTTTGATCGCCCTATGTAGGGTGCGAATCGCCGTGCGATGAGCTCGCGTGCGATAACTCTGATAAGGTTGGATGGCTATATTGGTGTGCCGAAATCTCAGCATTGCTTGATTGGTATAGCCTATCCATTACCTCCTCCCCGTGAAGTTCTTTGCCAGGCTTTCTCCGAAAGAAAGCCGCGTCTCCCCTTTACGATGGTTTAGAATGAACTTAAAATGAAACACCTCATGCAAAAACAACCCGCCGGCCCATCGGATGGAGGAATCCAGTCCAATGAACCGGCGGATGGTTTCACAGGTCAATCAGTCCCGCGCGGCTCAAAGAGAGCGTTCAGGGACGGATGCTCAGTGTCTCTTCTTGGAGGCAGCGAACCCGCCGAGGGAGATCACAGCCGCGATGGCAGCGACCACGCCGAAGTCGAAGGTGTTCGGAGCCATGGCCTTCGCGTCGAGGATTTCATCCGCCGTCGCGTCGCCTTCGCCGCTCACCACGATCTCGTACAGGGAGTTGCCCCATTCGGTCGCTCTCTTGGAGGAGTGAATGGTGATGAAGCGGACAGCCGTGGTGTCGAATTCGACGACGTTCTTCGCGTCGGCGTTT
>SVQK01000063.1 GCA_015065385.1 Oscillospiraceae bacterium | reverse complement strand
GATGTTACTCCGATCTCTATCTCTGACCCGAGGGGGAATCGGTCTCGCCTGCGGGCTCGGTCAGGGTTCGGACAAACAATCCCCCGGATTGTTTGTTGACACGAACCCGTTCGATTCCCTTGTGTGGATTCGCACCAATCAAACGAAAAGAGACCGGATGTTACTCCGATCTCTATCTCTGACCCGAGGGGGAATCGAACCCCCGTTTACGCCGTGAGAGGGCGTCGTCTTAGCCGCTTGACCATCAGGCCGTGTTCCTTAGAACGATGTTATTATAGCACATCCGTTTCCGGAATGCAAGAGGTTTTTCAAAAAAATCAAAAATATTTTCGTCCCTCAGAAATATGCGGGGATCAACCGAAAAAACCGGCCTCCGCCATCATCGACGCGGCGATCAGGATATGACAGGCGAAATAGGTAGGGCAGATCCACCGGCCAAGTCCCTTCTTTTTCAAAAAACGCGACAGGGCGATGAGCGTATCGGAAAAGAGGATCATGGCGATTCCGAAGCAGAACAGCGCTTTCGGAATAGGGGCCGAGGAGGAGAGAAGGGAAAAGGTCAGCACGGCGAGGGAAATACCGGTATAGGCAGTCGCAGCGATTTTCAGCATCCGGTCGGGGACGGCGGGATAGAGAGCGCGAACAAGAAACAGCGCGTAACCGACTGCCGCCGCGCCGGACGGAATCAGCCAGAGGAGCCGACCGGAGGAGAAATCCGCGCGATCGACGGAAAACAGCAGAAAACAGGCATGCGCGAGAAAAAAGCCCGCGATCCCGCCGAGGAGCATCCGGTCTCCGTTCTTTCCTCCGGAATGCGCCATGAACCAGTCCCCGATCACCGACAGGGCGTACGCCGCGAGGATCCGCGGATCCGCCCAAGGAAAAACGGAAACCAGACAGGTCAGAGTCACGGCGGCGCTGAACGGATACCAGCCTGTCTTCGCGTGGAGCGCGGCGCACAGTATCGGTATGAGCAGCAAGAGACAGATCGGATTCATGTCCTACCTCTGTGATTGTTCTGTCGGTTTCCGTTTTCGGATCTTACTTCCCGTATTTCACCGGTTTATTTTGTCTCCGGCTCGAAGGTCTTGGTGGTCGGAGCCTTACCGTTGAGGGAAATGACCCAGTTCTGCATCTTGCGGGACCAGTCCACGATGTGCTGACGGTCTTCAAGGGAGATCTTCTTCGAGAAGTTGAAACGACCTGTCTGAACGTAATAGGTTTCCTCGAGCACATAGGTCCCGGCGGTGCGGAGAATCTCCTTCACTTGCTCCTCACCCTCGGAATCGGGTTCGCCGTCGATGAAAAGCGCGGTATAGGTGGCTTTGTCGGGCGTAAGCTCGGAGCAGAAGCGGCGGACCCTGTCCTCGGGATCGCCGTTCAGGGTGAGGCCGATCAGGACGAGACGTTCCTTGTCGCAGGGATAGGCCGGGGGAATGTCGTTCACCAGACATCCGTTCGCCGCGCCGATGGCCTCCGCATAGGTCACCATTTTGCCTTTCTTTGTGGCATACATGACTCTCATTTTCATGGAAAAAATCCTCCGGATTGGATTCGTTATGATAATCGTACAGAATATTATATCATAGGAAGACGGTTTTGGAAAGCGAAAAAGTCATTTTTTCAAACTTTTGTCATTCTGTACAAATCAAGCGGCGAAAGGATGGGCAAAATGGCGGAATCCCGGCTGTCTTCGTTTCGAAATCGCTTTGGAATCGAACAAGCTCAGCGGATTCTTCTTGACTTCCGGGGTGAAATATGATAAACTGCACACAGCGGACACGCTCATTTTCTCAGTCATCACGAGGTAACGCCATGCTCATCACCATCATCGGACGGGGTCACTCCGGCACCCGCTCCATTTCCCATACCTTATCCGCCAGCGGCGTCTTTATGGGAGCGCCGCTGAACGGTTCGGGAGACCTTCTCCCGCCTGAAAAGATGTACGAGGCCTGCCGGGTTTTCGCGCCTTACGTCACCTACGAAGGAAACAACCGCTGGGATTTCACAAAAGTCAACACCTGTGAAATCCCTTCCGAATTCAAGGTTCTGATCGAGGAATACCTCCACAGCGTCCTGACCTCCGACGCGGAAAACAAAGGCTGGAAGATCCCGGAGACCACGCTCGTCTATCCCTGGATCGCCCGGATGTTTCCGGATATCAAATACATTTTCTGGGTGCGCGATCCCCGGGACTGCATCCTCGGCGCCCATCTGACGGACGATCTCGGCTCCTTCGGCGTGAAGTACGACAAGACCGGCGACGTACGCCATGACCGCGCGGTAAGCTGGCTGTATCAGAGGGAAATCGTCCGGTCGGTACCGGAGCCGAAAAACGCTCTGTACGTCCGGTTCGAGGATATGGTATTCGATCAGGACAACACGATCCGCCGGATCTCCGACTATCTCGGCATCCCGATCGCAAAGATCGAGATGCGCCCGGATTCCGTGGGAAGATACAAGAAAGACGACGGCGTCCACATGTTCGATTTCTTCGAAGGGGACATGAAGGATCTGGGGTACGAGCTGGAATAAAGGACTATACAAAGCAATCCTGTGACAATAGGGTTGAGGCCGTCTATATATTGCGATATAGTACTTCAAGGGATCGACCGGACCAGGCCGATCCTTTGTTTTTCGATGCCGCATTCAGAGGATCCTGTTTTTCAGCCGGATCAGCCGGGAGAGTCCGAAATCCAGCAGAAACGCCGCCGCATAGCAGAGAAGCAGTCCCCACAGCGTGACGAGAACCGGATTCCGCGGGGCATACAGCAAAGGCTGAAAGATCGTTTTGCAATTGTTGAAAAAGCCGCAGGATAAGAACCACATAAGCGGGGAGAGTTTTCCGATCCCTTCCAGAACTCTGCGCGGGATCCCGCTTCCCCATTCACCGAGCAGGGAGGACAGCGCGAACAGAAAGAGCGGCGAATAGACGGAGTCAAGGCTGATATCAATGGACGGGGACTTCCCGATATATGGCAGAGGAGGAAAGAGCAGCGTCACATGATCCGCGACAGTCCGGCCCATGGGAATGACCAGAACAGCGAGCAGCAGAAGCATGATCCGCGCTCCTTTCTTCGACCACACCGGAATCTTCCGCACAGCGTGATCCATCCGCTCAAACAGCCCGTACCGCGCGGTGATCAGGCCCACCAGCGTGACCGGGAACCACGTCATGAGATTCTGGAGCATAGCGCGAAGAGACAGGATCCCGACGGCGTGCAGAAGGAGCTTCATGAGGAAGGGAAAAACGAGCAGGGAGAGGAGCAGATCGATATGGAAATGCTTGGAAGGCATCCGCGCTACGAGGGGAAGAAGCAGCATGGACAGGGCATAAAAGGCAACATACCAGCCGAACGTCATGGTCGGAAAATAGAGAGACACCCCGAACAGTTCAAAAAAGAACGCGCGGGGTGTGTAAATGTAATGCAGGAAAAAAGATGCTGTCCCGGCAAAAATCAGGAAAACGCTCCCATATGCGAGAAGCAGATCGCTGATTTTGCGAAGAGAATAGCGGACGGAGTGATCCTTGCGGTATGCGTAAAAGTATCCGGTCAGAAAACAGAACACCGGTACGCAGAGTTTGAGCGGGTTCCGGAACACCGGCGCAAGAGCGGCCAGTACAGGATAGGAGATCCCCTCTCCCCACCATTCGGGAAACGTGAAGAAATGATGAACAAACATCATGACAAGCGCGATTCCCCGAACGGCGGCTGTCGTCTCCCGGCTGAAAAACGGCGCGGGACAATCCTTTGCGGCGTTTTGCTGTTTCGTTCTTGCTTCTGCTGTCTGGGCCATGCTGAAAATCCTCCGATGCAAACGCGAAACGAACCTCAGGCGGGCTTCTCCTGCTTTTTCGACGGCATTTTTGACATCTGCCTCTGCGCCATCACCAGACCGTAATAAATCCCTTTCTTCCGCATGAGCTCTTCGTGGCTGCCCATTTCCGCAAGCTCTCCCTTGTCGAGGACGAGGATCCTTGTGGCATTGCGGAGGGTGGAGAGCCGGTGCGCGATCGCAAGGGTCGTGCGGTCCGCGATCAGCTTCTGCAGAGCGTCCTGAATCTGCTTTTCCGTCTCGGTGTCGAGAGAGGCCGTGGCTTCGTCGAGGATCAGGATCCGCGGGTTGTGGAGCAGGGCGCGGGCGATGGCCACTCTCTGACGCTCGCCTCCGGACAGGGTCTGGCCGCGTTCGCCCACCTTGGTGTTGTAGGCGTTCGGCAGCTTCATGATAAAGCTGTGGGCTCCCGCGATCTTGGAGGCCGTGATGACCTCGTCGCGGGTGGCGTCAGGCTTTGCGTAGGCGATGTTGTCGTAGATCGTGCCGGAGAACAGGAAGGTCTCCTGCAGCACCACGCCGATCTGGGAGCGGAGGGATTCCTGAGAAATATCCCGGATATCGATCCCGTCGATCTTGATCGCGCCTTCGGTCACGTCGTACATCCGCATCACCAGATTGATGAGCGTGGATTTTCCGACGCCGGACTTTCCGACGATGCCGATCATCTCGCCGGGCTTGATCTCAGCCGAGATGTGCTTGAGGACGTACTGCGTCTTGTCGTATCCGAAGGACACGTCGTCGAGCGTGATGTTTCCTTCGATCTTGTGATCCTCGGCGTCCTCCCGGTCGGCGATATCCACGCTTTCGTCGAGCACGTCGAAGATCTTGACGATGGAGGTCATTGTGCGCGTGAGTCGGCGGGGCAGCCACGACAGCCAGCGCAGAGGTCCGTAGATGATGCTGACGTACGCGGAAAACTGGCTCATTTCGCCGAGGGTCATCTCCCCGCCGATGATCTTCGTTCCGACGTAGTACAGAAGGAAGTACTCGCCCACTCCCATGAGGAAGTTCAGAAACGGCTGGATCTTGGCGAAAAAGTGCTCCGTCAGGATGCGGGTGTCCCGCAGATCCCGGGAAACCTTGTCGAACCGGGCGATTTCCCGCTTCTCCATGCCGAACGCCTTTACCACGCGGATGCCGGAGAAGGTGTCGTGCAGGATGGAGTTTTCCCGGGAATCCAGCTGCCAGCTCCGGTGGAACACATGCCGCATGAAGCTGTGGAACAGCCGGAAACTCGCCATGACGATGGGCGTCGGCACAATGATCATCAGCGCCAGCTTCCAGTCATAGCTGAACAGGTAGATCCCGACGGCCAGCAGAATGAAGATCTGCTCCACCATCGCGCCGAAGTCGTTCGAAATGAAGCGCGAGAGCTCCCCCGTGTCGTTTGAGACCCGGTTCATCAGCTCGCCGGAGGTCCGCTTGGAGATCCGCTGGATGGACATCTTCTGGATCTTGTCGAAGACCAGTTCGCGGAGCGTCACCGTGATGCGGTTGGAGGCCCGGATCAGAAGGACGCTGCGGATCATGGAGAGGCCGGTGGTCACGATGTGCATGCCGAACATGGCGAGGATGACCAGAATGAATCCGGTGAGCTTCGGCATTTCGGCGGCCTTGATGTAGTCGTCCACGAGAATCCGATTGATCCTCGGGGGGATGAGGTTGGCCAGCGCGATGATGAAATAGAAGACGATCGAAATATAGATCAGGTAGTGATACGGCTTGGCGATGGCCCAGAGACGACTGATGTACTGCTTTTTGTCCACGCAGTGCTCGCAGACGTTTGAGCCCGGTCGGTACGCGCGTCCGCATTTTGGGCAGCGGTGGTTGACCTCGGCCTCGTAGAGATAGGAAACTTCCTTTCCCTCGAGCCAGTGGCTGAATTCCCGGGCGGCCGCCGCATAGAGATCGACAAACTGACCGTCCGCGCGGCAGAGGATGTTCCAGCGGTCATCCGCGTCCCGGTATTCGATGAAGCAGCATCCGATTCCCTTGCGGAAGGCGACTTCCTTCGCGTCGGTCAGGGGGATTTCCTTTTTCTTTTCTCCGTTTTCGAAGACGAGGAATTTCTCCTTTGTCAGAACCGCGATGCCGTCCACATGCTCGTGCCGGGCGGTGGGTGTCAGGTTGAAATCCACCGGAAGAAGGATATCCTCCTTCGTGAGCGACGGCTCCATGGCGAGGACGCGCTCTGTCAGCTTTGTTCTGTTCTGCATGCGTCACCTCCGCATCAGAGAAACAGTTCGATCTTCTTGAAGCTCTTGTGGTCCAGCGCTTCAAGGTCGGGGATTTCGTACCGGTTTCCGTCGATATCGTTCACGAAGATCCGCGTCCCGCCCACCTTTAAGAGGCTCGAGAAGGTGTCCCGGCAGGTGAAGTCCAGCTCTCCCTCGTCGGTTTTCACCTTCCAGTAGGAATAGCCGAACTTGTCCTTCACGGAGAGAATCTGACGGATCACGGGCGTATAGTACTTGCGGTCAAGCTCCTCCCGGAGAAGGCGGGCGTTTTCTTCCCCCATGGCGTCCACGTCCTGAATGATCCCGATCTCTTTGGAATCGGCGTCCAGCACGGAGATGTAGGCGTAAGGGTAATCGAACGGGAAAGCCCTGTGGAGGAAGATCCGGTCATAGGTCTTTTCCTCGCTGTTTCCCTCGTCGTCCGGGAGCGTTACGGTCAGACGGATGAAGTCCCCGTTCTTTTCGAGCCGCGCGTTGTCCTTTGTGATGTACCGGACGGCGATCACTTCTTTCAGCGCTGTTTTTTCGGTTTGCTTTTCTGCCATGTCCGCCTCCGTTATTCTTCGATGCCGATATTCTTCATGGCTTCCATCTGAAGCCTGTAGAGATTGTAGTAGATGCCCTTCTGCGCGATCAGCTCCTGATGAGTGCCGGCCTCGGGGACCTTGCCGTTTTCAATGACGATGAGCTTGTCCGCGTCCCGGAGGGTGGAGAGTCTGTGCGCGATGGAAATGGTGGTGCGTCCCACGGACAGCCGTTCGAGGGCGGTCTGGATCTTCCGCTCGGTTTCCGTATCCATCGCCGCCGTCGCCTCGTCGAGGATCAGGATCTTCGGATTCCGCAGGATGGCGCGCGCGATGGAAACCCGCTGCCGTTCGCCTCCCGAAAGATCCTTGTGCCCGAACCCGATCATGGTGGAATAAGCGTCGGGCAGCTGGATGATAAAGTCGTGGGCGCCCGCGATCTTCGCCGCTTCTATGACCTCTTCCTCGGACGCCTCCGGTCTTGCGTAGCGGATGTTGTCGAGAATGGTTCCCATGAAGAGGTAGGTCTCCTGGGATACGATGGCGACGTTGTTCCGCAGATCGTCGTAAGCCAGATCCCGGACATTCACCCCGTCGATCAGGATCTGGCCGGCCTCCGCGTCGTACAGACGGATCAGGAGGTTGGCGAGCGTGGATTTTCCCGCGCCGGTGTGGCCGACAATGCCGAGCGCTTCTCCGGGTTCCACCGAGAAGGTCACGCCGTCGATCACCTTGCGGTTCTTCTCATAGGAGAAGTCCACGTTCCGGAACTCGACCTTTCCGCGGCACTCCTCGAGATGCACCGGATTCTCCGACTCCGCGACGTCGGGCTTCGCGTCCATGATTTCGCACAGGCGGCTCATGGCATTGAGGGAGTCCGTGAATTCGTACACCATGTTGACGAAGGAATTCAGCGGAGAGAGGATCATATTCATGTAGGCGGTGAAGGTGAGCAGAATACCGTAGGTCATTTTACCCTGAATGACCATCCAGCCGCCCACGCCGAGCACTACCAGATTGCTGATGTAGACGAGCAGATTCACCGTCGGAAAAGCGACCGTGCCGAAGGTTGAAGCGTCGGTTTCCGCTTCCGCCAGCGCGCGGCTGGACCGGTCGAAGCGTACAGTCTCCGCTTTTTCCTTGGAGAACGCCTTCACCACCCGCATGCCGGTCAGAATGTCCGAAAGGATGGCGTTCATCTGCCGGGACCTCGTCCACCGCTTGATGTGGTGCTTGTCCATCCGTCCGAAGAGGAACCGCATGCTGAAGAACAGGAGCGGGACGGTCAGGACGGACAGAGCGGTAAGCACGGGATTCATGATCAGCATGATGACGAGCATCACCGCGATCTGCACGATGTTCACGAGATAGTACGGAACGCCGTCGCAGAAGAACCAGTAGATGGTATTGGCGTCCCGCGTGACCTGTGTCATCAGACCGCCCGTCTGCCGGTTCGTGAAGAAGGAGAGGGATAGCCGCTCGATTGAGGAGAAGATGACTTTTTTCAGGTCATAAATCATATTCGCCGCAATGGTGGTCGTAACAAGGCTGTGCAGCATGTTGAACACTGTGTTAAGCAGCCGCGTCCCGATGATGATCAAAAGGACCATGAGCACCCGCCCGTAGAACCGCCCGGTTTTCTCCAGGACCTGATCGTAGAAGAAGCCGGAGGAAATATAGGGGGAGAGAACGCCGAGCGCGCTCGTGAGCAGCAGCATCAGGATCAGCAGGAAAATCTGGAGCTTGTATTTCAGCACAAACTGCGCAGTCCTTGAGATGATCCTGCTCTTGTCCATGCACTTCGGGCAGATCTTGCGCTCTTCGTCGATGTAGCGGGATCCGCATTTGGGGCAGAACATCTCGCTGTGGGCCCCGTGACCGGCGTGCTCGTCCGGGGTGATTTTACCGTCGGACGCGAGCTGTCCGAGAAATCTTGCGAGAGCGAAAAAGTCGGATTTATATGTATTGGAAAGATTGGCGATCAGAAGCCAGTCTCCGTCTGTGTTTTTGGCCGTGAACCGGGCGGACGCGATCTGCTCCTCCACCTTGAAGTCGGACAGGTTCTTGCGCTCGAAGACGTCCCATGTCAGAAGCTCGAACTTCCGCTCCAGCCGGTTCTTCGTCGTGAAGATCGTGGTATCCGGACGGCGTGTCAGCGTGACCGAGCCGGAGAGCACGATGAGATCCTCGTCGGTCGCCATGACCCAGCAGTCCGAGCGAACCATCTCCCGGTTGAGATCGGATTTCACGCACAGCAGAATGTGTTCCTCCGGAATCCCTTTTTCCTCAAGGACGGGGAGCAGCTCACCGGGAACCTTTCCGGGCGAGGAGGCGTCGAAGTACCATTGCGTTTCAGCCATAGAAACCCCCTTGGTCGTTTCAGTGGACGCGGGCGTCTGCTTTCCGATGCCGCATCTTTTCCCATTATATCTTGCTCCGTTTCAAAAGTCAAGGGAAAGGGACAAGAATAAATAAAAAAATACCAAAATTTTAATTTTTATTTTTCCGGGAAGGCTTAACAAAGTTTCCCGGGTATGATATAATAGTTGTGTCCGGAGGGAAAAACTGCGCCGGACCGACGGAGGGAATCATGACCGACAGAGTACAGGCGACGGACACGGCAGCGCTGAGAAAAGCGTTCCAGAACGGAAAGGGCGGGGAAGGCCCCTTCATTTACTATCCGCTGGATTCCGGGCGGGACGCGGACAAGCCGGAGAGGATGGCGAAGCTGCTGTCCGGGTACAAGCGCTCTGGTTTCCGCGGCGTGATCCCGTTCAGCTACAAGGAATATGCCTATGCTCCGCTGTCGGAGGACTGGGAAGAGCTCTATGAGCGTGTGGCGGCCGGGGCGAAGGAAAACGCCCTCTCCCTCGGCTATCTGGACGACACCTATGTCATGCGCGCGTATATCGCCGGACTGGACGATCCCGCGTCGGCCTGCTGCCGGATCCTCTCATGCTACGAATACGCCTGCACGGAAATGTCCCTGTTTAAGAAAAAACTGAAAAAAACAGGCGTCCGCATGTCGATCTGCGCCGTGAACGACGACGATCTGACCATTCTCGATCTGCGCGAGTTTGTCCGGGAAGACGTGCTGGAATGGCAGGTTCCCGCGGGAAACTGGAACGTCAACGAATTTGTCTGCGAGAGCGATCCGGAATCGAACTATGTGGATCTGATGGACTACGCCGTCTCCGCCGAATACCTGAAGAACACCTTCGGCGCGCTTGAGGACAGGCTGTCCCAGGCGGGGATCTCCTTTGAGGTGTTCATCTACCGGAATGTTCTGTTTGCCGGAAAGAACCGCCGGATGTGGCATCCGGATTTCAACGAGCGGTTCCGGGAGATGTTCGGTTTCGACGTCGCGCCATACTACCCGCTTCTCTTCCGGGATTTCGCCGGCAAATCCGGACGGTACCGCGCTCTGATCATGACCTGCCGCTCCCGCATGATGACGGACGGTTATCTGAAAGCCGCGGCCGATCTCTGCATGGCGCGCGATGTATTCTGCACGGGCTATGCGGCGGAAGCCAAGGCGACCTTCGGATCGTGGCTCTTCGGCGACGGACAGCTGCTCCACCGGTATGCCTCCGCGCCGGGGATTTCCATGCCCTTTGCCTATCTCTACGGTCTGAACGCCGTGAAGGTGGCCTCCGGGTTCGCGGACCAGTCCGGCGCGGACACGGTTTGCGCGGATCTGTTCAAATACTTCTCGATGCTGACCAAGGATATTATCTACCGTGAGTCCATGAACGCCTTTGTGCGCGGGGTCAACATGACCTTCGTCCACCTCGGAGAGGACAGGACCCGGGAACAGACCGATATCGTGGAGAGCGACCCGGGTGTCTTCGGCTCCATCTTCTCCAAGGGAGACGATCTGTCCGACTATGCCTCCTTCGTCAACCGCATTCAGACAGTTCTGCGCGGCGGAGAGCATGTGGCGGAGACCGGCATCGTCTATCCGATCCACTCCCTCCATTCCTATGTCTATCTCTATCAGTCCGAGCGGACCGAATTCGAATACCCTTCGACGCCGGAGAACGCGGACTACATGGAGCTGATGAACAATTTCCTCAACTATGTGGGAAACGACTCCGTGTTCCTCCATCCCGACGTGCTGGCGGAGAGGGCTTTCTCCGAGGACGGGGTTCTGTATATCCCGACCGAGCGCGGAACCATGAAATTCAAAATGCTCGTTCTGCCCTCCATGACTCTCGTCAGCCTGAAAACGCTCCGGGTCATCAAAAAGTTCTTCGACTGCGGCGGCAAGATCATCGCAACGGACAGCCTGCCAACGATGGCATCCGAGGCGCCGGCCGCGCAGATGGACATCAACCGCGCCCTGCGGTACGAAAGCCCCGAGGACGAGGAAGTGGACGCGCTCATCCGCGGTCTCTTCGGAGACAACGTGACGGACCCCCATGTCATCCGCTCCCATTACAAGAATGAAAACGAACAGGGCGGCATTGCCTATTTCTTCCCGGCCAACAGAACCACCATCGACGGCACAGACACCGTCACGGCGGATATCCTGCTGCAGGCCACCCACAATTTCCACATCAACTTCGACGTTTACGCGGAAAAGCGTCCCAAGGTGGAGTTCCTCGGCGTCGTGAACCAGCATTTGCCGGATTTTCTCAAGATCGGGATCGACCGGAGGCTGGCGCGGGGCTGCTCCATGAACTGCATTCACAAGAAATACGCGGGGAGCGAGATCTATTTCATCACCAACACCACCGGCAACGATTACCGGGGCCATGTACTGCTCCGCGGGCGGCTCGTTCCTGAAGAATGGAATCCCGCGAACGGAAAAGTGAAAAAATGCGTCTCTGAAACCGTCCGCGTATCCGGAGAGATCTACACCCGGGTCGCGCTGGAGCTTGAAGCGTCCTCCTGCGTGTTCCTTGTCAGTCCTTCCGTCCGGACGCAGCGGGAACTGATCCGCGACCTGACCGAAGGAGAGGATATCCCCGAGTATTTCCTCCGCGACTGATCCGGCCTTTCCGAAGTCCCCGATCCCCAACCAGAATCCGACAGAATCAGGAGTTGTCTATGTACTGCGAAACGGTTGCGAAAACAGCGAAAGAAATCGTCGATAACGTGGGCAAGACCGTCTACGGCAAGGAAAACGAGATCCGGCTCATCGTCGCCGCTCTCCTCTGCCGCGGTCATGTGCTGCTGGACGACATCCCCGGCACGGGAAAAACCACGCTTGCCAAAGCTCTGGCGAGGTCCGTATCCGCCGAGGGAAAGCGCATTCAGTTCACCCCCGACCTTCTCCCCTCGGATGTGACGGGCGTGAACTACTTCAATCAGAAGACCGCGGATTTCGTGTTCCGGCGCGGTCCTGTCTTCACCAATATTCTCTTGGCGGACGAAATCAACCGCACCACGCCCCGGACTCAGTCCGCCCTGCTCGAGTGCATGGGCGAGCGGCAGGCCACCATCGACGGCGTGACCTATCCGCTGGACGAGCCCTTCTTCGTCGTCGCCACGCAGAACCCCATCGAGTCTCAGGGGACCTTCCCCCTGCCCGAGGCGCAGATGGACCGGTTTTTCATGAAGCTGTCCCTCGGATACCCGCCCTTTGAAGCGGAGAAGGAGATCCTCACAAACTACAACGCATCCTCTCCGCTCGATACCCTCCGCCCGGTCTGCACAAAGGAAGAGCTGAACGCGGCTTCGGCTCAGGTTCCGCAGATCACCGTCAGCGATCCCATCAAGGCTTATATCATCGCCATCGCCGACGCTACCCGCCAGAGCGACCGGCTCCGCCTCGGGGTATCTCCTCGCGGTACGCTTGCTCTGATGAAGGCGTCTCAGGCGTGGGCGGCCATGTCCGGACGGGATTATGTGATTCCGGACGACGTGAAGAAGGTCGCGGTTCCCGTGCTGTCCCACCGGATCATCACCCGCTCCCAGAACACCATCCGGCTGACGGACACCAACGAGCAGGTCATCGAAGCCATTGTGGATACCGTCCGCGCTCCTGTGGACTGAGGGCCCGGTATGATCTATCTTGCCATCGTCGCAGCCGTCTTCATCGTCATAACGCTCCAGTCGAAGATCTGGAAGAGTTACGCTCTGAAGGATCTGGAATACCGGGTCGAAGTATCCGCTGACGAAGTGTTCGAGGACGAGGAGATCTACGTCTACGAAGAGCTGCGCAACAACAAGCTCCTGCCGCTGCCGTTTCTGAAAGTGGATACGGAGCTGCCCGAGGGACTCTCGTTCCATCTCTTCGAGGAAGAAGGCGGCGGAACGAAGGACGTCTATCCCCGCGTCGTCCACTCCGTATTCGTCCTGCGCAGCCGGCAGATGATCCGCCGCAGATGGCGCGTTAAGTGCGACGTCCGCGGAACCTACACCCTCGGCAGCGTCACGATGATGGCGGACGACGTGTTCGGACTTACGCCGGTCGTGCGGATCCGGGAACCGGAGGAAGGGGACCGCAATACCGTGGTGGTTCTCCCGAAAGCGGTGGATCTGGAAAAGGAATTCTCCTCCTCCCGCTATACCAGCGGCGATTTTCTGGTGCAGTCGAGCCTTCTGACCGATCCGCTTCTGCGCGCCGGAGTCCGGGAGTATCTGCCCGGAGATCCCATGAACCGCATCAACTGGAACCAGACCGCCGTCCATGCGTCGCTCATGACAAACGTCGAGGAGTTCACCAACCGCCATCAGTTCAACATCATCATGAACATGCAGGGACGCGACATTGAAAAAGTAATCCCCGGTCCTCCGAGCGTGCGCGGAACGGTGGAGCTATGCATGACGGTGGCGGCCTCCATTTTGGACAGCGTATCGAGCGAAAACGTCCCCGTCCGCCTCATCACGAATACGCCTCCGGAGCAGTTCGGTCCGGATTCCTCCGATATAGACGGTGCGGACGAGGATCCCGTGGGAAGCAAGGTGTTTGTCTCCCCGCCGTTCAAGGGACGTTCCAGCGTTCTCGGCGCGCTCCGGATGCTCGCCCAGATGGAACTAATGATTTCCGTTCCGGTCGAGAAGATGCTGGATCACATCCTCGTCAATCCGTATGCCTATACGAACGGCGGCAACATCGTGTTCCTGTCCGCCTATCTCAGCGAGCGCATGATCAATTTTGCCTATGCCATGAGACGGATCGGGATCGCCGTGGTCTTCTATATCACCTCCACCAACCTGAATGCCGCGGTGATTCCGGAGGACATCGAAGTCCATTATAAAACCTTTGTGGAAGACTGAGAAAGGAGGAGCCATGAATACGCGATTCTATGACCGGCTGTTCAATGCCGTAGCCCTCGCGGCGGTCGCCATGCTGACGGTCCCGCTGTTTCTCATCTTCCTCGGCGGCACGATCCCCTATTCCGGGCCGATCCTTTCCGTCTTCGCCGTTCTCTCTACTGCGATCGGATACGGGCTTCAATGGGGATTCGCCCACCTGACCGGGAAAACCGCTTCGAAGGACGGCTACGACGATCCGACCCGCGGCGTTCTCGGACGGTTCCGATTTGCCTACGCGCTGGTTCCGCTGCTGGTCTCCCTGCTTCTCTCGGTGGGCGTGTTCTTCCTTTACAACGCCGTGATCATGCGGATGTATGTAAAGGCGGTATTTCTGGAAAACGGCCTTTTCGTCCACTATACGATCCTGTATCCGTTCTGCGCGGCCGCTCTGTTTTTCATCGCCGCGCTCGCCGGATGCGTGGTCTGGTTCTATCCCGTGGAGCGGCTCACCAATCTGTACCTGCTGATGGGAGCATGCGTGCTGTTCTTCCTCGAGAGCGTCTTTCTCTCCGTCACGGCGCGCGCTACGCAGATCAATTCCGCGGGATTCGTCAGCGTCAATCTCGGCGTTCCCTTCGCCGTCTTCTTCCTGTGCGTGCTCGTGATCTACAATCAGAGCAATCTGCAGAAGAAATACCGTGGTTCCGTCGTGTCCGTCATCACCTCCTCGGAGCGGCGGTTCAATCTGCTCCTCGTCCTCTTCGTGACGGTCGCGTTTGCCCTCGCGCTGGGGATCGTCTATGTGCTGCTCATGGGGATCTCGATCCTTTTGCGCATGCTTTTGTTCGTAGTCCTGTACCATCTCTTTCACGGATCGGAGGGCGGAGGGCCGCTCGGACAGAACTATGAGTATTACGATTCCGACGACGCCTCGAACTACCTGCGCCGGGACGTCATGTCTCCGGAAAACCAGTACCTTCTGGCGGTGTTCTTCCTGATCGTTTTTGCCGCCGCCCTGCTGCTCCTCGTGTGGAAGACCGGGCTGCTCAAAAAGATCTGGGCGAAGATCCGGGAGTTTCTCGAAACCGTCTTCATCGGCATCGGGATCTTCCGCGTGTCCTTCGACCCGAACGAGGCGGACGGGATCTACAATTATAAGGATGAAAAGCGGCAGATCCAGAAAGCCGGAATCCGGGATTATCACGAAATGGCGGAAGATACGGATTCCTACCGCGCGTTCATGACCCGGCTCGGCAAGCTGAAAACCTATGACGAGCAGCTCTGCTACGCCTATGCAGTCCTCATCCGGATGTACAAAAAGATGAATATCTCCATCAAGCACTCCGATACGCCCAGAGAGACGGAGAAAAAGGTGAAAAACGCCCTCTCCGACGCGGAAATCTCAAAGATCACGGCGGATTTCGAGGCTGTCCGGTACGCGGAACAGGATCCGGGAGAAGCGGAAGCCGCCGAGATCCTCTCAAACATCTGCAACGCCGTCAAACGGTACATGTACTGAGCATTTCCGAAATCCCTTCTGCATAAAACGCGGATCCCTCCCGTACAATAAAGGCACAGAAACCTGACCTTTACCGGGAGCGATTCTATGGTTTTGAGAAAACTGTTCTGTTTTGCGATCCCAGTTCTATTTGCGTTTCTCTCCGTTCCGGTCTCCGCTGCCACGGCAGACAACACCCCCTTCGACGTACAGGCGGAATCGGCGGTTTTGATGGAGCTTGAAACGTGTTCCGTCCTCTACGCGAAGAACGCCGACCGCGCCCTGCCTCCCGCCTCCGTGACCAAGATCATGACGCTCCTTTTGTTCATGGAGGAGGTGGACGCGGGGAATATCTCTTTAGACGAAACGATCACGGTCAGCGACTACGCCGCGTCCATGGGCGGATCCCAGGTATTTCTCGAGCCGGGAGAGACCATGTGCGCGGAGGATCTTCTGAAATGCGTCATCATCGCATCGGCAAACGACGCGGCGGTCGCGCTGGCAGAGAAGACGGCGGGCAGTGAAGAAGCCTTCGTCGCGCGGATGAACAAGCGGGCGGAGGAACTCGGCATGACCTCCACCCATTTTGAGAACGTGACCGGTCTGGACGACACCGCAGTGAACCATCTGACGAGCGCGTACGATATCGCCCTCATGTCCCGCGAGCTTCTGCGCCACGAGACCATCATGAAGTATTCCACCATCTGGATGGATTCGATCCGGGACGGCGCGTTCGGGCTGACCAACACGAACCGGCTGGTGCGATTTTACGAGGGGATCACGGGATTGAAGACCGGATCCACCTCAAAAGCCGGGTTCTGCATGTCAGCAACGGCCATGCGGGACGGACTCCATCTGATCGCAGTGGTCATGGGCGCGCCGAGCCGGGATATCCGCAACGAAACCGCCCGCCAGCTTCTGGACTACGGATTTGCCAATACCTCCATGTACCGCGCGGAGCCTCAGCTTGCGGATCCGGTTCCGGTTCGCGGAGGCGTTGAGGACGCGGTTTCAGCCGAAATCCCGCCCGTCCGGCTGCTGCTGGAGAAGGGAAAAGCGCGATCGATCCAGACGGAGATCCTTCCCGAGCCCTTTGTACAGGCTCCCGTGAAGAAGGGGGACCGGATCGGAACGGTACGGTATCTGTCGGACGGGGAAATCGTCGCGGAATCCGGGATCACGGCGGGCGCGGACGTGGACCGGATCGGCTGGGGAGGCATCTTCGCGCGGCTGTTCGGCGGGGCGGTTCTGAAAACTGAAGGATGAAAACCGGACGGGTCACGGAAGAATTGTCCCCGCAGATCAAGAAAGTTCTCCCCGGGGCTTGAAAAGCGGCGAAAAATGTTGTATGATATAGATGGACAAAAATGATCGCCGCACCCGCGCTGTCCTGAAAACCAGCGGGTCGCATACGGAGGACTTTTCAAAATCATGGCACTCAGACTCAACGAAACCTACCTCGGGGGATTTGTATCATCGGCGGAAACGGAAAAAATCGCGCATATCGCAGAGGCGTCGTTTGAACTGGTCAAGACCGGAACGGGAGCCGGATCCGGTTTCCTCGGATGGGTTGACCTTCCGGTGAATTACGACAGGGAAGAATACGACCGGATCAAGGCGGCTTCGGCAAAAATTCAGAAGATGTGCGACGTGTTTGTCGTCATCGGCATCGGCGGATCCTATCTCGGAGCGCGCGCCGCCGTCGAATTCTGCAAGTCTCCCTATTATAATAATCTCAAAAAAGACACCCCGGAGATCTATTTCGCCGGAAACTCCATCTCCTCGTCGGCTCTTTCCGATATCGTGCGGATTTGCGAGGGCCGCGACGTGTGCATCAACGTCATCTCCAAATCCGGCACCACCACGGAGCCCGCCGTCACGTTCCGCATCTTCCGCGAGATCATGGAAAGGAAGTACGGCGAGGAAGGAGCGAGAGAACGCATCTTCGTCACCACCGACCGCGCGAAAGGCAAGCTCAAGGAATTCTCCACGGAAAAGGGCTATGAGACCTTCGTGGTCCCGGACGATATCGGAGGACGCTATTCCGTTCTGACCGCCGTGGGGCTTCTCCCCATCGCCGTGGCCGGGATCGATATCGACGCCATGATGAAGGGCGCGGCGGACGCGCGGGAGAAGTACCTCAAAGCTCCCGTCCTTGAAAACGACGCCGTGCGGTATGCAATGCTGCGGAATATCCTATACAATAAGGGCAAGATCATCGAACTGCTCGTTTCCTACGAACCCGCCGCCCAGATGTTCACCGAATGGTGGAAACAGCTCTACGGCGAGAGCGAGGGCAAGGACGAAAAGGGCCTGTATCCCGCTTCCGTGATTTTCTCCACGGATCTTCACTCCCTCGGTCAGTATGTGCAGTCCGGCCTGCGCACCATGTTTGAAACGGTGCTCGACTTCAAAAAGTCGGCCGACACCGTGGTCGTTCCGGACGATCCGAACAATATCGACGGCCTGAACTTCCTCTCCGGCAAGGAGCTTCACGACGTCAACCGCATGGCAATGACCGGTACCCTCTTCGCGCACAACGACGGCGGCGTCCCGAACATCCTCATCGAAGCGGATGGACGCGACGCGGAAAACTTCGGACATCTTGTGTACTTCTTCGAGCTGGCCTGTGCGGTGTCCGGCTATATGCTGGGCGTCAACCCCTTCGATCAGCCCGGCGTGGAAGCATACAAGAAGAATATGTACGCCCTCCTCGGCAAGCCCGGATACGAGGAGCAGAAAGCGGAGCTCGAAAAGAGAATGCAGAACTGAGGCCATCCAATCCACCCAAGACCAGAAAACGGAGGAATTTCATGATCAGACTTATCATCGGCAAGAAAGGTTCCGGCAAGACGAAGACCCTCATTGAACTCGTCAAATCCACCCTCGAAACCACGAACGGAGCGGTCGTCTGCATCGAGAAGGGCGACAAGCTCACCTACGATATCCCGTACCAGTGCAGACTGGTGGACGCGGACAAGTACCTGATTTCGGACGGGCAGTCCCTGTTCGGCTTCGTCGCCGGCATTCTGGCGAGCAACCACGACGTGGGCGATATCTTTATCGACTCCGCGCTCAAAATCTGCCAGAATGACGCGGCGAGCTTCGACCTTTTCCTGACCGAGATTGCGAAGTTGGTGGAAGAGCACGACGTGGATTTCGTCATCACCTCATCTCTGGATCCCACCGAGGCCTCGAAGACCGTTCTGAAGTATATCGGCTGAGAACGCAGATCCGTCATTCCGCCGCCCGTCTTTCGGAAGATGAGCGGCGGTTTTTTCATGCCTGAGCCGCGCCGGTGACAAAAAGGCGGCGGACAACATAGAATGGGAGAGAAGAGAAGGCTCCGTGCCGCGCTCTTCCTTCCAATGACAATCAAGAAAGGCATGATGAAACATGGCTGAATGCAAAGGCGTGCAGCGGGACATGGTCTGCGTGGACACCTACCGCGTGCTGGACTCCTGCCGCGACAAGGACTGCTTCGAGGACGTCCGGGTCTATCTGACCGTCCCCGGAGCGGAAATGCTGAACCGGGCGGGAGCGGTGCGGGCGAAAACGGCGAAGGTGGTCTGGGCCTGCGTCGATATGGACAGCGTCCCCTTCAACCGCGGATTCTATCAGCTTCTGATCCGGATCTTCTGCCGGATCGGGCTCGAGGTCAGCCTCGGACAGGGAAATACACAGGAATGCGAAGGCGTCGCAGTTGTAGAAAAGAAGGTCGTCCTCTTCGGCGGGGAGGGAAATGTCAGCGTCTTCAAGAGCGAGCTCTCCGGCTCCGGATTCTGCCATCTCGGCGGAAAGCAGACGGTCAGCGGGAACACCCTTCCTCTGGCGGTCTTCGAGGTGGCGGATCCCATCGTCCTCGACACGCGGATCCTGGACGGACCGGGTCCCTGCTGCTGTTCGTTCGACGAGATTCCGGACCGGGTCACCGCCTGTCTCTCCGCGCCGCTCACGGACTGCCCGTCCTGTCTGGCCGTTTCGCTCGGGTTCTTCTCCGTGGTGCGAATCGAACGGCCCGCGCAGTATCTGGTCAACGCCGTGGAGTACAGCGTGCCGGAGAAACAGTGCGAAGTTCCGCCCGTCGAGGACGCTTGCTCGCTGTTCCGGCAGATGGCGTTCCCGACGGCTGAGTTCTCCTCCTCCGGCATTCCCGGACCCGTTCCGAGAAGCGACGGCGGATCCTCCTGCTGCGGGGACAGGGCGTAAAGGCCGTGGGATTCCCGCACGCTGCCCAAACGGAACGCTGAATCCTGCGCAATCCGTCCCGAACAGTTGATTTTCTGCGCATCGCAGGTGAGAAGAGGGAGTTTTTCCGGGAAAATTCCCTCTTTTTTCCGTTTAACTCTTGCATTTGACACCGCAATGTACTAAAATATAAAATGAAAAAGCAGGGGATTCTCCCCGCAGTTCAGGAGGAAAACAAGTATGACCTTATTCATTCTCGCGGCCGGTATGGGCTCCCGCTACGGCGGACTGAAGCAGATCGATCCCTTTACCGACAAGGGCGAGTTTATCATCGACTTCTCCATTTACGACGCCATTCAGGCCGGCTTTGACCGCGTTGTGTTCGTCATCAAGAAGGAAAACTACGAGATCTTCAAGGAGACCGTCGGATCCCGCATCGAGGGCAAGGTCAAGGTCGAGTATGTCTTCCAGGGACTTGACAGCTTCGTTCCCGCGGACAAGATCCCGGCGGAGAGAGTCAAGCCGTGGGGCACCACGCATGCTCTTCTCTGCGGCAAGAACGTTCTGGACGACGGCTTCGCCGTGATCAACGCGGACGACTTCTACGGACGGGACGCCTTCATGAAGGCCGCCGAATTTCTGAAGAACGCCGACGAATCCGATTCCCATTACTGCATGGTCGGATACCGTCTCGGCAACACCCTGACCGACAACGGATCCGTAGCCCGCGGCGAATGCCACGCCACCTCCGACGGGTATCTGGACAAGATCGTAGAGCGCACGAAGCTCTTCAAGGAAGACGGAGGCGCGTACTTTGAGGACAACGGCGAGACCGTGCACCTTCCGAACGAAACCGTGGTCTCCATGAACTTCTGGGGCTTCACGCCGAAGGTGTTCGAGGGGCTGAGCGAGGATTTCGAAGCCTTCCTGAACGATCCCGACAGAGAGCCTCTCAAGAGCGAATGCCTCCTGCCCAACACCATCGGCAAGATGATCAAAGCGGGCGACTGCGACGTGAAGGTGCTCACCACTTCCGCCAAATGGTTCGGCGTGACCTACGCGAACGACAAGCCGGACGTGATCGCCAAGCTCAAGGCCCTCATCGCGGCAGGCGAGTATCCGGACGGACTCTGGAACTGATCGGGAGGACGGAATGGCAATTCTTGTAACAGGCGGCGCGGGCTATATCGGCTCCCATACCGTCATTGAACTGCAGAACGCCGGATACGACGTCGTAGTCTGCGACAACCTCTGCAATTCCTCTGAAAAATCCCTCGAGCGCGTCGAGAAAATCACCGGTAAGCCCGTAAAGTTCTATCTGGCGGATATCTGCAGCCGCGCGGACATGGAAAAGATCTTCGAGAACGAGAAAATCGATTCCGTGATCCATTTCGCCGGTCTCAAGGCCGTCGGCGAGTCCGTGGCCAAGCCGTGGGAATACTACAGCAACAACATCGGCGGAACGCTGGTGCTCGTGGACGTGATGCGGAAACACGGATGCAAGAACATCATCTTCTCCTCCTCCGCGACGGTTTACGGCAGCCCGGCCTTCGTTCCGATCACCGAGGAATGCCCGAAAGGGAACTGCACCAACCCCTACGGCTGGACCAAGTCCATGCTCGAGCAGATCCTAACGGACATTCAGAAGGCGGATCCGGAGTGGAACGTCGTTCTGCTGAGGTACTTCAATCCCATCGGCGCGCACAAGTCCGGCATGATCGGCGAGAACCCCAACGGCATTCCGAACAACCTGATGCCCTATGTGACGCAGGTCGCCGTCGGCAAGCGCGAAAAGCTCACCGTCTTCGGCAACGATTACAAGACCCACGACGGAACCGGCGTCCGCGATTATATCCACGTCGTCGATCTGGCGAAGGGCCACGTCTGCGCCGTGAAGAAGCTCGCGGAGAACTGCGGCCTTAAGACCTACAACCTCGGTACGGGCATCGGCTACAGCGTGCTCGATATCGTGAAGAATTTCGAAGAAGCCACCGGCGTGAAGGTCCCCTATGTCATCGGACCGCGCCGCCCGGGCGACATCGACGAGTGCTATTCCTCCGCGGAGCTTGCGGCGAAGGAACTCGGCTGGAAGGCTGAGAACGGCATCCGCGAGATGTGCGAAGACTCCTGGAGATGGCAGAAAAACAACCCCAACGGGTATGACGACTAAAGGAGCGCAGAAATGATCAAGAAAGAATCCTTCGGAAAACTCCCCTGCGGCTGCGAGGTGTATTCCTACACCCTGTCCAACGACTCCATCACTTCCGTCTGCATCCTGAACTACGGCGGCATTCTGAAAAATATCTGGGTCAAGGACAAGAACGGCGTTCCCGCGGATGTGATCTGCGGCTTTGACTCCATCGACGGCTATCTCACCTCCGGCGGCTATCAGGGCGCTCTGATCGGACGGATCGGCAACCGGATCGCCAAGGGTAAATTCACCCTCGAAGGCAAGGAGTATCAGCTCTTCTGCAACGACGGTCAGAACTCCCTCCATGGCGGTAAGGACGGCTTCAACGCGAAAATCTGGGACGTGGAAGAATGCGACTGCTCCGAGGCTCCCTCCCTCGTGCTGACCTATGTGAGCGCGGATGGGGAAGAGAACTATCCCGGAACCCTGAGGGTCAAGGTCACCTACACGCTGACGGGGTGCGGAGCCCTCAAGATCCACTACGAAGCGACGACGGACAAGACCACCATCGTCAACATGACCAACCACGCCTACTACAATCTGGCGGGCTACGAATCCGGCGTTGTGGACGGTCAGATCCTCCAGCTCGACTGCGATAAGATCAACTCCCTCGATAACGAACTGATTCCGGACGGCAAGTTCATCGACGTGGACGGCACGCCCTACGACTTCCGCTGCGGAAAGCCCATCGGCGAAGGATTCGCGTCCGACTATCCCATGATGAAGGAATTCGGCGGCTACGACAATAACTTCGTCTTCTCCGCTTACAACGGACAGCTCAGACCGCGCGGATCCGTCACCGATCCGAAATCCGGCCGGAAGGTCACCCTCTGGACCGATCAGCCCTGCGTGCAGATCTACACCGCGAATATGATCAATCCGGACGATCCGGCGTTCAAAGGCGGCGTGAAGCAGTACCGCCACTGTGCCGTATGCCTCGAGACCCAGTGCATTCCGGATGCCGTGAACCATCCCGAGTTCACCTCTACCGTCCTCAAGCCGGGCGAGAAGTACGACACCACCACCGTGTACAAGTTCAGCAACTGAACCGGAGTTAAAAAAGGAACGGAGGGAGGAGAAATCCTTCCGTTCCTGTCTCTTCATTGGGAGGGAGGCATTCATGTCGAAGTGTGTCGTTCTGAGCGCGGACAATGAACTGAGCGTGTACCGGGTTCCGGATGCTGTGGCAAAATCCTTTTTCAAGCTCTGCGATACGTTCCAAAGGGATGCCAAAAAGCTCCAGATCCATCCGCGTCAAGTCGGAGGCGTTGTCCTTTTTGACGAGACGGATTTTATCGAGTATCTCAACGAAAAGGTCTGCGGAGACGAGAAATGTGTTTTCGTTGAAAAGATCGGATGGGAGCATGACCGGAACCGCTGGCCGGAACAATACCGGAAGTGCCCGCACTACAATTTCTGACAACGGATCATGGAAGCCGTGCCTGTCATCTTTTCGACAGACGCGCTTTTCTTTATTTCCAGAGCGTTTCGAAAAGATAATCGGAATTCATGGAAGAATCCCTGCGGAGTGCGTAGACCGGAGAATCCGCAGACAGAAGCTCCAGGATATGGAAGAGAGCGAGAACGAACTGAGCGCGGTTCGTCGAAAAAACGAATTCTGTCACGCCGTCATGAATCCGGTCGGAATCGATCAGGCGGAGAAGATGCAGTTTTTCCATAGAATCCAGTACCATGTCTTCATCAAGGCCGCTTTTTTCTGCAACTTCCGGAACGGAAAACGTGCGGAGACTGTCCGGTTTATCTTGCTCTTGACACAGTGCGAATCTTTCCGAAGTTGTACGGTACAGATACGCGAAGGCTTTCATGACCGACCTGTCCGACAGATTTTTCAGAATGGACAGGAATCCCGGACAGGTGAGAACCGTTTCGCTCCCCGGTGTGCGGAAAGTGTTGTCTATGAAAGAAAAGTTCTTTGAAATGAATACCGATCCGGACGTGTCGGACACACATCCGAGTGCTCTTTCCCCAATCTCCGGGCCACACGGGATTCTTGCGCCAGCCTGTTCGACAAAATAGTTTTTCAGATTTTCCCGCGCCGCTCTTGGAAAATCGTCTGCCCGAACTTTCTCCGGATTCTTTTCTTCGATCCCGTAGAGCGCGTTCAATGTCACGCCGAGCGCGTCCGCGATGGAGGGAAGCAGCAGAACGTCCGGCATGGACGTTTCGTTCTCCCATTTCGACACGGACTGATTGGTCACGCCCAGCCGCGCGCCGAGCTCCTCCTGTGTGAATCCTCTCTTTTTTCTGAAATCCGCGATGGTTTTGCCGATTGACATGGTTATTCCGTCCTTTCTTTTGCAGTGAATCCTGCTTTGTACGCGGAAGCCGTATATCATATTCTCCGCTGACAACAGTATATCATACTCTCCGCCGAAAGGAAAGGGAGCGTTTTTCGACTTCGGGGGCGGGATGCTGCGGAAAAATCGCCGAACGGTTGGAAAGCTTCACGGCGGTTCTTTTCCGTCATACCCGCCGGATCCCCTCATATACTGAACCGAGAGAGCCATTCCCGGAGGGGATTATGAGATTCGACGTGTACGACCGATGCGCGGTGCTGGGGCAGTATATCCTCGAAAACCGCGCTACCGTACGGGAAACCGCGGCCCGGTTCGGCATCAGCAAATCCACGGTGCATAAGGACGTGACGGAAGCCCTGAAACGGAGCAACCCCGCGCTGTTCCGATCCGTGAAAGAGGTACTCGACCAAAACAAGGCGGAACGCCATCTGCGGGGTGGAGAAGCGACCCGACGGAAATACCTCCTGCTGCACGACGCGCGGAAAGAGTCGGGATCCGTCCTGTGAATTCCGTTTCCCCTTGCAAACCGCGTCCGTCCGTGGTACAATGGAGAAAACACAAATCTCACCACGCGGAGGCGCACGATGGAACTTTGGAAAAACGGAATATGGATCTGGGCGGAAGGATACGACAGCGTCAACGTGTATATCGACGCGGAAGTCTCCTTTACGAAGAAGCCCGGGCAGACAGTCACGATGGCTGTATCCGTCGATACGAACTATGCCTTTGAACTCGGCGGAAGGCTGTTCTTCGGCCAGTACGCGGATTATCCCTTCGACAAGGTCTACGATCTGCTCGACCTGACGGACGCGGCTGCCGAGGGGGAAAACCGGCTCACGATCCGCTGCTGGCATCAGGGGGACGACAGCTCCACCGTCCGGGGTGAGACGGCCGGACTGATCTTCGAGATCTTCGCGGACGGCGCGTGCATTGCGGCAAGCTCTCCTGAGACGGTCGTGCGGCCTGTCGCGGGATATGCCATGGGGCCGATCGAGCATGTGTCCGGCCAGCTTGGGTATTCCTTCCGGTTTGATTCCCGCGTCCCGGAGGCGGAACCGGTTCGGACGGTTCTCCCCGATAAGCCTCTTCCGCGGCGTGAAAGACCGATCCGCAAACTGACGCTCGGAGAGGACGAACCGGCGGCCGTGGCGGTGACCGGCAGCTACCGGGAGAACGGCGGCGACACCATGGGCAAGCGGATGCAGTTTGCGTCCCTGCGCTTCGGCGAGCAGAACCGGCGGCGCAGATTTCCGTCGGAGGACGGACTCGCGCTCCGGGCGGAGGAAGGAGAAGACGGCGTCTTCATCCTGATCGACACGGAGCGGGAAAACGCCGGACTTCTGTCCCTTGATCTCGATGTGCCGCAGGAGGCGGAGATCCTTGTGGGATGGGGCGAGCAGTTAGACGATCTCAGAGTCCGCGCTTTCGTCGGGAACCGCAATTTCTGCGCGTCTTATACCGCCCACGCAGGCCGGAACCGGTTCGTTCACCCGTTCCGCCGCCTCGGTATGCGCTATCTAGAACTGCACATCGCGTCGAAAGAGGCCGTGATCCGGTATGCCGGCATCAAACGCACGGATTATCCGCTCGAGCACGAGATGGCATTTTCCTGCGCGGACAGCCTTCACACAAGGATCTTCGACGTCGCCAAGCGGACCCTTCTCATGTGCATGCACGAGCACTACGAGGACTGCCCGTGGCGCGAACAGGCTCTGTACACGATGGATTCCCGCAATCAGATGCTCTGCGGTTATCTGGCGTTCCATGAGCTCGATTTCCCAAAAGCGTCCATCCGACTCATGGCGCAGTCCATTCGGGACGACAATATGCTCGAGCTCTGTTCGCCCGCGCGCGTCTCCATCACCATTCCCTCGTTCTCGGCGATTTTCCTGACGCAGGCATGGGAATACCTGATCTATTCCGAAAAGCTGACCGGAAAAGCGGATACGGATTTTCTCTCCGAGATCCTGCCGGTCATGAAGCGGATCGCCGACGAGTTCATCCGCCGCAGAGATCCGGAGAACGGACTGATCACCTGTTTCCCGGAGCGTCAATACTGGAACTTCTACGAATGGCAGGACGGTCTTGTGAGCTCGATCGGAACCGTTTCTTCGGAGGACGATCTGACCTATGACGCGCCGCTCTGCGCTTTCGTTTCCTTCGGCCTGCGCTCTCTGGCGAACACGCTGGACAAGCTCGGGAGAGCGGATGAGGCCGCGTACTACCGCCGGGAGCATCTCTCCCTGAACGAAGATCTGGATAAGGCTTTCTGGGACGAAGACCGCGGTGCATACGCCACCTATATCAACCGGAAGACCGGAGAAAAGCGTCATTTTGCCGAACTGACGAACGCCCTGATCCTGTACGCGGACGCGGCGAAGGGAGCGCGGCTTGATTCTACACTAATCAATCTGACGGGGAAGGGAGGACTTCTCCCGGTGACCCTGAGCCACAGCATATTCAAATACGACGCGCTCATGACCCGTCCCGAGCAGTACGCGCGGTTCGTTTTTTCGGACATCGCGCGCCATTGGGGGTATATGCTGGAACACGAGGCGACCACGTTCTGGGAAACCATCGAAGGCGCGCGTGAATTCGGAAATGCAGGCAGCCTGTGCCACGGATGGTCCGCGGTTCCGATCCGGTTCTATGCGGAATACGCCATGACGCTGGACAGCGGCGTCACGGGACTGTACGAGTGCGCCATGCGTCCCATCCGGTGATTAAAACGGGCACGGACTGATTTTCCGAAGTCCTGATATTTCGTGCGGCGAAGAAACCTCTGTGTTTTGACCAAATCGGTCGGAACCGCCGCGGAGAGATTGTCACACTTCCACATTGACATTCTCTCCGTTTTTTTGTTATAATACACTCAAACGGGGAAGATTCAGGAATTCCGGAAGCGTCTGCGGGGAATATGCAAAAACGTCGCTGACCCTGCAAACGGCGATACACATGATTATACAAAATGCAAATTTTGTATAATTCAGGGAACCGAAAAACCGGATCCAGACCCGTCCAAGCTGTGGAGGTTGAAAATGAAGTCCAACAAGAAAATCCTTATGATGGTTCAGATCGCGCTCCTCGGCGCGTTGGCCGTTGTGCTGTCCATGTTCCAGATCCCGATCGTCGCGGGACTGTCCCTGAACTTCGCGCTGGTTCCGATCGTCATCGCCGCCGTCGCAATCGGTCCCGGAGCCGGCTGTCTGATCGGCGCGCTGTCCGGTATCACCACCGGCATCCAGACCTTTATGCTCGTTTCCGCCGTGCCGCTGTATCAGGTGTTCGTCGGCTCGTCCGCCGTTTTCACCTTCCTGATGTGCGTTGCGAAAACCGCTCTCGCCGGACTGGTTTCCGGACTCGTCTACAAAGCTCTGACCAAGGACGGTCCGAACAAGGCGTCGAACGTGTTCCTTCCCGCAGCCCTCTGTCCGATCGTCAATACCGGCATCTTCTGCCTCGGCGTTATTCTCGTGTTCGCCAAGCCCCTTGCCGAGAGCGCGGATTTCGGCCCGCTGGTTGCGAACGGTCAGCTGCTCTCCTTTGTGTTCCTCGGACTGGTCGGCGTGAACTTCTTCGTTGAGCTTGCGCTGAACCTGATCCTTTGCCCGGCCATCGCTCAGGCGCTGTTCTCCACGAAATACTTCAAGAGATAAACAAAAATCGATCCATGAAAAAGAACCGGAAAACCGGTTCTTTTTTGCTACATTTGAAAAGCGCACATTCTGACGGCGGATGTTCACTGATTGAGATACAGCTCCAGCCACGCCACGGCGATATCTAGCGCGTCGCTCAGGCCGGAACGCATGATATCCTTCACGACCCGGGCATTGACGGGCTTGGAGGTATCGGTGCTCAGAAGCTGCACATAGATCTGATCGGGAACCTTCTTTCCCTTGTACTCCTTTTCGGTGATCACGATCATCTGGATAATATAGGGATCGGACATGTTTCCGTAGCAGATGATATTATCCTCGCGCACCAGCGGACGGTTCCGATAGAGGATAAAATCGCCGTCCACGGTGGATTTCACTTCGTTTTTATCGACAGTCCAGTCAGCCATGACGAATTCCTTTCTGGGTCAGTTCCATGAAACTCTTTTATTAATTATACTGGAAATTCGTCTGCAAGTCAAGACGGGACGGTCAAAATTCATCAATCTCGTTCAGAACATTCAGAATTCGTTCAATATCTTGCGCCGTGTTGGAAAGCCCGAAGCTGACCCGAACAGTTCCCTGCTTCTCCGTTCCCAGCGTTCGGTGGGCGAGCGGCGCGCAGTGGTATCCCGTGCGGACACAGATTCCCTGCTCGGCAAGACAGGTTCCGATCGCGGCCGGGGAGACGGTTTCGTGAAGGATGCTCACCACGCCTCCGCGACTTTCCCCGGCGATCCGATACCGCCCCATCCTTCCGATGCCTTCCGCGAACAGAGCCGACAGCTTTTCCTCATGCCGCCGTATCGCATCGAGTCCCGTCTTCCGGATCAATCGGATCCCGGCTGCGACGGACGCGATGGCGGGCAGGGGGAGGGTCCCAGCTTCGAGACGCTCCGGCAGCTCCTCCGGCATACCGGGATCTTCCGAGCGGATCCCCGCGCCTCCGAACAGCAGCGGATCACACCGAGCTCTGTCCGAAAGCAGGAGAAGGCCGACGCCGGGCAGGCCCATGAGTCCCTTGTGACCGGGCAGGCAGAGGGCATCGATTCCATCTTCCGGGAGAGAGATCGGGAGATGTCCCCCGCTCTGCGCCGCGTCCACAACGAAAAGCAGTCCGCGCTCCCGGCAAAACCGTCCGATCTCCCGGATGGGCAGGATCCGGGAACAGATATTGGACTGGTGCGTGGCGATCACAAGGCGGGTCCGCGGTCCGGCCTTCGCGCGGAGGGATTCCATCAGTTCCCCGTCGCTCCCGGAGGCATCGTAGAAATCGGACGTGCAGAGACCGGCGGCCTCAAGCGCGCGGATCGGACGGAGAACGGCGTTGTGGACAAGATTGTCGAAGAGAATGTGGTCCCCCGGCCTGACGAGTCCGCGGATGGCAATGTTGAGAGAGCAGGTGGCTCCGGAGGTGAAGACCGTCCTCTCCGGAATCCCGCCGAAAAAGGAGGCTGCCTCCTCTCTGGCGGAATACAGCAATCCGGACGCTGCGTCTGAGAGGGGATGCGCTCCTCTTCCCGGATTTCCTCCCGCGTGCACCGACGCGTCCCGGGCGGCGTCCAGAATTTCGCGCGGTTTCGGCCACGAGGTAGCGGCATGATCGAGATAGACAAGATTCATTTTGCGCCATACCCTCCGATCACCGTCCCGAACGGAATTCCCTGCCGCCGAAGTTCGTCCTTCATGCGTCCCACTTCGCCGCAGGGGAGCCGAAGTCCAAATGCACAGCCGTTTCCGGTGATTCCGGGATCCAGCGACACGATGACCGACCCGGCGCGCGGCAGGCACCGTCTCCCACGTTCCGCGGCAGTTCTGCTTTTCATGGTGATGATACATTCCGACATAGTCAAATCCTTCCTTTTGGGCCGTTCCCGGTTCGCTCCAGTGTATGCGCGGATAGTCGTCCGGGTTCGCGCGGCGGGAATTGACAAAAGGGCGGATCTGCGTTATAATGAGGAAAACCGTGAAAGATTGGAAATCAAAGCGAATGGATGAAATCGGAACCGTATTTTCGGCGGATTGCGCGGAGATGAACGAGCTTGGTTCGGGAATCGTGCGGCACGGAAATCTTGTGGTTTTCGTGCCGGGGCTGGTCCCCGGAGACCGGGCGGAACTTCGAATTGAATCGATCGAAAAGAATTATGCGATCGGCAAATGTATTTTTCTGATTCGTCGTTCGCCGCATCGGACCGATCCTCGCTGTCCCGACGCGGAGAGATGCGGCGGATGTACGCTCGGGCATGTCTCGTATGCGTTGGAGAACGAAATCAAGCGGAACACCGTGCGCTCCGCGTTTCGAAGGAACGGATTGAAGGACATTGAGCCGGAACCGACGCTCTTCGGACAGGATCGGTACGGATACCGAAACAAGATGTCCCTCCGCTTTGACCCGCGAACAAATCGGTTCGGATACTGCCGGGAAGGGAGCGAGGACGTTCTTCCCTTCTCCGCTTGCCCGCTTTGTCCCGCTGCTTTTTCCGCAGTCGTGCGCTTTCTGAACGATCACCCGGGACTGACCGCGCCGCTTTCTCCGAGCTCCCTCAGAATCAGAGAGGACGCGGACGGGATCGTCGTTTCCCTCACCGCTTCCGTATCGGATCCCGACAGCATGGAGAACTGCTCCCGTTCGCTGAAAGAAGCTGTTCCGGAGGTTCGCGCGGTTCTCGCGGATCCGGGAACGGGAGAAAAGACACGCTCCGCCGTGGACGGCAGCGAAGAGATACGGGAGAAAATCGCCGGATTGGATCTTCGTTTTTCCGTCGAAGCGTTCCGGCAGGTCAACACGCCCGTATTCGGGATGCTTCTCGACACCCTGCTCTCGTTCGCATCCGAATGTCCGTTCCGGCGGGCGGCTGACCTTTACTGCGGATCCGGGATGATCGGACTTGCGCTGGCTAAGGCGTTTCCCGATGCCAGGATCACCGGGATCGAGATCAATCCGGAAGCGGTTCAGGACGCAAAGAAAAACGCCGCGCGAAACGGCCTCGGCAACATCCGCTTCTTTGCGGGGGACGCGGCGACCTACCGCAGCCGGATCGGAAAGAACGACGCACCGGAGCTGGTCACGGTGGATCCGCCCCGCGCCGGATTGTCCAGACAAATGCGCAAAGAACTCCTGACGCTGGCTCCGGAACGGGTGATTTATGTCTCGTGCAATCCCCAGACGCTGGCCCGGGACGCGCGCGAGCTGACCGAAAACGGATACGAAGTGAAGCGGGTGGTTCCCGTTAATCTCTTCCCAGCGACAAAGCATGTTGAGACGGTATGCTGCTTGTACCACCGAAAGAAGGACTTCATTACAGTGCCGTATGAATCGAAGAATGCAGAATACCAGAAACAAATGAAAGAAAACATATCCTCCCTGCGGGGAAATGGCGCAGATAAAAATAGCAAGGAGGCTAGGATATGAAGCTGGTATTTCCCAACCTATCTTATAAAGATAAAGCCGTCGACTATATCAAAGAGTTCTATGAATATGGATCTGAAATCAATGGAAGCGGAAGTCTGGATCGATTCCTGAAGGAATCAACCTATGAAACTTGGCTGCAAAAGATCCTGAGCGATATGGACATAGCGAACGTCCCTGAATCCAGGGTTCCTGCCTTAACGTATTTCTATGTTCGTGAAGAAGATGAGAGAATCGTAGGAATGATCAATATTCGTTTGGCTTTGAATGATTTCCTTCGGGAAGAGGGAGGACATATCGGTTATTCGATCCGACCGACTGAAAGACGAAAGCATTATGCAACTGAGATGCTTGCTGAAGCACTTAAAGTCTGTGATGTGATTGGGATAAAAGAAGTGTTGATTTCATGTGATAAAAACAATCCTGCCTCTGCAGGAGTCATAAAAAACTGCGGAGGTATTCTGAAGCACGAATCTTATAGCGAATCATTTGATGAGATACTGCAAATGTATGTGATAAAGCGATAGGAATCGATTTGTTTCGCCGACTGCATCCAACGGAGACGGTATGCTGCTTATGCCGCCAAAAGAAGGACTTCAACTCTGTTCCTTAAGAACCAAGATGTGGAATCCAGAAAACAGGATATTGTGGACTTTTGCAGCTTGATTTGAATAATCAGTTTATATTCATTTCATCATGGTCAGCCCGCAAAATGACGCAGGATGATTTCAGTGCCTTACAGCAAGTAATTCGAAAAACAAGTGAACTAAAGGAAAACAAAAGAGGAGAAGGACAAATGGGTTTTCGAATCGAGGATCTGACAAAAGAAGATGCCGGATATATCGGCCAAAAGATCAATGAAATCGTGCCGCGTGAAATGGATAAAGACGCTGAAGAATTCGTTCTCAAAGTCGAGAATGACGACGGGGAGATCATCGGCGGATGCATTGCGGAAGCATACGAATACCACTGGTCGAGAGTATTGCTTGAAGATTTGTGGGTGGACGAACGCTATCGCCGTCAGGGGATCGGCTCTATGATCCTCCGCGAGGTCGAGCGTATCGCAAGGGAAAAGGGTTGTCGGGTCGTGACGCTCGGCACCGCCAGTTACATGGCAAGACCGTTCTATGAAAAACACGGCTACACGGTTTTTACAACGCTGAAAAAGGCAAACGGCCATATCAGTTATTCTTTGGTCAAATACCTGGACGCTGACACGCCGGAGTACATACCGGCAAACAACAGCGGCACCAGATTCAGGGTTTCGCTCGGCAGCGAGAGCGATGCGGAGGCCGTCGAAAACGGCATCGATACATACAGCGAGGCCTACGAGCCGGAATACGAGGATATCGGTTTTTACAAGAAACTTGTGGATAAAGACGGCAGGCTGATTGCGGGCGTGATCGCGGACGTGCACAAGGGCGTATATGCCTATATCGACGCGCTGTTTGTGGAGGAGCCGCTCCGACGGCAGGGCTTGGGCACAACCCTGCTGAAGGAAGCGGAGAGACTGGCAAAGGAAAACGGTACGCCTATGATCCTGACCAATGCGGGTGACTGGAACGTCGATTTCTTCAAAAAGAACGGCTATCTGCTCAGAGGCGAACTCAAAGACGTTCCAAAAGGACACAATTGTTACGAGCTCTACAAAGAGATCTGATGCGGCGTAACACAGAGAGGGCGATATGAGAGATTTTGTTTGGTTCATTGTGATCGGCATCCTGTTTGTGCTGTTAGGTTTGCTGTTCATCCTTCTCGGCTGGCAGATCTGGAAAAAGCAGCGAATGGATCTGATCATAAGCTATCATTGCGACAAAGTGAGTGAAGAAAACAGCCGGGCATATTGTACGCTTGCAGGGATCGGAGTCCTCATCATCGGGATCGGGTTTCTTCTTTCCGGAATATGCACAGTATTGATCCGGTCTCTTCTCGTCTTTGTTCCGATGACAGCCGGGGTGGTTTTGGGAATCGCGCTGCTTATATCGGCAGGCATAAAGTACAATCATTAACGGAACGACAGGTTCCTGCTTGTGAAGGAAGGCTCGCATATGAAGACGGTTCAGACAGGCGGCATCCCTTATCTCGACGCGCTGACGGGCTCCCCCGACTGGTACTGGGGCATGGATCATACCGGCGGGGATCTTTACGAGGCGGAAGAGCTTTACACCGACGGACACAGGATCGATCGGACAAGGCTGATCTTGGTGCGGCGTTCGGACGGCGCGGTGTTCGAGCCGATCCCGGCGGAAAAGGGGCGGTATTTCGGCAAGCCGGTCTTCGACGACAGTCGGATCGCGCTCCTGACCGCCGACTTCCCCGCGGGAGAACTCCGTCTCTGGACGGTTGATCCCGACAGTATGAGCGTCGCCTCGCTCGCCTCTGTCCCGAGGGATTCGTTTGAGGACTGCTACAACCTTATGCCCTCCCCTTCTCCGCTCATGCTCACGCGGCAGACGGGAGAGGTATTCGAAATCCTCTGGCCGCGGCGGGTCACGATCCCCATCCATCCGCATGAGAGCTTTTGTTTCCGCGACGGGGATCTGCTTTTCTTCAGCCGCTGGTACGAGGATCCGGACTACCGGGAGGAAACGGTGACACGCAGTGTGGAGGACGGGAGGATCGTATCGTCGGACCGCGCTTCCGCCTGTCTCATGCCGGACGGGCAGAAATGGGTGTTGAAATAGGGAAAGGAGTTTGCTCATGTGTCAGACGGGGAGGCCGGAGACGATCCGGATCAGCGACACGCTCCGACTGCGGCGATTTGACGGAGACTACGGGGCATTTCTTCCGGGGTATGAAGATCCCGTGGTCTACCGCAATTCGGAGGGGATTCTCGACGACGACAAAAAGCCCGATCTCGCCTACATCCGCGGCATGTGCGACTATCTGGACAGCGCGGGAGAGTTTTATTACATCGAGCACATCGAAGACGGGCGGTTCATTCCCATCGGGGACGTGACGGTGAAAGCCGAGAATCCCCCCATCGCCATCTGGTACGCGCGGTACCGGGGACGCGGGATCGGAACGGCGGTCATGAAAACGGTGATCGTGCGTCTGAAAGCGCTCGGCGTGACGAAAATCACCGGAACGCGGGTGTTCAAGTGGAATCCGGAATCGAAGAAGATGCACGAACGGCTCGGGTTTATCAGGGTCGGGGAGAACGAGCAGGAATATCTCTACGATCTGGATCTGACGAAGTATGAGTGATTCAAAAAGGCGAAAACGGCGATGAAAAAGCGTTTCAACGTGATCATGGTCTTCTCCCCGGACGGCGGGAGGCTTTTGTTCTGCAAGAGGTCGAAGGAGCCGTTTCTCGGGAAATTCAACATGGTCGGCGGACACATCGAGCCGGGCGAAAGCGACGAAGACGCGGCTTACCGGGAGCTGTACGAGGAGAGCGGGATCGGACGGGGAGATCTCACCTTGACGCATGTAATGGATTTTCTCTACCGGACCGAGGACATGGAGCTGCAGGTCTGGGCCGGTCAGCTCAAACGGGACGTCGCGCTCCGGGAAGAAGAAAATCCGCTTTTCTGGCTCGACGCGGGAGAAAACTTCTTCGACGCGGACCGGTTCGCTGGCAACGGCAACATCGGACACATTCTTCTCGAGGTGCGGGCCGCAGGGATCCCGGAGCAGAAGTACCTCGTATAATACTATTCTCAGCCTAAAAAGCTATACTATATGGGTTTTGATCGCTCCATGTAGGGTGCGAATCGCCTTGCGATGAGCTCGCGTACGATAACTCTGATAAGGTTGGATAGCTAAATTGGTGTGCCGAAGCCTCAGCTTCACTTGATTGGTATAGCCTATCCATTATCTCCTCCCCCATGAAGTTCTTTGCCAGGCTTTCTCCGAAAGAAAGCCGCGTTTCCCTTTTAGCTTGAGATTAGTATAAAACAAAAATCGGAGCGCCTGCTCTTCCCACTTTCGGGAATGGGTTGACGCCCCGGTTTTTTTATGTGGATTCGGATTTTCCTTTTCGGCGCAGGGAGAGAAAGACGGCGGCGCAGATCAAGATTGAAAGAGTCGAGCCCGCCGTGGAAGCCATGCCCATCGGAAAAAGCGTATCCGGGAACCGGATCGAAGCAAAATACGCAAACGGGATCCGCACGCAGAGCATGGACAGAAAGTTGTGCAGGAAGGAGAATTCCGACCGGCCCAGCGCGTTGAAATACCCGCTGAAACAGAAATGAACCCCGGCAAGCGCGCAGTCCCATATGTATCCGCGCAGATAGGTTCCTCCCAGCCGGACGACGGAGGACGACGGGGAGAACAGCCCTACGACGGACTCCGCGGCGAACTGCATGGTCACCGATACGCAAAGTCCCCAGATCAAAGCGGTCAGAACGGCAAAGCGGAGCGTCCGGAGGGCTCTGTCCGGCTTTCCGGCTCCGATGTTCATGGATCCGAGCGCGGAGACAGTCGAGAGCATCGTGGAGGGAAGCATGAAGAAGATCCCGATCATCTTCTCGACGATCCCGACCGCCGCCGCGTCGTCCAGCTCCCGTCGGTTGGCGAGAACGGTGATGACGATGAACGTGACCTGAATCAGTCCGTCCTGAACCATGACCGGCACGCCGATCTTCATCACCGACCGGATGATGCGCGGAACCGGCCGGAAATCCCCGAAGGTCAGACGGAAGAATCCGCTCTTCCCTGTTCGAATCACGGCGAACACAGCGCTCAATGCCTGCGCCAGAACCGTTCCCAGCGCAACACCCGCGGCTCCCAGACCGAGAATGCCGGTGAACAGGAAATCAAGCCCTATGTTCGCGGCGCATGCCATAGCTACGAAATACAGGGGAGTCAGCGAATCCCCCGCCGCCCGGTACAGCGCGGCAAACACGTTGTAGGCAGTGATAAAGGGAATCCCGGCAAAGCAGATCGTCAGATAGACCGAGCAGTCTGCAACCGCGGCCGCAGGCGTGGACATGAGAGCGGTCACAGGCCGTACAAGGCAGATCAGGACGGCGGCGGAAAGGAGGGAGAGGATCCCGAACAGCGTCAGAGACGTCCCGACTGTCCGGCTGACCTCCCGTTTCGCTTCTTCGGATCCCTTCGTTGCCGCGCCGATCGCCCGCGCCGTTGTGACTGTCGTTCCCATCGCAAGCCCCATGAAGAGCACGGTGAGGACGTGCATGACCTGACTGCCCACGGAAACCGCCGTCGTGCCGGACGTATCCGAATACAGGCCCATGACGTAGAGATCCGCCATTCCGTACAGAGATTGCAAAAGATAGGACAAAAGAAACGGAACGGAATAGCGCGCGGCGGCCCGGTTGACGCTTCCCTCCGTCAAAGTGTGTTCCATATCGGGGTTACCTCGGAAAAAAGGAGACGCGTTCTTCCGAATGCGCCTCCCCGATGTCGTCTTTGCGCGGCGAATTACTCCTCCGCGTTCTCCCAGTTGTGATAGACGTTCTGCACGTCGTCGTTGTCCTCGAGCTTTTCGAGAAGCGTGGTCATGTTCTTGATGTCGTTCTCGTCGGTCAGGGTCACATAGGACTGAGGGATCTTGTCCTCCTCGGCGGATTCGATCTTGTAGCCGAGCCCTTCCAGAGCCTCGCGCACCGCGGTGAGGTCGTCCACCTCGGTAGTGATCTCGTAGGTCTCCTCGTCGGAGGCGAAGTCTTCCGCACCGGCTTCGAGAGCGGCTTCCATAAGCGCGTCCTCGTCGGCGTCCTCGTTGTCTTCCTTCAGAAGGATGATGACTCCCTTGTCGTCGAACATATAGGACACGCAGCCGGTGGAGCCCATATTCCCGCCATACTTGTCGAACGAGTGGCGGACCTCGGAGGCGGTGCGGTTGCGGGAGTCGGTCGCGGTCTCAACGATCACGGCGACGCCGGAGGGACCGTAGCCCTCGTACACGATTTCTTCGTACTGAACAGCCTCGGCGCCCATCGCCTTCTTGATGGCGCGGTCGATGTTGTCGTTCGGGACGTTGTTCGCCTTTGCCTTGGCGATCAGATCGCGCAGCTTGCCGTTGGTATTGGGATCGCCGCCGCCTTCACGGACGCAGATGGCGATCTCCTTGCCGATCTTGGTAAAGACCTTCCCTTTCTGGGCGTCGGTCTTTTCCTTCTTGTTCTTGATGTTGTTCCATTTGCTGTGTCCTGACATAGTAAACCTCTTTATTGAATATTAGTGATTTCAGTTCGGGAAACTCAGATCTTTTCGGGCGTCTTCATGCAGATGAGACGGAGCGCGGAGCCGAGCACCGTTTTGGCGGCGTTCGTCAGTCTGAGGCGGAAGGTCTTCGCGTCTTCGGTGTCCGCCGTCACGATGGGACAGTCGCGGTAAAAGTGGTTGAACGCGGTGCAGACGTCGATGACATACCGCGTGATCACGGAGGGCTCGTAAGCGGCGATCGCTTCGGAAACCTTCTCCGGGAAGAGGGACAGCGTTTTGAGCAGTTCCGCCTCGCTCGCGTGGGTCATGGAACCGCCCTCCGACGGAACGCTCCCGGCCTTCTCAAGGATGGAGCAGGTGCGCGCGTAGGTGTACTGGGCGTAGGGGCCGGTGCTCCCCTCGAAGCTCAGGGCCTGATCGAGGGTGAAGTTGATGTCCTTGATCCGGCTGTTATAGAGATAGTTGAAGACGATCGCGCCGACGCCGACAGCTTCCGCAACCTCCTCGCGGTTCTCGAGGTCGGGGTTCTTCTCGTTCATGACTTCGGTGACCTTCTCCACGGAGAGCCGGAACAGATCCTTCAAGAGGACCACGTTTCCGGTCCGGGTCGCCAGCTTTGCGCCGTCCACGGATACCGTGCCGTAGGGGACGTGAACCAGCCGGTCATGCCACGGATACCCCATCAGCTCGATCACCTTGAAAAGCTGGGCGAAATGCAGGCTCTGCTGGGACGAGGTGACATAGATGGACTTGTCAAAGTCATAGGTCTTCTTGCGATAGAGCGCGGCGGCGATATCCCGCGTGTGGTAGATCGTGGAGCCGTCCGTCTTGACAATGATGCACGGAGGCATGTTGTAGTCGGAGAGATCCACGATATACGCGCCGTTGTCAAGCTTGAGAAGGTTCTTCTCCCGAAGTTCCCCGATCACTTTGTCGCCGAGGCCGCCCCGGATATAGAAGGATTCGCCGGTGTAATGGTCGAATTCGATCCCGAGCTGGCGGTAGGTCTTCTTGTACTCGGCCAGCGAGACCTCGACGAACCACTGCCAGAGCGCAAGATTGTCGGGATCCCCTTCCTCGAGCTTATGGAATTCCGCCCTTGCTTCATCCTCGAGCGCGGGATCTTTTTCGGCCTCCTCGTGGAATTTGACATACAGCCGTACCAGTTCGTCGATCCCGATCTTCTCCACGGTCTCGCGGTCGCCCCACTTCCGGAAGGCGACGATCTGCTTGCCAAACTGCGTTCCCCAGTCGCCGAGATGATTGATGCCGATGCAGGTATAGCCGGCGAATTCATGGAGCAGCTTGAGGGAGTGGCCGATGACGGTGGTGCCGAGATGGCCGATGTGGAAGGGCTTGCAGATATTGGGGGAGGAATAGTCGAGCGTGACGACCTTGCCCCGACCGATATCGGAGGAACCGTAGGACGCGCCTTTTTCCTCGATCTCTCCGAGGACGCGGTTTGACAGGTAGTCCGGGGAGACCTTGAAATTCAGGTATCCCCCCACCGCCTCGACCAATCCGAGGGAAAAGTCCTTCAAAGACTCGGCCAGAGCGGCGGCGATTTTCGGAGGGGCGTTCCGGAGCGCTTTGGACAGCCGGAAGCACGGGAACGCAAGGTCTCCCATGGCGGGATCGGGGGGATATTCGAGAAAGGATTCGATATCGGCCGCTGTGAGTCCGGCGGAATCCGACAGGCTCAATACGGCATTTTCAATGGCTTCTGCGGTTTTTTTCTTGAAATTCTGCATAAGTTCCTTTTATTCCGCGTCCGGATTGATTTTCAGCTGCGTATCCATCTTCTTCGAGTGCTCGTCGAGGATGGTGTGGATCTTCTTGACAGGGTTGAGCAGGGTGCTGATGGACTCGTCCTTGTTGAGGGTGTCGATGATGATCGCAACGTACTTGCACATATTGACCTCGGTGTACCATTCCTTTTCGAGCAGACCGTCCGGATGGTAGACCAGATTGGTGGTGAAGCACTTCGTGAACAGGCCTTCCTGATAAGCCTTGTCGAAGAGGTCGAATCCGGCGGTGAACAGACCGAACGCCACGAAGAAGAAGATCCGCTTCGCGCCTTTTTCCTTGATCTGCCGCGCCACGTCGATGATGGACTCGCCGGAGGAGATCATGTCGTCGATGATGATCGCGTCCTTGCCGTTCAGATCCTTCCCGAGATATTCGTGGGCTACGATTGGATTCTTCCCGTTCACGACGCGGGTGTAGTCGCGTCTCTTATAGAACATGCCGAGATCCAGTCCCAGCACCGTTGCGTAGTACATCGTCCGGGACATGGCGCCTTCGTCGGGAGAGATGATCATGATATCGTCTCCGGAGAGCGAAATGTCCGGAACGGCGCGGACCAGCGCTTTCAGCATCTGATACGTCGGACGGATGCTGTCAAATCCGGTCAGCGGGATCGCGTTGGACACGCGGGGGTCATGAGCGTCGAAGGTAATGATGTTGGATACGCCCATGGAAGCCAGCTCTTGCAGCATGATCGCGCAGTCCAGAGATTCCCGGGCGGACCGCTTGTGCTGTCTTCCTTCGTAGAGCATGGGCATGATCAGGGTAATGCGCTTGGCTTTTCCCGCCATAGCCGCAATCGTGCGTTTCAGGTCGGCGTAATGGTCGTCGGGGCTCATGGGAACCTCCTGACCGTACATCTCGTATGTGACTCCGTGATTGAAGCAGTCGCAGATGATGTAGACGTCGCGTCCGCGCATGGACGAATGGATGATGCCCTTTCCTTCGCCCGTGCCGAACCGCGGACAGTCCGCAGTCATCACGAAAGTCGCCTCGTCGTCGCCGTGTCTGCGCCATTCTTTCAGGTAGAAATCCACCTGATCGATGAACTTTTCACAGCCGCGCATTCCTATGACCATCAGTTCTCCGAAGTAGCTGTCGCTCATATGATACCCCTTTGTTGAATTGATGTCTGCTGATGCAGGATTCTACCCAAATATTATAACACAGAATCGTCGTTTTTTGAATCAAATCGGCAAAATTTCGGTTCGTGAATCGGCAACAAATTCAGCGGATACTCCCGTTGATTTTTCATGTAATCTGACAGTATCCTGCCGATTACGGGCGAACCGCGTCCTCCGCAGCGCGCCGCAGGGAGGAAACCGCGCCGCTCATATCCTCCGACCGGAAGGACGCGGTTCCGACAACGAACACATCCGCTCCCGCAGAGGCCGCCGCTCCGATCGTTCCCGACGCGATCCCGCCGTCCACCTGAATCCGGCAGGATGGATTGTACCGGTCGAGAAGCCCGCGCACTTCACCGACCTTCGGCATCATATCCGCCATAAAGGACTGCCCGCCGAACCCCGGTTCCACCGTCATGACAAGCGCCATGTCGATGAGCTCTATGAAGGGCAGAAGTTCCGCCGCCGGCCTTTTCGGGGAGAGCGCGACCGCCGCCTTCATTCCGGAGGAGCGGATCGCCTTCAACGTCTCTACCGTTCTCTCCGGATCCATGGCATCCGAGTGAACCGTCACGGAGGCCGCGCCGATCTTTGCCAGCTTGTCCACATACCGATCCGGGCAGACCGTCATCATATGGACGTCCAGCGGAAGGCGCGCGATCTTTGCAATCGGTTCGAGGACGGAAAAACCGAAGCTGATGTTAGGAACATAGACGCCGTCCATCACGTCGCAGTGCAACAGATCCGCCCCGGACGCCTCCGCCCGCCGGATCTCCTCCCCGAGCCGCAGAAAGTCAGCCGCCAGAAGGGACGGCGCGATCAACATCTCCATAGATGCCTCCAGAAAAAAAGAATTCATACGAAACCGGACAGAACGGCAGCCCTGCCCGCTTGTTTTGAGACCGAAACGGTCGCACTCTCCCCGTTCTCTCGCCCATCCGCAAGCCATCGCCCGGGACGGATCCCGGAAGGACGTCATACACTGTCCGTGGCGCGTCAGGCGCCCTCAACCAGATTCCGGGCAGAGGTGGACGGATTCCTCAGGACGTCAAAAATACAGGACGTGATTCACGCTTCCGCTCCCCCTGCCCTGCGGCCGGATTCCCTTATGGGGTTTCCGGCTTTTCTTCGTTCAGGAGGCAGACGGCGTGGGCCGCGATCCCTTCTTCCCGTCCGGTGAAGCCCATTTTTTCCTCTGTCGTCGCCTTGACGTTGATCCGGTCCGGCGGGAGCGCCAGAACGGACGCGATCTTTTCGCGCATGGCCGGAAGATAAGCGGCGAGCTTCGGCTTCTGCGCGATGACCGTCATGTCCGCGTATTCGATCCGGAACCCGCGGGCTTTCAGAATGTCCCTCGTCTCAGCCAGCAGAACGCAGCTGTCGATGTTCAGATACCGGTCGTCCGACGGAGGAAAATGCGCGCCGATATCCGCCTCCCCCGCCGCGCCGAACAGAGCGTCGATCAGGGCGTGGATCAAGACGTCGCCGTCGGAGTGGGCAAGGAAGGACTTCTCAAAAGGAACGCGGATCCCGCCGAGAGAGAGGCCGTCTCCATCCCGGAATCTGTGGGCGTCGTAGCCGTGTCCGATTCTCATGTCGCGCTCTCCTTTCCGCTCTTCGCCCCTTCCGCCGCGGCTCTTTCCCGGTACGCGAGGATCCCTTCGGCGATGACCGTATCCTCCGGGTAGGTGATTTTCAGATTCATGGGGCCGCAGTCCACCAGATGCACGGGAAATCCGACATGCTCGCAGAGAGCGCAGTCATCCGTCGCGGAAAAGTGCTCCTTTGCGCAGGTGTAGGACGCCGCCCGGTAAATATCCGCCTTGAAGATCTGCGGGGTCTGGACGCGCCATGTGTTCTCCCGCTCGATGGTTTCCGTCACAAGATCCGTCCCGTTCGTACGCTTGAGGGTGTCCGGATTCCTGCAAGCTGCCGCCGCCGCCCCGTTCACAAACGCGGATTCAAACACCGCCTCGAGCATATCGGGCGTACAGAGGCATCGGGCCGCGTCGTGGATCGCCACATAATCGGCCTCCGGGTTGACCGCGTCGAAGCCGATCTTCGCGGATTCCTGCCGGGTGTCGCCGCCCGCCACGATCCTTGTGACCTTGGTGATCCCGGCCTTGTTCAAAATGTTCCGGACGCCGGGAATGTCGGTTTCCCTCGTGACCACCACGATCTCCTGCACGTCCTCGGACGACTGGAACAGCTTCGCGCTTCTCACGAGGATGCTTTCTCCCCCGACGACGGCAAACTGCTTGGCGGTGTCGTCGCTGAATCGTTTTCCGCTTCCTGCCGCCAGCAGAACGGCGGAGTTGAATTTCGGTTTTCCGGCGGACCGGATCAGTGAGGACCAGATTCCCATATCCCGCTCCATCATGTTCGTTCTTTACCTGAAATTATAACACAAAGCGGCCCCGGAGAAAAGGTAAAGAGGAAAGATTTTCCTAAAACTTTTTCGCATTCTTCCCCCGCCCCGCCTCCGTCCGTTGATTTTCCCCGTCTTCTGTGCTATAATGTTCTGCGAACAAAATAGCACGGAGGAATCTATGACATACGCAGAGCTTGAACCGAAAGAGGTATTCTCCTACTTCAAACAGCTGTCCGATATTCCGCGCGGCTCCGGAAACGAGCGCGCGGCGGCGGAATTCGTGCGGGACACGGCGCTCTCCTTCGGTCATGAGGCTGAAATCGACGAGGCGAACAACGTTTTCGTACGGGCGAGGGCGACAGCCGGATATGAGGACAGAGCGCCCGTCATGCTTCAGGGGCATCTCGACATGGTGTGCGAGGCGAACCGGAATGTGAAGCACGACTTTCTGAAGGATCCCATCGAGCTGATCCTCGAGGGAGATACGCTCCGGGCAAACGGGACCACGCTGGGCGCGGACGACGGCGTATCCGTTGCGACCATGCTGGCCATTCTGTCCTCGGACGACATTCCCCATCCCGCGCTCGAATGCCTCTTTACCACGGAAGAGGAGACGGGACTCACGGGCATGCGGAATTTTGATCCCACAAAAGCAAAGGCGCGGCGTCTGATCAATCTGGATTCCGCGGGAGAGGGCGAGGCGACGGTCTCCTGCGCGGGCGGCGTGCGCTCCCATGTGCATTTCGCCGTTGTAAAATCCCCCCACTGCGCGGGCAGTACGGTTCTGCGGCTCGAAGTCGCCGGGCTGGCGGGCGGTCACTCCGGCGAGGATATCAACCTCGGGAGAAAGAATGCCATCGTCGAGGCGGTCCGGATCCTCTACGCCGGGACAAAAGCCTCCCCGGTCCGCATTCTCTTCTTCGAGGGCGGCAACCGGGACAACGCCATCCCGCGCGAATGCTCAGCCGTTTTTGCCGTGAAGGATCCGGACGCTTTCCGGGAAGCTGCCGCCGCGGAGATTGCGAAGATCCGCTCCGAATGCGTTCCGGACGACGCGGCTTTCCGTGCCGAAATATGCGCCGGTGAAGCGGCTCCCGCTCTTGACGAGACCGCCTCCCTCTCCCTGCTCGCGCTTCTGCGGAATCTTCCGAACGGCGTACACGGCATGAGCCGCAGCGTCCCCGGGCTGGTTGAGACCTCGTCGAATCTGGCGGTTGTGCGCGAGACTGCGGACGGCTATGAGATCGTCGTGTCCTCGCGTTCCTCCGTGGAATCCCGGCTGGACGACATGCAGAACCGGGTCGAATGCGCCGCCGCGGCCGCCGATGCCGGAACGACGCATATCAGCCGCTATCCGGGCTGGGATCCGATGGAGGACTCCCCCATGCAGCGTCTCTACCTCAACACATGGAAGGAGCTCTTCGGAACGGAAGCGCGGGTCATCGGAATCCACGCGGGACTGGAATGCGGTCTGCTCAAGGGCAAACTGCCGGATATGGACATGATCTCCATCGGTCCGGATATCAAGAACCTCCACTCCCCGGACGAGACGCTGAATGTAGCCTCCCTTGCGCGGATGTTCCGTCTGGTCTGCGCCATGCTGAAACACTCATGACAAGAATCGCGGCGGCTTCTATCCGTATCCGGGACGGCGATATTTCCGCCAACCTCGCGGAGATGGAAAACGCGGCGCGGCGGGCGAAAGAGGCGGGCGCTGAGCTATGCTGTTTTGGTGAATGCGCGCTCCAAGGCTTCAACTGCCTTGACTGGCACTTCGAAGATGACCGGATCGTGGGCGTTTCCGTCGAATCCGATCCGTTTCGCGCTCTCTGCTCCCTGAGCCGGGAAATCGGGATCGATCTGCTGTTCGGGTTCATCGAACGGGAGGGTGAATCCCTTTATTCCTCCTGCGCGCTTCTGTCCGGCGGCCGGCTGTTTCATTTGTACCGCAGAGTGTCCCGGGGATGGAAGGAATATGGAAAGACGGACGGGCACTATCGTGAGGGAGACGAAATACTCCCCTTCGATTACCGTGGGATGCGGTGTCTCGTCGCGCTGTGCGGGGATATCTGGGACGACACGGCGGATCGGTTTCGTCTTTCCGGGATCGATTTGCTCCTCTGGCCCGTGTACGTCTGCTATTCCCCTGTGGATTGGGAAGGCGGTATCGAGGCAGAATACGCGGAAAAAGCGGCTGAATTCGCGCCAAAAACCGTTCTGATCAACTCGATCGGAACGCTTGACGGGAACCCGGACGCGTTCGGCGGCTGCGCGTTCTTCGAGGACGGAAAAACGTCCGCGCGGCTGCCCATGAATGAGGAAGGGATCCTCTTGATCGATCTTTGATCCCAAATGAACAAACTGTCACGAAATCTGACGGCAGCCGATGTGCCGCGGATCCGTGACAGTTTTTGTATTACAGGCTGCTTGCTCGTTCGAGGAAACGTAGACAGCGTTTCTCACGTCCGCTTCCAACGGTGACTTCCCTTCCCGATTCAAAAAAGCGGATCGTGGACGCCCCGCCGCAGTTGGGAAACGGGACAAGATCGGCAAGGCGGTTGACCGTGCCCTCGTTGCCGTCGATGATATCCGCCCCGGGAAACCTCCGCTGAAAGCTGTCCCGGAAGTAGACGAAGTGCGTACAGCCCAGCACCACCGCGTCGTAGGACTTGTCCGCGCCTATGACCCGATCAAGCGCAGGGGAAAACGAATCCCAGTCGAACCGCTCCTCTTCGGCCAGCTCCACCAGCTCTGGCAGGGGAACGAGATCCGGCTTCGGCATATCGCGGAAATTGCGGTCGATCAGGGTGTGGAGCTTTTCGCCCCCGATGGTCAGAGGCGTCGCGCAGACGAGGATCCTTCCGTAAGGGTGGGTGACTGCGGCAGGTTTGACCGCCGGTTCCATGCCCACGATCGGGAGGGCGAACGCCTCGCGCAGGGATCGGATCGCCATGCTCGTCGCGGTGTTGCAGGCGACTACAACGGCCTCGGCTCCCCTGCCCGTGAGAAAACGAACCGCGTCCATCGTGTAGGATGCCACCTCTTCCGGCGTCCGGATGCCGTAGGGAACATGATCCGTGTCGGCATAAAAGAGATAATCCGCCGCCGGCAGTTTCCGGATCGCGGCTGCCAGCACGGTGATCCCGCCCGCTCCGGAATCAAGAAATCCGATTGTCCTGCGGTCATTCAAAGCAAAGCCCTCTGCGCTGAAAGAATAGAAAAAGAAAAAAGCTAGTGGAGGGGATTGAACCCTCGACCTGCTGATTACGAATCAGCTGCTCTACCACTGAGCCACACTAGCTTATGCCGAATGAATTCAGCTTTGTTATTATACACGATTTCCCCTGCCCTGTCAAGGGGATTTTCAAAAAATATCCAAAGTTTTTAGTCGGCGCATCACATTACGGAAAGGACCGCGGAACACAAACGATCCGCGATCCTCCGCACAGGATAAGCGATTATTCTTTGTCCTCGGTGACGTTCTCGATCACGTCTTCCACCTTCTCGGCGGCGTCTTCCGCGGCGTCCTCAGCCTTCTCGCAGAGATCGCAGGCGGCATCCTTCGCGTCCTCGGCCTTCTCGGAAACGGTGTCGGCAATGTTGGCGAAGAATTCCTCGGCCTTGTCCTTGGCTTCGTCAAAAGCGTCGGTCACGGTCTCTTCCACTTTCTCGACGACTTCTTCCACCTTGGGTTCCGGCTCGACTTCCACGAGGGTTTCCTGCTTCGCGCCGCAGACCGGGCAGAAGTTCACGTTCTTGTCGATCTCGTTGCCGCAGCTGTCGCAGATGCGGACGTTGCGGAGCTTGGCGATCTGCTTGTTGAACGCCGCGATGTCGGCCTTGAGCTTGTCGGCCTTCATGATATAGGCGGCGATATCGCTCGTGCAGTCCTCGCCGCTGCGTTCCGCGGTGTAGAACAGACGGCCGATTTCCTCGTAGACAGAGCTGAGCTTGCTTTCCGCGGACTTGATGCTGACCTTGAGCTTGACAAGATTGGTGACGTCGCCGGTCTTCTTCACGGCGCGGTCCGCAACGCCGGTCGCGCTGCGCTTGATTTCATCGAAATTGAAATTCGCCATTTTGGATTCCTTTCTGAACCGTAATGATGATGGGTCTGACCTATACTCTTTTATTATACACGTTTTCCGCCCGGAAGTCAAATTAAAACGGCATGAAAAAGTCCTGAAATTGTAAATATTTCCGCACGCTTTCGGAAATCCGTTCCGCATAGAGCCCGGAATCCGGGGCATACTGTCTGAAAATCAATGCTTGGAGGACTGAATGTGACAGGCGAACTCTACAGACGATACGCGGACGCGCGCGCCGGAAAATCCCCTCTGGCCGCGGACTGCGCGAAGGCATGGGCCGTAGGCGGCGGGATCTGCGCTCTGGGGGAAGGATTGCGGCGGATCTTTCTTTCCCTTCTGGGAGATCCGGAGGACGCGGGGCTGATGGTCTCCGTCGTCTTTGTCGCGCTGACGGCGCTCTTCACCGGGCTCGGCGTATTCGACAAGCTGGCGCGGCACGCGGGGGGAGGAACGCTCGTCCCGATCACAGGCTTTGCCAATTCGGTGGCGTCTGCGGCGCTGGACAGCAAAAGCGAGGGCTGGATCACAGGCGTCGGCGTGAAGATCTTCACGGTCGCGGGGCCGGTGATTCTGTACGGAACCGCCGCGGGGATGATCTGGGGCGTGATTTACTGGATCACCCTGCGGATCTGAACCCACCGCTCACCCCTCGGGAAGGACGACGAAGCAGTTGTTGATCCAGCGCTCATGCCCGAGGCTGGGGCGATTCACATACGCGCCGTTGTACACCATGGCCGTGGAGGATCCGCCGTCCAGCATGGCGGCGTTCACGGCTTTTTCCCGCAGCATGACATCCTGCAGCACGTCGAGGTCGCATCCGATGCTCCAATCCGCCTGACGCCCGTCGATGACCAGAAGAAGTATTTCCCCGGTCTCCCGCTGGCCGATGGCAGTGCGCGGGGCAATTCCCCATCCGCCCGTTCCGTTCTTCACCATGCCCTCCCCGTTCACCACGAGAAACGGAGCGAAAGAGACCGCGCTGACGATGCCGTTTGTCAGAGCCCACTCGGCGGTACAGTGACGGAGCACCAGAACGCCGTCCCGGTTGATGCCGATCATGTTGTAAACCGTCTCGTCCACGGTCAGAGGGCAGACAAGCTGACCTTCCTCGATGAGCAGTCCGCCGGGAGTCCCGCCGTTGGAATCATAGTTCGGACCGTCCACGAATCCGCCTCCGTTGATGCCCGCCACGGCTCCGGCGTTCTTCACCATGGTCATGACGTTCTCGCCGCATTCGTACTGCATGGAGGTGTCCCGCATCCGGACCCGGGTCGGATCGGTCACGAGCATGACGTACCCGCGCCATGTGAGGCCCGAGACCTCTTTGAGATAGAGTCCGCCGTCCAGACGGTCGTAACCCTCGGCGATATAGCTGTCCCCCGTGGCGGCTCTGCGCGCGATTTCCTGCGCCGTTTTCGCGGCTGCGACGTTGAGCTGCGGAGCGGAGGAAAGTATCTCCTCGATCGACCGGGCCGGAGTCTCGTCCGCTTCGGAAGGTTCGGATTCCCCGTCCGGAGTATTTGCCGCATCGGATTCTTCCGCCGGGGCGTTTTCGTCCTCCGGCTCCGGGAGTTGGACGGACGCCGCCACATGATTCACGATCCATCCCGCCGTTCCCGCTCCCCCGTCTAAAAACAGACCGGTCAGATCCACGGGCTGGGGCTTTGCCTGTTCCGTTTCCGCGGGTTCTTCTTCGGGCGGGATCGCTTCGAGGGCTTTCCGGAGAGCTTCTGCGGCGGCGTCCCCGAGCAAGGTCACGGATCCTGAGGCGTCCTGCCCGTCAGCAGCCGGACGCGAAAAGGTCAAGAGGTCGGAATCGTATCCGCTGTCGTCCACCTCGTTCTCCCGCATGATCCGGTCGATGGTCTCCTCCGGGATAAAGGCGGTGGCGAGATACTTGTGCGACATCGTGCGCATCGCGGAGCAGACCCAGATCGTCTGGAGTCTCGGAGACAGCCCGAGCACGATCAGGAGATAGAACAGCAAAACGGCCAGGGCGCACAGTCCCGCGATTCCCGCCGCAGCCCATGAAAACACGCGGACAACCTTTTTCATCCCAAGCCTCCTCTTCTGCGCGTCGGACTTTCCCCGCCCGATCCGGCGGTATTGTTTCTTTAGACGGAGACAGCTTGAAAAAGTTCCGCGTGTTTTCCAATATTTACAGTTTGTTCAGGAATTGCCGCCGGTCTTTCCCTTGAGATACCGGTCCATAGCGGCGGCGGCGGTTTTCCCGGCTCCCATGGCGAGAATGACGGTCGCGGCCCCGGTCACCGCGTCTCCGCCGGCATATACGCCTTCGCGGGAGGTCAGTCCGTCTTCGTCGGTGATGATCCCGCCCCATTTCGCGCATTCGAGTCCTTCCGTCGTGGAGCGGATCAGGGGATTCGGGCTGGTTCCGATGGCCATGATCACGCAGTCGGCGTCAATCGTGAATTCCGAACCCTCGATCACAACGGGACGGCGGCGTCCGCTTTCGTCCGGTTCGCCGAGGCCCATCTTCACGCAGGTCATCCGGGCGGCGTTGCCGTTTTCGTCCGGCATGATCTCGGTGGGATTGGAGAGCAGGCGGAAGATGATCCCTTCCTCCTTCGCGTGCTCCACTTCCTCCGCTCTGGCGGGCAGTTCTTCCTCGCCGCGGCGGTACACGATGTACACGTTTTCCGCTCCGAGCCGCTTCGCACAGCGGGCTGCGTCCATTGCGACGTTTCCGCCCCCGACCACGGCGACGTTCTTCGCGTGCGCGATGGGCGTATCCGCGCCGTCCCGGTAAGCCTTCATCAGATTGATGCGGGTCAGGAATTCGTTGGCGGAATAGACGCCGCAGAGGTTTTCGCCCGGGATCCCCATGAAGCGGGGCAGTCCGGCGCCCGTTCCGACATAAACGGCCTCGTAGCCCTCTTCCTCAAACAGCTCGTCGATGGTGACCGCTTTTCCGACGACGGTGTTGGTCTCGATGTGTACGCCCAGATCGCGGAGGGTGTCGATTTCCTTCTTCACGATGGCCTTCGGGAGACGGAACTCTGGAATGCCGTACACCAGTACTCCGCCGGGAGTATGGAGCGCTTCGAACACGGTTACATCATATCCCATCCGCGCCAGATCTCCCGCGCAGGTGAGGCCGGAAGGACCGGATCCGACCACGGCGACCCGGTGTCCGTTCGGCTCGGGACGTACCGGCTTTTCGTCCGAATGCTCGTTGTGCCAGTCGGCGGCAAACCGTTCGAGGCGTCCGATTCCGACGGGATCGCCCTTGATGCCGCGGACGCACTTCGCTTCGCACTGGCTCTCCTGAGGACATACCCGTCCGCATACCGCCGGAAGGGAGCTCGACTCCGCGATGATCCGGTACGCGCCTTCGTAATCCCCCTCCGCGATTTTATGAATAAAGTGCGGAATGCGGATGTTGACGGGACATCCCGAAACGCAGGGCATGTTCTTGCAGTTGAGACAGCGCGCCGCTTCGTCCAGCGCAAGGGCTTCCGTATAGCCGAGCGCCACCTCTTCATAATTCTTGTTCCGGACGTCCGGGGACTGGGAGGGCATTTCGTTCTTTTTCAAGCTCATGTTCGGCATTTCAAAGCGCCTCCTTCTTCAAGAGATTGCATTCGCGGGCGTTTCGCTCGAAGGATTTGTACATGGCGCCGCGCTTCATGGCTTCGTCGAAATCCACCTCATGTCCGTTGAAATCCGGGCCGTCCACGCAGGCGAACTTTGTCTTTCCTCCGACTGTCAGTCGGCAGCCTCCGCACATGCCGGTTCCGTCGATCATGATGGGATTCATGCTGACCACCGTTTTCACGCCGAATTCCTTCGTCAGCTGGCACACGAATTTCATCATGATCAGGGGACCGATGGCGATCACCTCGTCATACTCTTCCCCGCTCTCGATCAGATTCCGGAGGGCGTTCGTCACCAGCCCCTTCTCCCCCCAGGTGCCGTCGTCGGACATGGGGACGAACCGGTCGGACACGGCGCGGAACTCGTCCTCTAAAATGACCAGATCCTTCGTGCGGAATCCGGCGACGGTGTGGACGACACATCCCTGCTCATGCAGCTTTTTTGCGACGGGAAAAGCAATCGCGCATCCTACGCCTCCCCCGATCACGGCGACTTTTTTGAGACCTTCCGTCTCCGTGGGTTTCCCAAGCGGGCCGACGAAATCCTCGATAAAGTCCCCCTTCTCCTTCTCCGCCAGTTTGTCGGTCGTCGCGCCGACCTTCTGGAAGATGATGGAAACGGTTCCACGGTCCCGGTCGCAGTCGGCCACGGTCAGGGGGATCCGCTCGCCGTCCGCGTCCACCCGGAGGATGATAAACTGCCCTGCCTGCGCTTTCCGGGCGACGCGGGGGGCCTTGATATCCATTCTGATCACGGTGGGATTCAGAACGGTTTTGGATACGATTTCAAACATGAAGCACCTCTCTCCCCCGGATCGCGGGCGGATTCAGTCCGTTCCGTCCGGGGCGGCGTATTCCTTGAACATATACTATACCACGGATTTGCCCGTTTGTAAAGGATAAATTCACACGAAAGCCGAAAATTTATGCACCGCGCTTTGTGCAGGCGGTCCAATCCGGCACAGGACGTCAGGAATTGAATTTCTCGTCCAGCCAGAGGATCCGGTTTTCGAGCCACTCCTTCAGATACGAGACGTGCTCGTCCACGGATCTCAGAGCCATAACGTGCTCGGGTTCCTGATTCAGACGCCATCCGAAAATGGGCCAGCGCTCGAAGTTGTGCTCAAAGGACTCCCGGTTCATTTCGAGGGACCGGTCCACCTCCGCGAGCATGTCGTCAAAGACGCCTTTTTCCTTCATTTCGTTCCAGCGGGCTGTGACCAGATCGCTGAACCACTTCCGCTCGACCAGCTCGATATACCAGTGGTTTTGCTGTCCGAATCCGTTGTTCTGTCCGGCGTAGAGCTTCTTGTAGCTGCCGTTGTCCAGCCGCATGTCGTTGCCCATGGCGAGGTCGAAATCCCAAGACGGGCCGAGATAGAGCTTTCCGCCCTTCCGGTAGAGGAAGAAGGAAGACCAGCCGCAGTCGATGTTTTTCGTCAGCTCGGCGAGGATATAGGAGTCCACCGCCGCGTCCACGTCGATCAGCCTTCGGATCTCGTCGTCCGAACCGTCGCAGACCGTATCCCACGCGGAGGTCACCCAGTCGTCGATGTAATTGCAACGATCGGAGGTCAGGCTGTCCTCGCCGCGGATCTCGTAGGGATAGCCGCGGGCAGTGAACCAGGCGAGCCCCTTTTCGCCGGCCTTGTACGCATAATTATCCAGCTCCACCATGAAGTCGGCGTCCAGCTTTCCGGTGTCCGTCATGGTTTCGAGTCCGATCCGGTTTTCGGCCCCGGTGACTTTTTCAACGAGCAGGTAGTCCCCGACGTAATCGCCGTTCACATAGAGATCCACCATGCGGCTGTCGGGCCCCCACGGGATACCGTCCAGCTTTTTTTGGAGCCAGAACGCGATGTAGTTCCGGAGCAGGGACTGGTCGCAGTGATTGGAAATCAGGACCCAGTTCCGGTTCTTTCCCTCTCCGAGCCCGCAGAACTTGATTTTATCGTCGAATTTCAGGGTATAGGATTTCTTCTCCCAGCCGAGGGAGGCGTTTCCGCGGAGCTTGATCTGCCCGGTCGCTCCGCTCACCTGATAGCGGCGCGGGAGATTTTCCGCCGAAAGGGTGAACGCCACGGTATCGGCATCGGAGCGGATCTTCTTTCCGCCCTCGGTATCGATATAGATCGCCGGGGTGGCGTCGTCCGCCTCTTCGAACAAGGCGTAAAGCGTGGTGTTATCCGAATAGCTCTCCCCGCGGTGAACGGCGTTCTTCTCCCCGTCGCTCCATTTCACGAACGAAAATCCCGCGGCGGGAACGGCTTCCACCTCCGTGGTCCGCTCGCCCTTTCGGAGGGTCTGGGAAACAACGCCGGAGATGGACCCGGCTTCAAGGGGCGATACGGCGAAATTGACGATCACTTCGTCGTCCGGAACCGCCGCCTGCGCCTCCGTAGTCTCAAAGGCCTGCTCCGTCTCCGAATCCGCGGCGGGTTCGCGCTCTTCCCCCGTCCCGCAGCCCGCGGAGGACAGAAGGAGCGAGGCGCACAGCAGAACGGGAAGAAGTCTTTTGAAAAATCGCATGACTGAACCTCTTACGGCATAGTATTGTTTGATTAAATTATTATACCCGATAGCGGGACGGTTGTCAATATCGCGCCTGTTCATTATCCTCGGGGATTTTGTAAATTCTTGCGAAACGGGGAGCGTATGCGCATTTTTTCCTTCCTCGCCGACGCGGTCGGAACGGTTGTCACCCCGGCTTTTCTCCTTTTCGCCTCTCTCGGGATCCTCTCGTCCGCCGGAGTGAAACGGGTTTTCGATTTGCGTCCCCTACTCGGGCGCGGGAAACGGAGCGGAAACGGGGCCTCCCCTCTGTCCGCGCTGTCTCTGGCTCTCGCCGGAACCCTCGGGGTCGGAAACATCACGGGCGTCGCGTCCGCGCTGATGGCGGGAGGGCCGGGAGCGGTAGTCTGGATGTGGATCGGAGCGGTCGCCGCGATTCCCGTGAAATACGCGGAAGTCCTGCTCGCCGTCCGGTACCGTGAGCGCGTCGGGGACGGCTGGCGCGGAGGGGCGATGTACACCATCCGGAACGGATTCGGAGGAGGAACGGCGGCACGGAAAGCGGGAGCGGTGTTCGCCGTTCTCTGCGCCACCAACGCCCTTGTGACCGGAAATCTCATTCAGTCGAACGCGGCGGTGAGTCTTCTCCCGGGAGACCGGCGCGTTCTGTGGGGGATTGCCCTCTCCCTGAGCGTCGCGCTGTCCGTCTGTTTCGGGACAAAGCGGATCGAGAGAGCGGCGGCGCGTCTCATGCCCCCTCTGACGGCGTTCTTCCTGCTCGTATCGCTCGCCGCCGTTCTGCCCCATGCCGATCTGATCCCGGGGATCCTGAAGGATACGGTCCGATCCGCGTTCTCTCTCCGGGCGGTCGGCGCGGGAGCGATGGGGTTCACCGTCCGGGAGGCAGTCCGGTTCGGCGTCATGCGGGGGATCTTCTCCAATGAGGCGGGGTGCGGGACCTCTCCCACGGCCCACGCCTCGGCTGACACGGATTCCTCGGAGCAGCAGGCGGCCCTCGGCGTCGCGGAGGTGATCTTCGACACGCTGATTCTCTGCACCGTGACCGCGCTGGTCCTTTTGACGGCGGATCGGGTCGCGGGAGGATTTCCGTGGGGGCTCGACGCCGATCCCGCGCCTGCCGCGCTCGAAGGATTCCGCGTGCTGTCCGGGAAGATCGCCGCGGAGGGAATCCGGCTGTCCACCGTTCTCTTCGCTTATGCCAGCGTCATCGCTCAGATCTATTACGGGATCGGTGCGATACGGTATATCACGGAATCGAAAAAGGCCGAGGGAGCGTTCCTCGCGCTGTCGGTGCTCATGCCTGTATGCGGCGCGGCGGTCTCCCCCGGTCCGATGTGGATGATCGCGGATCTTCTGCTCGGATCCATGACGATCCTCAACTGTTCGGTTCTTCTCCTTTTTCGCGGAAAGCTGCGTCCAGCCCCGGTCCGGAATCCCCCGAACTCAGGCTCAAAAGCTTCGTCAGGACCGCGACCGCTCCGGAAATATGGAACGCGCCCTTGATCCCGTATTTTGGCAGGGACAGATACAGCTTGTCATGGGCGGACGTACGGGGATCGTACCGCTCGAGGTAGATCCGGATATTCCGGTCGACGGCGCGGTCGTATTCCTCGCCGCCGTCCCGCAGTCGGGCATACCGGACCTTCGTCCACAGCCGCCTCGCGTCCTCCCAGCGCTTTTTGTTGATCTGGTATCCTTTGGCGTAAAGCTCGGTCATGGGCCGGTCCCGGAGGAGCATGGCGGCGGTGCCCGGGTTGCTCTCAGCGCGCAGGGCCGTTCCGATGTTGTAAAGCAGGCTTTCCGCGAGGATCTTCGCGTCGTCCGCGCTCACATTGGTGGATTCTCCTCCGGTCTTGTATCCGATCACCTCGGCGAGGACCTTCAAAAGATCCGCGCGGATCCGGCTCACGTCGCTCTCGGTCAGAATTCCCGCGTGTACAGCTTCGTCAGTGAGGGATTCGGCGTAGCGCTCCCGGTCCAGCCGCTCCGGATCGATCCTTCCGCGGGCGGTCAGCGACTGTTCATTCATCCGTGTCCCCTCCTTCGTTTCCGCTCTTTGCGATCCGGTCGATCATAGTGTCCAGCGCATCGATATCGGGATCCGCCTCCGAAGACAGAAAGGAAGCCAGAAACGCGTCCTCATCCTCCGTGAAGCGGTCAAAATCCTCGGGATACGCGTCGCCGACGGATAGACTCGCTCCGCCGGGAAGACGGATCCCCGCTCCCTCTGTCCCGGGATCTTCCTGTTCGGCGCGCTTCTCTCCCCGACCGGTCAGACGGTTCAGGGAGAAATATCCCCGCTCCTTCAGATCCCGGACTGCGGAGGTCTGGCGGTTCAGGGGATGATCCGGGGAGTCTTCCTCCACCGCCTCGTCCACTACCTCGTCGTACAGGGAGAGATCGTCCTCGTTTTCATAACCGGATACGGGCTCGTCCTCTTCGAAGTCGCCGAACACGTCCATCTCCACCGCTTCGTCCCGGGCGATCTCGTCCGCCGCACCGCCTTCGTATTCCTCGGGACCGGCGTTTTCGCCCTCATAGACGTCGTCGAGCAGATTGCCCGGCGTCATGCGTCCGAGACTTGCGGGATCGTCGTCCTCATCGCCGTACCATGTGCCGTATCGGTCGCCCATGTTGACCTTGCGGATGATGCGCTCGATTTCCTTCCCCTCGAACCGGTCGATATCGCCCCGGCAGTACAGCTCGAACCGGGTGAACATCTCTTCCACCAGATCGGTGTCGCTGATCTTATCCTCCGTCTCGGCTTTGATGTAATAAAAATAATAAGTGATTTCGTTCAGCGTGTCGGCCCATGTGCTCTGATCCAGATACCGGGAGGCAGAAAACCGTTCGAGGATCTTGCGCATGACCTCGGAACCGAATTCGATCCGGTCGTTTTCCCGCAGAGCGCGGCTTCGGGTTTCGGACAGCTCGCGCGCCTCTTCCTCCGTCAGCGTCAGTCCGCGTTCCCATGTGGTCTCGTTGAGTGCGAGCAGCTCCTTCGTCACCGGCTGCGGAGCGAGGGATTCGATGGGGATCAATCCGTCCATTGCGCACCGCCTTTCATGATGTTTTTTCGCGGAAGACCTTGACAAACCCCGCGATATGTGATACAATTAATGCGTGGGTATATGTGAATTGCATACATCCCCGCCGACTCGTTTCATTATATCACTTGCAGGCGTTTCTGTCAAGTGTTTTTTTATACCCGCTCAGCCCCTTTGACCGGCGCGGCTTCGAGCATTTTGATGCGGACGCCCCGCTCGGTGAAATTGCGCTCGTACTCCGTGACGATGTTGTCCGCGGCCCGCTCCGAGGCATGCAGATCCCTTGTTGTCCAGAGGATACGGAACCCGTTTTCGGGCATGACCTCGAGGGTGTAGTCGAACAGCTCGTCGTTGTCCGTTTTGAAGCGGAAGACGCCGTCCGGTTTCAGAATCCTCCGGTAGTTTTCAAGGAACGCGGGACTGGTCAGCCGTTTCTTCCGCTCGCCCTTCCCTTTTCCGGGCCACGGATCGCTGAAATTGGCGAGCACCGCGGACACGGAATCGTCCGGCAGTGTGGAGGCGAAGTCGGCGGCGTCCCCAACGAGAAACCGCACGTTCCCCCTCAGCTCAAAGGGAATGTCCCAGACCGCGCCGTCCTTGTAGAGCGTGCCGTCAGGGGCGAGCCATCCGCCGTTCGGAGCCATGTCGCCGAGTCCGCGGCTGCGCGCGTATTTCTCTACGGCGACGACGCACACGTCCGGGATCCGTTCCAGCGCGATATAGTTGGCGTCCGGTTCGGAGAGAGAGAGTTTCGTGATGAACTCTCCCTTTCCGCAGCCGACTTCCAGCACGAGAGGCCGGTCGGATCCGAACACCTCCGCCGCCGGGGGTGCCGTTTCCTCCCGATAGGGGTACAGAAGCGCGGACAACGCCAAAAGTCTTTCGTTTCCGTGCCGTTTTTTTCTCATTCTCATATTGATTATTGCTCCGTTTTTTGATAGAATATAGGAGAACCGTTTTTTCCCCTCAGGACGGCCCGTCATTCCTGCCGTCAGATCATTATAACACACGGACAAGCAAAAAATCTACCCCCAATCCTGAAAAAGAGAGGTGAGCCTGCCGCATGGAATTGAATGTTTTCATGAGAGAGCTTGAGTCGGCTCTGGTGCAACGCGGCATACCGAACGAAACAGCGCTCCGACACGTCGCCAACCTGAAGCGCACCTTCACGAGCGACGATCTTTCCGAGATAGAGGCCATCCGTTCCCGCGATCAGATCAGCGATCTGGCGGACAGCATCGCGTCCATACTGAACCGGAGCCGCGCCGGGCAGATCCCCGCTCAGCCGGAGTATCCGCAGGCACCCGTTCAGAACGCGCCGGTTCAGACAGTCCTTCCGGTGCAGAACGACGCCCCCGACTACGCGGACGAGCCCCTGATCCTCCCTCCGCAGGAGTATCCCGAGAGGCCGGTTCAGGAGAGAATCCAGCCGGACAGACGGCAGCAGGCGGTCAAACGACAGGACGAATTACTGCCGGACGATCGTTACGAGCAGGAAGACGAGCCTGATCCGACGCCCCCTCGCCGTCCCCGGAAAGCGAGGAACGCCGCTCCCGAACAGCCCGCAAGAAAATCCCGCGGCAGCGTGGACGACTATTTTGAGTACGCGCCCGACGCCTCCCCTTCCACCAAGGGCATGATCCTCTTCTGGGTCGGGCTCTTCATCACCCTGCCCATCACCCTTGGGATCGCGGTCGCGGTCTTCGGCGTGTTCGCGGTTCTGTTCGTGGCTCTCGCCGCGCTGATCGTCGCAAGCATCGCCGCGGTGATCGCGCTGGTGGCCGGAGGAGCCGTCACGTCGCTGGTCGCCGTGGTATTCGGCATCACGCAGCTGTTCCACATCGGAGGGGGCACCGTTATTGCCGGCATCTACGAAATCGGTCTCGGCGTCATGGTAGCCGGCATCGTGCTGTTTCTCGCTGTGCTGCTCTACAATTTCGCCATCCGGTTCCTGCCGTGGCTCATGTCCAAGATGGGTCACTTCCTCGGATTCCTCTGCGGTAAGGCGAAAGACCTGTTCTTATATGTCAGAAGGGAGTGCTATCAGCTGTGAAACCCACCTCCATCATATCTCTGATTATCGCGGTTCTCTTGACGATCGTCGGGCTCGTGACCTGCTTCATCGCGCAGAACATGGCGAAGTCCAGCGGAGAACAGCTCTTTGCGGACCGCTCTGACGGAAACGCCACCATCACGGAAGTCTTCGATCCGAAGAATCTTGAAAAGATCTCGGTCGTGTTCTCCTCTGGCCGCGTGAATATTTACGGCAACTGCGACGACCGGAATACGGATCACTACAGCGACGTCTGCAAGCTGGAAATCATCAACTTCGGCGAGAACGACTATGTGTTCAAAAACACCAACAGCAAGGCGGAATTCAACGAGACCCTCGCTCTCGACCGGTTCAAGTTCTGGGAAAACGGTTTCTCCTTCAAGGGAATGCGCTACATCCTGAATCTGGAACAGCTCAAGTCCCTCCTGCACCGCGAGAAGGAGGAGACCGAGGAGCGCGAGAAGCAGATCAACATTTATCTGACCCGCGCCGTGACCTCCGCGCTGGCCGCCGAATCCGAGGACGGAACGGAACAGACCGCGGAAGACGCCGTCTGGAAGCTCAATCAGATCCAGATCAAGGCGACCGGAGCCGCGGGCTGCGACGTGACCATCCAGAACATCAACATCAACGCCGACTACACCATCATCGCCAACCGCGTAGGACTGGAAGTGAAGGACGTCACCACCAATTCCGCCGTCAAGGCTTCGGAGGGAACGGGCGGCACCGAAACCCGTCCGAAATCCGCCGACGTGGTCGTGGAAAACTCCATTCTCGGCTATCTCAGCATCGACGCGGACGAGCTGAACTTCCGCTCCTCCGGACTGGCGTTCCAGATGTCCACGGAGTTCACGGACAGCTTAAAGCTCAATTCCGACACCGGCGAAGAGATCCGGATCGGGCTGATTCACTCCGTTGCCGATCTCAACTGCGAGATCCGCTCCACAGGACGTATTCTGGTGGACAACGAAGACCGCTCCAATCCCTTCACCCATGTGGCCGGTTCCGGCAATCCCACCGTCACCGTGAAATGCGGAGACGCGGATGTTACGCTCCTCACCGATACTTCATCCTCAACCGGCTTCGTTGGGTCGGACGGCAGCGGGAACTGATCCGCTCATCGCCCGCAAGACTGGACACGAAAGGAAAAAATCTATGCAATACACCTATAAGACAAAGGGAACCTGCTCCTCCGCGATCCGATTTGAGATCGACGAAGAGGGCAAACTGAAAAATGTCGCGTTCACCGGCGGCTGCAACGGCAATCTGAAAGCCATCGGCAAGCTGGTAGAGGGCAAGGACGCAAAGACCATCGCAGAGACCCTGCGCGGCAACACCTGCGGCCCGAGAAGCACCTCCTGCGCCGATCAGCTGGCAAACGCGATCGATCAGGCGCTGGGTGCGTAAATTACCCCGAATCCATCCGAAAAACCGGCGGCTCCGTTCAGGCGGAAGATCGCCGGTTTTCTCTTGTTCGTTTATATGGATTGGCCGTCAATACTGGTTCGTTTCGAGGTAGTTCAAAATATCCACGTCGTAGAAATAGGCATCGAGGATCTGCTTGGCGGTATATCCGCGGACGGCGAGATCGAAGGCGCCCCACTGGCTCATGCCGACGCCGTGCCCCCATCCCTTTCCGACAAAGATGAAGTTGTCGCTGTCGTCCGCATAGGCGATCTTATAAACCGTGTCCGTACCGCTTGAATTCCCGCCGCCCGACGATGAATCCTGAGCGGTTTGCTCCTGTTCCTCCCTTTGAGCGGTCTCCGTTCTGCGCTTCGGGATCAGATCGTCGTTCCGGTACTGCTCGTCGTAGGCTTCTCCGAGGAATGCGGACGCGTTCTCAGCCGTGATAGCGAAGATCTCGCTCCGGAAATAGTCCGTGTATCCGTCCCCGTTCGCCAGAAGGACGGAATTCTTGAAGTAGCTCTTTTCAAGGGATTCGGAGGTGATCACGACATATTCGTCCAGATCCGTGAAGCTGTATTCGATCCCGAGCGGGCCTTCCGGCTCGGGTTCCTTTTCGGGTACGGGGACGCTTGACTTACCGGGAGCGGAGGACGTCCCCGCCGCGTCAAGTACGATATCCTCCGTATAGGCGACCTTCCCTTTGCCCACCACGAAATTCGCGCTCTTGACGTAGGGGGTCAGCGAAGTCCGCACACCGTCCGTGGTGTTGATCAGCGCTTCGTTTCCGTAGCTGTCGGTCACGCGGAGGGTCTTGATGTAGGTGGAATTCTTTGCCAGCTCAACGATCTCCACGCTCTCCACCTCGCCGCGGAGATTTGTACAGCCTGCCTGACGGAACCGGTCAAGAAGGGCCGAGGGAGACACCTCGGTGATCCAGAAGGCGTTCTCGTGCTCCATGTACTTTTCCCACGGCGTTTCGACCGCTTTCAGATACGGGACGGGTTTGGTTCCCTCCCATGCGTCCTCCGCGTTGACCGTCACGCCGCCGACGCTGGAGGAATAGTAGGCCGTCACGATATCGCCGTGATAGGTGAGGACGTCCCCCGCCGTACCGAGGACCGCGTTCATCACCGCTTCGTTGGTTCTCCCCGCGCCGCGATACACCTGACAGCATACCTCGGGGCAGAGATCGAAGCCCTTATTCCTGTGCTTGCCGTTCTCTCCGCAATAGGTGAGGGTGAAGGAGCGGACGGTGATGGCAAAGGCTTTCATGGTCTCCTCGGGCCAGCTGTTGGAGGTCTCGTAGGGGAGAACGCCCGCGACATAGGTCTCGATCGGCAGGATGTTGACGATCATCAATCCGTCGGAATCGCCGCTGACACTTCTCTTGAAGGCAAAGACACCGTCGTAGAAATAGCCGGAAGAGGCGTGGATGTAGGTATTCCCGTTCCTGTCCTCCCGCGCGGTGAGCCCGAGCTCGACTTCTCCTCCGCAGTCAAATTCGAAGAGGATCTCCGCGGTGTCCGCGCTGACGATCTGCACGCCCGTGGAGGTGGGGGAAACCACGGAGACCCGGTGTTCCGGAAACAGATCTTCGACGACGGACTGCACGTCTTCCGCCTCGTCCCGCGAACGGAAGCTGCCGACGCGGACCGCATAGGATCCGTTGATATAGGCGGGAATCAGGATCAGCCCTTCCCGCAGGGCGGCGCGGCGGTTCACTCCGATCAGCTCTTCCAGATCGTCCCGGTCGTATCCCCAGCAGTTGATCTCGAGGTGGTACGCGCCGATGTCGGTACGCCGTTCGGAGGAGGCGATCGAAAAGGAGTCGCCCGAATAGGAGAGATTGTCGTCGCAGGCCACGGTCACCTTCTCTTCATAGAGAGTCCAGAGAGATTCAAACCGCCGCTCGCCGTTCATCTGCTGCCATCCCACGTCAAAGCCCTCGTCCGAGGTGTAGGTCGCGGCGGGTGAGACGTCGGATCCGTAGCTGAGACCCACACTAATCAGAACATCCCCGCTCTGTTTCAGCGAGGATGTGTCGATGACGGAGACAGGCTCCGCCGCTTTTGCTCTTGAACCGAGGATGATGGAAATCGCCGTTACGCCGAGTCCGAGGATCATCAGCACAGCCATTACCATGGCCACGATCCGCACGACCCATTTCTTTTTCTCGTCCCTCGAGAGCTTCTTCTTTTCCGTGTTATCCTTCAACAATGTAGTAATCTCCCCTCACCATGATGAATACTGACTGAGATTGCGCAATAATGCCGCGGCCGTCCGCACGGGGAATCAGACACATGTGGTTCTTCGTGAGATAGTCGCCGTTGTAGATTTCGTAGCCTCCCGTAATGTCCGCGAGTCCCTGTCCGGCGTCCGGGGCGATACATACCGCGGTTCCAGCCCGGAGCATGATCTCACAGGCGGACGACGCATATACGATATCCCCGTACCCGAGTTCCACCACCTCGAACGCGGATGACGCGGCGGTCGGAACGACGGGATCCGGTTCGGTGACGGCGGGCTGCGGATTGCTCTCCCGCTCGATCCGGTATGCTTCCAGCGAGCCGGTGATGGCTTCGATCCTCTTATCCACCTCCGACAGTATTTCGTTTTTGAACTGATTGGTCAGATAGCTCAGCGTCACAATGGGATCGACGGAGCTGTCGTAAGCCGCCGCGGACGCGATCACCCCGCCGGATACGGTCAGAGCGGAGATCAGCGCGACTGCGGCAAGTGCTCTTTTCTTCATAAACCTGAAACCTTGGAGCCTTTCAGCAGTACGGATGTGCGATTATCCTGATTATACACGACGGGAGAGATTTTTGCAAGACATATCAGAAAAGAAACGCGCAAAATTTACATTCCGTTCGCTTTATCGGAAAATCCCGGAGCCGCTGTCAGCCCATGGAAAGCTGCTCGGGAACCGTCACGCCCGTCGCCGGGATCTTGTTCTTCCGGCATTTGGCAAAAACGTCCTTCGCCGCGTCCTCTCCCGTCCGCACTTCCGTAACGCGTACGCCCGCCTTCATGTTGAAGAGGATGACGCCTGAGGAGGAGCGCGTGGTCTTTTCCGGGATCAAAGCGGAGGAGATCAAAATCCCCTTGTCCGCGCTGTTCCGGAGAAAAACGTCGGACGCGGTTCCCGCGGGTTCGAAGATCACGGCGGCGATGGGCGAGGCGGAGGAATACGCGCCGGTCAGCTTCTTCCGGTTGGTCTTCGTCTCGTAGGCGGTGGCCGGGATCTTCACACCCTTGCCGTTCTCGAAGAGGAAGACAAAGTGGTCGTCCTCCCGGTATTCCGTCAGGGCTTTCATCATCACGGGCCGCTCGCCGTCTTCAAAGCCCAGCTTCGCCGCGACGAAATCGCCGAGAGCGGAAGCCTTGACCGAATCGAAATCCGCAGTCTTTGCCTTGTAGCACTGGGCGCGGTCGGTAAAGAAAAGCAATTCGGAGACGTTGTCGGTATCCTCCGCGCTGACGATCTCGTCGCCGTCTTTCAGCTTCTGTTCGTCCGCGCGCATGAGGGACTGACGGGTGATCTTCTTGAAATAACCCTCCTTCGTGAGCACCACATAGACCGGGAAGCTCTCGGGCCCTTCCTCAAACGGGATCACGGGCTCGTCGTTCACGGTGATGATTTCCGTCTTCCGGGGCTGTCCGTATTTCTTCTTGATGGCGGCAAGCTGCTTGGCGATCAGCTCCTTCACCTTGATGTCGTCCGCGATAATGGCTTCGAGGTCGGCGATCTCCTTCTGAAGGCTCTCGATCTCCTTGATCCGATCGAGGATATACTCCCGGTTCAGGTGGCGCAGACGGATCTCCGCGATATACTCCGCCTGAATCTCGTCGATGGAAAAGCCCTCCATGAGACGCGGTACCACTTCGGATTCCCGCGCGGTTTCCCGGACGATGCGGATCGCCTTGTCGATATCCAGAAGGATCTTTCCGAGCCCTCGGAGCAGATGGAGCTTGTCCCGCTTTTTTTCAAGATCGTAGGTCAGCTCACGCCGGACGCAGGTCATCCGGAAGGAGATCCACTCGGAGAGAATGTCTTTCACGCCCAGCTGTTTCGGAGAACCGTCGATCAGGACGGTGAAGTTGCAGCTGAACGAATCCTCGAGCGTCGTCTGCTGGAAGAGCTTCTGCATCAAAAGATCGGGATCGGTCCCCCGCTTGATGTCGATGGTGAGCTTGAAGCCGGAGAGGTCGATTTCGTCCCGGATATCGCTGATTTCCTTGAACTTTCCTTCCTTCAGAAGATCGATAATCCGTTTGATAATAACTTCGACGGCGGTGGAATAGGGGATCTCCAGAATCTCAATCAGGCTGTTCTGCTTGTCGAAGCGGTATTTCGCCCGCATCTTGAAGCTGCCCTGCCCGGTTTCATAGATCTGACGCATCTGCTCCCGGTCATACATCAGATTGCCGCCTCCCGCGAAATCGGGCGCTTTGATGAGATCGAGGAGCTTTTCCGTGGAGGTCTTCGGATTCTTGAGCAGCGCGATCGTTCCGTCGCAGATCTCTCCCAGATTGAAGGAACAGATCTGCGAGGCAAGACCCACCGCGATGCCGAGATTCGGAGAGACCAGAATGTTCGGGAAGGACGTGGGCAGAAGCACCGGTTCCGTCTGGGTGTTGTCGTAGTTCGGCACCATGTCCACGGCGTCCTTGTCGATCCCGCCGAAGAGCTCGCCCGCGAAGGGATCCAGCTTGACCTCGGTATAACGCGGGGCGGCGGGAGCCATGTTGTCGCGGCTGTAATGCTTGCCGAACGCGCCCTTCGAATCGATGAACGGATGAAGCAGCGTCTCGTTGTCCCGGGTCAGGCGGACAAGGGTGTCGTAAATGGCAGCGTCGCCGTGGGGATTGAGCTGCATGGTCTGACCGACGACGTTCGAACACTTCGTCCTCGCGGCGGAGGGATTCAGAAGGCCCATCTTGTACATCGTGTAGAGGAGTTTCCGGTGGGACGGCTTGAATCCGTCGATCTCCGGAATCGCCCGGGACACGATGACGCTCATCGCGTAGGGCATGTAGTTCTTTTCTATGGTGTCTGTGATCTGCTGGTCCCGGATCTCCGCGACGGGTACCGGGACCGTCAGATCGTCTTTCTTCTTTCTCGGCATGATGACCTCTGCTTATCGGGTTGCGGCGTGAATGACAAATTCCGCAAAAATCGAATTGGCCCACGCGAACCATGCGCGGGTGAAGAGCTCGGGATCGTCCTTGTGGAATCCCTCGTGCATGAGGCCGCGGTCGGCGGTCGTGGTCTCGAAAAGATCGAGCAGGTAGTCGATCTCCGCGTCGTCCGTGGAGGTCAGGCCCTGCATGGCGAGGGAGACGTGCCAGATATAGTCCTTCGGCGTGTGGGGGGATCCGATGCCCTTCGCCGCCTTGCCTTCGAAATAATAGGGATTGCGCTTCGAGAGGATATAGCGGCGAGTGTTTTGATAGATCTCGTCGTCAGCCGAACACCAGCCCAGATACGGGAGGGACAGAAGGCTCGGCACGTTGGCGTCGTCCATCAGGAGTACGTTTCCCAAACCGTCGGTTTCGTATGCGTAGACCTTGCCGAATTCCGGAACGTCCACCACGGCGTACTGCGCGATCCCGCCGTCGATTTCCCCCTTCAGCTTCCGGACGCGGGCGGCGAATCCGGGATCGTGCCAGATTTCTTCCGCGATCTCCGCCATGAAGCCGAGAATCACGGAAGCGAACATCTCCGAGGGAATCAGGTAGTGATAAGTACAGCTGTCGTCGCTGGGGCGGAATCCGGACCACGTCATGCCGGTATAGCCGACGGGACTTCCCTTTCCGTCATTGCACAGCGTGTCTGTCGGCGGGCAGTTGGTGCGGCGGAAATAGTACTTCGAATTCTCCGCGTGACGCTGTTCCCGCTCGAACGTGTCAAGGATCGTCCGGCAGGCGGATTTGAAGGTCTCGTCCAGATGCGCCGCGGTTCCGGAGGCTTTCCAGAAATGATAGGCCAGATTGACCGGATAGCAGAGGGAGTCCACCTCGTATTTCCGCTCCCACGCCATGGGATTGCGGAACTCGGTATCGTCGTGGAACTGCCACTGGGTGATGTGCTCGCCCGTGCGGTTGAAGGCGTTCGCGTAGGGGTCGTTGAGGATGCACAGGGCCTGCCGCTTGACCAGGCTGCCGACGAGGGCGCGGATTTCCGGATCGTCCTTCGTCAGGGGGAGATAATGGCGGACCTGCGCGGACGAGTCTCTGAGCCACATGGCCGGAATGTCGCCGGTGATGACGAACGCGCCGTTCTCATCGGGCGTTACGGTGGTTTCGATGGTATTCAGATAGGTGGCCGGGAACATCTCCGCGATCTTCGGGCGTCCCATTTTCACGAGTCTGTCCTGGATATCCGCCACATAGGCGCTCATTTTTTCGGTGATGAGAGACATGGGTTCCTCCACTGAGTGTGTTTTATATGGTTTTGAAGCCATTCTCCGTCAGGATCCTGCACCCCGCGGCCCGGATGATCCGGTTGTAAAGCGCGAGGGAATCCCCTTCGGGAGGGGGAAGCACGGCGTAAATTCGATTCAGTCCCGCGTCGTCGGCCTCCCGGAGCAGGGAGAAAAAGCGGCGGGAATACTCCTTCCAGTCGCCTGCGGGACCGGTCGGAAGAATGGTCAAACCGGGGAACAGACCCGCATACTCGTCCGGGATCATCACGCCGACGCGCTCCCCCTCGTTTTCCCGGACAAATTCCGCAAGCCGGTCCGTCGGGGCGTCCACAAGGATCAGCTCGGCACGGGGCGCGTAGTGCCTGTACTTCATGCCCGGGGATTCCGGTTTCACGCCGTTCGCCAGCGCGGGCTTCACCACGGCTCCTGATACCGCGGCGTGCGGCACGACTTCCTCGAGCATGGCGGGGGTGACGGCTCCCGGGCGCAGGATCGTGCAGCTCTCCCCGTCCAGCCGGATGACGGTGGACTCGAGCCCGATCGAACAGGGGCCTGCGTCCACGATCATATCGATCTCCCCGTCCAGATCTTCCCGCACATGGGCGGCTGTGGTGGGTGAAGGACTCCCCGACCGGTTGGCGGACGGCGCGGCAAGAGGATGGCCGGAGAGCTCGATCAGGCGGCGGGCGATGGGATGGGACGGGCAGCGTACGGCGACGGTATCCCCTCCGGCGGTCACGGTATCCGGAATGCAGTCCCGCTTTTTCAAGATCACCGTCAGAGGGCCGGGCATAAACCGCTCAGCGAGCTTGTAAAACTGCGGATTCGTGTATGCGACACGCTCCGCCTCCTCCGGCTTTGACACATGGACGATCAGGGGGTTGTCCGCGGGCCGTCCCTTCGCCGCGTAGATCTTGGCGGCGGAATCGGGCAGGAGCGCGCTCCCGGCCAGTCCGTACACGGTTTCCGTGGGTATGGCGACCAGTCCTCCGCGGCGGATCACCTCTGCGGCGCGGGAAAGGACGTCTTCGTCGTGTGACGGATCCTGCGTGATCGTCAGGAATTCCGTATTCATGACGCGCCTCCCGCGGAATCGAATCCGCCGTTTTTGAGCTTCTCGGCGGTGTCGGCGGTGGCCAATGCGTCGATCATGCCCCCGATCTCGCCGTTGATGAAGGTGTCCAGCGTGTAGACCGTCAGGCCGATCCGGTGATCCGTTACGCGGCTCTCCCGGAAATTGTAGGTGCGGATCCGTTCGCTCCGGTCCCCGGTTCCCACCTGCGATCTGCGTTCGCTGGCGATTTTATCGTTCTGCTCCCGGCTCTTGAGGTCGAAGAGTCTCGAGCGGAGGATCTTCATCGCCTTGTCCCGGTTCTTGAACTGGCTCCGCTCGTCCTGACACTCGACGACGATGCCGGTCGGCTTGTGGAGCAGGCGGATGGCGGATTCGGTCTTGTTGACATGCTGTCCGCCCGCGCCGCTCGATTTGATGGTCTCGATTTCCAGATCGTTCGGATCGATCTCCACTTCCACGTCCTCGGCCTCCGGAAGGACCGCGACGGTCGCTGTGGAGGTCTGGATCCGGCCCGAGGATTCCGTGACGGGAACCCGCTGGACCCGGTGGACGCCGCTTTCGTATTTGAACCGGGAATACGCGCCGCTGCCCGTGACCATGAAGGTGATTTCACGGAATCCGCCGAGCTCCGTTTCGTTCGAACTGAGCAGCTCCGTTTTGAAGCGGCTGGCGTCGGCGTACATGGAATACATCCGGTACAGTACTCCGGCGAAGAGAGCGGCTTCTTCCCCGCCCGCTCCGGCCCGGATTTCGATGATGACGTTTTTCTCGTCCAGCGGATCCTTTGGAAGGAGCAGGATCTTCAACTCTCCCTCACATCTCTCCGCCGTCTCCTTTGCGCTTCGGAACTCCTCCTCCGCCATCTCGAGCAGTTCCGGATCCCGTTCGGTTTCCATGAGGGATTTCGCTTCTTCCCCGTTGGACAGGGCTTTGCGGTATTCGCGGAATTTATCGATCACAGGGGCGAGGGAGGCGCGTTCCTTCATGAGGGCTTTATAGCGCTCGATATCCCGCATCGTATCGGGATCCGACAGTTCCTCCTCGATGGAGACGAACCGCTGTTCCGCTTCGCTGAGGCGTTCAAACATGGATGCCTCCCCGGATCTTTCGAACCAGCTCCGACGTTTTCCGCGCCGTCTCCCGGATCCCGTCGAAATCCCCGGCGGCGATCCGCGCTTTGTCCGCGATGAAGCTCCCGCCGCAGCAGAAGACGGACGGGAGGGAGAGATAGTCCCCGAGGTTATCGAGCGTGATCCCGCCCGTCGGCATGAAGCGGACCGAGCGGTAAGGAGCGGACAGGGCTTTCAGAATGGCGCATCCGCCGGCTGCCTCCGCCGGGAAGAATTTCAGTGCCGAAAAGCCCATGGACATCGCGGCTTCGATCTCCGTCGGGGTCATCACGCCCGGAAGATAGGGGATCCCGGTATCCAGCGCGGCTTCGGCCACCTTCGGATTAAATCCCGGAGCGACGATGAACTGCGCGCCCGCCGATACGGCATCCCGCAGGGTTTCGGGGGACAGAACCGTGCCCGCGCCGACGAAAAGCTCTGCTTCCGACTCCCGGATCCGGAAAATGGATTCAGCCGCCGCGTCGGAGCGGAAGGTGATTTCAGCCGCGGCGAGTCCTCCCCCCATCAAAGCGGAGGCAAGGAAGGGGGCGTCCGCCGCGCTGTCCAGTGTCACGACGGGAATGACGCCCGTCTGTTTCAATCGTTCAAACCAATCTGTCATAATCGCATGAAAACGATACTCCGGTATCGCGCGGGTACCGGAATATCGTCGTCTTTCTTTCGGAATTATTTGCAGAACGCGGTGAAGGCGCGGTGCGCTTCATACAGGTCCGCTTTGGAAATCAGCTCGAAGGGCGCGTGCATGGAGAGCACCGGCACGCCGATATCCACCGTCTCGATGTTGTGGTCGGCAATGTACATCGCAACGGTACCGCCGCCGCCCTGATCGACCCGGCCCAGCTCCGCCGTCTGCCAGATCACGCCCGCGTCGTCGAAGATCTTTCTCACCTCGCCGACCAGCTCTGCGGAAGCGTCGTTGGTGCCGCTCTTTCCGCCGGAACCGGTGTACTTGGAAAGGCCCACACCCGCGTGGATGATCGCGGAATTGCGCTTTTCGGACACCTCGGGATAGTTGGGATCGAATCCGACCGTGACGTCCGCGGACAGGCACTTCGAGCGGTTCCGCACGACGTTGGGATTACCGCCGAGATTCTTCGCAAGCTCGTCGATCAGATCGGAGAGAAGCACGCACTGCATGCCGCTGATGCCGACGGAGCCGATCTCCTCCTTGTCCGCCAGAACAGCGATATTGGTGTGGACGCTGTCCTCCGCCTCGATGAGGGAGGTGAGAGCGGGATACGCGCAGACGCGGTCGTCGTGACCGTAGGAGCCGATCAGCCAACGGTCCAGCCCGACGTCCACCGAATTCTGAGCGGGAACGATGGAAAGCTCCGCGCTGATGAAATCGGATTCGGTGATGCCGTACTTCTCATTCAGCAGGATCATGATATTGAGCTTGGCCTTCTCGTCAGCGGGGGTGATTTTTCCGTCCTCTTCGATGAAGGGAGAGGTGCCGAGAATGACGTTCAGTCCTTCGCCGGTGAACGCCTGCCCGAGGGGACGCCCGTTCTGATCCTTGGCGAGATGGGGCAGCAGGTCGGAGATGCAGAAGACGGGATCGCCCGCCTCGTCGCCGATCCGGACCTCCACGGTCTCGCCGTCAGCCTTGGTGACAACGCCGTGGAGCGCGAGAGGAATGGTCACCCACTGATACTTGCGGATCCCGCCGTAGTAATGGGTCTTGAAGTAAGCAAACCCGTCGTTTTCATACAGGGGGTGCTGTTTCAGATCCAGTCTGGGGGAGTCGATGTGGGCCGCGCAGATGCGGACGCCGTTCTCGATGGATTCGGTTCCGGCATGGATGGCAAACAGGCTCTTGCCGCGGTTGTTGAGATAGAGGAGGTCGCCCGCTTTGATCTCCTGGCCGACGGAATAGGGCTTGTATCCGGCCTTTTCCAGCAGGGCGATCCCCGCCTTCACCGCCTCGCGCTCGGTCTTGGACTGATCCAGCCACGCGGCGTATCCCTCGGCATAGGTTTTCGCCGCGGCGAGCTCCTCCGGGGACTTGACCTCGAATACGCTCTTCTTCTTATAGAAAAGCTCGTCCTTCAGATTCTGACCTCTGGTCTTTTCGCTCATGACAGCATTCCTTTCGTATGGCTTATAGTTGATGAAAAATCAATAGTACAGGGCGCGGTAAACATCGGCTTTTTCCTCGATGGCCGTGATCTTGTCGTTCAGTTCATCGTACGGCGTCCGGATCAGGTTGCCGCTCTTGTCGGTCAGCCCGGTTTCGAGCGACCAGAAGGTGACGTTGTCCACATTCGTCTCAAACGCCGCCAGAACGGGCGTCCACCGTCCGTAGAGGGAGTACAGGTAGGCGAGATAGTAACACCCGCAGCGGATATTCACAGCCGGATCGTGGAGCATCTTCGGCTCGAGGGGTTCTCTCATGGACGCGCTGAGCCATTCGAGATTCTCCGGGTTGATCTGCATGAGGCCGATCTTCCCGTCGTCCGAAACCGCTCCGCTTCTGAATCCGCTTTCCACGGAAATCACGGCGTAAACCATGTACTCCGGCACGCCGTATTCGTCCGCGTACCGTTCGACGATCTCGTTGTATTCCCGCGGGCATCCCTTCCGGTCGAGATATTCGCAGAGGAACTGATACCCGTATCCCAGGAAAACGGACGCGATCAGGATCACAATAATGACCGTGCTCCGGCGCACTGCCGATCGGAACTTCATGCGTCGGCCTCCCGGTTCTCACGCGGAGCGGCGAGACGGGCAAACAGCGCGTCCGCAGTCTGTCTGACGCGCTCCGCCAGTTCTTCGCATGTTCCGTCGTTGACGATCACATAGTCCGCGCGGTCTTCCAGCTCTTCCGCCGGGATCTGGGAGGCGAGGCGCTTTTCCGCATCCCCGCGGCTGATCCCGTCCCGCGCCATGATCCGGGAAAGTAGGACCTCTTCTGGCGCGGTCACGCAGACCACGGCGTCGCAGAAACGGTCAAATCCGCTCTCATACAGCACCGGTGCGTCCAAAAGGACAATGGATGCGCCCCGGTCGAACCACTCGTCTGCCAATCTCCGGGTTTGTTCGAGAATGAACCGGTGGGAGATGGCGTTCAGATCGGCGAGATTCTGTTCGTTCCCTTCGCCGAAGACCAGCTTCCGCATGGCAGCGCGGTTCAGAGAATGATCCGGCAGCTGAACCTTCGGTCCGAAACGATCCGTCAGCGCGATTATACAGGGAGAGGGCTCGTCGGCGGGAGCGGTCAGAGCGCGGTACACGGCATCCGTATCCACGGAGGGGATCCCCAGCGCGGCAAAGAGGAGGCAGACGGTTCCCTTTCCCGCGCCGCTCCGTCCGCAAAGTCCCACCGTCATGACGTCCCTTTCCTTCATTTCGCTCCACTCTCCCAAATCCGCACAGATAAAGTATTATAACACGGATACCGCGTCAATTCAACAGGTTTCTGTGAACTTCACACCCGATGCGCGTCAGGCAAGCAGGGCGCAGAGCTCGTCGATCTCTTCGGCGATGGATGCGAGTCCCGCTTCCCAGAACGCCTTGTCCGTCAGATCGATCCCGGCAATCAGAGCGGCGTCCTCCACATCGTTTACGGAAGTCGCGTGCAGGAGCTTCTTGTACAACGGCACGAACGCCTGACCTTCCGCCTTGTACTTGGCGTAGAGCCCGCGCGCGAACAAGCCGCCGAAAGCGTAGGGGAAGTTGTAGAAGCTCAGGCCGCCGCTGTAATAATGGCCTTTGCAGAGCCACATATAGGGGTGCAGGCAGTCGGGATCCAGTCCGTCGCCGTAGGCCTTTTTCTGCGCGTCCAGCATCAGCTCGCAGAGGCGGTCGGCGTTCATGAATTCCTCGGGACGGTGTTCGAACACAGAAGTTTCAAAGAGATACCGGGAATAGATGTCGCAGATGATCTGGCAGGCGTCCATGAGCTCGCTTTCCAGAAGGTTGATCTTCTCCTCCTTGGTCTCCGCCATCGCGCGGGCGGCGTTGTTGGCGATCACCTCGTTGAAGGTCGAAGCGGTCTCGGCCACGGGCATGGTATAGTCCTGATTGAGGATGCTGTGGGAAAACACCTGCTGGTCGTGGAACGCGTGGCCCAGCTCGTGCGCAAGCGTGATGACATCGCTGAACGATCCGCTGAAATTCGTCAGTACGCGGCTCTGACACGCCGTGGGGATGCCTGCGTCAAACGCGCCGCCGACCTTCCCTTCCCGGGGCCAGAAATCGATCCAGTTCTCTTCGAACGCCCGGCGGATCATCGCGGCCAGATCGGCGTCGAACGGGGTAAAGAAGGAAATGAGCGTCTCTTTTGCCTCGTCGATGGTGAAAGTGCGGTCGCTCTTCCCCATGGGCGCGAAGAGATCGTACCACGGAAGACCGTCCTCATGTCCGAGCGCCTTTGCCTTGGCGCGGAGATACTTCCAGAATTTCGGAAGATACTCCTCCATGGCGGAAATCAAAGCGTCCAGCGTCTCGCGCTTCATCCGGGAATTCTTCAGCGCCTTGTCCAGCGGGGAATCGTAACCGCGGATTCCGCATTCGGTGATGGTCTGGAGCTTGATGGAGTTGAGCGAGAAGGCAACGGCCTCGCGGATCGGCGCATAGCAGGCAAGCTCCGCTTCAAAGGCATCCTTCCGGACAGCCGGATCGGGATCGTAGGCAAGATTGCGGACGGCGGAAAGGGGGATATCCTCTCCCCGGTACTTCGCCTTGACGGAGCTGGTCAGAGAGGACTGCAAATCTTCCCACGCGGACGCGCCGGAGATGTTCATCCGCGCGAACAGTTCTTCCCGTGCGTCGTCCAGCAGATAACGGCTGTCACGGCGGATGGAGCGGAGAAGATAAGCGAACTCGCTAAACTCCGTATCGATCAGCTCGTCCAGATCGGGGAAGCCGGCGATCAGTCCGTGAAGTTTCGCGTCGGAGGCGGCGGTGTCGCTCAGCTTGGACATGAGCAGTCCGGTAAGGCTGGCGGCTTCGGAATCCCCCGTATTGGTGGAGAAGCGGAGGGAGGCGAATTCGTACAGCTTCGAGGAAAGAAGGGAGAGTTTCTCGGAAAGTGCGAGATAGGCGCGGATCAGATCGCGGTGCGGGAAGGTTTCGGCGTCGGCGGCCAGCTTTTTGGCGTCCGCGATCAGACTGTCCAGTTCGTTCAGATCGGACTTCAAAGCCGGATCGTCAAACCCGGAATAGAGGATGGAAAGATCCCATTCGTTTGGCATAAAAAATCTCCTGTTCGGTGAATTTGCTTCATTATACCACCGAACAGGGGAGAATGCAACGGTTTTGGCAGGATTAAGCTCCGCCTAAGCCCCGGGAAAGGGTAAAAAAACTGTGCCAGGATGAACCTGACACAGTTTCGGGCAATTCAGCCGACGGAATCAGATGATCCGTTCCGTTTCGGGTGACGCTCAGTGTCTCTTCTTGGACACAGCGAACCCGCCGAGGGAAATCACAGCCGCGATGGCAGCGACCACGCCGAAGTCGAAGGTGTTCGGAGCCTCAGCCTTCGCGTCGAGCTTTTCGTCCGCGGGCGCCTCAGCCTTCGCGCCGGTCAGAACCAGCTCGGAGATCTGGAAGCAGCCGGAAGAAGCGCCTTCCGCGTCGAACTTCACGAACTTGATGGGATCGGAGGAAGCCTCGCCCGCGAAGTAGCGGAAGTTGGACTCGGCGAAGAAGGACTCGTCGCCGGAAGCGATCACGGTCCAGTTCTCGCCGTCGGCGGAACCGGAAACGGTCCACGCGGAGGGCAGACGGCCGTTGTACTCGGCGTTGTCGTTCGCGGTGGCCATCACGATGCCGTCCACGGTGTACCAGCCGTCCAGCTCAGCGGTGGAGCTGATC
>SVQK01000062.1 GCA_015065385.1 Oscillospiraceae bacterium | reverse complement strand
GCGCGGACTATGATGCGTCAGCCGAAACATGCGATGAATTCCGTCTGCGCCGAAATTCATCGGTTTGCTATGCTGACGCGCCGCAAACAGCGATCGAAACGCGCATGAAATAGGAAGCTGCATAATGAAGTTCAGCTTCCTCCTTGCCTCGCCCTCTGGGAGAGGTGGCGCAGTCGAAGACTGTGACGGAGAGGGCGGACGCACTCCATTTTTCCGCCAAGCTTTCAGGAGAAGGTTCGCTCCCCCACTCAACCTCTTTGAAAGGGAGGGTCGAGGGAGGGGAAACTTTTCGAAGAAAGTGTCCCCTCTCTCCTGAGCAAGACTGAGGGAGTCGCGCGAAATAAAAAGCATGAAAACAAGTGCGTTTCTGCGGTTCGCTCCCCCCTCAAAGAGGCTCAATCTATACCGCAAATCCAGATCATCAGCATATCTTTGGAGAGTATTCATGTTTATTCTTGAAAAAGTCGAAGGTTCCGCGAGGCGGGGCCGGCTCGTCACGCCGCACGGGGTGATCGAAACTCCGGTTTTCATGAACGTCGCCACGTCGGCTGCCATCAAGGGCGGCGTTTCCGCGTTCGATCTGAAGGACGTGAAGTGTCAGGTGATGCTGTCGAACACCTACCATCTGCACATCCGGCCCGGGGACGATCTGATTTACGGGCAGGGGGGCTTGCAGAAGTTCACGGGCTGGGACGGCCCCACGCTCACGGACAGCGGCGGATTTCAGGTCTTTTCCCTGGCGGGGCTGCGCAAGATCAAGGAGGAGGGCGTGACCTTCGCCTCCCACATCGACGGAAAGAGGATCTTCATGGGGCCGGAGGAGAGCATGCGGATCCAGTCCCACCTCGGCTCGACGATTGCGATGGCTTTTGACGAGTGCATTGAGAATCCGGCGGAATACAACTACGTCAAGCGCTCCTGCGACCGGACGGCGCGGTGGCTTGCGCGATGCAAGGCGGAGCTCGAACGGCTGAACGGGCTCGAAGGGACGGTGAATCCGGGCCAGCTGCTGTTCGGGATCAATCAGGGGAGCACCTACGAGAAGCTCCGCATCGAGCACATGCAGGCGATCCGGGAGCTGGATCTGCCCGGCTACGCGATCGGCGGCCTTGCGGTCGGCGAGGAGACGGAGGAGATGTACCGGATCATCGAGGCGGTGGAGCCGCACATGCCGAAGGACAAGCCGCGGTACTTGATGGGCGTGGGAACCCCGCTCAACATCATCGAGGGCGTGTACCGGGGCGTGGATTTCTTCGACTGCGTGATGCCGTCCCGGAACGCGCGCCACGGCAACCTCTTCACCTGGGGCGGGAAGATGAATCTTCTGAACGAGAAGTACGCGGAGGACAGCCGTCCGATCGACGAAAACTGCGGCTGTCCGGCCTGCCGTCATCACTCGCGGTCGTACATCCGTCACCTGATCAAGGCGAAGGAGATGCTCGGAATGCGGCTTGCGGTCCTGCACAATCTCTACTTCTACAACGAGCTGACGCAGAAGATCCGCGACGCCCTCGACGCCGGGGAATACGAGAGCTTTTACCGGAAATACCGGGACATCCTCGGGGCGAGGAATCCGGACTGAAAAATATCGGGTATCCGCACTGTGGGGAAGGAAACCGTGAGCTTGGCTGAATAAGGGAAAGCGGAATACTGAAAGGGCCCGTTCAGTCAGCATAGCCTTTGGCTGAGCCTTTAATTCTTCATTCTTAATTCTGAATTCTTAATTATATCAACATTCACCCATGAAACTCTACATCAACAATTCCACGGATCCGTACTACAACCTCGCGGCGGAGCAGTATCTGCTGGACACGGAGGAGGATTCGGTTTTCATGCTCTGGCGGAACGAGCGGGCGGTGGTGCTCGGGCGGAATCAGAACGCGTGGGCCGAGGTCAACCGGGCGTATGCCGAGGAGCACGGGATCGCGGTGGTTCGCCGTCTGACGGGCGGGGGCGCGGTCTTCCACGATCTCGGGAACCTGAACTTCACGTTCATCGTGCCGCGGGAGGGGTGTCCGGAGCTGGATTTCCCGCGGTTCACGGAGCCGGTCGTGCGGGCGCTCCGTTCGCTCGGGGTCCCGGCGGAGGTGTCGGGGCGGAACGATCTGACGGCGGGAGGCCGAAAGATCTCGGGCAACGCGCAGTGCGTGTACAACGGCAAGGTGATGCACCACGGAACGCTGCTCTTCTCCTCGGACATGAGCGCGCTCGAGGGCGTTCTGCGGGTGGACCGGGAGAAGATGAAGAGCAAGGGGATCGAGAGCGTGCGGTCCCGGGTGGGAAATCTTTCGGAGTATCTTCCGGGGACGGACGTGCTCGGGCTGAAACAGGCGATCGAGGACAGCTTTCTCGCGGAGGAGCGCGAAAAGGGGGAGCCGGTATTGCGCCTTTCTTTCTCTCCGGAGCAGGCCGCGGGGATCCGGAAGCTGCGGGAGGAAAAATACGCCTCGTGGGACTGGAACTGGGGCGGATACGGCGCGTTCGGGCAGACGGTGAAAAAGCGGTTCCCGTTCGGCGGGGTGGAGCTCTCGTTCGAAGCGGAGCGGGGCGTTCTGACGGCGGTCCGGTTCCGGGGGGACTACTTCGGGATCCGTCCGACCGGCGAGCTGGAGGAACGGCTGACCGGCTGCCGCCTGACGCGGGAAGAGCTGGAGGCGCGGCTTTCCGACGTCGGAGGATTCATCCACGGGGCGGACGCGGATTCGATCGCCGCGCTGTTTCTCGGGTGAGGAATCCCCTTGCGCGGAGGGCGGCGTTCGCTGTCTGCGAGAAGGGTATTTATAGCCCTTCGGCCTGATAAAAAAGACTTGCCGGGGCGGGATCCGGATCGGTTGACGATCGGACGCTGCTCCGGCTTGTTTTATTCCAATCGACGCCCCCTAACTCGCCCCAACTGTTTGTTCCTTTCACCATTTTTCCCGAAATGTTATCCTCAGTTGCGTTTCTGTCAGGTTTGGTTGGTTGACATCGGACAGGGGAATATGTTATACTGCGCACAAGGTCCCGAACCTGTTTCGCTTCTTCCCGGGTTGATCGCGCATAGCGCATGGAACAGCTCAAACAATTTTTATCTGTACAAACCCACTGTCGCCCCCCCTTGCCCAATGCGCGACTGAAGCTCTTCGACCTCCGGCTGTACAGGCAAAGACCGCGCGAGGACAGTGGGATGCGCTTTCAGGCTTGAATTCCGAGGTGAGCGGTCAGAATTATGCTCTCCGGCCAACCGAGTTGCAAGCAACTCAGGGACCCCCGGGAGGGGTACCCAAGTTCGCGGAGCGAATCTTGATCGGCCATGAGATGGTATCCCTCCCGGCTGCCCGGCAGCGCGACTGCGTCGGCGCGGCGTAGGGACATAATATCAGAAACCCGTAGGGTTTCTTTCCTAAAATCCCTTCGAGAAGGGATAAAGTTTCGTTCCCCGAAGGAGGATTTTCCATGAGCATCGAATTTTCGCGGCTGCGGCGGTTCCGGAAGGAGCGGGGGCTGAGTCAGGAGGACGTGGCGGAGCGGCTCGGCGTTTCCCGGCAGGCCGTGGCCAAATGGGAGCGCGGCGAAAGCCTGCCCGACATCGAATCCTGCGTCGCGCTGGCGGATCTCTACGGGACCACGGTGGACCTTCTGATCCGGAACCTCGGCCGGGAGGAGAACACGGAGGACGGCAAGCACGTCTTCGGGATCTCCCGGATCAACGACAAGGGGCAAGTCTCCCTGCCCGCCGCCTGCCGACGGGTCTTCGGGCTGAATCCCGGCGACAGCGTTCTGATTTTAGGGGACGAGAACCGGGGGATCGCGCTTTTGAAGATCGGGCTGTCCGAGACGGAAACGGAACCGGAGCGCGCGGGATCCGGCGGAAAGGAGGGGGACTGAGCATGGCGGACGGCGGATTCGCGTACGCGGTGGAGACTGCGGACCTGACGAAGCGGTACGGCGCGAAAACGGCGGTGGACGGGCTGCGCCTCGCGGTAAAGGAAGGGGAACTCTTCTCCCTGCTCGGCGTGAACGGCGCGGGGAAATCCACCACCATCCGGATGCTGACCTCCCTCACGGCGCCGACCTCCGGGGACGCGTTCGTCCTCGGGCACAGCGTGATCCGGGAGCGGTACGAGGTGCGGCGTCTGACGGGAATCTCCCCTCAGGAAACAGCCGTCGCGGAAAAGCTGACGGTGGAGGAAAATCTCCGGTTCATGGCGGACGTCCGCTCGCTGGACGCGGAACGCCGCGAGAGGCTGACGGGGGAGCTTTACGAGCTCTTTTCCCTCGGCGAGGTGAAGAAGGAGCGGGCGAAAACGCTCTCGGGCGGCTGGAAGCGGAAGCTGTCCATCGCCATGGCGCTGATCGGGGAGCCGAAGGTGTTGTTCCTCGACGAGCCGACGCTCGGGCTGGACGTTCTGGCGCGGCGGGAGCTCTGGCGGGCGGTGGAGTCGCTCAAGGGCCGGGTCACGGTCGTTCTGACGACGCACTACATGGAGGAAGCCGAAGCTCTGTCCGACCGGATCGGCGTGATGATCGGCGGGAAGCTGGCGGCGGTCGGAACGCTGTCCGAGCTGGAGGCGCGGACCGGGAAAAAGGGACTCGAGGAGGCGTTCGTCGCGCTGGCGTCCGGCGGGGAAAAGGAAGCCGGGATCGGTCTCGGGTCCGTCGGCGGCGGGAAGGAGGGGCTGTGAGATGAAGGGAGATCGTATATCCGCCGGTCGAATGCTGGCGTTTGCCGGGCGCAACGTGAAGGAGATCCTCCGGGATCCGCTGAGTCCGGTGTTCTGCGCGGGGCTGCCGCTGGCGATGCTCCTCGTTCTGACGCTGGTGGACCGGAGCATCCCTCCCGAAGCGGGAATGACGCTCTTCCGGATCGACCGGCTTTCGGGCGGGATCGCGGTGTTCGGGGAGACGTTTCTGATGCTCTTTTTGGCGCTGTCCGTCTCGGGAGACCGGGCGTCCTCGTTTCTGATCCGCCTGTACGCGACGCCCATGACGGCCTTCGACTTCACGGCGGGGTATCTTCTGCCGGTGCTGGGGCTTTCGCTGGTCCAGGGGATCGGCGTAGGCGCGGTCTCGCTGATCACGGCGGCGGTGTCCGGCTCCGGGGTCAAGCTGTCCGCGGCGGGGATCACCCTTCTGCCGGTCGCGCTTCTGCCGTCCGCCCTGTTCTTCGCGGGGCTGGGACTGCTCTTCGGGACGCTGTTCAGCGAAAAGGCCGCGCCGGGGCTCTGCTCCCTCGTGATTTCGCTCGGCTCCTTCCTCGGCGGAATCTGGTTCGACGCGGACGGGGTCGGGGGCGTCCTGCTCAAAATCTGCCGCTGCCTGCCGTTCTACTACTGCGTGAAGACCGCCCGCGCCGCCGTCGCCCTCGATTTCTCGGCGGAGGAGATGGGAACGCCGCTTCTGATCGTCTGCGTCTCCGCGGCCCTGATCACGGTTATAGCGTGCGCCTGCTTCCGGGCGAGGATGAGAGCGGAGTGATTCCGCATCCCTTCTCGAAGGAAATAAGGAAAGAAACCCTACGGGTTTCTGATTTAATCCCGCTGCGCGCGGGAGGCGTCGGGAGGGACACCATCTCTGGCCGAAGGTGCCCCTCCCGAGGGTCCCCCTTGGCCGAGGAGCATAACCTGACAGCTCGTCCCTGCAAACAAGCCTGATTGCACAACCCACTGTCCTCGCGCGAAGTTTCGCCTTTGGCGAACTTCAGAAATTCGCCTCTGGCGAACTTTCAGCGGTCTCTGGTTGTGCAGCCGGAGGTCTAAGAGCTTCAATCGCGCATTACACCGACGCGATGAAGATAGCAAAACATGAGTGCAGTCACGCGGAACATCGTTTTTCCATACCTCAGCCAACCCATCTTTCAAGTTCAGCATCCTTTTTATGCGCGTTTCGATCGCTGTTTGCGTCGCCGTCTCGGCAGAGCAAACCAAAAAACTCCGTTTTGGCGGAGTTTTTTGCATGTTTCAGCTTCACGAACACAGTCCGCGCGAGGACAGTGGGATATCCGATCAGATTCGGATACAGGAGCGAGCTGTTGCCTTATGCCATATGGCCAAGGGGGACCCGCACAGGGGGCACCT
>SVQK01000061.1 GCA_015065385.1 Oscillospiraceae bacterium | reverse complement strand
GACGGTGAGCAGCGCGACGGTCAGATCGTTTTCCGAGATCAGCACGGAATTGACGCCGTCCGCCGCGGTATTGACCGACCGGATCCCGTACTGGCCGAGGAGCTCGTCCCCGTCGTTCCATTCCAGCGTGTTCAGCACGTCGTATCCGGCGTTGGAAAGGGTTTCAAGGGCCTCCGACGGCGTGCGGTGCGTGGGATCGTTATCCCCCTTCGGATGTACCGCAGAGGAATCGAATCCCACGGTCACATCCGCCGTCTCAAGGCTCCGGTAGACGCCGGAAACCGTGCGGAGAAAGCTGTAGCTCTGCCCCGCCCCGGCCTTCTTCGCCGCGTCGGAAATGATAAAGGTATCGATGAGGATGTCCCCCGCGAAGGCAAACGTCAAGGTCGGGTTCTCCTCCACCTCGGGGGGCGTCGCGTATAATTGCAGTCCGGGCGATTTGTCCTCTGCCTCCGCGCTCCGGCGGGCCTGACTGAGCAGTCCGTCGGAGGCGGCTTCGGTTTCGGGTTGGGCCTCTCGCATTTCCAGAACGCCGCAGGAGGGGAGGAGCAGGAACGCTGACAGGACTGCGGCGATTCTTTTCATGCCGGGTCTTTTCATCGTTCAGCGCGCGGAGAGAACGTCCGCTTCGTACTTCTTCATCATGGGGATCCAGCTGTCGCCCGCCGGCACGCCCTGCTTCTCGCAGTACGCGTCCCAGACAAGGCCGAACGGCAGGGTCTTCAGCTCTTCGAGGTAAGCCAGACGGGAGGTGTAGTCGCCTTCCGCTTCAAATTTCTGGAGCATTTCGACGGGTTCGAGGGCGGCCCAGAGAATCGCTTTCTCCATGCTCCGCGCGCCGATGGCCCAGCAGGCGATCCGGTTGATGGAGCCGTCGAAGAAGTCCAGACCGATGTGAACGCGGTCCTGATAGCCGCCGCGGTTGATCTCGCAGGCGAGGGTCTTGAGCTCGTCGTCCAGAATGACAACGTGGTCGGAATCCCAGCGGACGGGGCGGGATACATGGAGCATGATGCCGCCGATATACTGGAGGGCCGCCGAGAACTTGTCGGATACGATTTCAGTGGGATGGAAGTGTCCGGTGTCCAGCGTCAGGAGGACGTCGTGCTTCATCGCGCAGCCCATGTAGAATTCGTTGGAACCGATGGTGCAGCTTTCAAGGCCGATGCCGAAGAGCTTGGATTCCACGGCGTCGAGGTTGTATTCCTTGGAGATGGGCTCGGCGAAGATCTCATCGTAGGATCTCGCCAGATTCTCTCTCTTCTTCGCGCGGTTCACGGGGATATCCTTGAAGCCGTCCGGAACCCAGAAGTTGTTGCAGGAGGGTTCGCCGAGCGCTTTGCCGAAGGATTCGCTGACCTTGCGGGAGAGGATGCCGTGTTCGACCCAGAATTTCCGGATGCCCTCGTCGTCGGAGGAAAGAGTAAAGCCGCTCGAGGACAGGGGATGGGAGAAGAAGGTCGGGTTGTAGTCCAGGCCAATGTCGTTCTCCTTCGCCCAGTCGATCCATGAGGTGAAGTGCTCCGGCCCGATCTCGTTCCGCGCGACCTTCTTGCCGCCCGCGTCCAGATAGATGGCGTGGAGGGCGAGGTGCTTCTTTCCGGGGATCAGGGACTTGGCGAACTCAAAGTCTTTTCTCAGCTCGTCGATGTTGCGGGCTTTTCCGGGATAGTTGCCGGTGGACTGGATGCCGCCGGTCAGATCGCCGTCAACCGCCTCGAAGCCGCCGACGTCGTCTCCCTGCCAGCACTGGATGGAAACCGGGGTTTTCGCCGCCTTTTCGAGGGCCGCGTCCACATCGACGCCGTATTTTCCGTAAACGTTCCGCGCGATTTCGAGGGCTTTTTCGGTGTTCAGCATATTGTTCTCCTTTGCTGTGTCTGCTCCGGACCTGTCTGCCGGGCCTTATGGAAACCGGGGCGGGACGCCGCCTCCGGGATTGTCCGAACGGATGGAAGTATGTGAAGGAATCATTCGCCGATGAGGGTGAGGAAGCGGCCGTAGGCGTCGTCCCAGGCGGATGCTGTCGCGGCGTCGGGTTCGTATTCCTGAATCTCGAAGGAGGAGCGGATGATTTTCCGCGCTTCCCAGATATCCTTGATCTCGCCCTGCGCGATGCACTGCATGGCGATGTTGCCGAGGGTCGTGGCCTCCACGGGACCGGCCGAAACGCGGCGGTGGGAGGCATCCGCGGCGAACTGGGACAGCATGACTTCCTTCGTGCCGCCGCCGACGATGTTGATGACCGGGTACTTCTTTCCCGTCATTCCCTCCAGTTTTTCAGCGGTCCAGCGGTATCGGAGCGCGAGGGACTCGAAGATGCAGCGCACGATCTCGCCGATGGTCTCGGGAACGTGCTGTCCGGTCTTTTCGCAGTATTCGCAGATCCGTTTCGGCATATTGCCGGCTGTGGAGAAGGAGGGATCGTCGGGGTTGACGATGGACTGCAGGGGCTTCGAGGCAAGCGCCATTTCGGAGAGCTCGTCGAAGGTGAAGTTCTTCCCTTCCCGTTTCCACTGACGGCGGGATTCCTGCTCGATCCACAGGCCCATGATGTTCTTGAGCACGCGGATGGTTCCGGCGACTCCGCCTTCGTTGGTGAAGTCGTACTTTTCGGAGAGGTCCGTCAGCACCGGCTCCGGAGATTCGATCCCCATAAGGGACCAGGTGCCGCTGGAGATGTAGAGGAATCCGTCGTCCACGGCGGGCACGGAGAGAACAGCGGAAGCCGTGTCGTGTCCCGCAACCTTCAGAAGCCGCGCGCCGGTGTTGCCCGTCTCCTCCTCGATGGAGGGGAGCAGGCCGCCCATGTCATATCCGGGCTGGACCACGGGGCGGAGCAGTCTTGCGGGGACGCCGCATTTTTCGAGAAGATCCCACGCGTAGTCGCGCTTTTTCGCGTCCAGAAGGGCGCCTGTGGATACGATGGTGTATTCGCTGCTCTTCTCGCCGGTCAGAAGGTAGCCGAGAAGGTCGGGCATGTGGAGCAGGCACTCCGCGTTCTCCACGACCCACGGACGGTCTCTCAGATCCGCGGCGATCTGATACAGCGTATTGAAGTTCAGGGACTGGATGCCCGTCTTGCCGTAAATCTCGCTCCGGGGCGCCATCTTGTCGAACACATAGGGCTGGATGCCGTCCGTGCGCACGTCCCGATAGTGGTAGGGATTGGAGAGCAGCGTCCCGGTTTTGTCCAGATAGCCGTAGTCCACGCCCCAGGTGTCAATGCCGACGGACTCGATCCCGCCCGCGTGGGACGCTTTCAGGATCGCCGTCTTGATTTCAAAGAGCAGTCTCAGGGTATCCCAGAAGAATCCGCCGGGCATCATCACCGGATCGTTCGAAAACCGATGGATCTCTTCCAGCGTGAACCGCTCTCCGTCGAATCCGCCGATGATCCCGCGCCCGCTCGAGGCTCCGAGGTCAACGGCAAGCATTTTCTTCATAGCCATATTGTATCTCCTTCCGGAAATCAGGTGCTGTTGTGGAAAGTCCGCCTCACGCCGCTCAAAGAGACTGAGCCGTGCGGGGCAGGCACCATCTCAGGTGCTCCACCGCCGCGGAGAACGCCTCCGCAGACGTCTCGTACGCGTTGCCGAGCGCGGTTCTCGGCCCGCCCTCCAGCTTTTCAAGACCGGCGAACACCCGCAGATGGGGTTCCACGGTCAGCACGAAATCGCCCGTCTTCGCCATGTTGATCAGGGAGAGGATCTCCGGGATCCCGCCGGTTCCCATTCCCGCGGGGACGATGGTCCCGTTTGCGAGAGCATCCTTGATGTGCATATAGGTGATAAAGTGCTTGAGCTGCTCGTAAGCGTCCTCGAAGGGAGCCGCTCCGCACTGAATGAAGTTGGCGGGATCAAACACGCAGCCGAGCCGTCCCCTGAAGGTCCTGAGAAGATCCACACACCGGGCGGGAATGTCGCCGTAGATGCCCTTCTCGTTTTCATGGCAGAGCTGAACGCCGTATTCGTCCGCGGTATCCAGCATCTTCCCCATGCGGTCGATCACCTCTCCGCGGTACTCCTCGTATTTCCCGTCCGGGATATAGAAGGAGAACATGCGGATGCGGCCCGTACCGAGCACGGAAGCCAGCTCGCAGGTGTTTTTCAGCTTGTCGAGATGCGGCTCCATCGGTTCGGTGATCCCGATCTTTCCGATGGGAGAGCCGACGGCTGAAACGGTGATCCCGTTCGCATCCAGCTTTCTTTTTACGTCGGAAGCCTCCGCGGGTGTCAGGTCGGAGACGTTTGTCCCGTCCACGCCGCGCACCTCCGTCATTTTCACATGATTGGCAAGCAGTCCTTCGATCTGTTCGTCGAGGGCTGCGGAATATTCGTCCGAAAACGCGCTGAGTCTGAATCTGACCATAGCATTCACTCCAAAACAAAACTCGTCCGTCCGTTGTCGGGAAACGGCATCATCTTATTATAGCACTATTTCCTCCCGTTTGCAATCCATACCGGCGGAAAAACCGGCGCGCGGGGGGGAGGATTGTCCGCTTTTTATCCGGCAAAACGCAAAAATTTACACTTTATCAACAAAGCCGTTACAGGAATCACAGCTCGAGCACCGTCACGCCGTAGTCTCCCTCGCCGTACGCGCCGGCCCGGAAGGACTTGACTCTCTTGTCATGCTTGAACTGATTCTGCAAAGCGTTCCGGAGCGCGCCGGTTCCCTTGCCGTGAATGACCGTAGCCTGATGCACCCCGGCGACGATGGCGGAGTCGATATACTGATCCACCACGAACCACGCTTCCTCGCCCGTCATGCCGCGCACGTCGCATTCCAGCTTGAAGGACTTCGTGACCTGCGCCCGCGCACGCGCTTCTTTTTTCTGCTGGGCCTTCTTCGCCTCTTCCGCGTCCTCCACGAGCCGCAGGTCCTTTTCGCTGACCCGCATCTTCACCGCTCCCATGCGGACGCTCAGGTTCCCGTTCTTGTCCGGATCCTCGAGAACGACGCCCTGCGTGCCGAGATTCCGGTGCCGGATGACGTCACCCTTTTTCAGAGGCCGCGGCAGAACGTAATCCGCGTCGTCGTCCGCCCCGATGACGGGATTCATCCGGTCGTCGTATTCGCGGACTCTGGCTCTCGCGTTCTTCTTCGCCTCGGCGATGGCGTCCCCAAACCGCTCGGATTCCTTTTCCTTCTTTGCCTTTTCGAGCTCGGCGATAACGTATTCGGAGGTCGCGCGCGCGCCGTCCAGAAGCTCCTGTGCCTTCTTGCGCATCCTGTCGGCTTCTTTTTCGGCTCCGGCGAGACGGCTTTTCAGCTCCGCTTCGGATTTCGCGCGGTATTCTTCGAATTCCCGGCGGGATTTTTCCTCCGCGCTCTTTTCCTTTTCCAGTTCCTTCCGGGTCTCTTCCAACTTCTGGATCACATTCTCGAAATTGCGCGAGCCCGTGTCCACAAACCGTTCCGCGCGGGCCACGATGGCGGGGGAGAGTCCCAGCTTTTCGGAGATGGCGAATGCGTTCGATTTCCCGGGGGTGCCGATGATCAGGCGGTAAGTGGGCCGGAGCGTCTCCACGTCGAATTCGCAGGAGGCATTCACCACGCCCTCCGTTTCCAGCGCGTAGGCTTTCAGCTCCGCGTAGTGCGTCGTCGCCGCGCAGAGAGTCCCGCCCAGCCGGGCTTCCTCGAGGATCGCCATGGCCAGCGCCGCGCCTTCCACGGGATCCGTGCCCGCGCCGAGCTCGTCGAAGAGCACAAGGGAGTTCTCGGTCATTTTGTCCATGATGGTGACGATCCCCTTCATATGGGAGGAGAAGGTGGACAGGGACTGCTCGATGGACTGCTCGTCGCCGATATCGGAGAAAACCTCGTCGAATACGCCCATGACGGAGGTGTCGTCCGCCGGGATGTGCAATCCCGCCTGCGTCATGAGGGCGAAGAGTCCGAGAGTTTTGAGCGTCACCGTTTTTCCTCCGGTGTTCGGGCCGGTGATCACCACCATTTTATAATCCCGCCCGAGGGTCACGGACACGGGAACGACCGTCTTCTTGTCGAGCAGGGGATGGCGGGCGCGATACAGTTCGATGATCTTTTTGTCGGAGATCTTCGGCGGCGCGGCGTTCATCTGATAGGACAGCTCACCGCACGCGAAAATGAAGGCCAGCTCCGTGATATTCAGATAGTTGAGGTTCATGGTCTGCGCGTTCACGGCGACGCCCGCAGAAAGATCGCGGAGGATCCGTTCGATCTCCCGCGCTTCTCTGGCTTCGAGCTCGCGCAGCTCGTTGTTGGCCTCCACGACCGCCATGGGTTCGATGAAGACCGTCGCGCCGGAGGAGGAGGTGTCGTGGACAAGGCCCTTGACCTCGTTCCGGTATTCCGCCTTGACGGGAACAACGAAACGGCCTCCGCGGGTGGTGACGATGTTTTCCTGCAGATACTTGGACTGGCCGGAGGTGTAGCGTTGGAGGATCTCCTTGATCTTCGCGTCGGTGTTCCGCTTTTTCCGCCGGATATCGGAAAGCTCCGGGGACGCCTCGTCCGCCACGAAATCCTCCGCCACGATGGAGCGGGTGATTTTCTCCTCCAGCGCGCGGTTCGGCGTCAGGCGGTCGAAAATCTCGGCGAGGGAGGTGTCGGGCGTCCGGTCGCTCTTGACATAATCGAGCAGGGACCGGGCCGTACGGAGCACACCAGCGCAGTCGAGCAGCTCTCTCAGGGACAGAACGGCGTCCTTCTCCGCCCGCTCCACGCTCTCGCGGATATCCTTCACCCGTCCGAACGAAGGCAGGCCTTTGATGCCGATTAGCGTCTTTGCGTCGGTGGTCTGCCGCTGTTTTTTCATGACCTTCTCGATGTCGGAGGAAGGCGTCAGATGTCTCGCGGATTCCGCCGCGCCTTCCGTCTGGCACACCGCCGCCAGCATTTCGAGGATCTTGTCGAATTCCAGTGTGTACAGTGCTTTTGCGTTCATTGGTTACCTCATGATCCCGTCCCGCGGTTGAAAATCTCTCGCTTGGATTGAAAAACTTCCCGGAAAACTCACGGAACGGCTTATTGATTCCGGGCCCGGTTTCCGGTATAATACCGTCAGAACCGGTTCAGACAATTTACGAAATAAGTTGAAAGGAACAGGGTATGCTGCCGATTGGAGAAAGAATCCGGAGCCTGCGCCGGGCGAAAGACGAAACGCAGGAGGATCTGGCCCAAGTCCTCGGTGTGAGCTATCAGGCTGTCAGCCGGTGGGAAAACGGGGACGCCTACCCCGATATCGAACTGCTCCCGAAGCTCGCCGCGCATTACGGCGTCACGACGGACGAGCTGCTCGGAGCGGACGAGGAGACCGTAAGGGCGGACAAAGAGAGAAGAAAGCAGGAGCTGTTCGACGAAATCAACCGCTGCATTCGTGAAAAAGACCGAAAGAAGCAGTACGAAACCGCGTTGGCCGCATTCCGGGAATTCCCGGACGAGTACCGGTTTGCGAACGGCGCGGCGGAAATTCTGGCGTATTTCGAGCCCGTCCCGCGCGAAGAGGGCCTGCCCGTTTTCCGCGAGCTGACGCGGAAGATGCTGGAACAATCCGTCCCCACATGGCGGTTCTTCGCGCTGAGGCTGATCTATGTCTACGAGGATGAAGACCGCCTGAAAGACTGGAACGCTTTCGTTCCTCCCATGATCCTGTCCCGGGACACCCTGATGGAGAACCGCTATATGAAAGGCCCCTATTGCGATGCGGAAAACGCGACTGCGCAGAAACAACTGAATCTGTTCAACCTGCTCACGCACTGCTTTACAAACGGCTTCTTCCGTCCCGCAGATCCCGGAGCTTCCGCGGAGCTGAAGGACCTTGAGCTCCGCGTCATCGACTGCCTGCGCGATCCCTCCGACGACCGGGACGGATGGCTGAACCGCCGCATGTGCATTTTTCTCTCAAAAGCATGGATGCTCTTTGAGGCAGGCCGAAAAGAAGAAGGATACGAAGCGCTTGAAAAAGCAATCCGACTGTATGAGCTGCTGTTTTCCATCCCGGAGGAGGAGATGCTGCTCTGCAACAGTCCTCTCTTCTCGAAAATCGCCGTTACCCGATCCGGGTCCGCCTACCGGAGGGAAGACGGCGCTCCCGAATGGCAGCCCGCTGGGAGCGAAAACGAAATACTGAGCCAAATCATCGACATCAGGAGGATTTCCGTTCTGTTTCCATCCGTTGCGGAGGAACCGCGCATGAAAGCTCTGATCAGCCGGATTCCCCCGGCCGGATCCTGATACGGCGGAATCGCATCCATCCCCCTCCCTCTCCGGAGCGGGGATCTTTATTTTTTTATCCGGATCTTCTTATAATACTCGAGAGAAGAAAAACCGTGCTCGACGTGGTTCAGGAAATACCGCTCGCAGACCACGGAGAACAGAGACAGTTCGGTCTTGTCCAGCGCGAAGGAGAGGAATTTCTTCTGCGGAGCCGATTCGACGAACCGGAGCGCGGCCAGAACGGACGGGGAGACGCGGATGAAGATCTTCGCCGTCTCGTCCCCGAAGGATGCGGGATCGTTCTCCGTCAGCGTCCGGCATTTTTTGCAGAGCAGGCGCCCGTTCATCACGTCGAGGGTGGAATCCTCTCCGCTCACGTCCCGCCCGCAGACGCCGCATCCGGACAGATCCGGCATGAATCCCTCCTGCACCGCCATGCGGAACTCGAACGCGCCGCGGAGCTGCTCTTCCGGAAGATTCTCCTTCTTCGCCAGCGCGTAGAGGGTGTTCAGCGTCAGGCTCATAAGCTCCCGGTTCTCGATCTCCTCCTGCGCGAATTCGTAGGCTACGTCGCAGATGTAGTTCGCCAGCGCGAGCTTATCCACGTCGTACCGCAGCTCCATGAAATTGTCGATGTAGAAGGCGTCGGCGATGTACCAGTATTTCGTCCGCCGTTTCAAAAGATAGGTGCTGTAGGAAAACAGCTGGGACGAGGCCGCGTATCTGTGGCGGATGGAGGACAGCCCTTTGCCGCTGATGGAGAGTCTTCCCCTCTCCCCGGTGAGAAGCGTGATCATCTTGTCCGCCTCCCCGGTCTCCACCTCCCGGATGACGAGGCCGTCCACCTCGAGCTCTTCCATGTCCCGTCCTCCGTCCTGCGCGCGCCGACCGACCTCAGCCGACGGTCAGGTCACGTCCTCGTTTTTGTATCCGAAATTCGAAACGGCCGCCGCGCTGTCGCGCCACTTTTCCTTGACCTTGACCCAGAGATTCAGATAGACCTTCGTGCCGAAGAAGGTCTCCATATCCTCCCTGGCGTAGGTGCCGATCCGTTTGAGCGTCGCGCCGTCCTTTCCGACGATGATCCCCTTGTGGGAGTTCTTTTCGCACCAGATTTCCGCGCGGATCCGGAGAATGGATTCCTCGTCCCGGAAATCCTCGATCACGACCGCCACGCCGTGCGGGATCTCGTCGTTCAGAAGTCTCAGCACCTTTTCCCGGATGATCTCCGAGGCGATCTGCCGCTCGGGCTGATCCGTCAGGCTGTCCCCGTCGAACATCCAGTCCCCTTCATAGAGAAACTGCTCCGCCTCGCCGAGAACTTCGTCCACGTTCTTGCCGTTCTGCGCGCAGGTGGGCACGACGGCGTCAAAGCTGTGGAGGGCGGCGTATTCGGAGATGGTTTCCGCGAGCTTTTCCCGGTTCACGAGGTCGATCTTGTTGAGTACGAGCATGGACGGAAGCTCCGCTTGCTTGATCTGCCCGATCAGTTCCTTCTCGATGTCCCCTGCGGGATACCCGGCCTCGGCGATGAGAATAACGGCGTCGGCGGCTCCCATGGACGAGCGGACGGATTTCATCATGTATTCCCCGAGCTTGGTCCGGGCCTTGTGAACGCCGGGCGTGTCGAGAAAGACGTACTGATCCTCGCCCTTGGTCAGGATCCCGGAAATCCGGTTCCGCGTGGTCTGGGGCTTGGACGACACGATGGCGACCTTTTCCCCTAAAAGATGATTCATCAGGGTGCTCTTCCCGACGTTGGGACGGCCCACGATGGCGATAAATGCGGTTCTTGTCATGCTGTTCTGCTCCTCTGCGCTTCTGTCCTTTATTCTTCCCGCCGGACCTCGAGGCCCAGCCGTCTCATGATCGCCCGCTGATGCTGCCGCATTTCGAGCTCCTCTTCCTCCGAGTTGACATGGTCGTATCCCAAAAGATGGAGGACGGAGTGGACCGTCAGAAACGCCACCTCGCGCTCGTAGCTGTGCCCGAAATCCTCCGCCTGCTCAGCCGCCCGCTCGAGGGAAAGAACGATATCCCCGAGTTCACAGATCTCGCCTGGCAGGGGCTTTTCGCCGTTTTTGAAATCGTACATGGGAAAGGACAGAACGTCCGTCGGCGCGTCGATCCCGCGGTATTCCCGGTTTTTCTCCCGGATCCCCTCGTTGTCCGTAAAGGTCACGGAGATCAGGGGGTCATAGGGGAACTTCTCGTTTTCGAGGGCGGCCCGGATTGCGGATTTCACAAGCGATTTCACCCGGAATCCCGCCCTGCGCTTTCTCTGATCGTTGGACCAGTCCACCGTGATTTTCATCGTCAACCCCTCGCAGGCCTGTATTTCTTCTGTTCCCGGCGTTCGTTCGCCTTCACCGCTTTTTCCCGGTCGTATTTGTCGTAGGCCATGATGATCTTCTGCACGAGCCTGTGCCGCACCACGTCCCGCTCGGTGAATTCGTGAATGCCGATATCTTCAATGTTTTTCAAAATCGCCGCGGCGACGGAAAGACCGCTTCTCGTTCCGCGGGGGAGGTCGGTCTGGGTCAGATCCCCGGTCACGACAGCCTTCGATCCGTTGCCGAGGCGCGTCAGAAACATCTTCATCTGCTCCGGCGTCGTATTCTGCGCCTCGTCGAGAATGATGAAGGAGTCGTCCAGCGTCCGACCTCTCATATAGGCAAGCGGCGCGATCTCGATGGTCATTTTTTCGATCATCTTCGCGCAGCTCTCCGCGCCGAGCATTTCGTACAGCGCGTCGTACAGCGGCCTCAGATAGGGGTCGATCTTGCTCTGTAAATCCCCGGGGAGAAATCCGAGCCGCTCCCCAGCCTCGACCGCCGGTCTTGTGAGAATGATCCGGGAGACGTCGTGAGCCCGGAGCGCTTTCACCGCCGCCGCCACCGCGAGATAGGTCTTGCCGGTTCCCGCGGGGCCGATGCCGAGCACGATGGTGTTCTTCCGGATGCTGTCGAGGTATTTCTTCTGCCCGACGGTCTTCGGCTTGACCGGCTTCCCTTTCGCCGTGACGAAGAAGCAGTCGTCGTCAAATCCGGCGAGTTCCTCGACCCGCCCTTCCTTCACCATGCCGATGACGTAGTCCACGCTCTGATCCGTCGGCTCCTCCCCGAAGGTCACGATCCGCCGCAGATAGGTCAGGGCGTCCGCGGTCATGGTGACGCCGGGCTCCTCCCCTTCGATGAGGATGGTGTCTCCGTCGTCGCTCTGATTCTGAATATTGGAAATCCTTACGCCGAATTCGCCCTCCAGCCGGTTGACGTTCTTGTCGTAGCTCCCGAAGAGCCGCGCCGTCACCTCGGAGGAGGCGGCCTTAATCTTTTTCTGTGTCATCCTGTGCGATGCTCCGTCTCAAATACTCTGTCCCTGCTCCCCGCGGGAGTTCCGTTCATCCGTTCCCCGGTTCCTCCGACGCGGGACCGATCGGAAATTCGACCGTCACGCCTACGTCCCTTGTAATGTACAGAACGGCGTCCGCGCGGCATCGGTCCTCCAAAACTTCCATCCGGGTCATCTCTCCCGCGATCTGTCCGTCGGCCGCGGCGTCCCGGATCTGTCGTCTGAGATCCGCTTTTGCCTCCGCCTCCGCTTCTTCCGGCGTGAGGATGACTTCCACGGGTTCGGTTTCGCGGATCCGTTCCGCTCCGATCCAGACCGGAAGCCGGATCCGACCGAAGAGGCATACCTGCCCGATTGTATCTATTGTATCACAACTGCCTCCGTCAAATCCACTGTTTTCGAAAAGTTTTACCGTTTTTTTGAAGATTTTCAGGGTAAAACGCCGCTTTTCGGCTCCCGTCGGCCTGATTTCCGTCCGTCTGAACGGGACCTCCGCCGAAAGCGCCCGGACGGTCGTCACCAGAACCTCCCCCTCGGCATAGGCAAACCGGACGCCGCCGTCCTTTTTCTCCATGACGCCGGAAATGGCGACCTCCCCCGCCCGGATCACCTCCCCCGCCTTCGCCGCCGCCTCCCCGGAATAGACGCGGATCTCCTCCACGACGCCGTCTTCCGCTGCGATAACGTTGGCACCCATGCCGTCCGGATGCTTATTTCGGGACCATGGCCGCATCTCCCACACCTGCACCCGCGCGACCGTGCCGTCCATGTACACCGACAACCACGCGAGCTCGTTCTGCGACGCGAGACAGTCCGCCTGCAGCTGATCGAAATTCACCCCGCCGTACCGCGTTCCGATCCCGAAGCCCTGCTCCGCGAGGATCGCCTCGACCTCCTCGTCCGGCACGTTCCGGTTTCCCTCGATCCGGATATCCCACACGAGCCCCGACGTGAAGACCATCCAGAACAACGCCGCCAGAAGCCCCGCCGGGATCCCGGGACGCCTGACGCAGAACCGGAACAGAGCGGGCAGCCCATAGGGCTCCGAGAGGGACGCGCCGATCCCTGCCTCCGTCAGCAGATCAAAAAGCCGTTCCGCGTCCGCCGAGCGCGCCGAGCTCTCGAACAGATCCCCCCGCCTCCGCTCCCCACCGAGCCGGATCCCCTCCCGGAACGCCAGATCGAAAACAGCAGTCCGATCCTCCTCACGGAACCGGATCCGCCTCCTGCCCCGGATCATCCGTTCCCCTCCTCCCCGAAGGACAGCCCCGCGATCATGCCCCGCACGGTCAGAACGCCGTCCTCGAAATCCTCGAGCGTCAGATCCTCCCCCGTCACCGTCGCCGTTCCCCGCTCCATGGAGAGCCGTACCTGAGACGAACCGTATTCGAGGATCCCGGCGCATCCCCAGATCTCCACCTCCCGCGCCCCGCGGATCACATAGATCGGGATCCGCGCCAGCATCTCCCCTTCCGCTCCCACTGCCTTTTCCGCCGCCTGCCACAGCGGAGGCATGCGATTTCTCCGCAAACCGAACCCCTCCCCGGCATAGATATGATGCAGTCAAGCATATTCGGCCGCCGCGGGATTATGAACGGCGGCAGAGGGAGCAGCGATGCAGAAAAAACGTCCGACCGCCCTTCCATGGATTCCCGCCGCGGGAGTTCTCTCCATGCTCTCGCTTCTTTTGTTCCCGGATCTTGCGGCAAATGCCGCGCGGGACGCCATGACGCTGTCCGTCACCCGGCTGATCCCGCTGCTCTTCCCCTATTCCGTCCTGTCCTCGCTGATGATCCGGCGGAAATGGCTGCCGGAACGGGGCCTGCTTTCGATACTGTACGGTCTGCCGGGGGACTGCGAGGGCGTTCTGTTCTCGGGCATCGCGGCGGGATTTCCGGTGGGAGCGGAGGGATCGGCGCGTCTGCTCCGGGACGGTTCCGTCTCGCGGGAAGATGCCGGACGCCTCGCCGCCGTGTCCTCCGTACCGTCCCCGGCGTTTCTTGCCGGAGCCGTCGGATCCATGTGGGGAGACGTCCGCTTCGGGTGGTTCCTATGGATCGCCGCGAATCTGACCCTTCTTCTCTTCTCGCGGCTGACGGGGAGAAAAAGCAAGTCCCCTGCCTCTGCGCACTTGAATCAGACCCCTGTCCCTCCTCCGTCCTCTTTTTCCCGGGATTTCAGCAGATCGGTCACGGACGCCGCCGGATCCTGTCTTGCCGTCACGGCCTTCGTCGCGTTCTTCCGGATCCTCTGCGCGGTGGGAACCGCCCTTCTGCCCGCCGCCCGTCTTCCGCTGACACTGTTTTTGGAATTCTCCTCCGGTGTGAAGACCGGTGCGGAGGCCGGAGGGATTTGCGGCGCGGCCATGACCGGCGTTTCGGCCGGGTTCGGCGGACTGTCCGTTCTCTCACAGATCGCGGCGCGCAACGCGGACGACCTTCCGGGGGGCGGCTTTTCCCTGAAGCCCTATCTCATTTCCCGGATGCTTCTCGCGGCAGTCCTCGGATCTGCCGCCGCGCTCTGGGCGTCTTTCTTCTCTCTCGAAGCCGCCTCTTCTGTCTTTCTGGATCCTCCCGTCCCGCTCTCCTCCGCCGTTCCCGTTCTCGGAGCCCTTCTCCTGCTTCGGATCCCGCATTTTTTCGGGAGACGGGCAGCGGTGGATGAATAGTTTTTCGCTGAGGGGTTGATTTTTGCGCTCCGATCCGGTATAATAAGATAATGGACGTTTATGATCGAAGCCCGAACGAGGAGGAGCCGATGTGAAACCGGACGATCGAATCGAAAAATACTGCAAATTCTGCGAGCACGCCGGGACCCTTTCGGATCCGGATTCCATGCTCTGCGACAGATCCGGCGTGGTGGACGCGTCCCACTGCTGCCGGCGGTTCCGGTACGATCCCCTGAAACGGAAGCCGCGTCGGAAAGAGGACGCGCTGGACGAAATAGAGAGCCTCCCCTTTGTCGAGGTATAACAGAACAGAAAGAAACTGACCGGAGGATACAGAATACCATGATTCTTGCACTGGAAGAAGCAAAATACAGACTGGAAAATTTCCGCGCCGATATCAAGGAGCTCGGCAGCGCGCTCCGCATCGACGCCCTGAGAGACCGGGTCAAGGAGCTCGAAGCCTCCACCTCGGACACCGCGTTCTGGAACGATCAGGAGAACTCCGGCAAGGTGCTGAGGGAAATCAAGCGCACCAAGGACCGGATCGCCAAATACGAATCGCTCGCCGCAAAGCTCGAGGACACCGTGACGCTCGCGGAGCTTGCCATCGAGGAGAACGACGAATCCCTCGTGCCCGAAGTGGAAGCCGCCGAGCGCGAGATCCGGGCGGAGGAGGAGAGCCAGCGCATCGAAATCCTGCTCTCCGGCGAATACGATCAGAACAACGCCATTCTCTCCTTCCATCCCGGCGCGGGCGGGACCGAGGCGCAGGACTGGGCGCAGATGCTCTACCGCATGTACACACGTTGGGGCGAGCGTCACGGCTACAACGTCAAGCTCATCGACTGGCTGGACGGAGAAGAAGCGGGACTCAAATCCGCGACCATTATGATCGAGGGCGAGAACGCCTACGGCTATCTCAAGGGCGAAAACGGCGTGCACCGTCTGGTCCGGGTCTCCCCCTTCGACGCGTCCGGACGCCGCCACACCTCCTTTGCCTCCGTGGAAGTCATGCCGGAATTCACCGACGACGGATCCATCGAGATCAACGAGGCCGACCTTGAAATCACAACGCACAAATCCTCCGGAGCGGGCGGCCAGCACATCAACAAGACCGAATCCGCCGTCCGCATCGTCCATATTCCGACGGGGATCGTGGTGGGGTGCCAGACGGAGCGGAGCCAGCTCCAGAACAAGGAAACCGCGATGAAGATGCTGAAATCCAAACTCATGGAGATCAAGCAGCGGGAGAAGTTAGACACCATCAACGACATCAAGGGCGTCAAGACGAACATCGAGTGGGGCGCGCAGATCCGTTCCTACGTCTTCATGCCCTACACCCTCGCCAAGGACACCCGCACGCAGTACGAGGACGGAAACATTCAGGCGGTCATGGACGGTGAGATCGACGGGTTCATCAACGCCTATCTGAAGATGAACGCCGCGAATCAGCAGGCCTGACCGATGAAAAAAGAGTCCTCACGTCAATCGCCCGGCACATTCTTTGAGGGGATGACGTCGGTGCGGGCGGTGCTCCGGGCTATGGAGGAGGGAATCTCGGACCGGCGGATCCTACGGCTGCTTGTGGCGGAGGAGCGGAAATCCGCCCGCGCGAAAGAACTTCCGTGGCTCTGCCGAATGGCGGACAAGCACGGATTCACCGTCGAATTCGTCCCGGAGAGCCTGCTCGACGAACTGGCTGTGGGGACCACGCACGGCGGCGTCGCGGCGGAATGCTCGGAGAGAAGCGTTCCGGAGCTCGGATCCCTGACCGTGAACGGCGGGTTCTGGGTCATGCTCGAGGGGATCGAGGATCCGTACAATTTCGGTTATGCCATCCGCTCCCTCTATGCCTGCGGGGCGGACGGGATCGTGCTCTCTCCCCGGAACTGGATGAGCGCGGCGGGCGTGGTCTGCCGATCCTCCGCGGGCGCGTCCGAGCTGCTCCCCGTGGCCGTATCGGATCCGGTCGAAGCGGCGCGGACCTTCCGGAACAACGGATTCCGGGTTCTGGCCGCGGGGATCCGGGACTCCGTGTCCTCCTTCGACTGCGACATGAGAAAGCCTCTGTTTCTCATCGTCGGCGGGGAGAAGCGCGGGATCTCCGCCTCCCTTCTCGCGGAAGCGGATCAGATCGTGCGAATCGACTATGGGCGCGCGTTTCCGGGTTCCCTCTCCGCTGCCTCGGCCGCCTCCATGCTGGCCTACGAGGTCATGCGGCAGAACAAAACAACAGAATAAACGACAAGGCGCGGGATCGACGAATCGACTCCGCGCCCGTTTTGTTTTACTGTTCAGCCAAAGCCGACGTCCATCGCCATCATGACGGCGAATCCGGCGGCGAAGGACAGCGTCCCGGCGTTGGAATGGCCGCCCTCCGCCATTTCGGGGATCAGTTCGTCCACCACCACATAGAACATCGCTCCCGCCGCAAAGCACAAGAGATACGGCATGACCGGAAGCAGAGCACCCGCCGCGAACACGGTCAGGATCGCGCCCACCGGCTCCACCGCTCCGGACAGCACGCCGAGCCAGAAGGTCTTCCACTTCGGCATCCCCTCCGCTCTGAGCGGCATGGAGACGATCGCGCCTTCCGGGAAATTCTGCAAGGCGATCCCGACGGACAGGGCGAGCGCTCCGGTTGCCGTCATCGCTCCGTTTCCGTAGATCCAGCCCGCGTAGGCGATCCCCACCGCCATGCCTTCCGGAAGATTGTGCAGGGTCACGGCGAGGGCGAGTTTGGTCGTCCGCTTGAGTCCGCTCTCCGGCCCCTCCGCGCTGCTGTCCGGGTGGATATGGGGGATCAGAACGTCCAGCGCGAGCAGAAACAGCATCCCGATCAAAAACCCCGTCACGGCGGGAATAAACGCCAGCCGCCCCATTCCCCCGCACTGGTCGAGAGCGGGCAGGATCAGGCTGAAAAAGGACGCCGACACCATGATCCCGGCGGCAAATCCCGACAGTACCCGCCCGCACCGTTCGCTCATCCGATCTTTCAGAAAAAACACGCAAGCCGAACCGAGCCCGGTTCCGATAAAGGGAATCAGAATCCCCTCCGTCACCTGAAGCCACATACGGTCCTCCTTTCTTTTCGGCGCGCGGATCCCTGAGGAAAACGGATTTCGACCGCCATCCCCGGTTCCGCGCACCCGTCCGGTATCATTCTATGCCGTTCGCTCCGAACCCGTGCGGACCGAAGCATCCGCAGAAATTAGCAATGGCTAACTTTTCCAGAAAATCGCACTCCGATTTCTCATGGATGCGGGAAACCGGAGCTTTCTGCCTGATTCAGTATAGCACAAAACGCGGCGGCTGTCAAGCGGGCGGCGCTCAGAGTCCGAGAAGGCCGCAGAGCGTGTCAGAGATGACTTTCGCCTGCATTTCGATGGCGGCGGGCTTGAAATGATAGGTGTCCGTCCAGAATTCCCCCCGGTCGAGGGGATCCATCGCGGAAAACAGGTCGATCACCGGCAGCTTTTGTTCCTCGGCCAGCCGGAGAACGGTCTCGTTGAGGGAAGCCGATACGGCGGTGAGCGCGGGATCCATGAGGGGCGTCGAGAGCGTCAGGGCCAGCTTCGCCTGCGGGAGCTTCGCCCGGATGAAGGAGACCGCCGAGGCATAAGCCGCGTCCCATTCCCCGCGGTTCGTGGTCAGGCTGTGCAGGCCGTTGTTGAAGCTGACCGCGGCATAGGGACGGGCGTCCAGCATGAAGTCGAGCTCACGGAAATAATCGGGGTCGGTCACGCATTTGGAGGACGCCCAGAAGGACACGTTCGCCTTCCCGCCGAGCATGCCCCGGACGGCGCCGTTGTAGCCGTTGCAGATCGAATCGCCGATGAGAAGAACCCGGGGAAGGGTCTCGTTCAGCGAGTCGTATGAATAGGTGATGCTCCACTCGGTGCTCTCCCTCTTCCGGGAGGTGGAGGCGGGAGCAAAATCCTGCCATGTCATATCGTGTTTCCGTCCTTTTCATGTGAAATCGTTCCGCGGAAGTACCGTTCGCTCCGGCCGTCCCGCGCCGATCCCATTGTATCACAAACGGAGCCGATCCGCAAGAGAGGAATCCGACTTTTCCGAACGGTGAAGGAACGGCTGGAAAAGGTCACTCCCGCTCGAGCACGCCCGCGCGGACGAAGAGCCGCTCGTCCGCCATGGAGGGGATCAGATCATCGTGGCTCACCGCGATTACGAGGCGGCCTCGCTCCTTCGCCAGCATTCGGAGGATCTCCGAAACGATGGCGGAGGTCCCCTTGTCGAGGTTCGCCGTCGGCTCGTCCGCCAAAACGACCGGGTTGTCGAGCGCCATCGCCCGCGCAAACGCCGCCCGCTTCTGTTCGCCGCCGGAGCATTCGCTCGGGAAATGGTCGTACAGTTCCTCGCCGAGCTTCACGTCGGACAGATACCCCCGCGCGCGCTCCTCGGCCTCTTCCCGGTCCACGCCCTTGAGCTGCATGGGATAGAGGACGTTTTCGAGCACCGTCCGCCCGTCGAAGAGCAGATTTGCCTGGGGCACGGTCGCGGCGACGGTCCGGCGGTAGAGGGTCAGTCCCTTCATGGAGCGGGGAGCGGCTTTTTTCCCGTCCCCGGATTCGTCCGCGGTCTTCGCCTGTCCGAGGGCCCGGATGTCCTCCCCGTTCAGAAGGACCCGGCCCGAGGTGGGAACGGCGAGTCCGGCCAGAAGGGTGAGAAGGGTGCTCTTCCCCGCTCCGCTCTCGCCCTCGAGGGTATAGAGGCGGCCCGAGACAAACTCCGCCGAAATGTCTTTGAGGATCATCCTCCGGCCTCTCGGGTAGCGGAAGGATACGCCGTCCAGCGAGAGCGTCGCCCGAGGCGTCACGGATGCGGATTCGTTGTCATTCATCGTTTCGCTCCTTTAAGAGAGTCAGAGGATCGAGGAAGGTGAGCAGGGCGGACAGAGCGGCGGTCAGTCCGAGGGAGACGCCGAGATGCAATCCCGCCGTTCCCCATCCGATGTTCGCGCCGAAGCCGCAGAGGGACAGGATCAGAACGGTCAGCCCGTAACCCGCGAAGAGCACGATCCCCATGGGCAGCCACAGGGAGAGGAAGACCTTCCCCGCCCCTTCGCCGAGCAGCCTGCGCACGCCGAATTCGTTCGTGAGGAACAAAACGGCAACCGCCTCGAGGATGTGTACCACGAACGGGAGCAGCGTCCGGAAGAGCTTCTCGAAGAACGCAGCGGACGCTTGCCGCTTTTCGAGGGGATCCATCATGCCCTTGATCTCGTTTTCGTTGTAGTAAACCGCCACATATTTGTTCCAGTCGGCCTCGTGGGGCGTGTTGACGGTCTTCTGGACAAACGCGGCAATCTCTTTGATCTCCCGGTTCCGCTCCTTCTTCACGTCGAAGGTGAGGTTATTGAAGGTCATGCCGGTCTTGATCCACGGTTTGTCGCGCAGGATCTTGTCGAAGGTGTCCCACGACAGACCGATGACGTCGTCCGGAATGCCCGGAGAAATCGCTCGGATCAGCGTATGCTTCCGTTCCGTATCGCCGGACACCGGGATAACGGCGTGTCCCCCGACGCCCTGTTCGAACAGCTTTTCGTTCAGCCCGGGGGAGATATAGAGACCGGGGCTGTCATAGGAACCCTCGGACGGCGGGCCGAAGTCCTTCTCGGGCATGTAGCTCCATGTCAGCGTGACCGGAAGCATCGCCCATCCGTCCTCGCCTTCCCGTATCGTCACATAATCCCGAACGGAAACAGACGCGTCGAAATTCTCCATCCAGTCCGTGCGCACGAGGTCGCGCAGCTGCATGATGTTGAGGGAGAACGACGAGCTGAGCTTGGTGCGGCCCGGGGCGAGGCGGAAACTGATATCCATATCGTCGTAGGCACGGTTGATCTGCTCCTGCGAAAGATCCAGCGCCCGGGACAAGAGCGCCCCGGAGAGCAGGAACACGAAGAGAGCGGCGAGCACCGCGATCCAGATCCGGCGTCGGCGCAGCAGGGGAAGAAACAGTTCTTTCATATTCACATTCCTCCCCTCATTTCGCAAACTGCCGCCGGTCGCGGATCATGGAGACAAGCCAAATCCCGAAAGCCAGAACGCACAGCTCGGCGGCGGCGAACAGGGACATGATCCCTAAGGCCAAGGGCGAGCGGAGCACCTGCGGGAACAGGGTTTCGGACACAAGGCTCAAGACCCCGAGCGCGAGGGCACAGAGGACGGCGGAAAAGACGGCCATATAAAACCACGCGCCGCGGTAGACGCCTCTCGCCTCTCTCCCTCCCGCGCCCATTCTTCGCTCGACGGCGTAGTCCTTCCGCCAGAACAGCACGGGCAGGGCGACAGACACCGCCAGACCCACGGCGAGGCCGATGAATCCGACGACGAGGTTGGATGCGCTTCCTGCCTCGAGCTCCTCGAGCTGCTTGTCGATATCGATATAGTTCGGCATGATCATGACCGCGTCGTAGCCGAGCTCCTTCAGCGCGTCCCCGCTCTCCCGCATGAAAGCGTCGTAGTCGTCCTTATGAACGGTGAAGCTGTAGTCGTAGATGCTGACCGGAACCTCCTCATGCGCTCTCTCCGAAGTCGGAATGAAGATCGTTCCCCGCGGGTAGCCGTACCTTCTGATATAGTCCGCCGCGCTATAGTAGTCGTCGCTCCCGGTGTTCGGCTGGGTGTAGGTGTAAAGGCCCACAATCTCGAATTCCTCCTCCGGGCCGTAGTCCAGAATCCCGGTCTGATATACCGTGGGCGCGCCGCTCCTGTGCGTGCCTCCCCATCCGGAATACGACTGATCCGACAGGGCGAGCTTCACGGTTTTCCCGACTCTCAGGCCCTGATCGGCGGCGTCCGAGACGTACATCATGCAGACGTTCTTTCCGATATCGTCCGCCGTCAGCTCCCGGCCCGTCACCATCCGCATCGCGCTCTTCTGCACGAGAGGGAGGGTGTCCGCCGAGTCGATCTCCTGAACGGACACGAGGTAAACGGCGTTGTCCATGGCGGCGGCGATCTTTTCGAGGCCGTTTTCCCGGATCATCTTCGCGGCGAAGTCCTCGTCGGAGAGCGCGTCGTCCCCGGGATCTCCGAAATACACCGGCCAAATCATCTCCCCGTTCTCGTCAAGGAGGGAGTGCAGGGAGATGTTTCCGGATCCCGTCACGATGAAGAGGGCCCGCTTCCCGTCCGCAAGGCCGTAATCCGGAGCCGGAACGATCTCCATGGATTCGGTCTGCGTTTCAGGATCGTAGGAATACTTCACCTGGTCCGAAATCTCTAAAATGGGGATGCCGGATTCCTCCGTCGGCGGGATGGTCACATGCTTCGGATTTCCGGCGGCGACCAGATGGGGAATGATCCGCCAGTGATACACCTTCTTCTCGCTCACCTTATCGAGCAGATGAACGACCGCGTTCTTCTCGAGCGGCTCCCCGCGTACGGTGCCGACGAACATGTAGACCATGTTCATGTCCTGTGCCTGATCCGAGGGCATCCAGACTTTGGAGGACAGACGCGCGGAATGGGCGACGACCGTGTGAGTCCCGCGCACATACTGAGAAGCTTCGAGCAGGGACGCGGCCTCCTCCGAAACGAAGCCCTGATCCGGATCCGCGACATAGAAAACCGCCTCCGGATTCTCCCCGTCCTCCGCCCTGCCCTCCATATGCGGCGCGAGCGTTCCGAGAAACACGCGGCTCTCCCGGGCGTCCCTGATGGCGGAACCGGCAAGCAGCCACTGACCGCCCTCGACGAAGCAGAAGACCAGCAGAACGGCGTTCAACAGCGCGCACAGGGCGATCTTGTACGGACGGCGCAGCACAAATCGCAAGGCGTTTCCGCGATTGGTTTTCATCTTCCGCGTCCACCTCCGTCTCTCTTTTGACTTTTTATGAGTATATCACAGGAATCTACCTGTGTCAAGGTGAATCCGGAAAAACTTTCCCCGTCCGCGGCCGGATGGAACCCGTGGAATCTTTTTTCTTTTTTTCGAGTGGAAAACGCGGGCGGGATATGGTATGATAGGCTCGGAACTCGCCTCACGACTGATCGGAGATTTTTTTTGAGACTTCCTTCACAAACCGGGCCGACTCCGCGCTTTAAGTACGGATGAGGAAATTTCCGACCACCAAATTCGGACGAAAGGAGCAGCGCATGCCGGAGTTATTTGATTTTGACGCCTTTCTCGCCGCCGGGATCGCCAAGCTGACCGGATACTGCGCGGCCATCGTCGGACCGGCGGACGCGGAGGACGTGGCGCAGGAGGCGTATCTCAGCCTGTGGCGGACGCGCGGAACGATCCCGAACGAAGCGGCGGCGTCTTCCTACCTCTACCGGGCGGCCTACCACATCGCGCTCGACCTGATCAAATCCCGGCGTCGGATGCGGATACCGGACCGGCCCGCCGCGGAGTCGGACGCGCTGTCGGAGAAGATGGTGAACGCCCTGTGCGCCCTTTCCCCGGAGGACCGCGCCATCGTCTACGGACGCGTGGTGGACGAATGCGGCTACGGAGAACTGGCGGCGCGGTTCGGCAAATCCGAGGCATGGGCCAGAAAACGGTATTCGCTGGCGAGAAAGCGGCTGGCGTCCCTGCTCGCTTCGGCGAAGGACAAAAAGGAGGAGATTCCATGAACGACAACGACATCCGGCGGGCGTTCGAAGCGTTCCGGACGGGAACCGATCCCGACCGGGCCAAAGACGCGGTCAAACGCGCCGTCGCCGCGGAGAGTGAAACAAGCGAGACGATGAGAAAGGAGAGAGGACACATGAAACAACCGGTCAAGTGGACGGCAGTCATTGCGGCCGCGGCTCTTGTTGCAGTCCTCAGCGCGGCTGTCGCGGCGGCCCCGATGATCCGCAACTATCTCAACACCCTGTCCCTTCAGGAGGACAGCATAGGCCAGCTCACGGAAGTCCCGGAGGGCTGGATCGGCGTCCATACCCTTGACGAGCTGGACGCGGTGCGGGATCGGCCGACGGAATTCTATATTCTGATGGAGGATCTCTCGTTCGATCCGGCGGATTTCGAAGCGGGAGGCCGGTTTGAAGGGGGCTGGGAACCGATCGGGACCTATAAAAAGCCCTTCACCGGAATCTTCAACGGGAACGGGCACACGATCGACGGGCTGTTCGTGGAAGTCTCGGAAATTCCCGAGCCGCCGGAGCCCGATGTCAACCGTGCTCTGGGCGCCGGCCTCTTCGGATACGCCGCTGCCCTCGGAAACTACCGGATCGAGACGAGGACGGAGTGGGTCCTCACGGGCGAGGAGGACGAGAAGGGCAACCCGATTTTCGAAGAGCGCGAGGTCACGGATAAGGTCTACGATTTCGAGGACAATCAATGGGGGCGCGGGGGACTCATCAAGAATCTCCGGCTGACAAACGCAACGGTCCGGGTGCTCTATTCGCCCGTCGAATTCATCGACCTGCGCCCGATCTCCGCCGGAAAGAATTACGCCGTGGACGAATACTACAAGAGAATCACCGCCTACGCGGGAACGATCGCGGGATACGCGGACTACGTCCTCGGATGCGCGGCGGAGAGGTGCACGGTGGAATTCCTCTGCGCGGGGGACGAAATCGCGCTGGAATGCGCGGAGTACTACGGGATCCCGACGGAAGACTTTCGGGAAGGCACAAACATCTACGCGGGCGGCGTGACGGGCTGTTCGTATCTGATCGACTCCTGCTTCGCGGACACGAGGATCGTCACCCATGAGAGCGAGGTCTATCCGGCTCCCGGTTCGTATATCGGCGGGCTGTCCGGGCTCATGTCGGCCTGCGTGACCTCGTATTATGACGGAACCGTTGAGGGGGATCTCGGGGACGACGGCATCGGCACGATCCGGACGGACGACGTGCCCCGCATCCTCCCGGCGGAAGTGATGGATGAGCTTGTGATCCGGATGGCGTTTTTGGAAAATCTGTCCTATCAGGACGGCGTCTTTACCGGCAAGGTCTACGCGGACGACTACGAGGAAATGACAAATCAACTCCGCCGGGACGGGGTGACCGCCGAAACACTGCTTCAATACGAAGCGGAGCATTCGCCCGACCGTTCGCTCTTCAAGGCCGTACAGTTTTTCTGCTATTACGCTAAGGCGGAGCCGGGGAAGGAGACCATCAATTTCGAAACGGTGCAGAACCTCGTCACAGAAGAGCTTTCCGAGCAGCCGGTCTATGTGCTCGATCCGACCATCAAGCCGCGGGAATCCCAAACGCTGCGTATCAGCATCAAGGCCGCCTTCCCGGACGGGGATTTCGGGGACTTCTGCCGTGAAAACAATGTGAAATACGGGTGCTACTACACCTACGATCTGCGCGCCGATCCGGACTGCGCCTTCGAGGGCTTCGACTTCGGCTCCATCTGGACAAGGGACGGGGACGGTCTGCCCGTTCTTCGCCTGTTCCGGTGAGGGACGCTCCGCTCCCGGCCCGCTCCGGGAAATCCGAACGGAATAAAGAAAAGACGCTGTCTTCCGGTTTCATCCGGCGGGCAGCGTCTGCTCGTTATGCGTTGAATTCCCGGGGATCCGTCAGACGTCGGCCCCGGCGGAGATCCCGGTGATTTCCCCATCGGACACGGACACGGTCAGGGTACCGCCCGGGATAGCGTACCGCCGGACATAGTCCGTGGAGTCAGCCGGATCGCCGAACGCGGCATCCGCGTCGGAAACGGGGGATCCGATCATGACGGTCACGCCGTTCTCCACCACCGCCACGGCGTCCGAAAGGAGCGTGACCTCGGTGACGATATCCGCGCCGCCCTCGTCCGGAGCCGTCGTGAGCGTGAACGATCCGCCGTAGGTGTAGACCCGGTCGAAACCCTCCCGGATGCAGGACGGAGCTTCCATCAGATCGGTTGGATCGCCGAGGGAGGACAGAATCTGGGCCGCCTCTCCCCCGACGGGAATGCTCGTCCCGTTATCGAGGTTCATGACCCAGACGGCGCGGGATGGTTTTACTTCCTCCTCTGCGCTTGTCTGAGCATTGTCCGATCCGGCGGGTTCGGCCGAATTCACGGCGGGTTCGGAAACGGTCTGCGATGCGCCGGAATCCGCCGGGGCGTCCGATCCGCAGGAGGCGAACAGCAGAGCCGCCGCCAGAAACAGGCATAAGCCGGTCTTTTTCATGTGGTTCTCCCTGATTCTCACGGCGTCGCGGGATACAGACTGCTGTCAAAGCTGTAGTATCCCTCCGCCGTGTTCGTTGAGTAGTCGATGACCTCCGCGTCCGTCAGAAGAAAGCTCTCGAGGGGCGCGTAGTCGTAATGCGGACAGCTGTCAAAATGATACCAGTTCCCGTCGATCTTGACGAGATTCCAATAATGGGGCCGATCCGGTATGTTCCGCTGGATCATTAGGTTTTCGATCCCCGCCCGGGTCAGAAGCGCGGACGCCGTCGCGTAATAAGTATAGCAGTTGCCCGCGAAGGTGGTGAATCCGGAATACGCGGCCTTCACATAGTTCCCCATCAAATAGGCTGTAGACGTGGAATAGCGGATGTTCGCCACGCACCAGTCGTAAATGGCCCGCGCGATCTGCCTCTCGGTGGAGGCGTAGGAATAGATCCCCGCGAGCACGTTGTCCGCCAGCGCGTTGACGTCGCTGATATCCCGGTCGCGGACTGTGATATACGCTCTCGCCGTCGCCGCGTTGCCCTTGGTATCCGAGGCGGTATAGATCACCTCGTAGACGCCCGGGACTCCGGTGTTGAGCTTCAAGGAATCCACCGAAACCGTCACCGGTCCGTCAGCCGCGTCCTCGGCATAGACGTTCTTCCGCAGGGAAACTGTGCTCCCAATGGCCACGGTCTGATCATAAACGCCGTAGATCACGGGAGGCGTCGTGTCGGCGAGAACCGTGAGCGTCGCCGTTCCTGACGTGCTGTTTCCGTACGGATCCGAAGCGGTCAGCTCCACGGGATAGGTCCCGGGAACCGCCGTGCTGAGCGTGACGGCAAGCGCGGGGGTGACAGACGCCACGTCGTCGAGAGACGCGATGAAATCCCAGACGCCGACGCTGTCCCCGACGGAAACCTCGCGGTTCTTCGTCTTGAGAACGGGCGGCGTGGTGTCCTCAACCTTCAATCCGACCTCGAACACGGAAAAGGATCCTTCGAGCCGGAGCCGGTAGTCCCCCGGGGTTCGTAGCGCGTCAGAAGTGTTCCGCGCGTCCCCGGTTCCCGCGTCCAGACTCTCTTCGAGCACGGTCGGCGCGGTTCCGTCCGCTTTTGCGAACAGAAGGGATTCCAGCTCGCCCCGTGTCGTTCCGCTCTCCACGGTCAGGGCGGCGGGAATGTCCCAGATATGGGCCGAGGAGGTAAAAGACGATGTATTCCCGGCGGCGTCCGTGAGCCTGAACTCCGTCGAAACCGGGCCGGGGCGGGAGAAATCGGGCTCACTCAGCCGGACGACTTCCACCGCGGACACGTCCTCCACGTCCGTGAGCATGTCGGCCTCGTCCACCGTATTCCCGAGAAGGAGGTCGAAATCATGCGCGTTTGCTTTCGGCGGCGTGGTGTCCTCCGTCCAGAGGTAGAGATCGAAGGATCCGTACTGCCCGGCCAGCGTGACGGTGTGTCCTCCGTCTTCGGTCAGCGCGGAGTCGTAGCCTCTTACGATCGTGAGGGAGGAGGTGTCGGCTCCCGAGGGCGAGGTGAGAACCATCTCCCGGATCTCCTCCGCCGTCATGCCGCTCTCCACATCCATCCGCGCGGGCATGTCCCAGAGCGACAGGACGGATTCGGAGAACGCCTCGTTTCCGGCTTCATCCGTCAGGCGGATCTTCACTGTCTGCACGCCCGGGGTCGAGAAATCCGGCTCTTCCGCATAGGCCGCGGTGACCGGAAGCGCGTCCGAAATCTCCGTCACAAAGTCCTCCGGCTCAAGGGGCGCACCCGTCAGCCGTTCCAGGTTCACGGACTTGAAAGCGGGAGGCGTGGTGTCCTCCGTCACAAGGAGAAGGGTGAACCGCTCCGCACCGCTCTCGCCGCGAACCGTCCAGCTGCCCTGTTTTCCGGGATCACAGCCGCCGAGGTCCACCCGATCCGCGCCGGGCATACTTCGAAGAACCGCTTCCTCCGTGCTCAGGCCGTCCGATCCCATTTCCCAGCGAAGCGGATCCGCGTTCAGCGTCAGGACGGTACCGAATTCCGCCGCGTTCCCGAACGCATCCTCGGCGCGGACCGTGACGGTCTGCTCCCCGTTTCGGAACCGATCCGGCTCTTCGGCGAAGGAGAAGGTCATCGGCGAGGCATCCTCCGCTTCAAGGATAAAGTCCTCGGGATGAAGCGGCGCGCCCGGCAGATCGGTGATCCGCCGCAGAGTCAGCGCGGGAGGCGTGGTGTCCTCCGTCACGAGCAGCAGCCTGAACCGTTCTTCCCCGCTCTCGCCCGTCGCCGTCCACGTTCCGGGAATCGACGGATTGCAGCCGTCGAGATCCGCGGAATCCGCTCCGGGCATTCTTAGAAGCACGGCTTCTTCGGGCGTCGGGGAATCCGTTCCGATCTCCCAGCGCACCGGATCGGAGTTCAGCGTGAGAACGGTATCCGCATCCGTCACGTTTCCGCCCGCGTCCTCCGCCCGGATCGTGACGGCCTGTTCGCCTTCCGCTTCAAAATCCGGCTCCGAGGCGAAGGAGAAGGACATGGGCAAAACGTCCTCCGCTGTGACGATAAAGTCTTCGGGAGAGAGCTCCGCGCCCGGCAGATCGGTGATCCGGCGCAGCGTCAGCGCGGGAGGCACGGTGTCCTCCGTCACGAGCAGCAGTCTGAACCGCTCTTCCCCGCTCTCGCCCGTCGCCGTCCATGTTCCGGGAATCGACGGATCACAGCCGCCGAGATCCGCGGAATCCGCTCCGGGCATTCTTAATAGCACGGCTTCTTCGGGCGTCGGGGAATCCGTTCCGATCTCCCAGCGCACGGGATCGGAGCTCAGTGTGAGAACGGTTTCCGCATCCGTCACGTTTCCGCCCGCGTCCTTCGCCCGGATCGTGACGGTCTGTGCGCCTTCCGCTTCAAAATCCGGCTCCGCGGCGAAGGAGAAGGTCAGCTCCGTCCGGTCTTGGGCGGAAATCACGAAATCTTCGGGCGCAAAGGCCGTCCCCGGAAGATCCGTGATCCGGCGTAAACTCAGAACGGGGGGCGTCCGATCCTCCACAGTCACGGTCAGCGGACAGCGGAACAGTCCCCCCGCGACGATCTCCCCGGTCAGAACGCCGATTTCCGAGGTGTCGTAGGATTCGAGCGGCGGTTCAGGCCTGCACAGGCGGGAGAGCAGCCCTTCTTCGCATACCGATACCCGGACAGGCTCGTCCAGCGCGACGGAAACGGGTTCGACGCGGCGGAAAACCTCCCGCACCGCCAGCCCGTATCCGCCCCCGCACAGCAGCAGTACAGCCGCCGCCGAAATCAGGACGCCTCTGACGGTTTTCTTTTTCTTTGTCTCAGGCCTATCCGTCCCAGCGGGATCCGGGGTCTGCTCGGCCGGATCCCTGTCCCCGGAGTCCGCTGTGTCTTCCGGTTCGGCGAGTGTCTTTTCGACCTCTCCCGGGGAGTCAAAAACGGCCTCTTCTGTCTGTTTGTCGTTCTTTTCCGTATTCATTCCTTTTCGGTTCAAGGTGTCTTCGGAGCACCCGCGCCGTTCGCGTCTGCGTGATCTTCCGCGCCGATCCTCACGACATAACCGTCCCCTGCGTCAAATTCGATCTCGTTCTTCCATCCGGCGACGCTGCCGTGAGCGCCTTCCGCGCCTCCGCCGGCCTGAACGCAGGTCCCGTCCTCAAGCTCCGCGATCACCGTCCCGCATCCGGCGCGGATCCGGCGGACACCCTTAAAGCCGGAGACCTCGGACAGCCCCATGCTCCGCTCGCCGACCGCCTCCGTTGTTCCGTCGCGGAACAGAAGGATCACGGTCTCGCTGCATGCGCGGACGTCCGTGATATTGCGGTATTCGGAAAGGCGGAGCTGTCCCGCGCCGTCCGATCCGCAGGCCACAGCCGTGCCATCCGACCGGAGACCGACCGTGAAATACGGACCCGCGGCGACGGCGACGATCTCCCGCCAGAAACGGGTCTCCGCCTGACCACAGCTGTTGTCCCCGAGCACCGTGACGGTTCCGTCCTCGTGGAGAAATACGGTGTGCTTTTCTCCGGACGCCATTGCCACGACGTGGGTGAGAGAGCGGACCGCTTCGATATAGGCAAGATCTTCGGACGATACGGGCGTCTCTTCGCTGCCGACAGCCGACGACGCGTAGGCCGAGACGGTCCCGTCCCGTTTCAGCATCGTGACGCGGAAGGGTCCGGCGGAAACGGAAAGCACATCGGTCTCCCGCTTCTCCGCGCCGCGCTCCTCCCACGAAACCGCGCCGTCCGCGCTCACGACGACCGGTCTGGATCCTGCGGAAACGCGCTCCGTGTGGTAGGATCTCATCTGCTCGGGCGTCAGGCGGAAATAGTCCGCGAGATCGGCCCGCACGTCGGGATCCTCCGGTGTGACGGCGAGGGATGCGGTATCATAGCCCCAATCCCGCGCCATCCGGAAGATATCCGCAAGCCGCCGCTCGCTCCAAGCCGCCTTGAAGAGCCGATCTCTGTACTCGTCGATGAGAGCGGGGATATCCGCCTCGTCCGCGTGAGCTTCCAGATACCGGAGCACGTCCTCGTCGCTCTGAGTGTCAAGGACGGAATTGAGCTCGTCCAGCCTCAGCTTTTCGTACCAGATCCCGGCGGCGTCCCGGTCGGTCATCCGGTCGGCAGCCGCGCGGGTCATCGCTTCGTCCCCCGCCGCATAGTACCGTTCGGCGAGATAAGCGGTCAACCTCTCGGCGACTGCGGGATCATCGGATTTCTGCGCGGTGAGATAGGCCTCGTCGTTCCACGCGCCGGTCTCGGGATCCCAGACATGGGCGGCGGCCTCCCGCGCCACGGACTCGCCGAAGGGCTCCGGGCATGCCGAGGCATAGAGATAGGCCTCTTCCCAGTCCTGCCTTGACAGCGCGTCCTCCGCGGCCTTCCGGCAGACCCCTTCCGTCAGCGAGGCGTAGGGTCCTTTGCGGGAAACGGCATAGGCGCGTCCCCAGTCTTGATCCGCGCTCAGGGCGTCCACGGCTTCTTTCAGGTCGTCGGCGTACTGATGATAGAACAGATTGTCGCCCAGATAGCGTTCGACGAAATCCTCCGCCAGATCCTGCCGTCCCGCCTCGATCAGCTCGCCGACCTCCGGTTTCAGGTACTGGAATTTGACGCTGTGATACCCGAGGAACACCGCCCCGATCACAAGCGGAACGCAGATGCAGACCGCCGCGATCACGGACAGCGCGACCAGCACGCTCACAAGCGGATTCGTCTTCCGCTTCTCTTTTTTCTCCTTCTTCTTTCCCTGCTTTTTCCGGGACGGTTTCTCCCGCTCCTCTTCGGCCTCCGGGAGCAGATCCGCTTTCTCCTCCGGCAAGAGTTCATCGTCGTTCCGCACGGGGCTTTTGAGCGGATCGGATTCCTCCGTCCTCTCCCACAGGAGCGGATCCTCCCCGCTGACGTAGCGGATCTTTGACGCGACGCCGGTTTCGGGATAGCGGAACGCCTCGCGCCCGTAGAAATGAACGGAGCCGTTTTCCTCCTCCACCTCGGACACCCACGCGAAGAGGGCTTCCGGGCGGATCTCCGCGTTCTTCCATTTTTCGCCGAGCAGGGCGTGACAGATCACAGCCTGCGTCCGGTTGATCTCTTCCCCTTCGCATTCGACGCTCCCCTCCTCCTGAAGGAAGACGCCGCCGCCGCGCTGTTCGCAGATATAGGACACGGTGAAGCGTCTCAGGGGAATGTTCTGATTCCGCGCCGTCAGGAAGGAGACGCCCGTTTCCCCGCTCTCCGACCGCCGGATCCGGATCCGGAGCACATAGGCGGAGAGCATGTTCCGCATGGATTGCTCGGGCTGGGGCGCGCCGTATTCGGTCACCCGTTCTGCCGTTCTGAATTCCGCCATGGTCTCACCTCACCGTCCGCGCTCCATTACCGCAAGCGGAACCTCGTCCAGGGGATGGTCCGTCGGCAGGTAATACTTGGTGTTCACGTCCTGAAAATGCCACCATTCGGAGTTGATATAAGTAAATCCGCAGTCCAGCATGACCGCGAGCATGTAATTCATATTGTCCCGCGCCGTCTGGGTCATGGTCGGGCTGCTCCGGGCCGATTCCTCCGTGAAGGTGTGCATCGGCGTGGGCATTTCGAGAAGTTTCCCGTTTTGGTCGATCAGGGAGATATCCAGCGCCGTGCCCCGGTCGTGGACGCCGCCCATGCCGATGGAGGGATCCGCCACCCACTTGTGGACCCGGATCACGTCGAACCACCTCTGCTGGACGCTGGTAGGCCGGTACGCGTCGTAGATCACAACGGTATAGCCGTCCGCCCGGAACCGCTCTGCCGCCTTTCTCAGCATGGGGAGCAGATCGTACTGAACCAGACAGAGATTCCGGTGGTAGAAAGGCTCGCCGATGGAAGTGCCGTCCGTCGAGAGCTTCATGCTGATGACAAAGTCCACGCCGTCGAGATCGAGGGCGGCAAAATTCTCGTCGCGGCACTCGGCGGTGTTGAAGTACCGGCGGATATCCACAAGGTGCGAATACGCCAGCACATAGGTCTCCTGATTTGTCTTTGCCATGCCGTATTCCACGGGAAGGACCGCGTACACCGCCGAATTCTCCCCGAGCGCGTGCTCGAATCCGTCCTTCGCGTAGCCGAGCCGCTGTCCGCTCCGGTCGGAAATCTCGGCCCAGCCGCCGTCGAGCTCGCGGAGCTGGATTTCGTCCCCGTCGGTGAGTGAGGACTGTTCCTTTCCGTCGGGAGCGTCATACAGCGTCATGGAGCCGTACACGCGCATGGGAAAGCGCTCCCGCTCCGACGGCCCGTTCGGCAGGGACTCTTCGGGTTCGGGTTCTCCGTCCGAAACGGCGGGAGATTCCGTCTCCGCTGTCTGCGAAGGCTCCGGCGTGAACCGGTCCGTAAATTCGATATTCAGCTCATCTGCCAGCATCGCCGTGTCGTATGCCGCCTCGTCGAGCGGATCGGCCGAACCGTAGGTCAGCATTTCATAGACGTCCTCCGTCACCCGGTCCGCGATCTCTCCCGGGCGGATGGCGCACGAAGACAGCAGCACAAGGACAGCGCACGACGCGCCGATGATCCGCTTCATTCCGTTCTCCCTTCCGAACCGTCCGTCCGATAGCGGCGAGCGGTTTCCGACTACTTATCCCATTTTACGAATTATATCACAAGTGCCGCCGTTCGTCAAGACAGAGACGACAGGTTTCCTCGTCCCTTGCCCCCTCTTCCGCGCAAAAACACCGGATCAGAGGCTGCGTATAAAGGAAAAGCACTTGCAGAAATCCCGGTTTTCTGCTATACTGTCGGGAGAAACAAGAATGAACGTAAAGGAACCGGCCATGGACCGAATCACAAGCTCCCGCCCCGTCCCGACTCCGCCCGATCTCTCCCGCGTGACCGTGACGGACGCCTTTTTCGCCCCTTTTCTCGAAAAGATCCGGACTGTCACCGCTCCCGACGTGTTCCGCAAATTCCTCTCCGACGGCGCAGTTGAAAACTACAGGCGGGTATCCCGGGGAGAGCGCGGCGGACATGCGGGGCCTCCGTGGTTTCATGGGCTTGTCTGCGAAGTGATCCGCGGAGTCTCCGACCTTATGTCCGCCGGGTACGATTCGGAAACCGACCGGCAGCTCGACGAGGTCATCGGGGCAATCGACGCCGCGCAGGATGAGGACGGATGGCTCCATCCCTATATAACGCTCGATCGGCCCGATCAGCTCTGGGGTCTAAACGGCGGCAACGTCCGGTGGCAGCACGAAACCTACGACGCGGGCTGTCTCATAGAGGCGGGCGTCCACCACTACCGCGCAACGGGAAAAACAACGCTTCTCTCCTGCTCCGTGAAATGCGCCGACTATCTGGCCGAACGGATCGGAGAACCTCCGAAGTGGAATATCGTCTGCGAACACTCCCTTGCGGAATCCGCCCTGATCTCCCTCGAACAGCTCTTCGACAAAGAACCGGAACTTGCGGAAAGACTGGGAGCGCGGAGAGGCGAATACCTCAGGCTGGCGAAATTCTTCATCGACAATAAGGGGAACAACAAAGACCGTCACCAGTTCCCGCCGTTTTTGCAGGAATACGCGCAGGATCACCGTCCGGCACGGGAACAGCGGGAAGCCGTCGGACACGCCGTCCGCGCGACGCTGTTTTACACGGGGATCGCGGAGGCTGCCCTTGCCTCGGACGATGCGGGACTGGAGGAGACGGCGCGGGCGATCTGGCGGGATATTGTTGAAACGAAGCTCCACATCAACGGATCCGTGGGAGCGCACCGGGACGACGAACGCTTCGGCCAGCAGTACGAGCTCCCGAACGACGCCTATCTCGAGACCTGCGCCGGGGTGGGCCTGCTCTTCTTCGCCTCCGCTATGTTCCGCCTGACCGGAGAGGCTTCGGTCTGGGACGCCGCGGAGAGCACGATCGTGAATCTTCTGCCCGCCGCCGTTTCGGAAGACGGAGAACACTACACCTATGAAAATCCCCTCGAAAGCCGGGGCGGGATCGAGCGGTGGCCGTGGCACGGATGCCCCTGCTGTCCGCCCATGCTTCTGAAAGCGGTGGGAGAACTTCCCTCCTATCTTTTCGCGCGGCAGGGAAACGACTTCTGGGTCAACCTCTTTCTCGACGCCGAGGCTGTTTTCGAAGGCGCAAAGCTCTCGCTGACTTCGTCCAGATCCGGGAAAACCCTGACCGCAGACTGTGATAAGCCCGCGCGGATCCGTATCCGAATACCTGGCTGGGCGCATGGATTTGAGCTGGATCATCCGTATCAAACGGAAAAGGGGTATGCCCTCGTCGATCTCCCCGCCGGGAAAACGGAGATCCGGATCTCATATGAGGCAAAGCCTGTGAAAATCGAAGCCCATCCGTGGGCGGAAGCGGATCGGGGAAGGATCGCCGTCAAATGCGGGCCGGTGCTCTACTGCTGCGAAAAGGCAGTCGATAACTGGACGGATCTCGATCCATTGCTCACAGCGGACGATCCGATCCTGAACGATGACGGGTCGATCACGGTGAGGGCGGAGGACGGCCGGAGTTTTACGCTGACGGAATACCGCCGCTGGAACAACCGCGGACCGCTGCCCATGCGGATCTGGTTCCGACAGTCCGGCCTTCGTGCCGATCCCCGTGATCTCATGGGCTGGGACGGCAGACTCTACCGGGAGTGGAAGGGCTGAACCCGAACTCCCTTTCCGAACAAAAACAGGCTCTCTTTCCGCCGCCGGATGAGGGAGCCTGTATTTTTTATTTCATTTCCGCTTTTTCCCGTCAGCTGTTCTCGATTTCGGCGCGGACAAGATCGGCCCATTCACCGAGGCCTTCCGCGCGGGAGTTCACCGTGGTGATATCCTTTAAGACAAACGCGACGGGTGTTCCATTCCGGCGGCAGGCGCGGAGGGTTTCGCGGATCTCCTTCTTCACGGCGTCCACGTCGGGAGAACCGGAGCGGATGTGCGCGGGATTCGGTTTCCGGAGCATGACGAAATCCCCGCCCATCGCCTCGGCCTGCATATCCACCTTCGTCCACGGGCTGGCGGAGATGGAACGGACCGTCTTCATCCTGCGGATGATGTCGATCTTCTGGGAGAGCGGTTCGCAGCAGCCGTAGTTGACCCATCCGAAGCGGTCGTAGAGCGGCTTCATGTATTCGATCTCAAACTCGTCGTGCATGGCGGGGGAGATCTCCGAGAAGATCTGCGCGGCTCCGGCGATCCAGCAGTCCTGCGTCCGGATGTGATTCTGATCGATCGCGCGGAACCGGTCTTCGTCCACATAGGTCTCCACACAGTGGCACTTGATCCCGGGACCGGCGGCGAGCAGATTCTGCGCCTCGAGCTGGTCGATGGCGTCCATCTCGATTTCGAGGAAACGCTTCATCATGGCGTGGACAAACTCCGGCTCATCGATGACGGCATAGAGACAGGCCTCCGCCCCCTTCCAGAAGGTGATACGGTCCCAGATGGCTGCCCAGATCACGGTCCCCGTCGGACGGACCTCCATGAGATCCCCGATGACCTCCTCGACGGCTGCCTTTCTGCGCGCGGTCTCCTCCGGATGCGCGGTGATGACGCGGTTTTTCAGCTTTGAAAGGGATTCTTCATCCGGAAGCTGATCCACATACAGATGGGTCTGCGCGCCCGCGTGATCGCTCTCGTCCTGCGTGACGGTGGAGACGCCGCATCCCGTGTCGTCGTAGACTTTCCCGAGCGGATAGAACGGAGGCAGAACCAGATCCGCGCCGAAATGACGGATCCGGAAGAGCTCGGAGCGGAAATAGCTCTCAAGTCCCCTGAGAAACGGATCGGCGCAGACGCATTTCAGATCTTCGTATCCGGCAAATTCGTGCCACGGAAGCTGATCGAGGATGATCGGCGGGCGTGCGGAGGCATCCAATGCATTGAGTCTGCCCCAGTTGGCCGCCTTTTCAAAGGATTCTGCGGAAAATGCGATATCCGCGTACCGGCGGGCAAGATCCCGCACAACTTCTCGTTCCGTCATATGATCCCCCAGACTGAGTTTTTTTCATTATATCACATCCTGCGCGATGTTTCAACCGGAATCCGGAAGGATGCGCGCAGGATTTTTCCCTTCCGTCCGCTTGACCCGCCGGTCGGCGCGTGATATAATGAGGATATCCATTCAAGGACGAAAAGAGGAGACGACAGCATGGACAAGCGGTTCGGACGGGACTATTTCGCGCATGCCCGCGTGGGTTTGTTCAGCCACTACACCTACCCCACTTATGCGGAGGACAAAGGAACAAACTACGGAGGAACGCACTATTCTGCTGAAAAACCCCGGACGGCAGTTTCGGCGGAGGAAGCGGCGGCCCTGTTCGACGGGGAGAAATTCGCGTCGGCGGCGCACGATCTCGGAGCGGAATATGTGGTGTTCACGGCGGCTCACGCGGGATTCAACCTCCTGTTTCCCTCGGCGGTCATGAAGGAGACGGGATGCACTTGGAAATGCGCGGAGCGCTCTGACGCGATCGATAAGCTGATCCGCGGCCTGAAACCGTTCGGTATTCCTCTTGTGCTCTATCTGCCCCCGAACGACGCGCACGACATCCCGGACGGGGATCTGTCGAAGATGGGATGGACCGGAACGGAAGGCCGCATGACATTTCTGAAGCGGCTCATCCGGGAAATCTACGACCGGTACGGGAAGGACATCGCCGGATTCTGGTTCGATCAGGGCGGGCCGACGGAGGACGTGTGCGATTTCGTCCGCTCCTGCAATCCGGACGCGGTGATCTTCGTCAACACCGGTGTGACGGCCAACACGAACAAACACCCGCTCTCCGACTTTCTCGTATCCGAGTATTACGGTTCCATCGAGGGATGCGATTCGGATACCCTGCCCGTCCATTATTCTCAGGTCAACCGGCAGATCGGAAGCTGGTACGCCGTCGGGAACAAAGCTCCCACGGACGCGCGGAATCTCTACCGGTACACCGTGCGCACCGTGTCCGTGGAGAATCAGTTCAACGCCGGGATCGCGTGGTCCTGCGGTCCGTACCTCGATCAGACGTGGGAAGAGGGCGTGCGCGACCTTCTCCGCGATCTCGGTTCCCTTCTCAAATCCCACGAGGGGATCTACGGCACGGTTCCCGGCAAATCCTATGTGACGAAGCCGGATTCCACGCTCGAAAAATCCGACTGGGGCGTATCCACGGAATCGCCGGACGGAAAGACCGTCTATCTGCATGTGCTGAACCGGCCTGAAAACGGGATCCTGACTCTCCCGGCTCCGATCGACGGAAAACGGTTCACAAAAGCGTTCTGGGGAGATTCTTCCCTCTCCCTCGATCAGACGGCGGACGGCGTGCGGATCGGATTCCCGACAGACTCCGATCCCATCGACACGGTGATCCGGCTGACGGCGGAGTGATCCGAGCGGCTCCAACCGAAAAAAACTCCCTCCGGCGCGGTTCGTCAAGGGTCGCCCGGGAGGGAGCTATTCGGTTTTAGATCGGAGGTCACTTCATGATCAGCTCGCCGTCGGAGGGCAGAGCGAACGGAAGACGGGCGGGAGAATCGAGGTACCAGTAGGCGGCGGTGGTGTAGTCGTCGTACCGCGGCCCCGTCCAGCCGAGATTGTCGAGCGTCATGCGGAAGCTCTTCTCAAAATACACGGGATCCTTGACATGCCACCGATAGAGCAGAAACCGCTGCTGACCGTTGTACTGTCTCTCCCCGTCGTTGCCGTAGATGGCATACAGCCCCGCGTACAGGCCGGAGAAGGTCTGATACCGGTTGAGGATGATGTCGTTTCCGAAGGCGTAAGAGCCGCAGAAATAATCCTCCGTGCCGGTGTAGTTGAGGGTCGGATAGACGTCGCCGTCGAGGTACATCTTCGCCTCGCCCTCCACCCAGCAGGTGTTGTTCCCGTTCATGCCCGCCGCGAGCGTCATGCCGATGAAGGTCCCACGCCCTTTCACACCGTCGAGGACGGTATAGGAGCGGCCTTTTGTCACGGGATGCTCCTGACGGTAGGCCGCGTGGAAATAGCCGGATTCCTCCGGGATCTCCCCGCGCCATCCGGAAATCATGTAGAACAGGGTTTGGGGACGGTCGGAGCGGTTTTCTACGGTCAGTCGGCACCGGCGGCGGAAGGGCATCTCGAAATAGCAGTTGTATCCCCGTCCCGGCGCGACAAGCATCAGGGCGGAGTTCATGACGGCGTAGGTTCCGTCCGCGGTCTCGAAGTTCTCGTCGTACGCGCAGCCGAAGAACGCGGAGAGCGGGACCTCCACGGACGGCTCCTCCGACTCCTCCCAATAGATCCGGAGAATGAAGGAATGGCCGACATATCCGGTGAACCAGAGATGGGTGAGCATTCCGGGTCCGGAGAGATCGGCGGCGGTCAGGGTTTCGTGGGGGCCGATCGTGACGCACGGCCGCAGTTTTTCGCAGTCGCCGCCGCGGGTCCCGCCGTTTCTCTCACCGGTCGGATTCTCGGCTGAAACGGCGAAGGTCTTTCTGCTGCGGAGTACGGACAGACTCATGACAGATTCCTCCCGGATTTTTCTTTGTTCGATTCGCTCACAGTCCGGCCACGTCGAAGAAGGCGGGTTTCAGAAGGTTGTTCCGCCCGATGAGAAGCGGATAGTTCCGCCGCCGGACGGGGAATCCGTTGAGCCACGAAACGCCGTCGTTCAATCCCCAGAAAACGACCGAATCGAGAATGCCTTCTTCGGACAGCTCGAGATAGAAGCGGAACAGGGCGGCGTATTTTTCCCGGAAAGCCCGCTCATGCTCCTCCGTCCATATGAGATCCTCCGCGTTGTCGCCCCAGCGGTAGCAGGAAAGATCCAGCTCCGTGACCTCCAATTTGAAGTCAGGCTTGAGGCGGCGCAGTTCTGCGAGTTTTCGGACGTTCTTTTTGAGAAGCTCCATGTCCGTGTACAGGTTCAGGTGCATCTGCAGTCCCACGGCGTCCACGGGAACCCCGTTCCGGATCAGGCTTTCGACGAGAGCGGCCATGGTATCGGCCTTTGCTTCGGAGGATTCGAGGTTGTAGTCGTTGATGACAAGGCGCGCGTCCGGATCCGCTTCGCAGGCGGCGAAGAACGCGGCGGGAATGTAGTCCTCTCCGGCGATCCTGTACCAGCGGGATTCTCTGAGTCCTCCCTCGTCCCGGAGCACCTCGTTCAGCACGTCCCAGACGGCGACGCGGCCCCGATACCGGGATACGACGGTTTTGATGTGTTCCTTCATCCGGGAAAGAAGCAGATCATGGGAGGCGTCGGAGTCCCCGTCCCGGAAGAACCAGCCGGGACACTGACCGTGCCAGACGAGGGTGTGTCCCCGGAGCGCGATCCCGTTTTCTTCCCCGAACCGGACGAATTTGTCGAACCGGTCAAAAAAGTACCGGTCCTCCTCCGGGTGAACGTACAGGGGTTTGGATTCATTTTCCAGCGTCAGGATGCCGAACTGCTTCCGGATGACCCTGCCGGCTTCGGCTTCCGGTTCCAGATCCCATGTGTTGACGGCCGCGCCGATCCGGAGCCTGTTCCGGAAGACCTCCTTCAAGGACGGGACGTCGGGCGAATAAGCGGTCCTGTCTGTCAGCTGCGCCATGATCCGATTTCTCGCTTTCTGTAGTATTTAACCGTTATTCCGGGTTTATGAGAGCGGATACGCGGTGCTATGTCAACGGGAGAATCAGGCAAGACCGGGCGGACAGGGCTTCCCTTCCGCGCGCCTGTGAGCGAAATACAGTTCTTCCGTGGCAAGCGCCATTTTCGTGACGGAGAAGCGTTCTCCATGCGGATAGACGTACCATGTGTCGCGGAGGGTATTCAGATCCACGCAGTCGCCGTATTTGCCGAGGTATTCATATTCGATGTGGCAGGAATAGAGGGAAGCCGGCGGTTTCAGCATCTCGAACGGATCCCCGTCCCGATCGACGCCCCGCACGGCAAAGCCGTTCATGTCGTGCGTCATGATCCCGTTTCCGAGGCGGATATAGCCGCGGGCGTTCGGCAGGGAGTCCACATGAACCTCCACCTCCCCGCTCGAATAGACGCCGCGCGCCACCTCGTCCCGGACGTTCGCCCGCTCCCATTCGTACCAGTCGGGAATATGGGAAAACTCCGTCCCGCCGGTTTCCGCGCGCAGGTCTCCGGTCTGCTCCATGATCCAGCGTTTCCCGCATGCGCCGCAGATCAGCCGGTCAAGCTCCGACCTCATGCGGAACTCTTCCCCGCAGGCCGGGCACTGATAGAGCACCTTGTGAAGTCCCTCGGCACGGCGGCGGTAGGTCACCCGGATCCCGCGCTCCTTCTGCCAACGGTAGTCGTCGTACTGAAAGGCATCCACGATCCGGCGGTTGATCTCCTCCGCCTCTAAAGTCCGAAGCTCCTCCGGCGAAAAGAGCAGGCTGAACTCCGCTTCGGTCGGCGCGACGCGGCGGTCATGGAGATTCCAGAAAGGGGAGTTGATATGGTGGCCATGGCAGATCAGGGTGACGACGGGGATTTTCAAAAGGCGGCAGAGCATTCCGAGGGATTCCGGCAGGACGGCGGTCGTGCCGCAGAGGGAATACCGTGCCTCCGGATACAGCACGATCACGTCCCCGTTTTTCACGGTCTGCTGCAAGTTCCGGACAAGGGAGATGTCGCTTGTGAACTTCCGTTTGCAAATACAGCCGACGTCCCGCAGGAGCTTTTCCCGCCCGATGAACCCGTCGATGGCGACCACATAATTGGCGCGGGACGGCCAGATGGCGCGGGTGGCGACCTTGAAATCGAAGAACGCGTTGTGGTTGCAGAGCAGAAGATAGGGCGGCTTCAGTCCCTCCGTTCCGCTCCGTTTCAGAATCGTCCGGTGGCGGATCACGTCCGGAAGACTGACCGCGATGGTCACGGGATGGAGATACCATTTGGTTCTGGTGGGACGGCGCGACATGTCAAACCGCTCGAACTCCTCTTTCATCTCTGCCTCTCTGATCATTCATTCCGTAAAGTCTTTTTCAGTATAGCACAGTCGGGAACCGGATGCAAGCGGTTCGGAAAGATTCCGCGAAAAACCGGGGAAAAACGCTCCGGTCCGAGGAACGGCGTATTTTGTCGTCACCTTATTTTCAGCGTCGTGTTCTTGCACGTTGAACCGTTCCGTCATTCCTGCCGCTTCAGCTCTTTCAGAAAATCGTCGCTGTTTTGGTAAAACTCCTCATAGAAACGCGCTCCGTAGCGGAAGACACCGTTCTCCTCGGGCAGAAGCATTTCGTACAGCCGATTGTACAGAGGATCCAGTCTGGCAAGATCGGGATATACGCTTTTCATGGCAGGAAGCATGTACTGCGGTTTACCCTCCTGCGCGCACAGGTCATAGACGAAACGTCTGTCCGCCATAATTTCCAAAAGATCGAGACAGTCAAGCAGCTTCTCTTCCCGCACATGATTTCCCAGAGAAGCGTAGTCCACCATGAACAGCGGCATCTGATCCTCCTCTTTATCCGAGAAATTGGCAAAACGGACCACATATTCCCCTGGATCGAACAGGCGCAGGCTTTCGGTAAAGCCCAAAAAGTACCGACATTCTCCCCGCTTGAACCGATTGATCCCGTTATAATCGTCGAGGGAGGATTTGTCGAGAAATTCCCTGCCCCCCATCAATTCGATCAGGTGCTCGAACACTTCGCGTATCTTTTCGGAATCCGTCTGATAGTTGCAGAAGGATTGCAGATAATAGTACATGAGCATTGTGCGCATGGGTATGGCCACGGGTTCATGCAGTTCCATCAGATTTCTGACGTTCCGGTCGTCTTCCTTGCGGCAGATGAGCGCGTTGGCGCATATCATCAGCGGAACGCCGTATGTCTTCCTGCGCACTTTGCTCTTGTCGATGGTCCAATCAAACATATCGTCGGTATCGATGATTTCGGGCAGCCGGTGCAGATATCCCTTCTCCACAAGCGCGGTCATCGTGATGCCGTCGAAAATGAAAATATCCCCGTCTTCCCCAGGAAGCCTCTTGTAGCAGTTCCAGTTTTTGAATTCGATTCTGCGCGTATGTCCCGACTCACGGAAACGACGTTCCAGATTCAGGCAGAAATAATCTGTATCCGTAAGATCGTAGAAGTAGTAGATGACGATCGGAGATTCGTCGTTTCCGGCATTTTTCTTCACGGCAGGATCCATCATGAGGGGCTGTTCCTCCTTCCTGAAAACCGATTGAGCAGACAGCTGGCGATACTTTTGTTACCCTTCTTCGGAACCATGTGAGACGGATCTCCCACATGAAGTATCAATTGGGCTTTATGGTTTTTCTTTCACAAATCATTATACCATATTTCCTCATCAAGTTCAATCCTTTTTCTTTTCCAGACAAAAAAAGCCGCTCCCTTCCCTGCGCGAAAACTCCGCCGGTCCAGAGGAAACGAATCCGGCGAAACGGCGGATGTGTTCAGTTATCGATCTCTATCCACCCTCTTATCCAATTCCAACGTCCCGTCAAAAATCAGTCGAAGTCCTTGAGTCCTTTCTCACAGGCTTTTCCGTGATCTTCTTTGCGGAGGGGAACTTCGAGTGCTTTTTTGAAGGACGGTGTAAAGGGCGGAAGAGTACAGAGGCGCAATTTTGTACTCAAAAAAGCGACAATCACACTTGAAAACACAGCAGCGATGGTGTAAAATGAAAATGGATAGTTGGCAGACTGCTGTGCCTGCCCGGTTCCCGAGGTTTTGCCGAGGCTCCGACGCATCACTGCGACATGGCTGTCGGGCACATAGTCCCGGTGATAGAAAAGCTCGGTGAGCCGACGGACTAAAAAATGGCAAGAATCCGACAATGCGTAGAAACAGGAGAAATCATGAAATTAAAAGCGACCGCGCAGTATCACGGAACACCAATCAGCAAGAAGCTGACTTCAAATTTCATAGAGCTTTCGTTCGGCTTTCAGGAATCGGGACTCGGTGCGGAAATGTTTTTCAACCGCAGTTTCGAGCCGACCGTTCCCTACGGGGCGATACATAAAATGTGTTCCTACATGTTATCCGAGGACGAAAATCCGGGTTCGTCGTATGAGCCGGACTGGAGAAAGCTCGGGTGGTATCATTCCGGCTACGAGCACAACGCGTGGTTTGCATTTCCGGGCGTTGCCGGATACCAGCCCGTCCGCGACGACGCGGCATTCGTCATCAACGATTCGCCGTCCGCTGACGTTCATATAGAACAGATCAGGGACGTTTGCCACGGTGAATACGCAATGCGTGTCGTAAACAAAAACGGTGAGCCGGGAGGACTCGCACAGGACGGCAAATACTGTTTTGCCGGCGTACTCTACGCGTTCAGGGGCATGATCAGAAAAAAATCCGGCAAGGGAAGCCTTTACGCGGCGTTTTATAAAGAGGGCACGACCGCATCTCCGGTCTGTATTGCGGAAATTCCGGACGTCGGGGCCTGTTATGAGGAGGTAAAAGCGTCGCTTTCCGTCAAAGAAGACGGAAGATATACGTTCGCTCTTCTCATACCGTCCGGATCCGAATATGTATGTGACGACTTTTCGCTGATGCCCGGGGACGCTGTACACGGATTCAAAAGAGACGCGGTTGAAGCCGGCAGATTCACCTCTCCGAAGGTCATGCGCTGGCCCGGCGGCTGTTTCGGCTCGTTTTATAACTGGCGCGACGGAGTAGGTAAAAAGCGCAAGCCGGGATATTCCTATTTCTGGGGCGGTTTCCAGTACAACGACATCGGCACGGACGAGCTTGCGTCGTATGCGGAGGAGATCGGCGGTGAGTCGATGATCTGCATCAATATGTATCATCCCTTCAAACGGTATTTTGAATATGTACCGCGGGAATCGCTTGACGGCGACCCGAACGATAAATCGCTTCACGCCTCGCCTCACGGGCACGATCTGCCGCAGTTCACGGATATAAAGCAAGGTGCGCTCGATGCCGCGGCCTGGGTCGAGTACTGCAACGGAGATCTGTCCACCGAGGGCGGCAGACAAAGAGCGGCGAACGGCAGAGAAAAGCCGTTCGGTATCAAATACTGGGAAATGGACAACGAGGTCTTCAGATGGTATAAAGCAGAGGAGTATGCAAACGCCGTCGTCCTGTATTCGAAAATGATGAAAGCAGTCGATCCTTCGATAAAGATCGGCATGGAGTCGTATGCCTACACCTACGATGAGCTGCGCAGGATGACCGAGATAGCCGGAGAAGACATAGACTTTTTCGCCGACAGAGGTATTGACGAATCCGAGCTTGAAAGCAAGCTTGCGATCATAAAGGAATTCAACGAAAAACACGGAACGCATATAAAATACTGCAATACGGAATGGGTGCCGATGAACGGCGCGGATCTTTATAATTTCATACCGAAATCGGAAAGAATGATAAGCAGGTGCATCATCTTCAACAAATGGTCTTACGCGCTCGAAACGGCGGAAAACCTGATGACGTGGCAGCGGCACGGAGAAGATGTGGATTTCGTATGCTTCAGCGCATTCGCCGACAACCATACGCAGGCGGTCATTGAAACCCCGAAGGAGGGAACGTATGTGAACCCGTCGGGACTGATCCTGCATAAGTTCGCAAGCACAAAAGCATACAGAACGCTTGTTATCGAAGACTATAGGCCGAAAAGAAACGATTCCGTGCAAATTCAGCTTTCGATGAACGCGCAGGGAGACGCGCTTGTACTGAACGTACTGAACAAATCGGAGGTCGAAGAGAGCCTTGAGCTCGATCTGTCCGCGTTTTCGATCCCGGACGGAGAATATCGCGGGTATATCATGTGCGCCGACAGCCTGACGGCGACGAATATGCCGGGACAAGAACAGATTTGTGAATATGAAAACACGGTATCCGTTGAAGACAAAACGGTAAAAGCGACGATCAAAAAGCTGTCTTTTGCGGAATACCTGATACCGCTTGCGTAACAGCAGCGGATAAATGATCGGGAGAAAACAAAAGGATAAGTACGTTAAGAATTGTGTTCTGACGCGCCTTCACAACTTTAACTGCATAAAATTCCCGTTCTTCTCAAAGCCGGAATTTGTCAGTCTGTCGCCGATACGAGCATTACTACATATCTGTTCAGCGTCTTATCATAGATACTCCAGCAGCATGCACCATACCATTCGTGTCCGTCATCAAAGAAATCCGACCAGTCCGTCGTCCATTCATAGATGTCAAGTGTATCTGTGCCGTTTGGAAACAGAACTTTGTTCACATTTTTGAAGTCTTCGGGCTTGTTTCTTCTGCCATACACCGGTTCCATCAACGCATACCAGTAAGGAACGGTAGTTCCAAAGTTCTCGTCGTTTGGCATCCAATCGGCATCATAAAAGACGTTTCCATTATAATCAGTCTTTATCATGTTCGGGCAGTAGAAGAACACCTGCGGATCCAGCGGCGAAGGCTTTGCCTTATCGATGTCATAAACCAGAGGGCACAATTTATCTGCAATGTCGTCTCCCAGCATAATTCGGGCGCTTTCTTGATTCTTTATGCTGTCTTTCACCAGCAAGTCAAAGACAAAACGCAGCGCTTCTCTATGAGATTCTATCCCTTTATAAGATTTATCATCGCATAATAGATGATAGTCAACAGCACCGACGAAGTGATATTTACTGTCCGGATCGTATTGTTTTACATATTCATAGAAAGTGTCGTTATCTATACTTTCCATAATGCACACCTCTAAATTCCGAATTGCCGCGCCGAGATCTAAATGGCCTGCTCAACCCTCCGGTCAAAGCGATTGACATGTTCTGACAGAGTGGTTTTGTGGCCGAATCTGCTCTCCGGCGCGGTCAGTCTTATATGCGTGATATTATTGATGCCCCAACAAACTAACGGTTGAAATATTCACAAATCCATGGTAGAATAAAGGCAAACCGCACAGCAGGAGAACGACCATGGACGAAGAAAAAATCGACTTTCGGAAAGCAAGCCCGGAGACGGTTTACGTGGCAAAGAAGCAAGGCATCGCACAGTGGAAGACTGGAAAGAAAACAAAGGAAATACAAGCCAACGTCGGGCTGAGCATCAATATCGTACGCCAAACCATCCGGGAGTACAAGAAAGG
>SVQK01000060.1 GCA_015065385.1 Oscillospiraceae bacterium | reverse complement strand
GTGGTTGTGGTAGAATACATGAGGAGTCTCTCCTTGATGAGGTCTGCTGCATCCGGCAAGATGGCGATCTCATTATCGCAGAGGCTCTTATTCTTTTCAACCCTTTAGTTATTATTCACCCACAAGAATTTTCAGTGAACCCTTTTTTCAACGATCTGCCTGTTAAGATCCACGGAATAATCGCTGATATACGGCGCGCAGACTCGCAAATCGGAAAGCCGCCGCTGGTCCAGTCTGAACAATTCATCCCGGTCGATCGGATATAGGAATTCGCCGCCGCTCCCCTCGACTGTAATCCGGTCCGTACCCGTCAAAGTAACGACTGCCGACAATGGATTCTTATAGAATATGCAGTGGTCCGAGATGGGGAACTTATCGTAAACTTCCTGCGGATACAGGCGGTTCGTCGGGTCCGTCCAGTAGTATGAAGAAGAATTCAGATCAAGGCAGCACACTCCGTTGATAAACGTGCAGTAATCGCAGTGATAGTGACCGTTCACGCAAAGGATAACGGCATGTTCCCGCGAGCGATTCGCGCGGCAGATGATACGCCATACCTCGTCGCGGTTTTTTATGCCGTCGGTGCGCTCAAGGCTTTGATGGCTGAAGAGAACGCATGGGAACGGAGATCCGCATATCGTCTCTTCCAGCCACGACATCTGATTCGGCGGAATTTCACCGCGATTGTGACTGCGCGCCTGATTGGGATTGTAGTGAACGAGTTCTCCGTTAACCGCGCTGTAATTGGGATCCAGCACGATAAAACGATACCCTTCCCTGTCAAAATAATAGTACCCGTTTCTCAGGCGATACATATCAAGGATATATTCATAGGATTCCTGATCGTTGTCGTGATTTCCAAATATGTTATAAGCCGGGATCGGAGCCTCCGCGAATACATCTGCAAGCGCCCTGTTCTCCTGAGGAGTGTGTAAAAAATCACCGAGCTGAACCATGAAGGATACTTTTGCGTTTATCCCTCTCGCAATAATCTCATCGAGGAAGCGCTTTGCGTCATGCGGGAACACCTTTGGTTCGTGATGCAGATCCGCAAAGGCAAGAAATGAAACGGCCATGTGTCGAAAAATGCTCCTTTTCTCTCTGCAATGACAGGTTGATTATAACACGTTCACGGGGAAAATGCAAGCCAAAGTTGGGCTGTATCACGTTTCTCCAAGATAAACTCTTCTTTTCAAAATCTACAGTTGCCCTAATACGCTTCGTTTCCTCCGGTCAACGTGATCGAGGGTGATGCTTCTTTCCGGCGCCGGCAGTATCCGCGCAGCAGATTCTGCTGCTGCACGGTGTCCCGCTTTCTTCACGTCTGAATAAGATGGGACAACCGATAATTTTGACCGTTATCCTCTTGAAAACCGTACTTGGACAGTGTATAATAACAATGTATAATAATTCAAGCGAAATACAAGCCGAAGAGCAGGAGGAATGGGTTTTGGGCAGAAGTTCAATAGATTTTGATTCAAACAATCCAGAGCTGCGGAAAGGATTTGATTGGGCGAGGGCGCAGGCGGAGGCGTTTATTCATGATGACGCCGGAATGGGGCCGTGTTACGAAGCAGCCCTCCCCGGCCGTGACGCTTTCTGTATGCGTGATATGTCTCATCAGTCCGGAGGCGCGCACTGTCTGGGACTGACGGAGCACAACAGAAACATGATGGGGGCTTTTGCGCGGAACATCAGCGAAGCAAAGGACTGGTGCAGCTGGTGGGAAATCACGTTCGAAGGGAAACCCGCGCCGGTGGATTATTCGAGCGATGCCGATTTCTGGTACAACCTTCCCGCGAATTTCGACATCATGGATACGGCCTCACGGTTGTGCGATCTCACCGGGGACGCATGGTATCTGCTCTCTCCGGAAATGGAGAACTTCTTCCGGCTCACGGTGGAGAAATACATCCCGCGGTGGGATCGTGACGGAGATGGCATCGTGGACAGGGCGGACATCGACGGAAGGCGTGGGATCGCGTCCTATGAGGAGAACGGAACGACCGGCTACAGCGCTGCCGCAGATGCGCTGGCTCTGGAATACCGGGCATACCTGGCGGCTGCGCGCATGGCTTCGCTGAAAAAAGAACCGGAGAAAGCGTCGGAGTATCTTGAAAGAGCGGACAGATTGCGGGAAATCTTCTGCCGGGAATGGTGGACGGAGCAAGAAGCGCGTTTTTATGAGTTCCGCATGAAGGACGGCTCCTTCAGTCCGAAACAAAGCGACGATAACGCCATGACGCCGCTGCGGTGCGGAATCATTCGGGATCCCGCGCAGATTGCGGGGCAGATCCGCTATCTCCTGTCAACTGAGCCGGAGACGATTGTCGAACTGCGCTCCTATTATCCCGCCATGCTTTGGAAATACGGGTGGGATGCGGAGGCCATGCGGATCTGGCTGAAAATGACGGCGGAGGACTACAAACGGAGGGACTATCCCGAGGTGTCCTATGCCGCCGTCGAAGGGTTGTTCTGCGGATACATGGGGATTTCGGCTGACGCGGAAAAATCCGAGGTAAGGACACGGAGCGCGGCGGCAGCCGGAGAATGGTCGGAAGTCACCGGTTTCCCTCTGTGGGGCGGATTTATAGATCTTCGTCATGAAGGGAAGAGAAAGAGCACGCTGACAAACAGAACAGAACGAACCCTGAGCTGGACAGCTGAAACGGAGGGCGGAACCGCGCGCAGGCAGGTACACGCCGGAGACACAATTATGATCTGCGATTAACAAACAGGCGCGGCGGCTGAAGAAGCAAGAGAAAGAAGAATGGATACGGCGAATTTCGTTATTCCACAGAAAAAAGCTCATCTCTCTGCCACATGCGGCGCAAATCAGGAGTCCCAATATGGATATATTTAATATCATTTCCCTGCTGGGCGGTCTTGCCATGTTCCTGTATGGGATGCGGCTTATGGGTGACTCTTTGAAAGAGAATTCATCCGGTACGCTGAAAGTGGTAATGGGCCGCGTAACCGACAATGCGTTCAAAGCTTTCGCGCTCGGCGTTCTTGTTACGGCTCTTATTCAGTCATCCACCGCCACAATCGTGATCACCGCCGGTTTGGTAAGCGCAGGTATTCTGACTCTTCACCAGTCTCTGGGCATTATCATAGGGGCAAATGTCGGCACAACTGTCACGGGGCAGATCATCCGCCTTCTTGACATTGACGGGTCGGGCTCTGCGGTACTGCGCTTCTTCCAGCCCTCCACACTCGCCCCCATAGCCCTGATTATCGGAATCGTGCTGATCATGGGAAGTTTTTTCAAGAATGCCCGCTCCGTCGGTAATATTGCGATCGGGTTCGGCATTTTGTTTTCCGGGCTTCTCAATATGACCGGAGCGGTCAACAGCCTGACTCAGTCCGGTATGATCGAAAACCTGTTTTCCGGCCTGGGCAGCAATCCCGTGCTGGGTTACCTTGTCGGCGCCGGCGTAGCTTTCGTTTTGCAGAGTTCATCCGCGACCATCGGTATTCTGCAGGCATTTTCAGCTACGGGCCTGCTCGCCTTCAAATCCATCTATGCGATCATAGTCGGTATCTATCTCGGCGATTGCGTTACGACTGCAATCGTCTGTTCCATCGGATCAAAATCTGAAGCGCGCCGCGTGGGCATTGTCAATATTCTTTTCAATCTCAGTGAAACGGCGCTTGTGCTGACCGGTGTTGCGATCGCGCACAGGATGGGCCTGCTGGACGGGCTTTGGGAGCGAACCGTCAATTCCGGAATCATTGCCAACACCAATACCGTCTTCAATCTGACGTGCGCTCTGGCTCTCTTCCCGATGCTTCGCGTGTATGAGAAACTCAGCCGCGTTATCGTGAAAGATGAACCTGTCCGGGAAAGCAAATACAAGACTGTGATCGACGCCCTGAATCCGGTTTTCTTCAATACTCCGGCCCTTGCTTTTCAGAGCTGCTATCAGCTTCTGCTTTCCGTATTCAAAGCTTCAAGATCTAATATTGAAAGCGCCTTTCAGCTGCTGAAGGAGTATGACCCGATTCTTCATGATGAAATACAGTCCGAAGAAACGGAGATCGACCATATGACCGACCTTGTAAGCAAATACATGGTGGGGCTGGTTCCTCATCTGCAGAGTGAAGTTCATGTAGCTATTATGGACCAATATTATAAAACAGCTTCCGAATTTGAACGGCTGGGTGACCACGCCGTAAACATAGCGGGGTATGCAGCCGCGCTTTGCGGGAGCAATACAATTCTTTCCAATGCGGTGCGTTCCGAACTGGCCGTTATTGAAAGCGCTGTCATCAATATTCTGGATGAAACGGAACAAACCTTCCGCAAGCGTGATGTTGATGCAGCACGCAAGATCGAACCTCTGGTACAGGTGATCGGTGAAATGATTACGGTCTTGAAACGCAACCACCTGAAACGCATGGTAACGGGAGAAGACAATATCTATGCCGACGCTACGTTTTCAAACCTTTTGACCGATCTTCAACAAATCGCAGAAGTTTGCTCCAATATCGGAATAGCCACGTTGGTTCGCGTATATCCGGAACTGGCAGATCACGAGCACCTCTACTTTGAAAGACTTCATGCCGGAGGAGACGAGGAATATGACGCATTGTATAGTCGTGTTCGCCAGCGTTATTTCACCCTGCTGACCGGTATAACGGATATGCAGGTAAAGGACGAATCTGCATCTGAAAAAGCTCCTTCCGAAGTGTAAGCCCCCGATATCACAGCACTGTGTTCTGTTCAAAATCGTTTTCTGTAATTTGGAAACAAATAAATGTGCTTCATTTATGCGAGCTCCTGTCATGTTTTGTTCGTTATTTGAGAACCGGACATCGACGCCGGTGAGAAGGACTGCCTCAGGTGACGGCAAGGAGACTGCGGAGCATTCCTTGTAAACCGTGAACAAGCCACATGCAATGCGTTAATGATTTTTGAATATTTCGAAAACATCTTTCCAAAAGGGGCGTATTGATGATATAATGAAATGAAGTGTTGTCTTTTTTGGAAAGAGGCGGATATTGACGGATCGCGCTTTCCGAGCAGGCGCGGATCGGTTCAGCCGGAGCGGCGGCATTCGGCCAGGCAGTCTTTGCTCAGGACAGTACGCGAAGAGCGCGTTTTCTCCATTAACAACCCAAATCGGGCCTCTGCGGTTCGGCGCTCAGGCCGAAGCTCCAAAAAACATCTCCATTCATATGTATTCATGCCCCAAAAGGTTCTGAATATCACCCCAACCCGCTCCAAGGAGGAAGCAAAAACATGAAGCAGACCCTGAAACGACTTCTGAGCACGGCTCTGGCCCTCGCGATGCTGATCGGCATGGTGCCGACACAGGCATTCGCCGCGCAGGAGACGGAGGTATATCTTCCCGAGATCGAAATCGGGCCGGATATCCTCGATCACGACGTATTCTATCTCGCGACGGCTGCGGCGGAAGTGCGGGAAGACGGCAGCTTCGTCTACCTGTTGAAGGTAGGACGCGGCGGAGAGGCCGAATCCGAATCCACCGCCCTTGTCAAGATCGCCGATATGACCGCGAAGTACGGCGAGGATTACGTCGTCCGCGTCCGCGATCTGTGGGCGAGGGTTGAGAATCCGAAGGACAACTATTCCCTCATGGAGATGATGGAGGGTTCTGACTTTGAACAGGGTACCCTCGGCACCGAAGAGGAGTTTGCCGAAATGCTGGGAAACGATCCGGAGGCGCAGGAAGCCTATCTGGAGGGTACCGAAAGCGCTCTTGAATTTCTGGACGAGGCCAGCGGCCTAAAGGAAAAATACGGCGACGAAAACCCGTATGCGGAGGCGGAGGGGGAATCGAGCGGCCTCGGAACGGACACAGCGGCTGCTTCCGAAGAATCTGTCCCGGAAGATCGGGAAACACTTCCGCAGTCCGCCGGAGCCGATGACCCGGTCAATGCCCCGGTCAATGCCCCGGTCGATGCCCCGGTCGATGACCCGGTCGATGACCCGGAACAAGGCGCTCTCCCCGCGGATCCCGACGGCGAGGTCATCACGTTCTCCGGCGACACCGGAACCTTCAGTCCCCTGAGCGAGGCCGCCGCCCTGTACACCGGGGAGGACGCCACGATTCAGCGGCTGACGGCCGAGGGCGGCGAACTGTTCAAGGACCTGCAGGCCATCGCAAATGTGATGACCGATGTCGTCGTGGGCGCGCACGTCGCGTTGACGTTCAAGCCCGGCGAAACGGAAAAATACCTTGAAATCGTGCCGAAGGACAACAGCCGCGGGGACGGCGACCGGATGTTCTACGTCATTCTCGGCGCGCCGGAGGGGGAGACCACAAACTCCGCCGCCTCCGCCTGCGCCGTGACGATTCTCGACGACGAGGAGCAGGAACCGGCTTATGTCAGCTTTTCCGAGGCGGCTTACTGGCCGTGGGACGACCACGTCACCGTCACGGTGCTGCGCTCCGGGGCGATGAACACCGTCGTCACCGCGAAGGTGGTGACCACCGGAGAAGGCAGCGCCGAACCCGGACGCGATTATTCCGAGGTCGACGCGGAGCTTGTGTTCCCCTTCGGCGTGGATCATCTGACCCTCGACATCCCCGTCCGCACCGAGTATCTCTCCGGAACGGGGGATTTCGAACTGGCTCTGGAACCCGCGGCGGGCTGTGAGGCTGGCGAAAACGCCTCCGCCGTCGTGTATCTGAGCGGCTCCTATACCGGGAAAGCGTCCCTGACGGCGGCGGTCGAGGGTCCGAAGCTGGCGGCGAACAATTCCGCGGCGCTCGGCGCAAGCGGCGGTACTGCGGTTGACCGCAACAACCTTTCCACGCTCAGGACGCTGGACGCCATCGATATTTCCAAACCGGTCCAGCAATACAAACGGTTTTTGCCGAGCGTTAATCAGTACGACAGCGGAATAAAGAGCTGGAGAATGTATTATTGTGACGACGGCGTTTTGGGGGCCGGCAACGTGAGTGTCGCCTACTGGCTGACGGAAGACTACTGGACAAGTTACTTCCTGTCAGGCGCGCAGGTAAGATGGTCCCGCACCTATGGCGGCGACGACAAAGCCTGGATGTACATTGCCCTCGCCGGATCCATGCCCGCGTCAGGCAGCAGTTTCCCGTTCCTTGCCAAAAAGCTGGGACACACTTATTGGTATTACGATGTCGAAGTAACTCCTTCAAACATTGTGGATTTTCTTTTAACTGGGAACAAGCACACAATATGGCCATACGCCATCAACAATCATACTCCTTTCACCAATGAAACCCGTTTTATCTATCCGGTGCTGAACGCTACGGATCCTTCCGTGCAGGGACGGTATGTCTTTATCGGCGAAGATGGTACGGTGTCTCTCAGAACATCGGACGAATGGCTGGACATGGGCGGTCCCGCGCTGGGAGGCGACCATCCGCAGGCCATCGGCTTCGCCAACCTGGCCAAGTGCAGCAACTGCAACGAATTGCAGATCCACGAGGTCATGCCCGTCCTCCGCCCCTTCCAGGTCAACATCAAGAACGGGGATGCCCTGACTTATCTGATGTATGACGGCACCCGCAGCGCCATCGCCGGAGCAACTACAACAAACGCCGAGCTGGCGGAGGCCGGTTCCTCGGCGGTGTACTTCATGAACGACACCTTCACGGTGAAGACCACCGCCGGGTCCAACGTCAACCAGTACTCCTACATGACGAAGCTGAATCTCTTGGACGGGAAGGATGAAAGCCGGGTTCTCTGTACCCTTGCCGACAACGACGATCCGTCCAATACCTCCATTGCCTACGCGCTGAACACCGCAAGCATGGAGCAGCTGATCAAGACGATCTGCCCGGACTATGAACACAACGAAACGCAGAACTGGTTCAACCTCCTCCGGGAGAACACACAGGCCAATCCCGGACAGGCCAAGAACGGTTATGCCACCTACGCGCAGTTCAATATCCGGCCGGAGTTTGCGTATCTCGACGCCTCCGTCACCCTGCGCAACCCCTACGAATTTCCCGTCACCATGACGCTCAGCGGCACGAGCTATACCCTGGCGGCGGGAGAGACCCGGAAGATCACGGCGCCGGATGGTCAGGAACTCCACAAGGGCGATATGCTCGCGGTTTCCAGAATCAGGATGGACAAGGCCTACAGCGCGCTTTACGACGCGGTGGGCGTGCGCTACTGGGGCAAGTTCCAGTCCACCGCCAAGAACTGGGACAAGGACGGCACCTGGAACTTCATCGACCACGACACCATCTACGTCTCCGGAACCTGGGACAACCGCCTGAACTTCTCCGAGGTCATTCTTGAGCCCAACCTTCAGGTGAAGAACAACCGCATCATCGTGCGGGTAAAAACCGCAGATCTCAATAAGTTTGACACAACGATCGTAAGAGACGCGAACGGCAACGTGACCCATCACCCCGGCGTACTGGCCACCGAGGGCACCGTGGACGGCGAATACACGAACTTCATCTACGCCGACACCGACGCCACTGTAAACGGCAAGCTCTACGCCGTCACCGCCACGCCGAAGGGCAGAAATTCCGTCTGCGTCTGGGAGGACGGGAACACACGCAGAACCTACGAGGGCAACACCTTCTATTATACCGCGGGGAACGATCCCAAGCGGAACATTATTACACTCTCCATTGTGAACGCCGCATCCTCGGTGACGCTGGAGGGTACCCTGCGCTATGCCAACTACAACCTGCGCACCGGCTATGAGGGCAACGAATCCCAGGTGCCCGCCGTGGGCGCGGTGCTGTCCGCGGGCTCTGCCGGGGGCGTGGCGGACGCCGACGGTCATGTCACAGCCGGACGGATTCTCTGCAGCGGATTGTCGAATCGCTATCTGCGGTATCTGGTGTCGGTCAATGGCACGGATATGGTACAGGAGATCCTTCTGCCCACTGTCTCCTCAGACGGCGCGACGGTCGTTCCCAACCTGCTGTATGACTTCAACAGCGACGAGGCTGAAAACGAGAATCTCGGAAAACACGAAATTTACGGTATCAGTTATTTCGGAGAGACAGACAGCGAAGGCAACGATTACTACACCTTCACCGCGGACAAGATCAACCAGAATGTATCGCTTGACAGCACTTCCGCAGCCAGCGTGGACAGCATCCAATGGGTGAAAATCCGTGCCAGAAACCTCTGTGGTACGGAGAAAATTGTGCTTGCCCGCGGTATGTCAAAACCGAGCTTAGTCGGATTGTTCTCTATGTCTCCGATTACCCTTGCCAGCGACAAGGAATGGCATGAATATGTCTATAATATGCCGGATACGAACAGGGAAATCACGGCCTCCCTGAATACCGACTTCTGGAGCGGGGAGATTGAATGGGTTGTCCTGTATCCCATACAGGGAAACGGTCGGCAGGGGGATCGGATTCAAATCGACTACATCGCGTTCTTCGACAACGAGGACGATGCGAAAAGCTACGTCAAAGGGAGCGCGATCAAGAACGTAACCCTCGATATCTCCGCCAACTTCAAAAGCGGCGTCAGTCCGGTGACCTCGGCCATCTTCGGCAACATCCGGATCACGGGTACCATGAGCGACAGCGCCTATCAGATCGACTCCGGCAGCTATATTCCCGTCGTGCTCGGAAAAACGGCGAATATGACGGTCAGCATCAAGGAGGCGCCGTACAAGTACACCGTGACGGACAACGAGGGGTACCTTGTCACCAATACGGATACGGAGCACCCCTTCTCCGTACAGTTCGCGGTGTACGACAAAAACGACGTTTTCCGGTTTGCCTTTGATCCCGTGGACAACGGCGTGCTCAACCGGACGACCAGAGCGTACGACTTCTCCTGCCCCCTTGATTTTGTGGGAGAGCAGGAGGAGGAGGTCGAGATTCCCGTGATGGACGAGGACGGGAATCCGATGGTTGACGAGAACGGAAATGAAGTCACCAAAAAGGTCACGGTGGTGAGCAGCGGCACCCTGCCCGAACCGGGCGACAAGCTCTATCTGCGCCTTGTCACCGACCGGCTGGCTCAGACCGAAGCGGTTCGGTCCGCCGGTGACAAGGTAGTGAACGAGTTCCAGTATTCCGACGTGTTCACCGGGATGTATTTCTACCAGCCGGTCGCGTATGAAATGCCCCCCGCCATGGGCATCAAAACGCCCATCAATCTCACCTTCGGCGAGCTTCCCCTGGTGGGCAGCACGGGGATGAACCTGAACTTCCCCTTCGTCAACGTAGGCGTCATGAAGATCACCAATGGCTACCGCATCTACATCGGCTTCTCTCCCGTGCAGATGATGGACGCCATCAAGGGTACTCATGTCTCCAGCTTCTCCGGTGCGGGCAAGAGCTACTGGAAGAGCATCTTCAAAGCCACGGATCCCTTCAATTCCTTCGCGGAGGGCATCAAGGAATCCGCCAACGCGATCGGTATGGTCCGCGATGCCGCAAAGGACGCCAAGGCCAACAATGAAAAAATCGGCGACGCCGGTCTCGGCGGCCACTCCTGGCGCTTTGACATCGCCGTGGGCGTCTATTTCGACTTTATCAACGTCACCGTCACCATCGGCGAAACCTCCGAGACCAAATTGATCTTCAACGGCATCGGCGGCTATGTATCGGTCACGCTCGGCTTCCAGATGGCCTGGTATATTGTGCTTCCGATCGTGTTCCTGCCCGCTTATTTCGGCATCGAGATGCAGGGCACCGTCATGGGCTTCCTCGGAGCCGATCTGAAAAAGGACGTCGAGATCACCTATGACGACGCCATGAACGGCAGCGTCGACATCAATGACGGAATCGACGAGCTCAACGGCTGCATCCGCGGTCTGGCTTACGTCCAGATCAGCGCCGGTATCGGACTGTGCGGCACTCTGGGCATCCGAGGATCGGGCAAGGTGGACATGATCGCAAACTGGGAACCCGGCGATCCCAACGGAGACGGGGGCTTCTATGTGAGCCTGTCGGCAGGGTTCATCATCGACCTGTTCCTGTTTTCTATCCCGCTGATGTTCAACGTGGGCGGCTGGCCCTTCGGATCCTTTGAGTATTACGCGAACAATACCGATACGGCCCGCAGCGAAAGCAGCACAAACACGCTGCAGCTCCGTCAGAGCAGCGGTTACGATTCCATGTGGCTCGGGGATCAGATGATGGTCCAGGGCGCGTTCCGTCCGAACAAGGACAAGCAGAAGCTCCTTGTGGCCGACGCTTACGAACGTCCCGACTCCCAGACGATCACCCTCTCGGACGGCGAGACCGTGGTGCTGGCGTTTATTGACAGCGACAACGCGAAGGGCGAAACCCAGCGCACAACGCTGAAAATGGCGACCTACGCGGGCGGTATGTGGAGCGAGGCCGTCACCGTGTCAAACGACAAAACGGCCGATTTCCAGCCCTCCCTCGGCGAGACGAAGGACGGCCGGGTCCTCGTCGCATGGGTTTCCCCCTCTGAAGACGCCATCGCCGACCTTTCGACGGATCAGCAGGCGGCGGACTATCTGAGCAGCATGGAGGTTTACGCCGCGTTCGTCGAGCTGGATGAAAATAAGCGGATCAGAACGAGAGACGAGGACGGCGTGACCGTGGCGGATACCGAGGTCACACGAATCTCAAACGACCATTACACAAGCGGAGACAGGATCTATACGTTCTACGACGCGAACCCGACCGTTGTCTGCGACATGGAAAGCGGCGACGCGATGGTTTACTACATAAAGAGCGAAGAAACCTCGCTCGGCAGCGCGGGAATCGCCGGCTTCATCAACCCCTACGTCAACGGAAGCCATGTGTATTATATGCCGTACAACGCCGAGACAGACGAGGACAACGGAAGGGAAATCCCCGCGGGCTGGCTGTTTGACAGCTTCTACTACAGCGAGATGCACGGGAACGAGAAAAACGAAAAGTTCCTGATCGACAATCTGGGCGGTCAGCGTACCGTCGCGGGTCCGACCTTCACGGATGCGGACGGGAACAGGATCACATATGCCATCCCGGACTTCACCGCCGTCGGGTACAACGGGCTTGCCATCTTTGCCTATACCGCAGATGTCGACGGCTCGAACGATTCTGACGAGGATAAGGAGCTTTATCTGCAGGTTTACGACTTCCGCTCGCATGAGCTAAAGTACAGAATCCGCATTACCGACGACGATGTGAGCGATACCCTGCCCCAGTTCTTCCGCTCCAGGGTGAACGCCGCAGACGGTATGAGCACCGATGCCGAGAACACCCATACCAAGCTGTTCTGGTATCGCGACGGAAAGAACGTGGTCTACATCGACGTAACGGCCCTGCTGCGGGACGGCATCAACGCGGACGGAACGCTGAAGACGGAAGCGGACGATCCCGCGAACGAGTTTACCTACACAGACGACGACGGAACAACGCATTACCGCTATACGGAGCCCCGCGTCGTCTACGTCCCCGCCGCGGATTCCAACGCCTCCGCTCAGGCTGCCGATTTCAGGGCAATAGAGGATTCGGAGGGCAACCTCTACGTTCTCTGGACTGAAAACACGACTGACGAGGAGGGCAGCGCAGCGCGGGAAATCTTCGGGACCGGTCTGGTAGGCTATGAGACCGCGGTGATCGATGAGGAGGGCAATGCGGGAACGGCCCGGGCCTCTTCCGGTTGGTCCAAGCCCTGTCGGATCACGCGCGACGGCTGGGACAACGATGAAATCGCCGTTGCCATGTCGGGGGAAAACCTGATGGTGGTTCATAACCGCTTTCATGAGGGGCTGGTTGAAGTCGAAGGGGACTACAACGGTCAGGTGGACTTTATGCCCATCCAGATCACCGACATCGCGCTGGTGGCCGATGTCCTGGAACCCTGCGGCAGCGTAGAGACCGGGAACATCGCGCTTTACCGTCTTGAGACGGTTACCGCAACCGATGAGTCCGGGAACGAGATCGAGGCTGAACAACGTACGCCCGTGACCCTGCCCGTGGGCGGCGAAACGATCTCTGTCGAGGTGGAGGTTGCGAACAACGGAATGAATCCCGCAGAAGGCTACAAGCTGAGCCTTTACGCCGACGAAACGCCGATCGGTGACGTCGAGGTTTTCGACACTCTTCTCCCGAACGGCAGCGCGACCCATACATTCGATTATGAGCTGCCTTCCGGTGTGGACGGCCTCACCTTCAAGGCGGTCGTTCAGGAGATGCGCGATGCTTCCGGCCCGGTCTACTACAACGACAGGCACATCTTTACCGCCGAGCCTCTGGAAGCCAGGGCTGCCTATGAAATCACGGGTACTGAGACATATCAGACTCCGGACGGATTCCATGTGAAGCTCGCCGTGACCAATACCGGCAACGCGGCTTCTTCGGCGGACGACACCCTGACCGTGAAGACGCGCGGTCCCGCCAATCTGGAGGATAAGTATACAGAGCCTCTTTACAAAGGACAGATCTCTCTTTCTGTCGGCGAAACGGCGGAATTTGATCTTCCGGTCAACATCACGCCCGAAATGATGGAGGAGTACGGCTTCGTTACCGCGCTGATCACCGTGCAGAAGGAAGTCATGGCGCAGAACGCCGAGGGAACCGGGTATCCGGCAACACGCTTCCTGAGCAATCTGGAGTACGCGGACTTCGACCTTGTTGTCCCGATGAACATGACGCTCGGAGACGTTACCGTGGAGGTTGACAGCGAAGCGGACATTGCCTTCTCGATGGATCTCGGCGACCAGTTCCGGAGCGGCGGCACCGTGACCTATGCCGTGGACGATCTGACCGTCGCGCAGATTCGGAACGGAAAAGTCTTCGGTGTAAACGGCGGCGAGACCATCCTGTACGCCACCCACACAGCGACAAGCGCGACCGTGTCCTCTGCCGTCACCGTGACCGGCGAGCGTAAGGTTCCCGATCTCGAGACGACGCTTACCGTGGATGACACGGACACTGCGGTGACAAGCGCCTCTGACGACGTTTCGAAATCCCTGACCCTCACCGTCGGCGATACGGGCAGTATCGAAGCCCATTCGCCGCGCCCCGGGACAATTACTTACGCAAGCAGCGATCCCGGCGTCGTGACGGTCGATGAAAACGGCAGACTGACCGCCGTCGGCGCGGGAACCGCCGTGATCACGGTCACGCTGACGGAGGAGGAAACCGGCAAAACCTATACTGCGTCCTACAACATTACCGTGAACGATGAAGAGAAGACCCCTGATCTGGAGACCGCCATCATAGTGGACGGTACCGATACCTCCGTCGAAGGCACCTCTGACGGCGGCACGACGTCTTTGTCCCTCATCGTCGGCGATACGGGAAGGATTACCGCAAGTTCGGTTCATGAAGGAACGGTCACCTATGCGAGCAGCAATCCCGCCGTCGTGACGGTCGATGAAAACGGCAGACTGACCGCTGTCGGGGCGGGGACCGCCGTGATCACGGTAACGCTGACGGAGGAGGGAACCGGCAGGATCTATACCGTTACTTACACAGTCAAAGTCAGCGGAACTTCCGAACCCGGCCACCCCTACGCTCCCTACGATCCCGTCGATCCTGTTGTCCCGTTTATTCCCGTGATTCCGCCCGTTACGGAGCCCGTTAAGCCGGAGACACCCAATGACGGTACCTCCGGCGAAAAGACGCAACCGGACGAACCGCACCCCGCTGCCTGCGACAGGGGCGACGCCTGCCCGCTCGGCGCGTTCGCCGATCTTGACAAGACCTCGTGGTACCACGACGGCGTGGAATGGGCGCTGATCAACGGCGTGATGAACGGCGTCGGAGAGGGTCTGTTCGATCCGGACGGCCGGACGAACCGCGCGATGATCGTCACCATGCTTCACCGCATGGAGGGAGCGCCCGTGGTGAACTACGCCATGGACTTTACCGATGTGGAGGACGACATGTGGTACACCGAAGCGATCCGGTGGGCCGCAGCAAATGAAATCGTGACCGGTTACGGCGACGGAAGGTTCGGACCGACGGATCCGCTTACGCGGGAACAGCTTGCGACGATCCTCTATCGCTGCGCAAAGGCCAAAGGACTGGGCTTTACCGGTCTGTGGGCGTTCCCGCTGACCTTCGATGACGCTTCCGAGGTCTCCGACTGGGCGTACGAGGCTGTCTGCTGGATGGTCATACAGGGCGTGATTCAGGGGACGGGCAACAATAAGCTTTCCCCGAAAGGCATGGCATCCCGCGCTCAGGGTGCGACAATGCTGATGCGGTATAACGCGGCCGAACAGGAGCTTTTGCGGCAGACTATGGAAGCAGAGCAGTTTTCCCGTCAAACTGCCGTGTCCACCCTTTCTTACGAGAAAGGGAAGGCGCGGAACAGTACCAATGAAATGAATTGACAACATTCGAAAGGAGAAAAACATGGAAAAGAAGATCCCGAAAAACAAGAAGAGCCTCGCCGCGCAGAAAAAGGCGAAGGAAGAAGTCGAAAAGTCAGAGGAAGCGCTTGATTCTGCGATTCAGAAACTGGACGCGGACGACCTCGACAAAGTTGCCGGAGGGGGACTGCTCGACAATGTACCTCCGGTTGATGAAAAACCCTACGATCCGGACGACAAAAACAGGTACTGATCGGTGGGGCAGCTGCCCGCTCACTGCTTGACCGGTCTTCCATACATCGATCGTGCGGGAACGCGCCCAACGGATGAATCGTACCGCCACTAAAAAGAGACTCGCGCGGGCCGGGGATACTGCGGTATCCTGCCTGTGCGAGTCTTTTCGGGTGTATCGATATGGGAGTGGTTGATTTGTTTGCCGGAAAAATGAGGCGCTGTTCCGGCCCTCCGATCGGGAAGTGCAATAGGGAAACTCTTCTGCACGGCGCGGCTTAAGTGCGTGGAAGAGCGTCTTGCTTTCTCAGCTCCCGCCAGCAGGAGGGGGATGCGATGAGCCTGAAAAGAGCGACCTTCAAAATCGCTTCGATCGGAGCATGGGATGGGGAGACCCCCGCTGCGTTGACGAGATACTTGATTTCCCGAATTCCTGTGCTTTTGAGATCATAGCTTTGATGGTCAGGCGGTCACGCTTCCGGATTCCCGCCTCAGAGTGTTTATCCCGGCTGAAAAAAACCGGCCCCGGGATGATAACCAACCGGAGCCGGGGTTTGATGTCACAGCTTATTCGGCAATCTCTCTCGCAAATTCGGTCCATACGCCGTCGAATTCCACATAGAGGAAGTCGCCCTCAACGGTATAGGCGTATTTTGCGTCCGGCGCGATCAGCTCCGTGCTGCCCCAGAGAATGTCCACGGTATCATGGAAGCACAGGGTGCCGGTGTGATCCGCGTTCAGGATCAACTGATACTTCGCGCCGTCCTCAGCCGCGGAGGTGTAAACGCCGGGGATATAGGCGTACATGGTCTGCTCGGCGAAATCGAAGTAGGTGACGGAATCGACGATCTCCGCAAGGATATCGCTCACGGCCATGTCCTTCGCCTCGTCGCCGGTCAGAAGAGCGTCGATCTCGAACAGCAGCACGCCGCCGTTATACTCACCGGCGATGGCGCATTTCGTCAGGCTGCCGTCCGTGAAGGTTCTCCAGTAACCCCATTTGTCTTCCGTGCCGGGGAAGATGCCCTCGGTGCGGAGGATGTCGGTCTGCTCGCCCCACGCGGAGGTCACCTCGTAGAGCACCTCCTCGGGCTGCTTTTCGGCGATCCAGCTCACGGCCAGCTTATCGGCGCCGGACGCTTCATCGAGGAGCACGAACTCCGCGCTGTGATCGCCGGTTTCACGGGACTCAACCTGCAGGGCGTTGTAGCGGAGCTGGAAGCCGTCGGCGCTCATGTAGGTCATGTGCTCCCGGCCGTCCTCGGTTTCCTCAGCGGGAAGCTCTTCGACGGCAGGCTCCTCGACGGCCGGTTCCTCAGCGGGAATCGCCTCGGCGGGAAGCTCAACGGCGGTGCGCACGAAGCCGGATCCGGTGATGCGGAAGAACACGTCGCCGGCCTCGCTGCTCCAGCGGTAAAGGCCCGTGGTCAGATGGGACGCGGTGAGCTTGCCGTCGGCATCGGTCGTATACGCGCCGAGGAAGGTGTCCGCGTCGCCGTATTCGTCCACTCTGTAGAGATCGAGGGAGGCTTCCGCAGCGGGGCTTCCGCTCCGGGTCACGGTCAGAAGATCGGTGCCGGGGAACGGGATGCAGGCGCCTGCGGAGACTGCGAACGTGCCGCTGAGCATCAGCGCGGCGAGGATGGCGGAGAAGGTCTTGTTCATGGTGATGATTCCTTTCGTTTCTGCTCCATGGGAGCGTTTTTTTGCATACTTGATTATAGTACCACATAATGGCTGTTCTGTCAACCCCCACGGCAGTTCTCCCCATGGGCGGCTCAAATAGTCCCGGATCTCTGCCATCCGTTCACTCTGCCACACCAAAAAGGGACAGCGGTTTTCGCAGCGCCCGCAGCCCACCGGTTTACAGAGAAACGGATTCGGAACTATTTCAGAAGGACCGAAAGACCCTGCTGATCACCGGTGCGCGTCAGGCTGGAAGACCTGTGGTCAGTTTCCACACCCCAATAAGGGCACTCTCCCCCCCGGATTTCCTCTTTACAATTCCCGTGTGCTGTTGTATAATATGCTCATATAACATCATTTCATCATCTCAACATGGCGCAGGACGGGACTGACCAATATCGCAATCCTTGCAGAGAGAGGCATATTATGACAAAACGCGAACGGGTGCGTGCGGCTATAGCTCATCAATCGCCCGACAAAATTCCGACCTTCTTCCATCTGGCTCCCGACGGCCTGGACAAATATGGGGAAAGCCTCATGGAGCGATACGGAAGAGCTGATATGAAGCGGCTGCTCGGGGAGGGAAAGATCGATTACCGGAACGCCCTGTATTTCAGCATGGGGAACCATGTCTGCTTCCTTGAAAACTTCCCGTGGTGGGACTGGAAGGATCTTCCGCCGGAATACAAAATGGAGGATACGCCCGGCTTTATCCCGGAGATCAGGGAATACCGCAGCCTCGAGGTATTCGCCGAATGTGTCCGCAATCTCAGGGAATACACGGACGCCTATGTCCTCGCGGAGGTCTGGACAAGCGAATTCGAGAAGGCCTATTTCTCCCGCGGACTGGAATACTTCCTCGCGGATATGGCGGCGGAACCGGAATTCGCCATGGAGCTGCTCGATTTCATCACGGAGAAGAATCTCTCCCTTTTGAAGGAAATCGTGAAAACGCCCGGACTCGACGGGGTCCTTCTCGGCAACGACTGGGGCTCCCAGCGGGATCTTCTCATGTCGCCGACTGCCTGGCGGACCATGCTGAAACCCGGCGCGAAGCGGGAATACGATCTGATCCGCGGCGCGGGTCTCGACGTCTGGGTCCACTCCTGCGGAGACATCCGCAAGGTCCTGCCCGACCTCTGCGAGATGGGGGCGAACGTGCTCAACCCGGTCCAACCGGAGTGCATGAACATCTACGAACTGAAACGGGAATTCGGTGATACCCTGACCTTCTGGGGCGGGATCAGCACCCAGCGCACCCTGCCGTACGGAACGCCGGAGGAAGTGCGGTGCGAGACAAGAGAGGTGACGGCCAAAATGGCGGAGAACGGCGGATATATCGTTGCCGCCGCGCAGGGCATTCAGTCCGATGTACCGTTTGAGAACATCTGCGCGCTGGTCGATACCGCGAACGAGCTGTAAAATGCGGATTCATCGTCAATTCCGCCGGTTTTTCCGATGAAAACACTACACCATCAAGGAGGTTCTACAATGAAAAAAGCGCTTTCTCTCCTGCTGGCCCTTTCTCTGCTGTCGCCTCTTTATGCGGCGTGCGGCACATCGAAGGAAACCACCGAAACCACCCCTTCCGTCAAAGCCGCGGATGAGCCGTCTGCGCAATCCCCGGACGAGGAGGAAACCGAGGCGGAAACCGAAGCCCGTCTGCTCCCCGACATTCCGGACACGACTTACGGCGGGCAGTCCTTCCGCTTCCTCTCCCGCGAAATCACAGACGCCGTCGTGCGCTTTTATTCTGAGGTGGCGTCCGACGAGACCAACGGCGAGATCATGAACGACACCGTCTTTGAGCGGACCGGGCGGCTGGAGGTGCAGTACGACATTAAATTCGTCAATGACACCTCCGGAGACGTGACCGGCGAATATCAGAAGACCTACATGGCCGGACAGCAGGACTGGGACGTGCTCATCGCCGGGTTCTCCGCGGTCCTCGGCCAGACAAACAACGGATACACTGCCGATCTCAGCACGATCCCGTACATCGATCTCGAGAAGCCGTGGTGGGATACCAACGTGGCAAAGTCGATGAAGATCAAGAACAGCGTCTTCTCCGCCATCGGCGCAATGAACACCTGGACGGACTCCCACACTTACGCGGTCGTGTTCAACAAGGAACTGGCGAGGGACTTCGGCGTGGACGCGTACCAGCTGGTACGGGACAATCAATGGAACCTCGACACCTTTGCCGCGATCCTCGAACAGGTGACGAACGACGCGGACGGCAACGGCGAAATGGACCACAACGACCGGTACGGCGCGGTCGGGGAGAACAACGACTTCCAGTTCCATGTTTTAGGATGCGATGTGTTCGTGATCGGGCACGACGAGGAGGGACTCCCCGTTCTGAATCTGGACGAACACCTCTTCAACGCGGCGGACAAGGTCTGCAGGATCATGAACTCCGGGAACTATCTGATCGCCGAACGGCTGGCCGGCAAGGTAGACGACGTGTGGGGGAACGGTCTGAGGTACAATTTCCGTTCCGGCAACTCCCTCTTCTACGTCGGCGGCATCGAGCAGCTGTTGATTTTCCGTGATCTCGATACGGACATCGGACTACTTCCTTTTCCGAAATACGACGAGGCACAGGCGGAATACCGCCACACCTTCAGCCCCTACTGGTCCAGCACGATCTTTCTCCCCGGGAATACGGAGACGGCTGAATTCACCGGCGCGATGCTCGAAGCCCTCAATGCGGACAGCTATTATTCCACCTCCACCGCCTACTACGACGTGGTATTGAAGGGCAAGGCCATGCGCGATATGGATTCCTGCGAGATGCTCGATATCGTCCGCGGGAGCAGGACCATCGACCCGGAAATGGCGTACAATTTCCTGAACGCAAACTCCGCCTTCGTCACTGCTCTCACGGACGGATCCACCGACAAGCTGGCCTCCACCCTGGAAAAAACGAAGAAGATGGCAGACAAGCAAATTCAAAGGCTGATCGATAAGATTGGAAACTGAGGTGCACTTTCATGACAACAGGATCATTCAAAAAATATCCGACCCCCGTCTTCGGCGGACCGGAAACCGGAACCATGTTCGACGCGTTCATTCGGAAGCAGCCGGACGGGCGTCTGCGCATGGACGTCTCCTGGCGTCCGCGGGAATCCTTCGCCGTGACCTTCTCGGATGACGGGATCCATTGGAGCGAGCCCGTTATCACCCTCGGTCCGAACCAGGCGTCCGGCTGGGAGCAGATCGTAAACCGAAACTGCGTCCTGCCCGATCCCGCGGGGGACGGCTGGCTGATGTGGTATACCGGTCAGGTCTGGGAAGGCGGGCATGGAAAATCGTGGATCGGCATCGCCCGCTCCGACGACGGGATCCGTTTTGAACGCTTCCGCGAGAATCCCGTCCTCGTTCCCGAAGCGGACTTTGAGAAAGAGTCCGTCATGAACCCCTTCGTGATGTTTGAAAACGGCAAATTCAAGATGTGGTATGCCGCCGGGGAGACCTACGAGCCGAACGTGATCTGCTATGCCGAATCGGACGACGGAATCAATTGGATCAAGTACTCCGAGAATCCGATCTTCCGGTCGAACCCTGAAAAAGAGTACGAGCAGGAGCGGATCGGCGCGTGCGACGTCCTCAAAGAGGACGACGGCGGGTATCTCATGTTCTACATCGGCTACCGGGACATCCACACCGCCTGTGTCTGCGCCGCCCGTTCGAAGGACGGGATCACCGGATGGGAGCGCGTGCCTGAGAACCCGCTGGTGATGCCGACGCCGGACGCCTGGGACGCGGAATCCTGCTATAAGCCCACCGTGGTGCAGGCCGACGACGGGACTTACCGCCTCTGGTACAACGGCAGACGGGGCGGCGCGGAGTTCATCGGATACGCCGAGGGGCGGATCGCGCCCGGAAAATGAGAATGCCATGATCTCCGGCCTCAACGATAACGTGATTATCTGCGCCCTCTCGCCGTAACCTCTTCGGTAATCGGGTAGGCGGGGGTGGCTAACCTCCGTCCTACCACACCACCGCTCATGGGGGCCCGCAAGCGGCGGCTCGGCTGGATTATGATATATTGCTTTCTGTTTGCCCTGTACGTCTTTTCTCACCAGGCTGTTTCTGCCTTCTATCCTCGGTTTCCGACCTGCTTTCAAGCAGATAGACCCTCCCCGGGTTTTCCGCTTTCAGTGATGATTCAAGCGTACAGTTCCGTATATCATTATCCGCCGAGCCTTTCCTTTGCCGACTTTCATCGGCTTTCTGGGTACTGTGGCCAGACTCACTGGCGGCACGTTTCCGGTGAACGGCGTGTATTTCATCAGTTCGTCCGTGTGTGACAGGCAGAAGGGATCGCCGTACCGGGCTGCCAGGAGGAGAAACGGGAACATCGTCGGCATCCGCACCAGTCGGGCACGCTGTTCATCAACGCCGCTCCCTGGGCGAAGGCTGCGGATGGGATCGTCATATCCTTTTCTCAAGTCTGCCAACAGACTGGGGCAGCGCCGGTGGAACTCTCTGATCCGGCGATCCGGGGCAAAGGGAGACAACTCTTTTCTGGCCATGCGAAGGCCTTCTTCCAGAGTTATTTAACCTTTAGCCGCTCCGAGGAGCTGAAAAAAGCAAGAGGAGGTATGGATTCTCCGGAGCCCCAGGGAAACAGATGCGGCCCATGTATCATCTCCCCGCCGCAGCCATTGCTGTGGGGCTTGCCATCACGCATGAAAACACATGGGTCTTCTTATCTTCTCTTCGGGTTCTCTCTTCTCCGCTATGTACTGCAGTTCTGCAAGCTCCTGCGGCGGTTTTAAGCCAGAGACCGGGAAACTGCCGCGATATATGCTATTATCAAATCGACTAACCATATGCCGAAACAAGTCCTGACGTTTCAAATGATCTCTCTGCGGAAGGAAGAGAATACGATGTTCGAAAACATTCAGACAGTATTTCGTAAAAAGGCTATGAACCGCATCTCCTCGCCCGAGGATCTCACCGGCTATCTGCGTGTGACGAGTCCCGGGCTGTGGATCATTCTGGCAGCGATCATCGCGCTGCTTGTGGGGGTGTTTGCCTGGTCTGCGGTGGACACGCTGGAAACGACTGTGGATGCAGCTGCCATCGTGGGGAATCATACGGCTCAGATCGTCGTGTCCAGTCAGGGCGCGGACACACTGCAGGCGGGGATGCCTCTTCGGATCTCTTCACAGGAGTTTGTAATCGCGTCGGTTGACTATGACGAATTCGGTCGTGCCATAGCGCATGCCGAAGTGCCTTTACCGGACGTCAGCAGCAGAAACGAAACGGCTTTTTCATGTCGTTCTCCTTTTTTTATGTAATTGCGGCGGTCAGACCAGCTTGAGCAGCATGGGATCGGTCATTTTTCTGCCGTTCATGTTGGGGTAAGCATAGTTGCACGCGCCGATCCGCATAAGCGTACATGCGGGAATCGTCAGCCGGTTTCCCGCAGCCTGAACCTGCCCGGTAATATCCTGCGCATCATCATCCATCAGATTCTGCGCGAATACGCGGCAATCGGAAGGCAGTTCATCGGGATAAACCAGCGTCAGACTCTCGAAATAGCCAAACACACCCACGAATGCGTTCCTGTCTTCCAGATTCCATGTCACGTCCGCGGGAACGATCGTCATCGGATTGGGCGCGACAGTGCGGCGGATGGAAGCGATTGCGTACGCGCCTGTGTGCGGATTGCGGGACGCAAGGATATAGGGCTTTTCATGACCGACAGGATGGACAGCGGGCAGTGCGCATCCGCGTGCCATGACCGCAGGCGCTGTTTCCCGGATCTCCCGGCCGCCCGCGCGAACCCAGCTCACCGGATTTTTCGGATAATCGTAACAGTCGGTCAGCATTTCTTCGGAGAAGACATAATTTGACTCCGATACGCCGAACGGAGGAGCGAGGCGATGCCAGCGCAGCAACGCTCGCGTCTCAACGGCGGGATTCATAATGCCGACGGCACACCCCAGTCCGGCTGCGATAAACTGCTGCTCATCGGCGCTGAGCATGCCCTTTGCCCCCATCTCAAAGGGCAGCGGGTCGGAAAGCAGCTCATGGATGCGGGCAAGGGTCGTACTGTCGGCAAAGGGCCACATCACGTCATAGGTACGGAAGTAGTCGCTGAAGGCAAGAACCTCCCGGGATTCCCGCAGACGATCCTCCCGACGGATCAGGTCGGTCAGCGGCATCTGGACATAGGTGTGTTCTACGGCGAGATCCGGCGCATATTCCCGCGCAACCTCCGTGAGCATACGGCGGTAGTCAGCTTCATGGTCATGCATACCCCAGTCGACTTTCCAGTACCGTACTCCCGCCCGCTGACACCTGATTGCCCTCTCGATCCAGTATTCCCGCGCTTCCTCTGCGCCTGTCCGGCTGGTTTCCATGTACATCTGCGGGGAAATCCACAGGCCAAGGCCGGCATAGCCCCACTCCCGCGCCAGCTTGTTCAGCGCGGTAAGCCGTTCCGTGGGAGTCCCGCCCAGCGCTCCGAATTTGGCGGGATGAGGATCAACCGCGCCGAACGGACTGCTTTGACCGTTATTTTCCGTATGCGGCGGCGTGTCCCATCCGTCGTCAAGCAGAAAAAACAGTCCGCTCCGGTATTCGCGGGGAAGCCAGTGGTAGTTTTCTTCGTCTCCGAAGAGATATTCGGGCGTCAGCGCGTCGCGCACGTTAGCGCCGCCGCTGAATTTGTACTTGGAGGCGACGTAACCCTGACGATCCCATGTACACAGATAGCTCCCGGTTTCCGATGATGCAGCTGGAATGTAATTCATTTCTCATATCTCCCTGTGTATGAAAGAAATGCCCGAAATTCGCCGGGGGGGTGTCTGGAAACGTTTTTTGATCGAGCCTTTTACACAAATGTGCGGAGGGGATACGCAGCTCCGCCGGTATCCGGTCTGGACACCCCGCGATCTTTTGAAAAAAAGCAGATCAATACTTTCGGACGGTTCGGCGGCATCCCCGGATCGCTCACTTGTTCAGAATATGCAGTCCCGCGCCGACACCGTAGCGTTCACCCGTACGGTCGAAAAGGACGGTTTGCCCCTTTGGCGGCAGATTTGTCACGCAGAACCAGTCCCATTCGTCGGGGATCAGCGGATCTGCCGTCAGCCGACCGTCCCGCGCGTCGATTCCGAGCAGTCCGGAAAGCACAAGATCGCAGAAGGTGGAATGGTTGTAATCCTTGCCGCGCTCCAGTCCGCCCCGTCCCGGGTTCCAGTTGTCCGCCTTGAGGAGCGTTCTTGCCGTCCAATCTCCCGTAAAAGGATCCATGTCCTCGTCGATCCACATGACCTCCCGTCCGTTTTCAAGGGTAAGGCGGTGAGACGCGGCATACTGTCTGAGAAGGCGGCAGTAGTCCTGATTTGTAATGCAAACCTCGCCGTGCGCGCGAAGATGCCTTGCCGCGGCAGTCAGAGTCTGCGAGGTGGCGAAGGGCCAGACGGGACCGTTCCAGAGACACTCATGCGGATGCGCAAACATGAACCTCTTGTGCCGCCTCTCCGCCGTGGTAATGCCAAACGGGGCGGCGAATCCCTCCTCATCCGTCAGGTAACGGAAGGCGACTGATTTTTCGGGGCCGGGAATTCCGAAATACCAGGGAACATACCCATGCTCCTCGCGCACATCGTTTTCCGGCGGCACGGGCGGTCTTTCGCTTCCGGAAAGGACCTCGTTCCTGCCGCAGGGAAGCACCTTATAGAAATCGCCGTCCCACAGAAGGATGTCCATTTTTTTGCGGATGCGATCCGCTTTTTCGGCAAACTCATGGGCTTCGGCGAACCTGCCCTGCCGCGCGGCCATCCGGGAAATCGCCATGGCGTCCCCGCACATATAGGCGTTCATAGTCGGTCGAAGGCCTGAACCGCTGATGGAACACTCGCCTCCGTCCCAGCCGTCCTCCGACCAGAAAAGGCCGCTGGAGTGAAGACTGATTTCCTCGCGTTCCCGAAACAGCGGAATCAATCTGTCAAGACAATATGCTTCAAAGGCGGGATCCGGATGAATGCGGAGCATATCTTCGACGGCGGAAGCATACCAGGCGCTGTAGGCAAGAGTGTTCCCCTTCTTATCCAGCCAGAACCGGATGTATTCCTTCAGCCACCCCTCCGGATCGCGGAGCCAGCGCGCTTCCCGGATGTGATGCCCCGCCGGGCAGTTGATGGAATTGTACGGACCCGCCCATCCGACCGGCGGTAAGAATTCGGTCAGAATGTGGCCGTCCGGAGTGTCCTTCCAATGCTTGCGCAGTGTCCACCAACGGAAATAATAGGTCTTTTCAATTGTCTTGTCCGGACATTCAAGGAGGGGAACGCGGGAGGAAAGATAGTCATACGCGTCCCTGTTCGGTATCAGGGTAGGATGTATCTCTTCGTCGTCCGCGTTGAAGCCTGCAACATATTCATACAGTCTGGATTTCAGATCCGGAATCATGGATTTGGTTCCTCGCTTTATCTGTATATAAATCAACAATCCGCGTATCGGAGGGATAGCTGTCTCAGTCTCTGCCGATCCGCCTCCCGCATACCCTCCCCCGCATGTTCCTTTACGGCCGGATCAGCTCCTCCAGCGTCTCAAACAGCAGGTCGGGTTCGACCGGCTTGGAAAGATGCGCGTTCAGACCGGACTGCATACTGCGCTGAACATCCTCGTCGAAGGCGTTGGCCGTCAGCGCAATGATGGGGATTTCCCCGGCGTCCCTGCGGTCCATGGCACGGATCGTCCGCGTCGCTTCCAGCCCGTCCATCTCCGGCATGCGCATATCCATGAGAATCGCGGCGTAGTAGCCGGGTTCGTGCGATGAAAACAGCTCGACCGCGATTTTGCCGTTTTCCGCGTGGTCGACTTCCATTTCCCGCATGGCCAGCACCATCATCAGAATCTCCGCGTTGACGGGAACGTCCTCCGCCAGAAGAACCCGGCGGCCTTTCAGATCGGCGGTCTCCCGGATCAGCCGTGCGTTTTTCCTGCGGAAAGCCGCGCGGAATTCATCCATGACCGTTCCGGCGAAGAGAGGCTTTGCGGCAAAAGTATCCACCCCGGCTTCCCTCGCTTCGGTTTCGACCTCCTCCCAGCTGTAAGAGGTCAGGATGATGATCGGCGTATGGTCTCCGACAACGGAGCGGATCTGCCGTGTCGTTTCCAGCCCGTCCATTTCCGGCATCTTCCAGTCCACGAGAATCAGGTTGTAGTCCTCGCGCCGGGTGTGGCGCATCTTCACCATCTCCACGCCGTCCCTGCCCGACAGCACGGTCTCGCAGCTGACGCCGACCTGTCCGAGGACGATCTGCGCGTGCTCGCAGGCGATGCGGTCGTCGTCGATCACCAGCACGTTCATCTCATGCGGCCTGAGATCGGTTTCGTCGCCTCCGTCTTCGGCACGGTCCGCCTGTCCGAGCGTGACGGTAACGGTAAAGGTTGAACCCTTCCCCTTCTCGCTCTCCACTTCGATCGTGCCGTTCATCAACTCCACGATGTTCTTGGTAATCGGCATGCCGAGTCCCGTGCTCCCGTATTTGCTGGTTGTGGACGAATCCTCCTGTGTAAAGGGCTCGAACAGCCTGGGCAGATAGTCCCTGCTCATGCCGATGCCTGTATCACGGATCGTGAACCTCAGCGTCGCTTTTCCGTCCATCCTTGCAACGTCTTCGATGAGGAAGGATACGGCGCCCCCTTCGGGTGTGAACTTGACGGCGTTGCCGAGAATATTGATCATGACCTGACGCAGCTTCATGTCGTCGCCGATGTAATATTCGTCGATCTGCCCCGCCGTCCGGCATTCGTAGTGAAGCCCCTTGTCCCGGCATTGTCCGCTGATGATGGTGTTGACCTGCTCCAGGGACTTCGAGAAGGAAAACTCCTCGTTTTTGATCGACATTCGCCCCGATTCGATACGGGACATATCCAGAATATCGTTGATGATTTCAAGAAGGTGATGAGCCGACGCGCTGATTTTTTCAAGGTACCCCCGCGTTTGTTCCGAAATGCCGCGGTCATTCAGCGCGATGCTGTCGAGTCCTATAATGGCGTTCATGGGCGTGCGGATCTCGTGACTCATATTCGAGAGGAACGCGGTCTTGGCGCGGTTGGCCGCCTCAGCAGCCGACAGCGCATCCTGCAGGGCCTGTTTCTGCGCCATGGTCTTCCGCGTTTCCGTGTCCACGTCCACAAAACACGCGCCGACAAGATGGACCAGATGATCCTCCGGGTCGTCATGCTGCCGGACGCCGGCAAAGCGTACTTCCTCCCATGTGTCCCGTTCATGCCGGTGAACCATGTACCGAAAGGAGATGACCCTCTGCTCTTTCAATCCTGCCTTCACGTTTTCCGGCCGGATAAAGCGCAGAAATTCTTCCCGATATTCCTCCCTGACATTTTCCATGGCATAAGCGGTCACAGCGGGAATATACCGGAAGTGGTCGCCTGCGCGGAATCCGTTCTCCACGTCGCTGTGCGCCTGATAACAAACGCCCTCGTCCCGGTCCAGATCCAGGTAGTAGACACTCCAATAATCGGATGCAAGCGCGGTAATCATGCGCGTTTGTTCTTCCTGTTGTTCCTTCTGCTCCAGAAGCTCGCCCTGAAGGCGGAGCCTCTTTTCCATCTCCTCCTGTTTCACGCGGCTCTCGGTTTCCGCGCTCTCTTTTTCCAAAAGCAGC
>SVQK01000059.1 GCA_015065385.1 Oscillospiraceae bacterium | reverse complement strand
AATCCTCATCGCGCTCGGCGTCGATGCGGAGACGGCGGAAGAGGACGCGTGCAGGATCGAACACGATCTCAGCGCGGATTCTTTCGGAAAAATCAGGGAATTCTGGCAAAAGAGGACGGGAGAGACCGAAAGCCGATCCTCCCTCGGACCGGAAGCGGAGGGAAAGTTCGGAGAACCGGCCCGCACGACCGCATGACGGGAACCATCCGCCGGAGCGTCCGTGAGGCACGATCCGTCAGGATGATTTGTTTCAAGGCCGTTGCCTAAGCTGATTTCCGGTGCGGAAAATGGGCTTTTCATCATGTCAGCGGACGGATGCGATCCCGTTGACCGGACCTTACTCATTCAGTACATGGACAGGAGAACGCAGAATATGGCCATCGTCGAATTCAAGAACGTCTCGAAAATCTATCAAAACGGCGAACACGAACAGCGCGCGCTGGACGGAGTGAACCTGGATCTCGAAGAAGGGAAATTCATCGTGATCCTCGGTCCGAGCGGCGCGGGGAAAAGCACGCTGCTCAACCTTCTCGGCGGGCTGGACACCCCGAGCGAAGGAACGATCCTCGTAGGCGGGCGGGATATTTCCACCCTGACGCCGAACGAGCTGGCGGAATACCGGGCGGCGTCCGTGGGCTTTGTCTTCCAGAGCTATAACCTGATCCCCACGCTGACCGTGATCGAAAACGTCGCGCTGGTCAAGGAAATCGCGCCGAATCCGCTCAGCAGCCACGATATGCTGAAAGCCGTCGGACTGGAAGACCACATCCATCAGTTCCCCTCCGAATTATCCGGCGGAGAACAGCAGCGCGTGTCCATCGCCCGCGCCCTTGCGAAGAATCCGCAGATCCTTCTGTGCGACGAACCGACGGGCGCTCTGGATTCCGGGACCGGCGTCACGGTATTGAAGCTGCTGCTTTCCATGGCGCGGGAACTGGGAAAAACGATCGTCATCGTCACGCACAACCAGAACATCGCAAAAATGGCGGACGTCGTCATCCGGGTGAAGAACGGGAGGATACAGTCCTGCGAGAATCAGGAAAATCCCCTGAAAGCGGAAGAGGTGGACTGGTGATGCTTACGCGCAAACTGTTCCGAACGCTCTGGAGATACAAAGCTCAGTTCATTTCCATGATCGTCATGGTCGCCCTGGGCGTCGGCGTGTTTCTCGGCTTCAACGTGGAATGGTATTCCCTTGAAGTCAATACGAGGGAAATCTACGACGCGACCGGTTTTGCCGATTTCCGCATCTATTCCGAGAACGGCTTCGGCGAAGAGGATCTCAAGGCGGTCAAAGCCATCGGCGGCGTGGAGGACGCGACCCGCTTTCTCACGCTGAACATGGCGGTTCAGGGTGACACGGATATCCTCGCTCTGACCGTGAGCGAAAACATGAAGGTATCGGGCATCCTGCTGACGGATGGCGCGCCTTATGATGAAAACGATCCGGACGGCTTCTGGCTTTCGGATTCCTACGCGGCGGCAAACGGCGTTTCCTTGGGCGATTCGCTTACGCTGACATGGCAGTCCCTCACATTCGACGGAATCGTCAGAGGGCTGGTCAAATCCGGAGAATACCTCATCTGCCTGCCGGATTCCACCCAGATGATGCCGGACTACTCGTCCTACGGATACGTCTATGTTTCTCCGGCTCTGCTGGACCGGGCCGTTCCTGAAGCGTACAGGGACAGCCTCGGTTCCCTGTACCGTCAGATCAACGTGAAATCCGATCTCGACAAGGCCGCGTTCGTGGAGCGGGCAGACCGGGTTCTCGGCGCGACGAGACTGATCCTCTCGAAAGACGAGACCGTTTCGTGGGCGGGGACGCAGGGAGAGGTGGACGAAGGCAAAACGATGGCCTCCATCCTGCCGGTCCTGTTCCTTGCCATTGCCATTCTGACGATGGTCACGACCATGCACCGCATCACCGCGAGCGAGAAAACGCAGATCGGCACGCTGAAAGCGCTGGGATTCAAGGACCGCCGCATCCTCTGCCATTACTCCGTCTACGCGCTGACCGTCGGGCTCATCGGAACGGGGCTCGGGATCGGACTCGGATACTGGTTCGGGTGGTTCATCATGAATCCGGACGGCGCCATGGCCACTTACATCGATATGCCCTCGTGGGATCTCTTCGCTCCGCGCTTCACATGGTTCGTGCTCGCAGGGATCAACGTCTTTCTCACGCTGATCGGATTTCTTTCCGTCAGGAAGATGCTCGCGGGATCTGCGGCCGACGCCCTCAGACCCTATTCCCCGAAACGGATGAAGCATCTTCCCATCGAGGAAACGAAGGGCTTTAAGCGGCTCGGCTTCGGGACGAAATGGAACCTCAGGGACTGTCTGCGGCACAAGGCGCGGAGCTTTATGACGCTGTTCGGTATCGTGGGCTGCATGGTGCTGCTCGTCGGCGGGCTGGGTATGAAGGACACGATGGACGCTTTCCTCGACGTCTTCTACGAAAAAGCAATCAACTATACCACGCGCGTCAATCTGGACAGCGGCGCGATGACGCTTGAAGAAGGAAAGGCGCTTGCGCAAAGCCTGAACGGCGACTGGTCGGCGTCCCGGGCAATCCGGATCGGCGAGAAGGGGTATTCTCTCGAAATCTACTCGATCACGCGCGACAAGGTTCGCTTTGCGGACACGGACATGAAGATCGTTCCGCTGACGGACGACGGCGCGTATATCTGTTCCCGGATCGCGCGGGATCACGGACTCGCGGTCGGAGACAAGTTCTCCTTCTCTCCCTACGACAGCGACGAACATTTTACCGTCCCCGTGGCGGGCGTGCTCGATTCCATGACGGAGGGGGTCTTTATGACCGCCGCCTTCGCCGATAAAGCGGGGATCGCCTATACGGTCGCCTCCGTCTTCACGGATGAGGCTGACATCCCCGAGGATTCCCGCATTCTGAACAGGCAGAGCAAACAGTCCGTCATGGATTCCTTCGATACCTTCATGGATTTGATGAACAAGATGATCTGGCTGCTTGTGGCGGCGGCCGTGGTCCTCGGGATCGTGGTTTTGTACAATCTGGGCGTCATGAGCTATACGGAACGGTACCGGGAAATGGCGACGCTGAAAGTCGTGGGGTTCAGGGACTCGAAGATCGGATGGCTGCTCATCAGTCAGAATCTTTGGCTGACAGTCATCGGCATTGCGGTGGGAATCCCCGCCGGGATCGGCGTTCTTGGATTTCTCCTCGCCGCGCTGGCGTCCGAATATGAACTGAAGCTTTCGCTCGGGCTTCCCACATGGCTCGTCAGCATTCTTCTGACCTTCGGCGTTTCCCTGATCGTCGGCCTGATGATCGCCCGCAAAAACCGTCATATCGACATGGTGGCCGCGCTGAAGACGGAGGAATGAAATTATACTGCCGAGACAGTAAACTTTACGTTGATTTTCAAAGGTGCAGCTGCCGGAGCTCTTGATTGGCTTGGCTTTCATACACAGGATACCAATTCCGACAGCATTACGTTTGTCGGCGGAACAGTAGTATGCCTCCTTCTCAGCAGCACCCGCGCTCCGCATCAGAAACCGGAAAGCGGAAACCTCCTCAAAATCCGCTCCCGCCTCTTACCATCCGTTCATTTTTATGCTATACTATCCATACAATCCAACAAAGCATGGAATCGCGGTTTGAAAAGTTGTTCGCTGAGTATTCCTGCATTCAGAGTGAAGAGGAACTTAAAGAGGCAGTCCGGGCGATGTAGGGACGCCTTTCTTTTCGAGATGTGCGACAGCCGGACCGAGATGGATCGTCGGCAACTCTCCCCGTCCCTGCCGCTCGTATGATCGAAGGTCGAGACGTTCTTCGCTCCCGGCGCGTTCAAGATACCGATTGCAAATCTCCGCCCATGCGCTGCGCCAGATTTCCGCTTTCCCACGGTCGTTCCAATCGACCGTGTTTTCTTTATGGCTTTTCCATTCCCCGGACGGAAATCTGATTCTTTGCCCCTCCTCACCCAGATCGTAAACCTTATGAGCCTTCGGAAGGAACTTTCCGTTTTCATCGAACGCCCGCATGGTTAGCATGATGTGCGCGTGAGGATTTCCGTCTCCCTTATCGTGAATCGCAAAATCCGCGACCATGCCTTTGGAGACGAATTGCTCCTGACAATAATCGCGGATCAGATTTTCATATTCAGTTTTGGGGACTTCACGCGGGATCGCCATGATGATACCGCGTGACAGCTGCGCGTTCCATTGCTTCTCGGATTGCTCCACAGCATTCCAGAGCGTCTGCCGGTTTTCGTATTCGGGCGGCGCACGTTCGGGAAGGAGGATTCCTTTTGCAATGACCTCGCCGGACTTGTAAGAATAGTTCTTCGTCCGATGGTCGAACTCGGAGTACAGTCTTTCACCGCTCTGGTATGCGGCACCGGCCACAGCGGATTGTCCTTTGCTCCGCTGTCGGATTTTGATTTCAAAATGCGGACAGGATATTTTTCTCGCCTCCTCTTTTCTCGCACTCTTTTTTGAAAAGAGTGTCCGGGTAGCCGATTTATCGGCGCAGGGCTTGCCCTGTGATT
>SVQK01000058.1 GCA_015065385.1 Oscillospiraceae bacterium | reverse complement strand
GCGAACTTTCCGCGGACTATGATGCGTCAGCTGAAACATGCGATGAATTCCGTCTGCGCCGAAATTCATCGGTTTGCTCTGCTGACGCGACGCAAACAGCGATCGAAACGCGCATTGAAAGGGGAAAAACGTACAGCCGCCGCCCTTGCCTCGCCCTCCGGGAGAGGTGGCGCAGTCGAAGACTGTGACGGAGAGGGCCGACACACTCCACCTTTCGCTGAATCGGAAAACAGCGGGATCGCTTTATTCTTAACCCCCAAGGCTCCCTCACGAATCGTCAGATTCGTGCGCCGAGGGAGCTGTCACCGAAGTGACTGAGGGAGGCATTTCTCCCGATTGACAAATCCCCTCCGATCGGGTATAATCACATTATACGCCGCGAATGTGAAGTTTTCCATCCGATCCGGTGTATTTTCCGGAAAAGGAGGGATTTCCCCATGATGAAAGAAACGGACCTTGCGAGGGAGCTGAAAAACGGCGTGCCGGGCGGGCTCTATTTCTTCTACGGCGACGAGGATTATCTGAAAAACCGGCGCGCGGCGGAGATGAAAAAAGCCGTCCTCGGAGACGATCCGTCCTCGCCCGCCTACGCCTTCGGGTGCTTCGAGTTCGTCTTCGGAGACGGGGAGTTCGACGCCGGAGCCGTGGAGGACGCCATGCTCGCCCCGCCCATGATGAGCCCGCGCAAATTCGTCTCCCTGACCTTCTCCTCCGTGGATTCGCTGAAAACGCGGGGGAAGGCGGCCTCCGACCCGGATTCGCCTCCGACCATGGACGGCTCTCCCGATCCCGCCGGTTCTCAGGGCGCGGCGGACGGCGGGGACTTTGCGGGGGAGGACGGCGGAAAGCCCGAGTCCCGGACGAAAAACAGGCTGCTCGAATACCTGAAAACCGTCGGGGATCCGGGGGAGGACACCGTGGTCGTCGTAAAGGCCACCGCGGACGGATTCGACCCCGGCACGGCGAAAAAGCCCTCCGCGTTCCTGCGCGACGCCGACCGGTTCATGAAGTGCGTGGAGTTCCCCTATCAGACGGACGCGCGGCTCTTCCGGTGGATGGAACGCCACTTCGCGGAGTACGGGCTCGGCGCGGCCCCCGACGTCTGCCCGTGGATCCTCAAAACGGCCGGGCGGAGCATGTACCGCCTCTCCGGGGAGCTGGCGAAGACCGCCGCCTATGCCGCCGCCCGGTGCGAGCGCGAGCACACCCCGCCCGCGGTGACGCTCGAGGACGCGAAGGCCTGCGTGGCCGCGACGGAGGAGGACGACGCCTTCGGGCTGGCCGACCGCATGACGAACGGGGACATGGCCGGGGCGCTCCGCATCCTCCGGATCAAAATGTCGCTCCGTGAGGATCCCCTGCTCATCCTCGGGCAGATCTCCCGGGCGTTCTCCGACCTCTACGCCGCCGCCTGCTTCTCCGCTGACGGGCGGGACGTGTCGGATTTCGCCGCGGCGATGAAGATGCACGTCTACCGCGCGGGGCTGGTCTTCCGGGCCGCCTCGAAGAATCCGCCCGAACGGTACGCCGACGCGCTCGCCCTCTGCCTCGAGGCGGACCGCAGGCTCAAATCCGGCGCGGCGGGATCCTCCGGCTACGCTCCGATCGAACGCCTGATCTGCGCGCTGGCCGCCGGAACATCCGGAACAGCCGGAACCGGAGCCGGACCGTCCCAGATCCCGGCAGCGGGAACGGCAGGGGCAGGAGCGGACAGCCGCGGCGGGAATCCGGGGAGAGGACGGTGAGCGACATGAGCGGCGTGAGCGAAAGGATCCGGCTGTCCGTCCCCGTGATCGTGGAGGGAAAATACGACAAGGCGCGCCTCTCGCAGGTCGTCGATGCCGTGATCGTCCCGACGGACGGATTCGCGGTGTTCAACAACGCGGAGAAGCGCGCCATGATCCGGCGGCTCGGGGAGCGGGGCGTGATCCTGCTTTCGGACAGCGACGGCGGCGGTCGTCTGATCCGGTCCCACCTCCGGGGCATGCTCGACGGGATCCCGGTGTACGACGTCTACGCCCCGGCGATCCGCGGGAAGGAGCCCCGGAAATCCGCTCCCTCGAAGGCCGGGATCCTCGGCGTGGAGGGCGTTCCGAACGACGTTCTGCGCGGCCTGTTCGAAAAACTGACCGCCGCCCACCCAGAATTGCTGCGGGAGCCGGGATCCGTCCCGTCCGACAGCGGGCAGGGCAAAAATCCCGTGACGAAAGCCCTGCTGTACGAGCTGGGCCTGAACGGGACCGCGGGATCGTCGGAACGGCGCGCCGCTGTCGCCGAAGCCCTCGGCCTCCCCCGGGACATGACCGTCAACGCCTTCTGCGCCGCGGTGAATCTGATCTCCTCGGAGGAGGAGGTAAGGGAGCGCTGCCGCTGTCTTGATTCGTGAACGGAGAGAATCGATGAAACGGACTTGTTTTGATGCTTTTTTGTTACGCGCGACTCCCTCAGTCACTGCGGTGACAGCTCCCTCGGTGCACGAATCTGACGATTCGTGAGGGAGCCTTGGGGGTTGGGAATAAAGCGATCCCGCTGTCGGACGGTTCAGTGAATAGTGGAGTGAGTGTCTGCCCTCTCCGTCACAGTCTTCGACTGCGCCACCTCTCCCAGAGGGCGAGGCAAGGAGGGCTGGGCTTTGGTGTGCAGCTCCTATTCGTCTACGGGAAAAGCGTCAGGTGTTGGACAAGCCTCCCTCTCGGAGGGAGGTGGCACGGCCTGAAAGGTCGTGACGGAGGGAGTTTTAATCTCCACAACGGAGGGATTGTCCAAAATAAAACCCCTCCCCCATGAGATCCGGGAGAGGGGAAAGCTGATTCGGGCGAAGGCTTACGGCAGGTTCTTATAGCTCTCGATCGCCTTGTCGAGCTTCTTGACGAGGAGCTTTTCGTTCTTGGCCCACCAGGAGGCGAAGGCGCCTTCGTTGGAGGATCCGAACACCGCGTTCGTGTAGATGGAGCCGGTGCCGAGGGCTTTGTCGGCCATCATGATGAACGGGCTGTTGATGTGGTCGTAGATGATATCGACCATCTGGCTGTCGATGTTCGCGTTCGAATATTTGATCTTCAAGGCGGTGTCGTACCATGCGGGGACCACTCTCCGGTAGGACTCGGCGCAGAGGGCTTCGACGGCCGCCGTGGTCGCGCTCATCTTGGACTTGTTCGCGGAAACCGGGATCGCCACGCCGCAGCCGTTCGCCGTCGCCGCGCCGCAGAGGTAGTCGAGGGATTCGTCGAGCTTCGGGTAGGGCAGGATGCCGTAGTCGAAGTCCACGTCGCGGAGGGCCATCGCGGTGTCGAACATGCCGGGATAGAAGAGGGATTTCCCCTGGATGAAGGTGTCCTGCTTGCTGCCGAGCATGGAGATATTGTCCGTGTAGAGCAGGCGGTACAGGGTCTCGCCCCAGCGGATGCCGTTGTCGTTGTAAATATCGAGGGACGGGAAGCCTTCGTCGTCGCGGACCGCGTAGTTCAGGCCGGTGGACATGGACATATAGTTCGGGATGCCCCACTGCTCGAAGCGGAAGCCCATGATGTCGCCGTCGTCCGCCTCGCCGTTGCCGTTGGTATCGGTGTAAACCTGACGGCAGTAGTCGGCGAACTTGTCGTAGGTCCAGGTGCCGTCGAGGACGGAGTCGTAGAGCTGGTTCGTGTCGCCGAAGTAGTCGATGAACACGGGCTTGTTGTAGTACAGGGCGGACGCGCCGAAGAAGACGGTCAGGCAGATGTCGCCGTCGAGGAAGAACCGCTTGCTGTTGTCGAGCTGGCTTTCCTCCATCAGATCGGAATACCACCACGGCTGCTCGAGGTTCACGTTGTCGAGGGTCAGCCAGTCGTAGTAGTAGCCCTGAATCGACTGGGAGAAGAGCTGGGAGGATTCCTCCATGATGAGGTCGTAGTCGTCCGTCCCGGCCTGGAGGATCTGGGTGACTTCACCGGGGAAGCCGCCCCAGTCCGCGGAGCCCGCGACGAAGTTGAACTTCACGTTCAGCCGGTCCTCCACGGTGATGTTCCGGTTGTACACGGCGTCCAGCACCACGTCGCCGTTCAGCTCGCCGAGGGCGTCGTACTTCTGGCAGTTGTCGGAGCCGAAGGTGAAGATGTCGAGCTGGGTTCCGGCGAAATCGAGGTCGTCGGGGAGGGTGTCCGGGTAGTTCGCGCGGGTGATTTCGGTCTCCTCGGGCGCCTGCTCTTCGGCGGTCTGGGAAGCCGCTGTGTTCTGCGCGCCGGCGTTCCCGCTCTGGTCGCTGTTCTCCGCGTTCTCGCCGCAGGCCGTGAGAAGCGGCGCGGCCATCAATACGGCGAGAAGGACGGACAGGAGTTTTTTCATGTTTTTTCCCTTTCTTTCCGGTTGATTTCGATGATGCTCTGATCGTATTATAGCGGAAAGTTGGGGAGAATTTGTGTATGAAGTGTAAAGAAAAAGGGAGTGTCCTGCATGACTTGCGGTCATTTCATTTTGTGAAGTTTTCCTCTGTGTTTTCACCCCGCCCTCTTAAAGATCCGGAACACGCCGCAGGAGATGTCGTCCTTCGATCCGCGGAGGGCGGCTTCGCTGACGACGGTCATGGCGGCGCGCTTTTCGTCGCCGGAGAGGATCTCCTCGTCGGAGGTCAAGAGGTCGAGCAGCCACGGTTCCTCGTCGAACGACTTCGCGGCTCCGTCCGAGACCATGACGACGGTATCTCCCTGCCGCACGTCAAAGCGGATCATTTCCGCGTCAAGCGCGCGCAGTATCCCGATGGGGACGGTCTTTGACTGCAGGCGGAAGATACTGCCGTCGCGGAGCACGAACGAAGGGGCGGCCCCGGATTTGACGAACCTCGCTTCTCCGGAGGTGAGGTCGATCTCCGCGGCGTCCACGGTGGCGGGGCATTCCCGGCCCGCGGAGCGGAGGATCTGGTTGAGCATGCGGAGGGAGGTCTCCATCCTGGCCCCGGCGCGGAGCATCCTCTCGAGCAGGGACGCCGCCATGCCCGCCGAAAGCGCCGCCTCCCGCCCGCTGCCCATGCCGTCGGAGAGGATCATGTAGAACCGCCCGTCGGCCTCGAAGGACGTGACGACGTCGCCGCAGACCTCGTCCTCCGGGATCTCTTCGTCCCCGACCGAAACCTTCTCGAATTCGGCCTCGATCCCCTCCTCCGACCGATCCTTTCCGGCCCGCCGTCTTTTTCCGCCGCCGGAGAGCTGCCCTTCACCGGAGTCTGCACCGCGGCTGCGTTCTTCGCCACAGTACCTGCGTACGCCCGATGCCGCGCATGAAAAGCACCCCTGCCGGACGGAAAACGCGCTGACCGTTCGGATCTTCATGGAGAGGGTTGGGCCGGAAATCTCGAATTCCGGCTGGGAGAGGGGGCGGCGGACGATCCCTTCGAACAGCCTCCGCAGCTCGTCCCCGCCGAGTCTGGTCGAATAAAGATCCACGCCGTCCGCCCGGATCGACTTGAACCTGCCGCCATAGACGCGGACGGATTCTGCGTTGAAGCCGTTCAGCGGGAGGAGCTTCCGGAGCTTTTTCTCAAGCTCCCTGTCCGGGGCCGAGGCCTCCTTTCCGCGTTCCTCCGCCGAGCGGAAGAGCTCCCCCGCCAGCTCCCAGTCGGAGGCCGAGCAGAGCAGGCGGCTCTCCCGGGAAAAGGCGGCGGCGCGGTCCGCGAGCACCCGGTTGACGCGGTCGAGGATGTCCCCCATGTCCGGGCAGGCGGAGGCGAGGGCGGGCGGGATCAAGGCGGCGGACACGAATCCGTCCTTCCCGAGCGCGCCGGTCATGGAGCGGATCAGCTTTTCCGCGCGGGCGGGGTCGCTCATCCGGCACGCCGACCGCCTGACGCAGCGGGAGCAGCTCTCGGAAAAGCTCTCCTCGACGGCGGCCTTTGTCTCTGCCTTCGTGGGCTTCGAGAGCCTGTCCGAGATGGCGTAGAGCACCGCCGACACGGACGAGAGCCCCTCCGTCATCCCCGACACCCGCTCCGACAGCTCCCGCGCCAGAAGACGCTCCCCCGGATCCGGCATCCCCCGCGCGCTCCCCGCTTTCCCGGCCGAAGAAAGGGAGAGGAGGGGGACGGAGCCGAAGAGATCGTCGGGGGTCTTTGCAAGATCGTACCGGAACAGGGGGATGAGGACGGCGCAGAGGACCGAGACGGGAGGGATCGCAAAGGTGAACCCGTCGATGCCCCCCGCGAAGATCGCCCACGAGACCGCCGCCGTACCCGCTCCGAGCACGCCGAACGCCGCCGGGAGACGCTCGAGAAGGGTCCACGCGACGGCGGAAAGGGCGTACATGGGGACGTAGACCGGATCCATGGTCATGCCGCACAGAACGCCCGCGAGCGCGCCCCTCTGCCACCCGTGATTCCGCGCGATCACCAGAGAAGCCGCGAGGGAGAAGAACGCCCCCGCGTCGAAGAGCGTCTTCCTCCGGAGCATCGCGGCCCCGCCCGTGATCGAGCGGACGGGCAGGCGGATCGAGAAGAGCGATCCGGACACGGCGTGCAGAGAGAGAGAAAAGACCATGAGAAGCGCGTACACCCCGAACTCCCGGAACGGGGACGCGCGCATATTCCTGTCCGACGCCGCATAAAACAGGTATGTAGCGAGGGGCGTCGTCAGGGTGGAAAAGACAGCACCGAACAGGTCCGCGTATTCGTACCCGCCCGCCACGACCGACCATGCTCCGGCGAACAGTGCTGCGCATGCGGATAAAGCCATCCGGATCCGGACAGGCTCCCGGAGCACGGTCCCCGCGTTCATCTTCGTTCGCGCCGCGCCGCCGGATCCGGGATTGCGGGATCTGCCGCTTATGGGATCGGAAAAGCCTCCGAAGTCATCCGCGCCGTCCTCCTCCGTCAAGAGGCGGGCGAGGGAGCGGAAAAGCGTTGTGAATGCAAATCGGACGCTGCCGGAGAGGGATTTTGCGCTGTTTCCCGGCTCACCGGGCTCACCCGGCACTCCCGGATCGGAGGGGGAGAGGCCGCGCGGGGGAACGGCGAGGAAAAGGGATACTGCGACCCGCACGGCGAACAGGGCGACGAAGAGAAGCGCGTAAAATCCGCCCGACCCGGGAATCCGGACCGCTCCGGCAAGGGATCCCGCCGCAGCCGAGGCCGCCTGGAGCAATCCCCCCGCCGACGCGACGAGCGCGATGCCGAAGGGATAGGTCCCCGGAAACGCCGCCGTCCCCGCCGCGAGCAGAGCCGTGATAAAGCAGAGCGCGGCGAGGATCAGCCGTTTCGTTCCCGCTGCGCCGAGGACCGCGGAGAAGGTCTTTCTGACGCGGACGGGGCTTTTTGCCGCCCTTCTCTGTTCTGGTTTCTGGAACTGTTCCTGCATACTGCTTGAACAACCTCCCAAGGATGAATGGTACGGGCGCGGGGGGGAACTATGTACACTCGTCCTCCCACACCCGGTGACGCGATTATACAGGATCCCGCCCGGGGATTCTGTCGCGCGGTGCGGCTGAGGAAATGTCGGGAGGCGGACCATCGGGTACCGGTTTCGCCGGGAAAGGGAAAGAGGCGGAATTTCCGTAGGGAAAGAAGGCGCGCGGGAAGAGGAAATGGGGGAGGAAATTCGGGGTGAAGAATTCGGAATTGAGAATGAAGAATGATGAATTCAGAATGATGAATGAAGAATTCCTTTTCCAAGGATGAAAAGTCACGGCATAACAGTTTCGGCTGACAGTTTTAGGGGAAAGATTGGTTTTTTTAGTGGAAGAGGGGACACTTTCTGCGGCACAAGTTATGGAAAGGTAAAGAAGTTGAGTTTTACAGATTGTGCTGACAGTTTTGGCGGAAAGTTGGTGTTTTTAAGGGAAGAGGGGACACTTTCTGCGGAAAGTTTCCCCTCCCTCGACCCTCCCTTTCAAAGGGGTTAAACATGGAGCGAAACGCCGAAACGTACTTGATTTCATGCCTATTTATTTCGCGCGACTCCCTCAGTCACTGCGGTGACAGCTCCCTCGGTGCACGAATCTGACGATTCGTGAGGGAGCCTTGGGGGTTAGGACGTTCGAGATCCGTCTACGGTGAAAGAAGGGGTAAATAAAGCCTCCCTCTCGGAGGGAGGTGGCACGGCCTGAAAGGTCGTGACGGAGGGAGTTTTTATCAGCGTGACGGAGGGAGTGTCAATCTCCATAACGGAGGGAGTTCCAATACCATAACAGAGGGAGTTTCAAAAAAAAGGCGCGTCCTTCCTTTTTGGGGGAAAGACGCGCGTTCTGTTTATTTGACGTTCGGTTTGTTTTTCTTCTTGTTCTTCGTGATCCCGAGGATGACGAGGAGGGCGGAGAGGGCTCCTCCGGCTCCGGCGGCGGCGATTTTGACGAGTTTCGCCTTTTTCTCGGCTTTCTTCCGGCGCTCGGCGAGGGACTGGGAGTAGAGCCAGTCGATGTTGTCCCGGTCCTCGTAGACCTGTCCCCAGACGCCGTGGCCCGCGCCGTCGAATTCGGTGTAGTCGATCAGCTCTCCCCCGGCCTTGCGGATCGCGGCGTACATCTGGCGGGTGGCCGCGACGGGTACGGCGGTATCCTCCGAGCCGTGGAAGGTGCGGATGGGGATCCTCTTCAAGAGCTCGGCGTAGGAGGGGTCTCCGCCTCCGCAGATCGGGAGTCCGGCGGCGAACCGGGCGCCGTGGCGGGAGAGCAGGTCCCATGTGCCGAATCCGCCCATCGAGAGGCCCGTGACGTAGAGCCGGTCGTCGTCCACGTTATAGAAATCGCGGACGTCGTCGATCAGGAGGCAGAGGGTTTCGAGCCCGGGGCTTTCGGGGGTGTCCTCGATCGAGTAATTCCCCTTTTCCCACGGCCAGAGCACCCACTGGCTGTCCTCCGGGCACTGGGGAGCCAGCACGATGGAGTCGTAGACCGGCGAGGACGGGTCGTTGAAGAGGTGCTGGATGTGGATAAGCTGCTTTTCGTTGTCGGTCCCGCGCTCCCCGGCTCCGTGGAGGAAGACGAGGAGGGGATACCGCTCGCCGCAGTCGTAGTTCTTCGGAATATAGATGCGGTAGGGGAGGGTGAAGCCGTCGTTCTCGAAGGTTCTCGAGGCGAAGACGCAGCTGACCTTCGCGGCTTCCGTCCGTTTCACGTTCATGCCCGCCATGGCCCGGACCTCAGAACGTGACTTCGTGACCGCTCTCGCTGGAATCGTAGATGCCCTGCATGAGCTTGGAGGTCAGGATGTTCCGGTCGATGTGGCTGGGGAGCTTTTCGCCGGTCTGGACGCACTTCACGAACGCGTTGATCTCGTTCTGGAACATGGGGGTGCTCTCATATTCCGGCTTGTAGTTGTACAGCTTGCCGTCCTTGGTGGTGTAGACGGTGAAGTCGCCGCCGTACTGGAGACGGATGCCGCCCTTGGTGCCGAGGAAGTCGATATACTGCTCGGCCACGCCGATGTTCTGCGCCCACGCGCCGTTTAAGGTGATGGTGGGTCCGGAGGTGCGCACGAACGCGGTGACGAAGTCGTCCACGTCGTAGGTGCCGTTCAGGTCCTTGGTGTTCTCGGCCCACATGCTCTCGTAGACGTAGTTCGGCATATCGACGCCGAGCTTGCTGAACGCCTTGCCGGAGACGGTCTTCGGTTCCGGGTCGCCGGTGCAGTACATGACGATGTCGAGGTAGTGGACGCCCCAGTCGATGAGCGCGCCGCCGCCCGCGATCTCCTTCGTGGTGAACGCGCCGCCGAGTCCGGGGATGGAGCGGTACGCGCGGAAGGAAACGTAAACGTGGTAGACCTCGCCCAGCTCTCCGGCGTCGATGATCTTCTTGATCTCGTTGACGGCGGTGTTGAAGCGGTTGACCACGCCGATGTTGAGGGTCAGGCCGGTCTCATGCTGTGCCTTCTGCATGGTGAGGGCCTCGGCGTAGGTTCTCGCGGCGGGCTTTTCGCAGAGGACGTGCTTGCCGGCCTTGAGGGCGTCGATGGCGATGACGGGGTGCATCCGGTTCGGGGTGCAGACGGAGACCGCGGTGATCTCGGGATCGTTCAGCACGTCGTGATAATCCGTCACGGCGATGCCGCAGCCGTACTTCTTCACGGCCGCTTCCGCTCTCTCGGGGATGATGTCGCAGAAATACTTGATCTCCGCGTCGGGGCAGTCCATGTAGCAGGGAATGTGCGCGGCATTCGCAATGGTGCCGCATCCGATAACGCCGACTTTGATCATGGGAAAATCTCCTTGTAAAAATGTTTCATGTGAAACAACGGACAGCGGACGGCCCGCCCTCCGTCTCTCTGACGGTATTATACCACACGCGGAGGAAAAATACAACAGCAAATCCGGAAGTTTGAAGGGTCTCCTGGAGCTTGACAGCCGAGCCGGTCTGTGCTATGATGAAAGCGGATATGAAATCGGACAAAGGGGGAAGGATTCATGCTGTACTGCGAAAAATGCCGCGCGGCGGTCGGGGAAGAGGAAAAGACCTGTCCGGTCTGCGGGGGAAAAAAGCTGCGCCCGATCCGGGAGGACGACCCGTGCTTTCTTATAGAGAAGGATCAGATCTGGAGCGAGGTCGTCGAGGATTCGCTCCGCGGGGCCGGGATCCCGTTCCTGATGAAGGGGCGGATGGGCGCGGGCCTTGCGATCAACGTCGGGCCGATGTTCGAGAAGAACCGGTATTATGTGAATTTCTCCGATCTTGATCGGGCGAAAGAGCTTTTGGACGGGGTGTTTGGGGAAGGGGAAGAGGTGGAAGAGGACTTTTGAAATTTCCACTTGACACAGGGCCGGCTTCTATGCTATAATACCAAAAGCGGGCCATTAGCTCAGTTGGTTAGAGCTCCCGGCTCATAACCGGTCGGTCCTGGGTTCGAGTCCCCGATGGCCCATGAAAAAAGAATCCCTCCGGGGATTCTTTTTTCATGAGTTTTCAGGGTGAGTCACTGGCGGAGGTTTCTTCGATCGCTCCCTACAACAACTAAAGAACATTGTCGTGTGATATAGAATCAACCGCCGCTGACTCCCCCCGAAACCTCCGTGGTCAGCTCTGCTGACCGGGGGTTCGAGTCCCATGTTTCAGCTGACTCCATCGATCCCTTCGGGGATTCTTTTTTTATGAGTTTTCAGGGTGAAACACAAGGGATCAGCGCAGCACTGTACGTTACCCCGAACTGCATTTTGATCGGAAAGCTGCACAAGTCGAATTAAAGTTCTTGCCAGCTTCTTCGGGGAAGCTGCCTCTCTCCCTTTTGCCTGATGCCCGCCTTTACTTTATCCTCTTCTCCCCATAATAATCCAGCAGGAACCCGTCGAGCCGGCCGGCGCCGGAGCCGTTGGGCTGCCAGGGGGTGAACCACGGATCGACGGAGGAGTAGCGTTCGGAGACGATGTACTCCGGGGTGATGTTGTATTTCAGGATCCCGCGGAGATAGGCTTCGGCCTTTTCGGTCTCCCCGCGCGCTTTCCACGCCTCGATCCAGCAGATTTCGGAGACGCCGGTGTAGTAGACGTTCCCGTAGAGGCCGGGGGAGCCGCAGTCGTCGTTGGTCATGCGGGAGGACAGGCCGTGTTCGTCGTCGAGCATCCCGATCTCGCGGTAGAAGGTCTCCATCTGCTCGAACAGCTCCGACTTCGGATCCATGATCCCGAGGCGGATGAGGTAGGGCGCGCCGTCGGTGGAGAAGCAGTGGTTGTAGCTTTTCTCAAACGGCGTCCCGAGGATGTGGGGCATGTTGTAGGATTTTTCTCCTTTGTGCTCCCTTGCGAATCCCTCCTGCACCGACAGCACGACGGACCGGTAGTCCTCGTAAATCGCGCGGATCCGCGGGGCCTCGGGGTCGCCGAACCGCTCGAAGGCGTCCGCCATGAAGCCGATGCCGTAGACGTTGACGGCGTCCGTGTAGGTCCAGTGCTGGCCGACCTCGCCCCAGTCGCTGGCCTTGCCGGAGGTGAAGAGCCCCCTGACCTCCCCCTCGGCGGCGCGGGCGGGATCCCGGCGGCTCTGGATGTAGTCGAGCGCGAGCAGCATCGGCTCCCGGAACTCGGCGAAGAGCGCGGGATCGCCCCTCGTCAGAAGGTGGTGCCCCATCCCCCAGAGCGCGGAGCCGTTGGCGTTGTCCCACTTGACGTAGGGATCGGCGAAAAGGCCGCGCTCCGGATCGTCCTTCCCGGTCTTCTGCCAGTTTTTGATCCACATGCGGTAGGCGTCCGTCACATACCCGGACAGCCCGACCCGGTCGAGCAGGGTCAGAAGGTGGACGGCCTCCCAGATCCAGATAAACCGCCCCACGTCGCCCTGCCGGGAGTAGATCGCCGCGGGATCCTTGCACCGCTCGTACCGCTGGAGCATCTGCATCGACACGGTGATATTGTGGCGGAAGAGGTCGTCGAGCCCCTCCGCGTCGGGCAGGGTCGTGACCTTCGACTGGATGTCCTCCCAGTACGCGAGGCAGGCGCGTCGGGCGTTCGGCTCGTTCGGGACGGATCGCGGAGCGGCGGGAGCGGCTCTCCGCATGACGAAGCAGATCCGCGCGGAAGCTCCGGGCGCGAGGGAGTAGTCGAAGCGGTAGTAGTCGTGGGCGCGGAACCGGTTCTTCTGCTCGTCCCGGGAGACCCAGCGCACGACTCCCCCCTGCCGGTCGAGCAGGAGCATCCAGCCGTATCCGCTCTCGGACGCGCACGCGCGGGGAACGCCGTCCACCGTCAGCTCACCGACCGGGGAAAAGCGGTTCTGCCACGACAAGTACCACTGCCCGACGTTCGGATTGTACGGCTCGTATCCCGTGTCGTGCAGGCCGGTGAGGTAGTGATCCTTTTCGTTGTACCGGGGGAGCAGGCCCGCCGTTCCCTTCACCGGCCAGCTGTTCGGGTTCGTGACGGTGAGGGAGCAGTAGGTGAGCGGATAGTGCTCCGCCGCGGGATCCCCGTCCTGATCGGGATCGACGGAAAAGGCGGTCATGCGGAGCGCGCATCCGTTCTCGGCGTCCGTGTTGTTCAAAGAGTAGATCGGAATGCCGCCCTCCGGCTTGTCCCAGACGGTCTTTTCCATGTCGCAGTCTCCCGGCTCGGAGCCGAAAATCAAATGCACGCCGAATCCGGGCTGGTTATAATGCCATCCGTGATCCCCGAGATCGAGGTCGGTGATCTTCATATCGGGGTAGATCGACACGAGCCTGCGGGATCCGTACGGGTGAAGATACGCGCGGGAAGTCTTCGGGGCCTCCCAGGTGGGGATTTGTTTCATAGGAATACCTGCCTTTGGCGGAAGAGTCGCAAATGCTCCGCATTTGCGGATTTTGAATTCCGACTGTGTCGGAACCGGCTTTCTTTATCAGCCCGAAGGGTCATTCCTGACCCTTCGGCGGAGGAGTCGCAAATGCTTCGCATTTGCGGATTTTGAATTCCGATTGCGTCGGAACCGGCTTTCTTTATGAGCCCGAAGGGTCATTCCTGACCCTTCGGCGGAGGAGGTTGCAAATGCTCCGCATTTGCGGATTTTGAATTCCGATTGCATCGGAACCGGCTTTCTTTATCAGCTCGACAGGTCACTCCTGACCTGTCGGCGGAGGAGTCGCAAATGCTCCGCATTTGCGGATTAGATTAACCCTCTTCGAGGGAGGAGGAAAGAAACCCTACGGGTTTCTGGAATTAATGTCCCGCTCGGGACGGGAGGCACGGGGGGACACCATCTCAGGCCGAAGGTTTCCCCCGTGCGGGGGTTTCCTTGGCCGGAGAGCATAACCTAACAGCTCACATCTGAATCAAAAACCGCTCTTTCATCCCACGTCCTCGCGCGAACTATGTTCGTGAAGCTGAAACATGCGATGAATTCCGTCGGGGACGAAATTCATCGGTTTGCTCTGCTGACGCGACGCAAACAGCGATCGAAACGCGCATGACACGGGGGAGCAATAGCATAATGCGTTTTCCCCGCGGCATTACTTTTTTGACAGGCTGGTCGAAGCCTTTACCGGTTTCGCTGAGCTTTATTGAAGCCTTCAACAAGGAGAAAAACATGGCTAAAAAATATCCGAACATTTTATTCTTCGGGATCGACTCTCTGCGGAGCGATCACATGTCCCTTTACGGATATCACCGGCTGACGACGCCGCACATTGACGCGTTCATCGAGGACGGCGGCGTATGCTTTGACAAGATGTATTCCCCCTCCATCCCGACGACCCCGGGCTACGCCTCGATGGTAACCGGCATGGACTGCTTCTCCACCGACTGCGTGGCGCTGCGGCACAAGGGCGGGCTGACCGAAGCCGTGCGGACGATGCCCGAGATCCTGCGCGACTACGGCTACACCTCGACCTACATCGGCGGACACTCCTGCCGGGGCTGCGACAACTACATCACCTATCCCGACTGGAACCCGAACAAGGCGGAGGAGATGAACAAGGTCGCCATTCCGGAGCTGGAGCGTCTGGCCGCGCAGGACAAGCCGTGGCTGCTCTTCATGCGCCACATGGATCCCCACTCCCCCTACTACACGAAGGAGCCGTTCACGCGGATGTTCTACGAGGGGAACGAGTTCGATCCGAACAACAAGTCCTTGAAGCCGGTCTATGAGTTCAAGCCGTTCCGCGACTACTTCCTCACATGGTTCCCGGAGGGCTGCACCGACGCCGAGTACATCATCGCGCAGTACGACGCGTCCGTGGCCTACATGGACATGTGCATCTCCCACATTCTGACCCGTCTGAAAGAGCTGGGCCTCGAGGACGACACGATCGTGGTCTTCACCTCCGACCACGGCGAGACGCTCTACGACCACGACTGCTACTTCGACCATCACTCGATCTACGACAACGTGCTCGTGGTTCCGTTCGCGTTCAAGTATGCGAAGTTCCCCTACGAGGGCCATGTGGACGACATCACGCAGGAGAAGGACATCCTCCCGACGATCCTCTCCCTCTGCGGGATCGACTGCGGCATCAAGTTCGACGGGCGCGACATGACGAAGGCCATCACCGGCGAAGGCGTGCGTCAGGAACCGGAGTTCTACATCACCGAGGCGACGTGGATGCGCAAGCACGGCTGGAGGACCCCCGAATGGAAGCTGATGATCGCCCTCGAGCCCGACTTCCACTTCAAGCCCCCGGTGGAGCTCTACAACCTCATCGACGACCCGGGCGAGCTGCACAACATCGCGGACGAGAATCCCGACGTGGTGGAATTCCTCAAAGCCCGGATGGAAGCCCACATCAAGAAGAGAGAGGCCGAGGTGGGCCATCCCGACCCGATCTACACCAACCTCGACTGGAACGGCTTCGGCAGGCCGTTCGAAAGCTCTCAGGAAGCCTACGACAACCTCCACATCGGCGACCCCGCAGCCGCTCAGAAGCTTCAGGACAAGCTGAAAGAAATGGGTGTTGAGGCGTAATTCCGAAACGGCGGGAAGCTGTCGTACGGCTTGGCAAAGAGGGAGGGAGCGTGAACCGCCGAAACTTATTTGAACCGAGAGGTGTTTGTTTCTCGCGACTCCCTCAGTCACTGCGGTGACAGCTCCCTCGGTGCACGAATCTAACGATTCGTGAGGGAGCCTTGGGGGTTAGATCATACGAGATCCTTCTACGAAAAGAGATTTGGGCTTAGTCAAGCCTCCCTCTCGGAGGGAGGTGGCACGGCCTGAAAGGTCGTGACGGAGGGAGTGTCCGATATCCCTTGCTGTACAGTTTATTTGTACAGCCCGGCCTCCTCCGTCTCGATCGGGAAAGAGTCCTCTTCCTTTCAAAGGGGGTGGGCTCGGAACGAAAGGATGAATCCGACATGATTCTCTGCGCATATGTATCCGGAGACGCGAGGGGCATGAGGGCCGTGACCGCGGACGACGCCTCCCGCCTCGACCTCATCAACATTGCGTTCGGCACGCTCCGCGACGGCCTTCTGTGGTACCCCCGGATCGCCGAAACGAAGGTTGAAATCGACCGCCTCCGCGCCGTGAAGCCGGATTTGAAGATCCTTCTCTCCGTCGGCGGATGGGGAGCGGGCGGCTTCTCCACCATGGCGAAAACGCCCGAGGGCATCGCCGCGTTCACCGCATCCTGCATGGAGGCCGCGGACGCGATGGGGCTCGACGGCATCGACATCGACTGGGAATACCCCACCATCGGATCCGCCGGGATCGACCACGCGCCCGAGGACAAAGAGAACTTCACGGCTCTTCTGGCCTCCCTGCGCGGAGCCCTCGGCCCGGACCGGATGCTCACCATCGCGGCGGGCGCGGGAAAGTACATGACGGACGCCGTGGAAATCCCGAAGATCGTGCCGCTGCTCGACTATATCTCCCTCATGACCTACGACATGGCGGGCGCGTGGACCCCCGCATGCCACCACACCGCGCTCTACCCGACCGGCCATCCGGACGTGCGCAATATGTGCGTGGACAGCACGGTGAAGGTCTTCGAGGAAGCCGGCGTGCCCGCGGAAAAGCTGGTCATCGGCGCGGCCTTCTACTCCCGCCGCTGGACGCACATCCCCGCCGCGGACAACCTCGGATTCGGGGAAAAGTGCTACGATCCGAATGACAAGGAGAGCGGCTTCTGGGGACCGGGCTACGGCGAGATCTCGAAGATGGCCGACCCGAACGCGCCCGAGTCGAAGGGCTGGATCGTGGTCCGCGACGAGAAGGCGCACGCCCGCTGGCTCTATAACCCGGAGAAGGAAGAGTTCCTCAGCTACGACGACGAGGAATCCGTCGCCGAAAAAGTCCGCTACGCCAGCGACAACAGCCTCCTCGGCGTCATGTACTGGGAACACGGCTCCGACCCGACGAGAAAGCTGCTCCGGGCGATGAGCGAAGAGAAAAAGAAGTTATAAGTCTTCGCCGCTGAACGGGAATAACGTATAACTCCCTAACCGCTTCTCTCTATTCCGCGGAGCTGAAAGAAAAGTTCCGTCTTCACTCCCTCGCGCCCGTGCAATGCGCGACTGAAGCTCTTAGAACTCCGGCCGCACTGACAAAGACCGCGCGAGGACATGGGATACACGCTCGATTTTGATTCAGGGACGGGCTGTTAGGTTACGCCATATGGCCAAGGAAACCCCCGCACGGGGGGAAACCTTCGGCCTGAGATGGTGTCCCCCCGTGCCTCCCGCCCCGAGCGGGGCATCCAATCCGCAAATGCGCAGCATTTGCAACCCCTCCACCGAAGGGTCAGGAATGACCCTTCGAGCGGATATAGTAAAACCACCTCCGACGAAGTCGGGCTTCCATCCGCAAATGCGAAGCATTTGCACCTCCTCCGCCGACAGGTCAGGAATGACCTGCGGCTGATATCGAAAACCGTTCCGACGGAGTCGGAAAAACCAATCCGAAACCCAAAGGGTTTCTTACCTCATTCCCGGGAGGGAAAAAGACATGCAAAGAACCGTCGTCGTGGGCATGGGTCATATCGGCCACCGCCATGCCCGCGCTTATACCGAATCCGATAAGGCCGAACTGGTTGCCGTCTGCGACCGGGTTCCCGAACTGGCCAAGGCCGCCGGCGAGAAATTCGGCGTCCCGTACTTCACGAAAGCCACGGAGATGTTCGCCGCCATGAAGCCGGATATCTGCTCGATCACCACGGGCGGCTACGAATACGCCTCCGACCACTACGAGCCCACGATGGAAGCCTTCGAAGCGGGCTGCCACGTTCTGGGCGAGAAACCCATTTCGAACGACCTCAAGCTCGCCGCCGAAATGGTCGCCAAGGCGGAGGAAAAGGGCCTCTGCTACGGCATCGACATGAACCACCGCTTCACCCCCGCCGCCAGACAGGCGAAAAAATGGCAGAACGACGGGCGCATCGGATCCCTGCTGTTCTGCAACATGGCGCTCTGGATCGGCAAGTTTATGCCCCTTGACTCCGTGTACTACCACTTCAAGGCGCTGAACCCCCACAGCGTGAACATTATGCAGTACTTCTGCGGGCCGATCCGCGAGGTCTCCACGTTCGCCATGAAGGCGCCGGGCCGGGACATCTGGTCCACGCAGTCCACGGCGATGCGCTTCGAAAACGGCGCGGTCGGACACCTGACCTCCTCCTACGATATCAAGCGCGGCCATCCCATGGAGCGCTGCGAGGTCGCGGGGACGAACGGGCGGTTCGTCTTCGAGGACATGTGGCGCGAGGCGACGCTGTATCCCGCGGAAACCTATCTGAAGGAGGTCTACACCAATCCGGTGTTCGACGGCTTCGAGGGCTTCTACGACACCTTCCGCGACCGGATCCATTTCTTCGTGGATCAGGTGGACGGCGGCGCGAAGCCGGACGAAATCGACGGCAGCGGACGGGAAGGGCTCGAGGCCTCCCGCGTGATCCACGCCATGATCAAATCGAATGAAAACGGCGGCGCGGTGGTAAAGGTAGCAGAGATCACTGAATAAGGAGCGTCAATTGTCCGAGGTATTCCGTCATGAGGACTATGTGAGCGACGGCCCCGTCATTGCGATCGTACCGGCGGAGCACCATGGCCGCATGCGCGCGCATTCCCATGAATTCTACGAAATCGTCTATGTGGTGGACGGATTCACTCTCCACTCGTCCGGGGGAGCGATCAACCTCCTTGTGGCGGGGGATCTGTTCTTCGTACGCCCGGGGGAGGAGCATTCGTACATCAACGCGTACCAGACGAAGCTCTACAACCTGATCTTCGACGCCGGGGAGCTCGGTTCCCTGACGGACGATCTGGCGCTTCTGCCCGGGCTCGCCGACATGCTGGGGAACCCGCCTCCGGACGGGGACGCGGATACGCGGGACGAGCCCCATAGCATCCGGCTGCTCCATGTGCCGATGCACGAGAGGCGGAACATCGAATCCGCGCTGAGGGAGATCGAAGGGGAGCGGGAAAACCGGAGAACGGGGTGGGAATGCGCCCTCCGCGTCCGGCTCGCCGCGTTCCTGCTCCGGTACGCCCGGATGTACGCGGATCAGTGGGACCGCCGGACCATCTCGGCGGACGACTATTACGGGTATGTCTACAAGATCCTCGCGTATGTGGACACCCACTACAGCGAACCTGTCACGATGAACGACCTGTCCCGGGTGACGGGCCTCTCCCCGGACTACATGACCCGGAAATTCAAGAGCGCGCTTCACATGACGCCGTCGGAGTATGTGCGGAAATTCCGCATTGCCCGGGCGATGGAGCTGCTCTGCACGACGGATCTGTCGGTCGCGGCGGTGGCGGAGAAGACGGGCTTTTCGGACGTCTCCCTCTTCTCGCGCGTCTTCAAGCAGGCGGTCGGCCTGCCGCCGGCGTCGTACAGAAAGAACGCGGCGGAGTAAGGAATCCCACCGCATTCCGGGACCGGTCTCCCCGCCCCGCCGCAGGTCACTCTCAACCAGCTCGACAGGTCACTCTCGACCAGCTCGACAGGTCACTCTCAACCAGCTCGACAGGTCACTCCTGACCTGTCGGCGGAGAAGGCGCAAATGCTCCGCATTTGCGGATTTTGAATCCCGACTCCACAGGATTCGGCTTTCCCCATCAGCCGCAGGTCATTCCTGACCTGTCGGCGGAGAAGGTGCAAATGCTCCGCATTTGCGGATTGGATTGCCCCACTCGGGGCGGGAGGCACGGGGGGACACCAGCTCAGGCCGCAGTTTTCCCCCCGTGCGGGGGTTTCCTTGGCCATATGGCATAACCT
>SVQK01000057.1 GCA_015065385.1 Oscillospiraceae bacterium | reverse complement strand
AGGGCAGACAAAAAACCGAAAAACATCCCGGAAAGAGAAACGGTGAATCCTCCGCGCTGACGCCGGGGATGCGCGCCTCTCGTCCCGTTCACAATGAATTTACAACTCGATCCCAAAGCCTCGGATTGACTTTCCGGGAAAACCGTGCTATGATAAAGTTAGCTTAAGCTAATCCATGGCTTGCGGCCGTCAGAGGATGACATGAAACCACGAGGAGTGAAAAACAGCATGAAACTCCACACATCCGGCGAAGACTATCTGGAAGCGATCCTGATTCAGCAGAACCGGAACGGGTGCGCGCGTTCGGTGGACGTCGCCGAATTTCTCGGCGTTTCAAAAGCGAGCGTGTGCCGGGCGATCCGGCTTTTGCGGGAAGGCGGTTTCGTGGACATGGATCGGGAAAAACTGCTCCGCCTGACGAAGGTCGGACTGGAAGCCGCGCGGCGGATCTACGAGCGGCACTGCCTTCTGACGGAGATCCTCATCGCGCTCGGCGTCGATGCGGAGACGGCGGAAGAGGACGCGTGCAGGATCGAACACGATCTCAGCGCGGATTCTTTCGGAAAAATCAGGGAATTCTGGCAAAAGAGGACGGGAGAGACCGAAAGCCGATCCGCCCTCGGACCGGAAGCGGCAGAAGAGTTCGGAGAACCGGCCCGCACGACTGCATGATGGAGTGTTTGGGGCCTTGATTTAGAGAACACCAACTATAAGTTCCGCACAGGAAAGAAGGCTTCCGTATGAAAGAAAAGAAACAACGAGACGCGGCTGTCCTGCCGGGCTGCGCAGAGAGCCGCAGGGGCCTGACCTCCCCGGCCTCGTGCTGTGATATAGGGAAAAGAGGATAAAAAAGATGAACACCCTGAACAAAAAGAACGCTTGTTGGATGCTGCTGTACGCAGTCCTGTACGCGCTCATGACCGCTCTCGTATGCGTTCTCGGATCGATTCACCCGCTCTTATTCGTCTGCTATCAGATCACGGCGGGGATCCTGCTTTCGGGGATCGTGACGGCCTCCTTCGATCGGATCAGGGCTCCGGGCGCCGCGGCCTGCCTGTCCCTCGGCGTGCTGATCCTGCTTCTCGTGATCGGAGACGCCGTATTATGGCATGTCGTTCCCCTGATCGTCATTGCGGCTCTTGCGGAGCTTGTTCGGGCGATTTCAAAGTACGGCCCGGCGGGCGACGTGATCGGCGCCGTGATCATGAGCTTTTCGACTTTCGGGTATTACGGTCAGATATGGTTTAACCGGGCCTACACATATGAATGCGCGGCGGAAGAGATGCCGGCGGGATATGCCGACACGCTGATGACACTGAGCCCGGCGTGGGCCCTGTTCGCCGTTGCCGCCGCTGGCATCCTCCTGTCCGTTGTGATATCAAATGTGACTCTGAGAATATTCTGCAGAAGTGGAACACGTTCCGTCTGACACCGAAGGAGACCATGATATGCACGAGTACTACAGAAAGAACGCGCCGAAGCTCAAAAAGTCTATGATTGCTCTTCTGAGACCCGTCGCGCCGGAGGTGGAACTGCATACCGGCAAAGAATTCGCCGCTGTTTCGGAAGAGATCTGGCGGCACTACGAAAAGAACATGCTCGCGGTTTTCCCCTATATCGGCGGGGATACCGTCAGCGGCACGAAGAACCTCACCGGAGCCTATTGCTTCGTCTCCATGGGCGAGGTGCTGAAACGGTACGGCGTCGGAATGGAGGAGATCGGACGGCTCATGACGCTGGCGTACGAGCGGAAGATGGGAAGGATGCCCGGTTTTGTCGGCTCCCTCCTGCGCAAAGCCTGCAAAAGCCCCGGCTTACTCAACAGGGTCTTCATGAAGAAGGACGCAAAGAACGCCGCCAACGCCGCGAAAAACCCCGGCAGCTTCGAGACGAAGACCGTGATCCCGCCGGAAAAGGGTTACGATTTCAGCTATCACAACCTTGTCTGCCCGCTTTCCGAATTTGCGAAAGCGCACGGATATGGGGCGTACATGCCGTATCTCTGCAACCTCGACTACGTCATGTTCGGCTCCCTCGGGGTTCCGCTGTTCCGGGAGCACACCTGTTTCGAGGACGGGGACTATTGCGACTTCAAGATCAGGCTCGGCGCAAAGCCGCTCGACGCATGGCCTCCGGTTTTCGCGCAGGGGAAAGGATATAAGTAACTGCACTGGAGGAAAGGGGAAACGGTATGAAGCTCGTCCTGCAGCTGATCTTCTACTGCGCGCTCTTCACCCTCATGGTCAAACTCGCCGTGGGGAACAACGCCCTGAACGGGCTGTACTTCTATCCGGCTCCGGTCCGGGAACGGGTCTACGCGCTCGGGCTGACGGACCGGGGGACCGTGGCGCAGAAAAGAAAGCGGTTCATGATCCCGTTCTTTCTCGTGATGCTTGCCGCGCTTCTCGTTATTCTCACGGTCCGGAACAGGATTTCCGATTTTTGGCCCGCATACGGTCAGGCGCTTTTGTTTCTCGAGGTCATGAACTGGTATGACGGCGTCGTGATCGACAGGCTCTGGGTCGGGCACAGCCGGTTCTGGATCATCCCGGGGACGGAGGACATCCCGTTTGTGCAGACATGGCCGCAGGTTCTGAAAAAACGCGGGATCCTCAGCCTGATCTGGATCGCAGGCGCGGCGATCGTCGCGGGAATGGTCGTTTTGCTTACGGGAACGTAAGCAGAGGGAAAAATCGCGCCGTCTCTTGACAATCCAAACGAATGGTGCTATACTCTGCAATGGTTAGCTTTCGCTAATCGCAACGCCGGTACACACGATTGACCGTTCCGAAAATCCGGCTGAACGGCAAGGGAGGACTCTGACATGAAGACACGGGAACAATCCAAACGCCTTCTTCTGTTTGGCATCGCCGGGTGCCTCCTGTATGTGATCGGCGACTTCCTGTTCGCCGCGACGGGGAAGGGGCAGACGACGGAAACCATCGGCTTCATGGTCAGGGTCGCCTATCTTGAGATGGGGACATGGCGCATGGCGGCGAGCATCCTCTGCGGCTTTGTCGGCAGCTTACTCTATTACATGGGCTTCCACCGGATGTACCTGCTTTTGAAGCTTCGTGTCGGGGACGGCAGCAACAGGATCTGGGTACGCCTGTTCCGGGTAGCGTACATGACGGGAACCGTCGCGTGGACGTATGTGCATGCCATGTTCATGACGGTCGCGCTGATCTTCAAGTATGTGTATGAAGCATACGGCGACATGGATAAGGCAGCCCAGATCGCAAACCGGGTCTTTTACGTCAACGCCCCGCCGATGCTCGCGGCCTACATCCTCTGCGACGTGCTCTTGACGGTCGTCATGATCGCTCTGGTCTGGAAGCGGATCATTCCGCTGAAATCGACTTTCACGCGGATCCTCGCAACGCTCTGCAATCCGATGATGCTGCCGGGTGTGGTCGGCAATCTTCTCGCTCTCCTTCCGTGGCCCGTCAATCAGCTCGACCACGGGACGGAATCGTTCGGACACGCGCTCGTGCTGACGCTCGGGATGATCCTTCTCGGCGAAATGACAAAGGCGGGAGAGGTTCCGGATGAGAAGGCGATCTTTTGATGACGGGCGGTTTTTCCATCGAAACGGGAAAGGAGCGGAATCATGTTCTGGGATCATGCGGCGGGGGTGTACGACCTCTTCGTGAACGTAATCAACCGCAAAACGCACAAGGCTTTGCGTGAAATTGTATCCGGGCTGATCGGTCCGGAGGACGACGTGCTGGAATGCGCCTGCGGGACGGGGCTTCTGACCTCGGTGATCGCGGGGAAATGCCGAAGTCTCACGGCGACGGACTTTTCCCGGAAGATGCTTGAGCGGGCGGAGAAAAACTGCGCCGCGTACCGGAATATCTCCTTCCGCCTTGCGGACATCACCGCGCTGGACTTCCCCGACGGACGGTTTGACAAGACGGTCGCAGGAAACGTGATCCATCTGCTCGACGAACCGATGAAGGCCCTCGGGGAGCTGGACCGCGTCACAAAGCCGGGCGGCACGCTGATCATCCCGACCTACATGAACCGGAATGAGCGCGGTAGAACAAGCACATTCGCGTCCGCCGTCGGAAAAGCGGGAGCGGACTTCAAGCGGCAGTTCACCCCCGAGAGCTACCGGCAATTCTTTCTCGACGCCGGGTACCGGGACGTGCGGATCGAGCTGGCGGACGGGCGGATCCCATGCGCCGTGGCGGTGATGCGGAAGGAGGCGCGGTCATGAGCGTGACATACGAAATCCTCAAACGGCTGGTAAAGGCCGCAAACATCAAGAAACGCTGGATAGGGATGAGCACGGAGGAATTACTCGACTCCCGTCGGCGGGCGAACGCGAAGAACCGCATACCCGTTCTGCACGACGACGCATTTGAGATCAGCCGGATCGAAGTGATGGGGTTTCCTGTCCTGAAGATGATCCATAAAGAGAAAACAGACCGTGCCAACCTCTTTCTCATAGGCGGGGGCATGATCTCAGCCCCGCGTCCCGGCTCGATCAAGAAGGCGCTCCGATTTGCGAAAGAGACGGGCCTTGACCTCTTCGTCCCCTATTATCCTCTATGCACGGACTATCCGCTGACCAAGGCTTACGACATGATCCACGAGACCTACAGGGTCATGCTGCGGGACTACGCCGCGGAGCATATTTCCGTGCTCGGGACGTCCTCCGGAGGCAATCTCGCGCTCGGCATGGTTCCCTACATCAACGACGGTCACGGCGACACGCCCATGCCGGGGTACATCATGGCGATCTCACCCGGCACCTGTGTCGATACGGACGAAGAATGGCGGAGGATGGCGGAGCTTGACAAAAAGGATGTGGCCATCCCGGCGCAGTACATGAAGACGGCTGTGGAGATCATGCGGCACGGGGACGACAGCGTCCCGGACTACATGATATGGCTCCAGCGGGGCGATTTCACCGGCTGCCCGAAGGTCACCTTCCTGTACGGCAGCGATGAGACCCTTTATGCCTGCGCGCCATCCTTCGAGGCGGCAATGAAGAAATACGGCGTCGATTATGAAATGATCGTCGGCGAGGGGATGTTCCACTGCTATCCTGTTTTCCCCGTCTGCAAAGAGGCGAAGGAAGAATGGGATCTTATGATCCGACGGATGAAAGAGGAGGCTTTTCGATGAAAACCTTCGGGATGCCCGCGGGGATGTGGGCGCTGTTCCGAAGATCCTTCCGGGACGCACTTGTCTCCGTCCTCGGCCTTGACCGTGCACAGGCCGGCCGGATCGCCCGGTCCGCCAAAAAGAGATACCGGGAGATCATCGCCGGACTGCCGGAGTTCGAGCGGGGCGACCGGTTCAAAATGAACATCGTGAACTGCGCGATGCTCGCCGCGTTTCTGCTGTGTATGGAAGAAAAACCGGCAGTCAGTCGTGTCGCGGATTACTACCGGGAGGCCATGATGATCCGCCCGATGCGGTGGTTCTGCCGGATGAGCGGGAAAAAGAAATTCAGTGAAAAGGATATCCGAGGCATGAAAGCCGCCGCTGCCCTGAACGCTGCCGATCGGAACCTCTATTCGTGGAACATGGAATTCCTGCCCTACCCCGACGGCAGCGGCTATGAAGCGCGGTTTTCAAAATGCGGGATCTGCGTCCTGATGAAGGAACTCGGGCTTTATGAGTATGTCCCCGCCTTGTGCGCACTCGATTATGCCATGAGCGACGCGGGCGGAGCAGCCGATTTCATCCGTGAATACACGCTCGCGTCCGGCGGTCCGTTCTGCGACTGCGGATACAAAAAGAAGGAGAGTAAGACATGATCAACAATAGCTTGTCGGAATTGGGCTCCGATGCCCGGGCTCCAAGCGGAGAAAGAGTTCCGGCAGCTGCACGTTTGGAAACCGACGTTTAGTTTGCTGTCGCAGGTATAAAATTCCGATTCTAAAGGAGACGGCTGTATGGAATGGCTTGCGGAAAACTGGGCGACGCTCGCGGCGGCTGCGGTCCTTGTTCTGATCGTCGCGCTCGCCTTGCGGAACAAGATCAAAAAGAAGGGCTGCGGATGCGGGTGCGCCGGGTGTCCCGGATGCGCTTCCCATCCGAAACCGTCTGAAAAACACCTGAAAAAGGAGGATGCAGAATCATGACTTTGAAGGAAACGCCCCGGGATCATCACGGGACGGTGACGCGCATCGGCGGAGATACGCATTTCATCCGGCGGGTGACGTCCATCGGGATCACCGAGGGGACGGCGTTCCAGACCGTCCGCAACGATCCGAAGATGCCCGTGCTGCTGTACTGCCGCGGAACGCTGATCGCCCTCAACCGCGCGGACGCGGAGAAGATCGAGGTGACGGCATGAACAAAATCGCGCTTTTGGGACAGCCGAACTCCGGCAAGTCCACCGTCTTCAACGCCCTGACCGGTTCCCGCCAGCACGTGGGCAACTGGCCCGGCAAAACCGTCGAAAAGAACGACGGGTATTACACCTACGGGGGGACGCGCTATACCGTCACCGATCTGCCCGGAAGCTACGGCCTCTCGGGCAATTCAGACGAGGAGGTCATCACCGCGGAATACATCCGATCCGGTCAGGCGGATCTGGTCTGCCTTCTGCTCGACGCCTCGCAGTTGGAGAGAAGCATGTACATGGCGGCGGAGTTCGCTCTCTTGAGAAAACCGGCGGTGGTTTTGCTCAACATGATGGACGTGGCGGAGGCGCAGAACCGGAAGATCGACGCGGCAAAACTTGCCGGACGGCTCGGCGTCCCCGTTCTTCCGTTCACCGCGGCCGAGGGAAAGGGATACGACGCCCTGAAGCGGTTCCTCGCCGACGGGCTGAAAAATCCGCGGCTGTTCGCGTCCGTTCCCACAGAAATAGAAAACGCGGATTCCGCGGAGAACGCTCTGGATGCCGGCGCCGCGAAATACCGCTGGGCGGACGCGATGCTCGACGGCGTGACGACGGGGGCGGCACCCGAATACAGGCTGTCGAAATTCGACCGGATCGCCACAAGCCCCGTCAAGGGGAAGCTGGTCACGATCGGCATCATCCTCGCGGCGTTCCTCGTCGCCATGCTGGTCTGCATCCCGTTCATGTCGTTCGGGTCGATGCTCCCGGGGCTTTTGGGCGAGCCGATCTCCGATCTTCTCACCGGCTGGAATGTGCATCCCTGGCTCGTGTCCATTTTCAGCCTGCTTCTGCCCAACGTGCTGTACTTCTCCATCTCGATGGCGGCGTTCGTGTTCGGGGTCAATCTGGTGTTCGGCTTCCTCGAGGAGATCGGTTTCCTCGCCCGGGCCGCATATCAGTTCGACGGCGTACTGTCGAAACTCGGCCTACAGGGAAAGGCGATCTGCCCGATCCTGATGGGCTTCGGCTGCACCATCGGCGGAACCTGCGGCACGCGCGTGATGGACAACTGGGGACAGCGGATGCTGGCGATGGCGGTCGTCTGGGCGGTGCCCTGCGGCTCCATCTGGGCGGTGATCCCGGTGATCTCCGGCGTCTTCTTCCCGGCGTGGGCGACGCTCCTTGTCTGTATCGGCATCCTATGCTACATGGTGCTCATGATGTGGATCGTCTCGAAGGTTTTCGGCAAACCCCTGTCTCCGGCGTCCGGCCGCAGCGGGATGATCATGGAACTGCCCCCGTATCACAAGGCGCACTGGAAGCACATCCTGAAAGAGGCGTTTCTCAAGGCATGGGACATCTTCAAGCGCGCGCTCGGCACGGTGACGCTCGTGTCCCTTTTGTTCTGGGCGTTCTCCTTCAGCGGGAGCGGGAACATCGAAGACAGCCTGCTCTACCGCGTCGGCACCTTCATCGAACCCGTGACCCGCTTCTTCGGGCTCGGCTGGCAGACCTTCATGGGCTTCCTCAGCTCCGCCTTTGCGAAGGAAGCGGTCCTCGGCGTGCTGAACGCGATCTTTGTCGGGCAGAACAGCCTGGTCGAAGCGACTTTCAACGCGAAGACGGCGGTTCAGGACAACGCCGCCCTTGCGGAGATCATGCGCACGGTCGTCTCCGCCCCCGAAGCGCTGGCGTTCATGTTCGCCGTGACGTTCAATATTCCCTGCGTCATGGCCCTGAGCACCACCTACCGCGAATCCCATTCGCTGAAATGGACGGCCCGGGTCGCGGCATTCTATGTCTGCGGCGCGCTGCTCCTCTCCTGCATCGTCTATCACATCGCCGCGCTGTTTGTATGATACTAACCTCAAGCTAAAAGGAAAACGCGGCTTTCTTTCGGATGAAAGCTCGCTCAACAAGTTGAGCAGGCAAAGAACTTTGAAAAAGGGAAAGGAGTTTGGTTGTACCAATAGAGTGAAGCTAAAGCTTCGGCACACCGATATAGCTATCCAACCTTATCAGAGTTATCGCACGCGATGCCCATCCGCTCAACAAGTTGAGCCGCACGGCGATTCGCACCCTACATGGAGCGATCAAAACCCATATAGTTTTGCTTTTAGGATGAGAATGGTATGAAAGGCCGAAAAACTCCCCCGTCTGCCTCGGAAACCGGGACAGCGGGGGATCATTTTGATCGAATTGTTTGGGGAGGGGAAACACAGCGCTCTGACATTGCCCAAGATATACTTTTTACTCTCCGGGCACGGGAGCATCAAACGTCTGTCAAACATTTTTCTCCTCACGCAACCGTTTGATCTGCCTGTCAAAATCCCGTCTGCTCTCCCGGAACACGGGTGCGGAGGCATAGCAGTGCATCATCCCCGGCTCGATGTGCATGTGCAGCCGATCCGGTACGCCGTCCCGCGCATAACTCTGACGAATCGCCTCTGCGACGGCGGAACAGGCTTCGTCCGCATAGAACACCCACGTTTCCGGCGCGCCGCGGAAGTCCATGTCGGCGGGGTAAAGCAGGGAATCCGGCGTGTCCGGCGCGGCTGTCCGGGTCATCTCCAGCATATACCGGAACGCGCCGACGGGAAGGATCGGATCCTCCGCCTCCAGCCGCTCTGCCAGAGCCCATTCCTCCTCCGTCTTCGGGTAAGCGAAGGGAGAGTTGAGGATCATAAGAGCGGGCATGGGAACGGGATCCCGTTCTCCCGCCGCGTTGTGTCCGTTGATCCGGGACAGAAGCTGCAAGCCGAGAAGCCCTCCGTAGGATCCCCCGACCACGGAGACAGCTCCGGCCCCGTACCGCTTCACGATCCCCCGGTAAACCCGGAAAACAAAGTCGGCCGCCTCTTCCGGGGACGCCTCGGTGAACGGGGGATAAAGCGGGTAGAACACATCCATCCCCGCCCGCTCCCCGTATCTGCGGGCGAAGGACACCTCCGGCTTCCAGACGTCCCGGTCCCCTCCTCCGTGGAGATAGAGGATCGCCTTGTCTGTCAGCCCGTTCTTCTCCCGCTTCATGAGCAGGCAGGGGTATTTTCCGGCGTGAAGGGTCAGACAGCAGGCTTTCCCGTCACGCGGCTCCCGGTACGGATGCTTTCGGTTGTAAGCGCGGGCTTTTCGGATCTCAGCCTCCCGGTCCGTCCCCGGGCCTTTGCGGAGTCCGGCCTTCTTGGCTGCCCGCAGGACGGACAGGATGATTTTTGCGGATACGCTCATAACGCTTGCTCCTTCGCTCCCGCGTACTTTCTCCAGCCGAGCAGAAGCGCCGTAAACATGACGATCGCGCCGAGGCTCATATTGGACGTCCCGATCCCGTTGAACAGCGCCGTGTTCCCGAGCTGACGCGCCGCGTTGAATACGCCCTTCCCGATCAGCAGGTTGAAGACGCAAGTCCATTTCGGAAACGGCGTGCGCCCCCTGACAAAGGCGATGAACTGAACGACGTTCGCGCCGGTAAAAAACACCGTAAACACGACTGTGACCGGCAGCAGGAAATACAGGAGGTAGTTCAGCGCGATCTCATGCCCGGCCTCCGGTCCCGCCGCTTCGGTGACCGAACGATAGATCCACATGAACACGCCGCAGGGAAGATGCACCGCTCCGCCTCCCACGGCAAGAACTACATACATCGCAAGCCGATAAAACTCTCCGCCGCGGGGCATTTCCTTCCGGATCAGCGGCCAGATTGTCATCAGGGCGGGAAATTCAAGACAAATCCCGAGAAAGCCGATCAGCCCGCCGAAAATCGGCCGCCAGGCGGGCATGGAAAGCGCGATGGCGAAATAGCCTTCGATCATATTTGCACCGTCCGGGAACTTCGCCGCGCCGATCAAGAGATCGCCGATCAGCGTAAGAACCGCCCCGAACAGCCCTATTTTCAGACACCGCTCCGCTTTTTCCGTGTTCATGCCGTCGCCTCCCCGCTCATCGTATCACCGTGACGATCCATCCGACCAGCGCGGCGGGGATCAGCGCAAAGACAATGCCGGGGAACAGCATTCCCTTCAGGTGAAACCACTTCTGATGATAGGCTTTGTCCATGTGCTCCGTCCCCTCCAGGCGGAACATGGGGAGATTGGCGAACAGCACCCAGTCGAGAAAGCAGGTATCGTAGATGCCGATCCACACCATCAGGCCGAAGGTCAGAAGGAAGCCCTGCCCGAAGGTTTCCGCTCCCGCGGCAAGAGCGCAGGCCAGCAGGATCCCTGTAAAAATCACGATGCCGAGACCCTTTGTCAGAATCACGTTTTTCGATTTGTAGCTCACGTCAACACGCTCGTGCGTCCTGAAATATTCCTTCTGAATATCGGGCGGATAGTTGTGAATGCTTGCGGGACTGTATTTTCTGCCGCCCCGGTAATAAGCGAAGATGATGGCTGTAAAGATGGCCGCAAAGACAGCCATTTCAATCAGAATCACCCGGAACCTCATGCTCACACCTCTTTCATCACATTATCTCAATGTTGTTGCCGTTGACTAACCTTTTCGCGGGCTGCCTGACGGCTTCGCTATCAACACTGCAATTCTTCATCGCCGCTTCGGAAGCAGGTGCGTTCGCGTACAGCGTTCCGGCAAACGGATGGGGAGATCAAATTAGCGTCCGCTTACCATATTATAGTCGAATCCGGTCCTGATTTCAAGGGGGCAGGCAAAAAAACCGAAAATCCTCCTCCGGAAGGAGAAGGAGAAACGGGGACTTCTGCGAAAAGAAGACCGGAGAACGCGGCATTTCGCTTTCCGCCGCTTCGGCTTTCCGACAGCCCGGTGCTCTTAACCGATTGTCGGCGCTGTGGTGAGTCTGCGATAACAACACCGCACAAAAACCGTGAAAAAACAGAAAAAAACACGCTTCATTCTTGACAGGCAATGTCTGCGGTGATATAATATTCCTTGCGCGGAAAGGATCCTTCCGATCCCGACCGCGCATTGATACTTTCAAAAAGAAGGGTTGCTCTATGCTTACAAAACTCGCCGTTTTTGCGGCAGGACTCCTGTGCGGCACCGCGGGGGTGAAGATCCTTGCCTCGAAGGACGCGAAAAAAGTCTACTCCCACACGACAGCCGCCGTGCTCCGCGCGAAGGATTCCGTCATGGAGACTGTCACGCTGATCCGGGAAAACGCGGACGACGTTCTCGCCGAAGCGAAGGCCATCAACGCTTCCCGCGCGGCAGAGGAAGAGGGCACGGTCGTGGAAGACTGCGGCTCCGGGAAAGACGAATGCAGCTGCGCCGCGAAAGATTGTGTCTCTGAAACGGAAGCCGGCGCCGAAGAGGAAGCCGCCGCGGACGGCAAAACCGAATAAAGGACAAGAGGGAAAGGCTGCCGTTTTTTCGGCGGCTTTTTTCCGGGGATTGACATCATGAAATGGATCATACTCAATGAAACGCCGGGGCGGATCCGCGCGCGTCTCGTCACGGCCCGGCGGTACGCGGAGGACGGCCGGGCGTCGAAAATGACCGCCGGGGAAGCCGACCTCGCACAATACGCGCTGCTCGCGGCGGAGGGCATTGAGAGCGTGAAGGTGTTCGAGCGCACCGGGGACGCCGTGATCCGGTATTCCGGGAAAAGAGACGCGGTGATCCGCGCGCTCGCTTCCTTCTCCTTCGACGCCGCGCGGGAAAAACGGCTCGTTCCCGCCCATACGCAGCGGGAGCTGAACCGGGAATTCGAGGAAAAAGCGGTCTCCCTCGTCCTGCGCCGCTGTCTGAGACGTCTTTTCGTCCCCGCGCCCGTCCGGCATGTGCTGACCGTGCTCCGCGCCGCCCGGTATGTGAAGGAAGGGCTCCGCTGTCTTCTCCGCGGCAGGATCGAGGTTGCGCTCCTCGACGCGACGGCGATCGCCGTTTCCATCCTGAGAGGCGACTGGAACACCGCTTCGTCCGTGATGTTCCTGCTCCGGCTCGGCGAACTGCTCGAAGAATGGACGCACAAAAAATCCGTCGGGGATCTGGCTTCCACCATGTCCCTCGGCGTTGAAAAGACCTGGCTCAGAACGCCCGGCGGCGAAGAGATCCTCGTTCCCCTGTCCGACGTGAAAACCGGGGACACCGTCGTCGTGCGCACCTCCGGGATTATCCCCCTCGACGGGCATGTGATCGGCGGCGAGTGCGCGGTCAATCAGGCTTCCATGACGGGCGAGAGCCTTCCCGTGCGCAAAACGCCGGGCAGCTATGTCTATGCCGGATGCGTCGTGGAGGAGGGCGAATGCGTGCTCCGCGTGGACAAGGCGATGGGCAGCGGCCGGTATGATCGCATCGTCGCCATGATCGAGGCGTCGGAAAAGCTGAAATCGGAATCCGAAACAAGGGCGGCGCACCTCGCCGACAGGCTGGTCCCCTTCTCCCTCGGCGGATGTGCTCTGACATGGCTTCTCACGCGCAATCCGGCGAAAGCGCTGTCCATCCTGATGGTGGATTTCTCCTGCGCCCTGAAGCTCGCCATGCCGCTCTCGACCCTGTCCGCCATGCGGGAAGCCGCCCGGCACAACGTGACCGTCAAGGGAGGGAAATTCCTTGAAGCCGTCGCAGAGGCCGATACCGTCGTCTTCGACAAAACGGGGACTCTGACCCATGCCTCTCCCACGGTTTCCGCCGTCGTTCCCCTGGACGGACAGGATGAAAACGAGCTGCTCCGCACCGCCGCCTGTCTCGAGGAGCATTTTCCCCATTCCATCGCCCGGGCCGTTGTCCGGGAAGCGGAAATCCGCGATCTGCTTCACGAAGAGCGGCACGCCACGGTCGAATACGTCATCGCCCACGGGATCTCCAGCTCCGTCGACGGAAAGCGCGTCCTGATCGGGAGCCGGCATTTCGTCATGGAGGATGAAAAATGCGCGGTCCCGGAGGGCGGAGAAGAAAAGATCGCCGCGCTTCCCACGGACTGCTCCCATCTCTATCTCGCCGTGGACGGGATGCTCGCGGCGGTGATCTGTGTCCGCGACCCGCTCAGGGAGGAAGCCGCCGCCACGGTTTCAGCCCTGCGCTCGCTCGGCGTTTCCCGGCTGATCATGATGACCGGGGACAGCGAACGGACGGCGTCCTCCGTGGCGCAGGCGGTCGGCGTGGACGGTTACCGCTCCGAGGTGCTTCCCGAGGACAAGGCCGCCTTTATCCGGGAAGAGCATGAAGCCGGACGGTGCGTTCTGATGCTCGGGGACGGCGTCAACGATTCTCCGGCTCTCTCCGAGGCGGACGCGGGAATCGCGGTCTCCGGCGGCGCTCCCATCGCGCGTGAGGTCGCCGACATCACCATGACCGGGGACGATCTCTCCGGCCTCGTGCTTCTGCGGGAGCTCTCCATGCGCTATATGAACCGGATCCACGCGAATTACCGCCGGATCATCTCCTTCAATCTCGCCCTGATCCTTGCGGGCGTTGCCGGAATCCTCGCCCCGACGGCCTCCGCCATGCTCCACAACGTGTCCACGCTTGTTTTCAGCCTGCTGAGCACAAGACCGCTGATCGGGGAGGAAAACAGATAAACCGGAACGAGGATGGTCCCGCGTGACGAAAACAGAGGAGGCAGCAGTATGACCGCATCGGAAAAGCTCATGCGAAAAAAGAAGGTCTACAAGGCGGAGCTGGATAAGGCCACACCCCTGAGCGGCGAGCTCTGGGAAAGGGCGACGGTCAGGCTCGACGAAATCCGGACAAGATACGGAACGCTTCCGAAAGGCGTCCGGACCCATACGGACAAGATTTTTCCCGCGGCGGCGGTCTATCTGACCGTCAAGGAAGAGCTGGGGGAGAAGACGGCGTACTCCGTCCTTGAAAACGCCTCGGTCAAGCTGTGCGCCGAGGTCGCCCCAAAGCTGGCGAAACTGATGAAGCTGCCGGGGATGCGCGGTCTGTTCGTGAAGCTCTGGGATCCGATGACGAGGAAGATGTTCGGCCCGGAGAACGGCTTTCGGAACGTGTTCTACCCCAGGAAAAAAGGCGAATACCGGATGGACGTGATTTCCTGCCCCTACTTCCGCTATTTTACCGAACTCGGGTGCCCGGAGATCACGAAAATCTTCTGCGAAAACGACGACCGGATCTACGGCTGCCTGCCCGGTCTGGAGTTTCTGAGAACCGGGACGCTCGGAAAAGGCGCGGAGAGGTGCGATTTCAGGATGAAGAAAGAAGAATAGCTTCGCCGGATCGCCCCCCCCCCCCGCGGAAACCGTTTGCTCCGCTTTTTCTGTCAGATGCTCTTCGTCCGCTCCCAGCCGTCCCCGGCGTCGGTCGCGTGCCGCACGAAGCGGAAATCGCAGATCTTACCGCCCTGACAGAGGGTCTCGGTCCGGATAAAATCCGTATAGGGCAGATCCCCGTAGTTGATGACGTCCGCGTGACAGCACATGGCCCCGAGCTTCCATAGGCCCCGCTTCCCGAGAATCTTCGCTTAGAGACACTCATCGCACTCAAAGTGAAATTCATCCTTCGGACCGCCGCGATGCCATGTGTACCGCCAGCCCGCGCCGGAGCCTTTTTTGAAGCCGAGGGGGACGATCTTCTTCATGAGCGGCAGAAAGAACGACCTCCGCGCCAGCTTTTTCATTCCCGACGGATCGAGGCATTTCCACATCTCCTCCGACACGGTCCGGCAGGCGTCCGCCTCGCTCATGCCTCGTTTCTGCAGGACTTCGTACAGGGCGATCGAGGTCAGGATCTGCGCCATGTGCCTGTAGTTACTTCCCCCGGAGCTGGACGCCCGCGAAGATCGAAGCGACGATCTACCGCCTGCTGGACGCATGGCAGAGAAACAGACAGAGAAAGAGCGGATGAAAAACATCCGCTTTTGCGTATTGCAAAGTCTTTTCAACTATGATATAATATCATTGAGCGTGAAGGGGAAATCCCCCGGAGGAAGATATGACAGAAGAACACCGCGTTATCCGTCCCGATTACGCCCGGAGAATCGAAGCGTTCAGACTTCTTGATGACACTTTCCTGTCCACCGTTTTCGACAACAGACCGAAGCTTGCAGAAAAGATGCTCCGGATCGTGCTCGGACGCGACGACATCGAGGTACTGGATGTCAAAGCTCAGGTGCGAATCCCGAATCTGCTGGATCACGATCTCGTGCTGGATATTCTCGCACAGGACGCAAACGGCAAGAAATACGACATTGAAGTTCAGCGCAGCAGCGCGGGCGCTTCCCCGCAGAGAGCGCGATACCATCTCGCTCTGATCGACGCCCGCTCGCTGACGAAGGGCAGTCCGTTTACGGACCTGCGGGAAAACTATGTGATCTTTTTCACCGAAGAGGACACGAGACAGAAGAATCTGCCGCTGTCCGAAGTCAGCCGTCTTTGGACCGACACAAAGGAACCGTTTGGTGACGGTTCTCATATCCTATACGTCAACGGCGCGTATCAGCCGGAAACAGGAGAAGAAACCGAGCTGACAAAGCTCATCCACGATTTCCGGTGTACAGCTCCGGAAGAGATGCAGATCCCGGAAATTGCGGAACAGGTATTTTACTACAAGCGAACGGAAGGAGGACAGGAAGCAATGTGCAGGATAATGGAAGAGTTTGCGGAAGAACAGCGCGAGGCTACCCTGATTGAGACCATCAAAAAGCTCATGGAAAACATGAAGTGGACCGCTGATCAGGCTATGAAAGCGATTGGCCTGCCCGAAGAGGAACAGAAGAAACTGCGTGAAAAACTGTAAGCCCTCCGGACAAAGCTGTCGGAAGGAGGACAGGAAGCAATGTGCAGGATTATGGAAGAGTTTGCGGAAGAACAGCGCGAGGCTACCCTGATCCAGGCGATCAAAAATTTAATGGAAACGCTGAATCTGACAGCAGAAGCGGCAATGAACGCTCTCAAAATATCTGAGGAAGATCAGAAAAAGCTGCTCAAGAAGCTGTAATTCCCCCACAACTGAATAAGCCCCCGAAGCCGGAACGGTAACCATTCAAATTACCATTCCGGCTTTTTCTATTTCCCCAAAATCCAAATCACAGGAGGAAAAACGAACATGAACCAGACCGACGAACTGAGACAGGCGATCACCGATCTGTTCCTGACGGGAACCGACAACGATCACGACGAGGACGAACTGCTGGACCTGCTGGAAGAGGTGGACTTTGACGCCGTCCGGCAGGCCCTTGTCACGGAAAGCAGGAGGATCTTTGAATTTGAGGTCGCAAGCCAGGCAGACGACGCCATGAACTACCGGAGCTGCGATCTCTTCGGGATGAACGCGCTTCTGCTGGAACGCTGCGTCGTCCGGAGAAACCCGAACGTGTATGAATTCACAGGTTATTCTGATTGTAGAGGATGAACCGGATATCCGGGAAGGCATCCGCATCCTGCTCGAAGGCGAAGGATAGATCTTACCGCTATCGAATACGGGATTCACTCTGTTCAATGAACAAGTGAACGAGAGCTGTCATCAATCCCAAATCCTGAAATCATAAGCGCAAAGGGGATATTGTTTGGAAGAAAAAAGGACTGAAATGATCCCTGAAGCCAAGCCCCAGCCGAAGGGCGTCCGCAAGAAACCGGAAAACAGAGGACCCGGCTCTTGAAATGATCCGCGATTTCGGATATAATAAATCAAGTAACCTGGACGATCGGAGGCCTCTTTCTTCATGAACCTGGAGAATGCCGCGCTGCCCGTGCTGTTCCCCCTGCTGTTCCTGCTGCTTGGACTGGGCTTCACCGTGGTAATCGATCCGTATATCCGGCAGAAACAGCGGCGGATCATGCTCTTTATCACAGTGCTCTGCCTCAGCCTGATCGTGCAGAATTTATGGGAAAACGAGCTGTTCGTCAGTCACTCACATCTGGTTTTGAAGAATGTTCTGTCAGCTTATGGTTATTCTGTCAGGCCCGTTTTTCTTGTCCTGTTTCTTTCTATTGTCTGGCCGGAAGGGAAAAAGTGGCCCGCGTGGATGCTTGCGGGGATCAATGCCGCGCTTTATTTCACCTCCCCCTTTACAAAGCTCTGTTTTGAGATCCGCGAATTTGATTTCGCTGCCCTTTGGGGGCCGCTGTGGTTTTCATGCATCCTGGTCAGCGGGGTCCTGCTGCTCTGGCTCCTGGTCCTGTCCGGTTTCCGCTTCCGGGAAACGCGGAAACTGGAGCAGCTGATTCCTGTCTCCGTGGCTCTGGTTATCGCCTTATCCGTTGTCCTGGATATGCAGGTGGGGATGGTGTCGCAGCCGGTGTCCTTTCTGACCATTGCTATCGTGGTTGGGAGCGTGTTCTATTACATCTGGCTGCACCTGCAGTTCGTCCGCGAACACGAGCGGGATCTGGAGGCGGCCCAGCGCATCCGGATCATGATGACGCAGATCCAGCCGCACTTTTTGTTCAACGCGCTCAACACCATCCGCGCCCTGTACGCCAAGGATCTGCCCCTTGCGGACAGGACGCTGGAGGATTTCAGTACCTATCTGCGGCAGAATCTGGAGTCGCTGAGTCAGACAGAGTTGATACCGGTTTCAAAGGAACTGGAGCATACCCGCCTGTACGCCGAAATCGAGGGACTGCGTTTTCCCAATATTCGGGTGGAATACCGGATCGAGGATCGGGATTTTCTGGTTCCGGCCCTGACGATCCAGCCGCTTGTGGAAAACGCGATCCGTCACGGAGTCCGCGGAAAAAAGGACGGCCTTGTGACCGTTTCGACCGCCTGCGAATCGGGCGTGCATCGCATTACGGTTCAGGATAACGGCGCGGGCTTTGACCCAAAGAAGCGGGACTCTGACGTCGGGGCGCACATCGGCCTCCGGAACGTAAGGGAGCGCGTGGAACAGATGTGCGGAGGCACGATGGTCCTTCGGAGCGAGATCGGAGGGGGAACCGGCATAACGCTGAACATCCCCGTCGGAGGTGAAATCGGCGCAAAGGAGAAGCGTACATGAGAACGATCTGTGTGGACGACGAGCCGCTGGCCGTGGAATATACGCTGAAGCAGTGCGCGCGCCTGCCCGAAATCGATGAGGCAAAGGGCTTTACGGACGCGGCCTCCGCACTGGACTGGCTTCACGGTCACCCGGCGGACCTGGCGATTTTAGACATCAATATGCCCGGGATCGACGGCATCACTCTGGCCGCCCGGCTCAAGGAGATCTCTCCCGGGACGGCGATCCTGTTTCTGACCGCGTACAAAGAATACGCCTTTGACGCTTACGCGGTCCATCCGACAGGGTATCTTCTGAAGCCTGTGTCTCAGGAAAAGCTGGCGGCGGAGGTGGCCTATGCGGGCGGGGAGCATCGGTCGTCCGCGCCTGCCCATATCCATGTCAAAACCTTCGGAGCGTTTGACGTTTATGTGGACGACCGGCCGATCAGGTTCAGGCTGGCGAAAGCAAAAGAGATCCTTGCCCTTCTTGTGGACAGGCAGGGGGCGGGCGTCACGCGGGCTGAGATTTTTGCCGCAATATGGGAGGACAGCCCGTATGACCGCCGGATGCAGAAGCAGCTGGACGTTTACATCCGGTCTCTCAGGGAAACCTTGCAGGAATACGGGATCCCGGAGATGGTGGAGATGGAAAAGGGCGTCCTTCGCGTCAGGACGGATACGTTTGTCTGCGACGCCTATCTGTTTTATTCCGGCGACAGCGATATGATCAACGCCTACCGGGGAGAGTACATGAGCTCCTATTCCTGGGCCAGCATGACGGAGGCGATTCTCTACTGGAGAACGACGAACCGATAGAGGCAGAAGCCGGCGCGCAATAAAATCCGCTATTTCTCCATTTTTTTGAGAAATGGCGGTTTTTCTTTGGACATCCTTTGGACACGGTGTGATAAAATCAAATAAAAGTGAGAGTTGTGCGGCAGAGAACCGGATCATCCGGAAAAAGGAGCAGGGCAATGACAGATCACAAGGATGTGCGCGTACTTCGTCCGGATCAGCTGGAATCGGTCGGCGGCGGTACAGGCACCCTCGGCGTTTACAGACCGGGATTTCAGTACAAGCGGGAATCGCTCGAATATTTCAGACAATGCGTCGGAGAAGAGACTTATCGGCTTGCCATGAACAGCGACGCCGGACGCGTGCATCACTACGCAGTCGCCAGAGCGTTTTTGAACCAGAGAGACTGGGAAAAGTTCTGCTGGATCGAGGAGCACGGATCTCTGGATGGATTTCCGGAGCAGTAAGGTGGAAGGGCAATGGCAGACAGTATCTGACCCCGATTTGGGATACCCTCTGACTCTGACACCGAAGAGCGTCGACGGATGGCTGGTCCACCATGTATGAAAGGAGAAAATCTTCATGGCAAACAGATTTGAAATGAATGAAGCATTGAAGTTCAGGCTGCTCGGTGCTGAAAATGCAGAACAGGCGGCGGACATCCTGAAAGAGGCCGGACAGGCGCCCACGCCGGAGGAAATCGCCCATCTCTGGGACGAGATCGGCAGTCACCGGACAGAAATAGAATTATCTTTGGACGAGCTGGAGTCCGTTTCCGGCGGCGCGGATCGGGACTGGCTCAAAGACGGCTGCGCGGCAACCGTTGAACCCTGCAGTTGGTGCAAATCAGACGACGCATGCTTCAACTGGGATGTGGTATATGCTCACCAGCCCGTCGGAATATGCCCATACTGTGGAGGATATCAGTATTCCCGGCCATCCCTGGCGGAATATGTGTGCGCTAAGTGCGGAAAAACAGAGAAATGGAATACGGGACTGTAAGTACGGCACTTCGATATTGAAATCATGCTCCGCGTGTATCTCATGCAGTACCGGTTCAATCTTTCTGCGGGGTAAAGAAGGAAACAGGCTCATCTGATTTACTCAAACATTTATGAATATCATATAAGGAGAGTACATTATGAAAAACGAATCAATGATGAAAGAAGAATTTAAGTCCAAACTGCTTCAGGCGCAAAGCGCGGAAGAAGTTGCCGGACTGCTGAAAAACGCAGGCATGGATGAGAGCAAAGCCGGACAGATCTGGAACGAGATCAGCAGCCATCGGACAGAAAAAGAGTTATCTTTGGATGAACTTGCAGCCGTATCCGGCGGCGCGGACCGGGACTGGCTCACAGACGGCTGCGCGGCGTCGGTGGAACCGGATAGTTGGTGCGGTTCAAACGACAGCTGCCACTACTGGGATGTGACGTACACCCATGAACCGGCAGAAGTCATCTGCCCGAACTGCGGAGCATATATGTACTTGAATTGGGTGGATTATGCTACCAGACCGTCAGATGATATTTACCACTATAAATGCAAAAACTGCGGAACCGAGGAATCTTACTGAACCAACCATGACAGGAGTTCTCGATATCCTCGCCGCGGAATACCCGCAGTTGTACTTAAACCCGGATGCCGACACACAAGAGACCTACCGCAGGGTCGTCCTGCAAGGCGGGGCGCTGGAGGCAGGGAGCCTCGGCCACTATGTGGGAGATCAGCATGACCGCATGGAGACAGCCGACACCCCCGCCGGGCCTGTTCATGTCGTCACGCTGAGCAGCCGCCGGGACTTCGAGCTTGTCCTGCGCGGCCTTATGGCGGCAAAGAACGGACCGAAAGCCATGATCCCGGAAAGCCAGGGCGCGGCGATGCTGACGGTGTTCAACTGGCCAAGGATCCATGCTCATCTTGCGCAGTTTTCCCCGGAGGAGCAGACAGCTGAGTTCAGGCGTTTCACCTCGGTGAAAAAGAATTATCTGGATATGCTCGTGGTGTTGTCCCGGGGTCCATACAGCGGCGTGAGCGCGGAGGCGGTCGGCTGCTCGGAGGAAGAGTGGCTTGCCCGCTCCGACACGATCCGCCGGTATCACGAGCTGACCCACGTCATCTGCCGCCAGCTGTACCCGGACGATATAGATGTAGTGAGGGATGAACTGATTGCAGATGCTGTAGGCCTGTTTGCAGCCTATGGGTGCTTTGATCCGGAAAAAGAAAAACTGTTCCTTGGTATCCGTGATGGACAATATATCGGCGGAAGACTGGTAAATTACACGGATGATCCTGAAAAGACGGCAGGGTCTGTATGCGACGAGCTTGAACGGATACAAGCTGTGGTTAAAGTTCATAATGAGATGGAACCGTTTGAATTGATCCATGTGCTGATGAAAGAAAACAAATACCGGCAGTTTTCCGAATTGTGCAGCAACCGTTGAAGACGGAAGCTGGTGCGACACAAACGATGCTTGTGTGAAGGCTTCGGTCAATGATCAGGGCATGAACGATTGTTATAAGGCTTGGCATTGAGTGTATGGCTTACTGCATTTTACAGGACGGATTTGAACTTTGCGGGTGGAAGGGGCTTCCCTTTGCTCTGCGTTATATGCGCGACAAGCTGAGATCAAGGATTATTCATTATTTTACCGGGAAATTACAATCCATACAGCATCTGGGGCACCTGGGGCTGATCGCTGCCCTGAGGCGGTAAAGCGGCGTATCACATAAAAACAAGGAGGATTCGACGATGATGTCTTTATCAGACGAGCAGAAAAACAGGCTGCTGCAAGCCCGGAGCGCTGAGGAGGCCGCGGCGCTTTTGAAGGAAGCAGGTGTGGACGCGCCTCAGGCGGAACGGATATGGAACGAGCTCAGCGCCTTCCGTGAAGACAAGGAGCTCTCTCTCGACGAGCTGGAGGCCGTTTCCGGCGGCGTAAATCAACGCGACTATTGGGGGCAGGGCTGCGCCGCTACGGTGGAGCCTGGCAGCGACTGCTTGGGGACGGACGGCGGCTGTTCCGTCCATAACATAGAATACCGGCATATGCCAACTGGATTCTGCCCGGATTGCGGTCGTCCGTACTTCGTCGAAGAAATCAACATTTCCTTTATCGGGCTGCACAGAAAGACCACTTGCTGTAACTATTGCGATAGTTGGACAAGAGAAGAATGGTGGGACGGGGGAAAGCCGGTCAACTGAAATTGAAAAGGAGTGGATAAACGTGGAAAACGCGGTACGACGATACATTCTGACCCCCGGCTACGCCCTGCGAGGCTGGAAGCTGCTGCCTTACGCGGTACAGAATCTGTTTTACCCGAGGACCGAATTCTTCCGGGAGGACGACTGGGCGCTGTTCTCCGCCTGCGACGGGCGGACGGAAATCGACTGGGACGCCCTGAACGATGAGCAGCGCGGCAAATATGAGCACTGGGAAAAAGGCGGCTTCATCCGCCCCGCGGGGGACGGCGAGCGGCTGTGGCCGGAACAGGAATACCGCTTCTATCCCGCCCGCTTCAAGGAGAGCGTGCAGTGGTCCATCACCGGGCGCTGCAACTATAAGTGCCGCCACTGCTTTATGTCCGCTCCTCACGCGGCCCAGGGCGAGCCGAGCTGGGAGCAGCTCATGACCATGCTGGACGCTTTCCAGCGCTGCGGCGTCCACAATGTAAACCTGACGGGCGGCGAGCCCATGTTCCGCCGGGACTTCTGGGAGCTGGTGGACGAGATCCATAAGCGCGGCATGGCGATCCCGACGCTGTACTCCAACGGCCTTCTCATCACCGACGCCTTTCTGGACGAGCTTTACAGGCGTCACATGCGTCCCTCCATCCAGTTCAGCTTCGACGGCGTGGGGCATCACGACTGGATGCGCGGTGTGCCCGGCGCGGAGAAGATCGTTGTGGATGCCCTCAAACGATGTCAGGAACGGGGCATCCACACCAGCGTTTCGATGGTGCTCTGCCGGGAGAGCGTGGGCAGCATCCGGGAGTCGGTGAATCTCATGGCCTCGCTGGGGGTGCGGAGCATGAAGGTGGGCAGCGCCTCCCCACAGGGCGAGTGGAAGAACGAGCCGGAGCATTATCTGACGCAGGCGGAGCTGTACGAGGCGTTTCTGGAATACATTCCCCACTATTTTGAGGACGGCAAGCCCCTGACGCTGGGGCTGGAGGGCTTTTTCCTCTATGACGTACAGAAAGAAAAGCTTGGCGCCATGCACGAGAAGGACATCCCGGAGGAACACTTCGGAAGAGCGACCATGTGCGGCCATGTGCGCCGGGGCCTGTACGTCAGCCCCAAGGGAAACGTGCTTCCCTGCATGAGCATGGTGGGCAGCCCCATCGAGGAGAAGTTCCCCAACATGCTGGAGACTCCGCTGGAAGACATTCTGGACCGGAATTCCCTTTACATGGACATCGTGAGCTTCCGCATCAGCGATTTCATGGTACACAACCCGGAGTGTCAGACCTGCGAATACCGGACGGCCTGCTGCGGCGGCTGCCGGGCAATCGCGGTGCGGGACGGCTCCACGGATTATCTCGCGAAGGACCCCATCGCCTGCGAGTACTTCAAGGGCGGCTGGAAGGACAAAAAGGACGAGCTTCTGAGAAGGATCGGTCAAATGTAAAGGAGACAAAGACATGAAAATCACAAACGAATTGAGAGAGAAGCTGCTCACCGCAAAAAGCTCCGAGGAGGCGGCAGAGCTGCTGAAAGCGAACGGCCGGGAAGTGGGGCCGGATGATGTGGAAAAGCTATGGGCGGAAGTGACGGAATACCGTCAGAAAGACGACCGGCAACTTTCCGTCGATGAGCTGGACGCCGTGAGCGGAGGCGTATTCTGGCTTGGAAACGATGCTCCCGACGGACATGAACTAAATTGTTGGTGGTTTTGGTATGAAAATTGGGATGAATTTTACTTCGAAAACTTGAATGAATACTGCTATGGAGGGCAAGGGCAGAGACATGAATTTGGCGACGTTGAAACCGTAAGGTATGGCGATGAGCTTCGTCCGGCCCGCATTTGTAAGCGTTGCCATTTTTGGTTGTATTTAGACTTAAAGCAGAATCAATAGGAATTCAGGCGTCGATGGAAAAAACGAAAGGCTGAGCAAGCGCGGGAGGCTGAAAAAGGAGAATGATTACGTCCGGCAGAGCAGGGGGCGTTTCCGGATTTCAAGTTCTGACCGAAGAGGTTGGCTGCATCGGTATCATGACCTGCCTGTATTGGGAAATATCCAAAACTCTTTTGTAGACCTGAGCATCATTTGGCAGTAATGCAAGTGCGGCTTGATGGAAAAAAACACGCTGCTGAGCAGGCTCGGCGTGCAGTAATACTAATCTCAAGCTAAAAGGGAAACGCGGCTTTCTTTCGGAGAAAGCCTGGCAAAGAACTTTGAAAATGGGAAAGGAGATTGGCTGTACCAATCAAGTGAAGCGGAAGCTTCGGCACACCAATATAGCTATCCAACCTTATCAGAGTTATCGCACGCGAGCTCACGGCAGGAGCCGTTCGCCTCCTACATGGAGCGATCAAAACCCATATAGTTTAGCTTTTTAGGCTGAGAATAGTATAAAACGAAGGAGGTTCCAACATGATCAACATAACGAGCGAACTGAAAGCAAAGCTCCTCGCGGCGCAGAACCTTGCGGAAATGGCCGCGCTGGTAAAAGCCGACGGTCAGGAGATCACGGCGGGGGAAGCAGAGAAGCTTTGGAATGAGATCACCGGCAGACGCGAGGAGGCGGACGGCAAAGAGCTTTCCCTGTGCGAATTAGAGTCTATCAGCGGCGGCGGCGAGCACCGCAACTGGGTAACCGACGGCTGTGCGGCAACCGTGGAATACGGCAGCTGGTGCTGGAGCAACGATAAGTGTGTCAATTGGGATGTAACGTATGATTTCGGACCCAGCGATACGCTTTGCATAAAATGCGGGAAGAACATGTTCCTTCAGAAGAGGACACATCTTGGAGGCAGTAAGTATGAGGAACAGCACAGGTGCAAGTTTTGCGGCTGTATTGTAATTAGTATATTTGATAATAAAGACGGCAGCAATGATTATACGGGTCGTCAATGACCGCCGATGGCCGGAAAGAGTTATCTGCATGGTGATTTAAGCCGATTCGGCGTCATAAAAATCAATCAAGAGAGGTGAAATAAAATGAAAAAACTGATTTCCCTGATCCTGTGCGCGGCGGTGCTGTTCGCCGTGACGGCGTGCGCTTCCGAAAAGGCAGACCCGGCGGCGGACCTTACGGAGCAGACCGCCGCGGACTGGCCCCGGAACGGCTACTTTACGGACGAAAACGACAATATGCTCTCGATCACTTGGATGGATGACATCGACGAACCCGGCTGGTATGTCGGCTGCATGCTGGGCGAGGATTTCGCGGAGGATTCCTGGGGCGGTACGCTTGCGGTGGACGGAAACGCGCTCCGCGGCACCCTCACGACCTTAGGCAGCAAGGGGGACATCACCGTCACCGTTACGCAGGATGGGGACGGCGTCTCACTCGCCATAAACGGCGGAGAAACCTACCGCTTTGCCGAGATGGAGCTTCCGGACGCCACGATCTTTGTCACCATCAGCACGGAGGGCATGGGCATGATCGGGTACGAACCGGGCGAAACCGCGCCGGTGCTGGATCCCGAAGAGCCCTATCAGTCGGCGCAGATCAATCTGGCAGACGCCGAGACCTACACCTTCGCCGCGGCCCCGGAGGAAGGGAACGCGTTTGTGAAGTGGACGAAGAACGGCGCGGATTTTTCCACGGATCCCGTGGTCACCGTGCTGCTGGACGAGAGCGCGGACTTCGTGGCCGTATTCCGGGACGAAAACCCGTGACAGGCGGCGGAGTACGCGGAAACAGACAGTCTGATGCTTTGCTGCGAGGGTTATTGTGAGACGAAAAACATGGACGCTCCTTTTGTGCCTCTGCGTCCTTCTGCCGTGCCTTGCGTCCTGCGGCGGGAGAGCGGCGATCCCTTACTGGACGGCGGACTCCCCGGCGATGGCCTCCCTTGTGTCCTTTGTCCGCGCCGTCACGGATGAGCGGGGCGCGGCGTATGTGCCGCCGGAAGACCGCATCGCCGTGTTCGATATGGACGGCACGCTCTATGGAGAACGGTTCCCCACCTACTTCGACGAATGGCTCCTGCTTCACAGACTGCTGCACGACGAGGCGTATCGGGCGGATCCGGAGGACAGAGCATGGGCGGAAGAAGCGGAGGACGCGCTTCTTGCCGGGGAGGAAGAGCCGGATTCCCCCAGATCCTCCGCGCAGATGGCGGCCGAGGCGTTCCGGGGCTTCACCGTGGAGGAATACCGGGCCTATGTCCGCCGGGTCATGGCGGAGCCCGCCGCCGGATTTGAGAACATGACATACGGAGAGGGCTTTTATCTGCCGATGATCTCTCTGGTGCGGTACCTGTCGGAGCATGGCTTCACGGTCTTCATCAGCAGCGGATCGGAGCGATCCCTGGCGCGGGAGCTGATCGCGGACACGCTCGGGGAGTGGATCCCTCCGGATCGGGTGATCGGGAGCACCTTCTCCCTGGAAGCCTCCGGACAGGGGGAAACGGACGGGCGGAAATACACCTACGCCTCGGACGACCGGGTCCTGCTCGAAGGGAATCTCCTGCAGAAAAATCAGAAGATGAACAAGGTCGTCACGACGGTGAACGAGATCGGCGCCGCTCCGCTGCTGGTGTTCGGGAACAGCTCCGGGGATGTGTCGATGGCGCAGTACGCCGTTCAGCACGGAGGACGCGCGTACATGCTCCTCTGCGACGACACGGAACGGGATTTCGGCGATCCGGAGGAAGCGGCCTCCTTTGCCGAAACCTGTCGGGAACTGGGCTTTGAAACCGTATCCATGCGGGACGAGTTTGAAACGATCTACAAGCCGGGTGTCCGGAAACTGCCGTCGGCAGAACAGCTTCGGCCCGCCGCCTGACGCCGCGCAGAGATGCTCTCCCGTGAAAATGAATCCGATATATGACCGAAGGTCGTTTTTGCCGGGCGCCTTTCTTCCGTTTTTGAGAGATTGAAACGATGAAAAACATGAAAAGAAACGAAAAAAAACGAATCCATCTTGTCAACCTGTTCCGATGGCGGTCGACGATTGCTTTTGCGGCGTGTCTGATCACGATCCTGTTTTCCCTCGGGGGCGTCGGGTATTCCTTCGTCAGCGTTACGCTGAAGGAAGTCCGGGAGATGTTCAAGTGGTTCACCATCGATTCAAACATACTCACAGCGCTGGCGGCGACGATGATCGTTCCCTATGCGGTGGAGGGCATGAGCAGGAAACGGCTGACGTACCCGAAATGGCTGCAGAGGATACACTATGCCGGTACGGTCTGCCTCACGCTGACAATGGTCTTCGCCGTACTGTTCATCAGCTGGTTCGATCCCGTGGTTGCCTTCGGCGGCGCGAATTTCTTCCTTCACATCATCAGCCCGCTCATGATCCTTGTGTCCTTCTTCATGGTCGAGTCCGGGCATACGCTGGACCGGATCGACAACCTGCTCTCCATCATTCCGGTGGCGGCTTACGGCGGTCTGTATTACTACAACGTCATTCTTGCCGGGAACTGGGACGACCACTATCATCTGAACGAGTTCGTGCCCTACTATGTGTCCGTCCTGCTCCTGTTCGTGCTGGTTTACCTGATCGGCTGGGGGATCCGGCTTTTGTACAACCGCCTGCTGGCACGCCGGAATACGGTGCTGAAGCGGATCTGGGACGACGACGGACTGGATCCCGTGACGATCAGAATCGAGATCTATTCCCTCGGCGTACACGCGGGTCTATATGAAGAGAAGGACTCCGTATCGATCCCGTTCGATATTCTGGAGGAAGTGTCCGACAAATTCGGCATAAAGCTGGCGGAGCTGTCAAAGGCCTATATGAAGGGCGCTCTGGACGGGCTGGAAGGAAAAGAAACGGGGAATACAAATATCTGATCGACGGATCCCCGCATCGCCTCCCCGGCGGACAACCCTCATCGGATGAGCATGAAAAACGACAGGACAGGAGGCAACTCATGAAGAGAATCCCGGTACGGCTTTTTCCCTTCTTCTCTCGCTGTCCCTCTGCGTCGGCGCGATGCCGCTTACGGCTTCCGCGGCGGCGTTATCCGGATCGCGCTGGAGCAGAACAAGCGGGGCCGGGGGGCGCTTCTGACCGTGTCCAATTCCTACGCCGAGGGGGAGGGCGTGGACACCTCCCGCTTCTTCGACCGGTTTTACCGTCAGGACGAATCTCACAACATCGACCGGGGCGGCTACGGGATCGGCCTCAGCATCGCCGAGAGCATCTGCGAGAACTGCGGCGGGAGCATCGAGGCCGTGTGGCGGGACGGGGTGATTTCGTTTATCTGCCAGCTGTACTGACGCATCCGCGCCGATTCAATCCCATAACGAAGCCCCCGCAGGGTTCCGATCTGTTCGGAAGCGCGGGGGCCGTGTGGTTTATTCGGTTATCTCCGTCACGTTCTTTTCGAGGATTTCGCCGGTCATGGCGTCGATCCGGTATTTGTACCGCTGACCGCCCGCCTTGAAGGTGACCTTGTAGATTCCCACCCCGTCCTTTTCGGTATACCGTCCGCGGACGTGCCCTTCGGCTTGGGTACCTGCGTCGGCGAGAGCGGCTTCCTTGGCGGCGTCCTTTCCGATCGCGCCCTCCGGCTCAGCGGTTTTCGAGCCTTTTTTGCCGGGCTTCCGTTTTGCGGTTCCGGATTCGGACGAGCTGTCGGCGGACTTCTTCGCTTTTTTCTCCGTGACCGTGCCGTCTTCAGATGTGCTTTCGGAGGATTTCTTTGTCTTCTTCTCTTTGGCGGTACTTTCTTCGGATGTGCTTTCGGCGGATTTCTTCGCTTTCTTCTCGGAGACGGTTTCCTCCTGTGCGATCCCTGCCTGGGGCGCGGGTTCCGTGTCTTCCGCCGATGCGCCGATCGAAAGCGCGGATGCCGTCAGGATCCCTGCCATGAGGAGGGCGAGCGTTCTTCTTTTCTTCATTCTGTTTCACTCCTTTTTTTCATGATATATTCAGTAGGCGGGCCCGCCTGTTTCTGACCTGTTTTGTCTTCTTTATGTGTTATCCTGTCCGGTCTTTCATTATACCATAAGCTTCATCCGACCGGATCGTCTCAATATTTCTTCGTCAATTTCTGGCTGCCGGTTCAGTGCCGTCCGCCCATCTGCATGTTGCCCATACCGCCCATCATCGAATTGGTGATGCTGTTCACGGTCTGGCCGTTGACGATGATCGTACCGCCCGTGTAGGTCGCCGTGCCGTCGTAGTCGAAGGAGCCGCTGGCGGTGATATTCACGGTGCCGCCTGTCATATAGATGTTGCCGTTGGAGTCGATGGCGTCCGTGTCGCCCTGACCGACCGTCACGTTCAGTGTGCCGCCCGCGATCTCAACGGCGGTTTCGTAAGCAGAGCTTTTGTTTGCCCCGTTGAGGCCGTCGTCCGTGCCGTACACCGTGATTTCGCCGCCGTTGATCTGGATGTAGGTTCCCTCGATTCCTTCCGCGCCGGAGACGGTGATCGTGCCCCCGTCTACCTGGACGAAGGAAGTGCCGTGGATGGCGTCGTCGGTGGCTGTGACGTTCAGCGTGCCGCCGCCGATCCAGATATAGCCGATGGAGTCGTCTTCGTCGTTCTCCGCGTGCAGGCCGTCCTTTTTCGAGCTGACGGTGATGTTGCCGTCATAAATCACAATGGAGTCGTTGGCTTCGAGAGCGTCGAGCAGTGCGGTGACGTTCAGGGTGCCGCCGGTGATTTTGAGATCATCCTTCGAGGTGATGCCGTTGCCCTTCGCGGAGGTGACGGTGAGGGTCCCCTTGCCGTTCAGCAGGAGGTCTTCCTTCGACCAGATCACGGCGTCGGTGCCCGTTTCGCCGTCCGCCTTGAAGGTTCCGGTGACGGAGAGGGTGTTTTCGCTGCCCTCGGTCGTGGTGACGAAGACCTTGTCGGCGGACACAACATAGATCGCCGGGAAGTCGTCGTTTACGATGGACACGCCGTCGAGGACGAGCTGGACCTTGGCTTCCTTGTCGGCCTCGATCTTTACCGTGCAGTTCGCGGCGGTCCCGGTGAGGACGTAGACGCCCTCGGCGGTGATGCTGATGGTCTGGCCGTCCTCCACGGTAATACAGGAGGCTTCGCTGAGGTCGGCTTCCTGTTTGAGATCCCTCTTCGAGAAGAGATCGTCCGCGGTGACGATGCCGCCGGTCAGGTCGCTGTAGGAGAGAGCGTTTGTCTTGGCGGCGTAGGTTTCAGTCATGCCGGTCCCCATCATGGAAGAGGAACGGCTGCCCCAGACCGAGGCGGCGGAAACCGCGGTGGCGGAGGTGAGGAGCATCGCTCCCACGAGAATGCTGACGATGATCTTTTTGTTGTTGTTCTTCATGGCCCGTTCCTTTCTGCGCAGTCTGCGCGGTGCTTCTGCACTGTGCACACTTGCACTGCCGGATCTGTGTCCGGGGTTGTTTTCGGTTGATGGCCGTATTATACCGGGTCAATCTGACGGGCAAAGGGTCGGTTTGTGAACGTCTCCGGAAATCGGGGTGGATGTTTCAAAAAAAGACAAGGCCCTTTGTGAACCTTGTCTGATGAGTTTTGCGGATTTCAATCACGGATTCCGTCCGAAGTACGCTTATGATATGACAAGCGCGGTGATCCGCTCCCGCCATTCGCCGCTGCTCCAATCATCAAACCGGTCTTTGAAGTCGTGGATAAACAGCGTTTCTTTTTCTATGGTATAGCTTTTATTCATGCTTTTCCTTCCCACGTTCCGGACGCCCGCGTTTCGAACGCCCGCGTTTCGGACGCCTCGTCGGATCCGGATTCAGCGATATTCCTGCAAATTGGAATTGCTAAGCACGATTATCTTTCGATTTCTTTGTAGAATACCATCATTCAAAATCCCTGTATATATGTTTGAATTTGCCGCTGATCTTATCGGCCTGCGGTGTTAAGTCGGACGGAACGATCTCCACATTCAGTCCTTTACTGCCAAAGAATTCCCGCAAATCACGCTTTGCACGATCAAAAGCCTCCCCGGGATCATCCGATGTGATTCTGAGCTCCACCCTGTCAGACGCTCTCTGGACAAGCTGGAACCTGCGTATGGATTTAACTTCCTCCAACACCTTGTATAAAGACATCGGCGCGATGCGAACGCCGTTTTCAAATTCCAGAATATCGTCGGTTCTTCCTTCGATTTCCAGCCACAGGGTATTTCTGCCGCATTTGCATTTCTCGTTGTGAACGATCACTCTGTCCGTTAATTCGTAGCGTATGAACGGCTGGATATAGTTTGACAGATTCGTCAAGAGAACCTTATCCGACATCTCTCCATACGGCACCGGATTGTTTTCGGAATCGACCGGCTCAACGATCACCCAATCCTCGTTGATATGCAGATGCTTTTCTTCGCACTCACAAGCGATCTCTCCGCCCTCCGTACAGGAATAATGTGTCTGCACATAGCAGCCAAACCTGCGCTCAAGTTTTCGGCGGACATCATCGGTGAGAAGCTCGCCGCCTGTGATCACAACATCGGGATGGATGCTGAGTTCTTCAAAATCGGCAAGCAGGGCAAGATTGGAAGGATAACCGCTTAACATGGAAGGCTGAAAATCATTCAATTGTTTTATAATATCCGATTCCGGCGCGTTTACATCGACCGTGATCTTTGTCTTCTGACGCGGCATTTTCAACTGAAGATATCTGGACATCCCACAGGCAAGATAAAAGCCGTAATCTGCAAATACGCCGGCTGTTTTCTTTCCGTGGTTCATAAACTTCCGAAAATCCTCTTTCCTTGCGAATGTCCGAAAGGCCGCAACCGCGGAAGAAACATCAATATTCTGCTTGTCATACAGCACGACCGCAGGATTACCCGTGGATCCTGATGTTTTGAAGATCAGATACTTGTTGTCGATCATTCTGCCGATATGATCAAGATCCTGTGTAAAGTCGTCTATCCGCGCCATCGTGATGCGGCGATCCGTCAGCACATCATCAAAATGCGCCATCAGTTCAGGTTTGCTGACGGGGGGAAGATCGGTCAGCGTAAAATCATTCCCGATTTCGGCATACAAGTTCCGATAAAAGGGACTATGATCTCTGGCATATTTTACAAGGGACAGCAGCCGCTTCCTCTGCACTGCTTTGATCTTTTCCCTTGACCGCCGATCTCCTCTGTATGTTTTTATCATTTTATCAAGCAGACCCATATTCACCTTCCCAATCAATCCCGATTTGCCGCTCCGTTCGCGTCGTCTGAATCGCGTTTGAATCAAGTATAGCGGATCAAGCCCGGATAATCCAGCGTCTTCCTGTAAATTTTCACCGCCCCTCGCGGTAAAAAGCATAAAAGCCGAAGAGCACAGACCGCGTTCTCCGGCTTTTCATTTTCAGCTCTGTCAGTGTATCCTCCTCCCGCTCCACGATCCCGTAGGAATGCGTCTGCCCCATGCAGCCGTAGCCGATGGCAGAGACCTCGATCCCGCTCTTCCCGAGGGGCCTTGTTTTCGTCATGGACCTCATCAGAATCCTCCAAGCCCCCGATGCCCGTACACCTTCAGCCCGTTCAGCGAGGTTTCCAGCTCCGCGAACTCCGCGTCCGTCAGCGTCACCTCCGCAGCCCCGAGGTTCTCGAGGATCCGGCCCTTGTTCTTCGAGCCGGGGATCGGGACCACGTTCGGGTATTTGTGGAGCATCCACGCAAGGGAGATCTGCGCGGGTGTTGCGTTTTTCTTTTCCGCAAAGTCCCGCAGAAGGTCCACGATGGGCTGGTTCCCCGCGATGTTCTCCCGGGAGAGCTGGGGGACCCAGTTGCGGACGTCGTCGTTCTTCTCGAACTTCGTCTCCGCGGTGATCTTCCCGGAGAGCAGGCCGCTTGCGATGGGGGAGAACGGCACAAAGCCGATGCCGTGCTCCATGCAGTAGGGGATCACCCGCGCCTCGGAATCCCGCTCCACCATCGAATAGATATTCTGCACGGCGGCGAGGGGCGTCACCCGCTGGGCCCGGTCGATGACGTCCGTATCCACCTGGGACAGGCCCCAACCGCGGATCAGGCCCTCGTCGATCAGCCGCCCCATCGCCTCCGCCACGTCCTCCACGGGAACCGTCCCCACGCGGTGCAGGTAGTAAAGATCCACCCGGTCCGTCCGCAGGCGTTTCATGGAGTCCGTGAGGTGCCGCCGGACGGACTGATACACGCCCGCCCCGGGGAGGACGCGGAGAAAGAGCTTCGTGGCGAGCACCACGTCGTTCCGCACGTCCTCGAGGGCTTTTCCTACGATCTTCTCGTTGTGCCCGATGCCGGAGAGGTTCGGACTGTACACCTCCGCCGTGTCGAAGAAGGTGCATCCGGCCGCATACGCCCCGCGGATCGCCTCTACGCTGTATTCCTCGGGCGGGATCTGCCCGTACCCGTGCGAAAACGCCATGCAGCCCATGCCAATCTCGGAGACTTCGATATCCCGCAGTTTTCTTTTCTTCATTTCTTCTCCCCTTTGTTACCGATCCACGGAGATCCACGTCCCGTCCCGCTTCTCCCAGATATGCGTCCCCTTCATGCGGAAGGTTCCCCGCGCCCCGTAAGCGTTGGCGTTGAGCGCGGCGGTGTAGGTCACCTCCGCCCGGTCCCCGTCCACCGACACTGACACGACCGGATTCTCCATCCCGATGGCGTAGTATGTCAGGCTCCCGTCCGCGATGTCGGCGAAGTATTCCTCCCGGTCTTGGGTCAGCCCGCTCATGTGGGTGTAGGTCTTGTCCTCGTCCGTCAGAGCACGCAGGGTGTCGATGTCCGCCTCCGTCATGGCTTCGCAGTACCGCGCCTGCGCATACAGGACGGCGTTTTCTTCTTCGTTCAGGCTGTCCGGGTCGAGGCCCGTGACGGTGACGTTCGGGAAATCGGGGTAGGTGTAGGTCTTGGTCTTCATATCGTCGTTCTCCTGTGGCTCTTCTGTGTCTGTTGGCATAGCTTCCGCCCAGTCCGTCGTCTCGATCCGAGCGGCTTCCGGCGCGTCCTCCTGTCCCCGGCACGATGCGGAAAGCAGAAGGACCGCGCAGAAAACTACCGTGATTGCTTTTCTTTTCATCAATCTGCTGGAGCCCATCCGCCGAGGAACTTCTCCTGATCGGCGAGGGACATATTGAAGAACCGCCTGCCGCAGTCGAGGTCACGGATCCGGTTCATCTCGTCCTCCGTCAGGGAGAAGTCGAAAATGTCGAAGTTCTCCTTCATGTGGACGGGGTTCGTGGTCTTGGGGAAGAGGATCGTCCCCTCTTCGATGTGCCAGCGGAGGATGATCTGCACGTTGGTCTTGCCGTATTTCTTTCCGAGTTCGGTGAACAGCGGCTCGGAAATGAGTCCCGGATCCCCGTGGCCGATGGGGTACCAGCTCTCGATCACCGTGCCGTACTTCTCGATCCGGGCCTTCAGCGCGTTCTGCTGATAGTACGGATGGCATTCCACCTGCAATACCGACGGCTTGATCTCTGCCGCCTCGCACAGCTCCTCCAGACGTTCGGATTCAAAGTTGCTGATGCCGATGGAGCGGACCTTTCCCGCGGCCACGGCCTTTTCCATATCCCGCCATGCGCCGAGGTAGTCCCCGAACTGCTGATGGAGCAGGAGCAGATCAATATAGTCCGTTCCGAGGCGTGCGAGGGCTTTGTCAATGGCCTCCGCGGTCTTCCCCTCCCCGTATTCGCTGGGCCAGAGCTTCGTGGTGATCCAGATCTCCTCCCGCGGAATGCCGCTTTCCCGGACCGCTTTTCCCACGCTCCGCTCGTTCTGATAAGCGTGGGCGGTGTCGATATGGCGCACCCCCATCGCAAGGGCTTCCCGGACGGCCTTTTCGGTCTCCTCCCCCGCCGGGACCTGATAGACGCCGAGGCCGAACTGCGGGATCTTCGTCCCGTCGTTGAGGGTGATAAAGGTCTGATTCATGGTGAACCTCCGTGTTTTGATTTCATTTTTTCGTTCCGCCCTTATTTTAACAGATTTCCCCTTGCATGGGAAGAACAAATATGTTATCATAGTGTCAAGTCAAAACTTAACGCAGGAGAGATTCCATGATCAGCCGTCAGCTTGAAACCTTCGTGAAAACCGCGGACGCCGGGAGCTTTGGCAAAGCCGCGGATGCCCTGTATATCTCCACGCCCGCCGTGGTTCAGCAGATCAATCTTCTGGAGGATTCCCTCGGTTTCCGGGTGTTCGACCGCTCCAACCGGGGCGTGAAGCTGACGCCTGCCGGGCGGTCTCTGTACGAGGACGCGAAGACCCTTCTGCATCTCGCGGACGACGCCGTGAAAAAGGCCCGCCGGATCGCGGACAGCGGGGACACCGCCGTGCGGATCGGGATGAGCCTTCTTTATAAATGCCGGATGCTGCCGGACCTCTGGACGCGAGTCAGCGAATACTGCCCGGAGCTGAAAATCGAGATCGTCCCCATGCGGGAGTACGACAGCCGGGACAACGTCTTCTCGAAGCTGGGCCGGGATTTCGATCTCTTCGAGGGGATATATGCCTCGGCGTGGAAGGATTCCTGCCGGTTCCTCGAGCTCTCCCGCACGCCCGTCTGCTGCGCCGTGGCACGAAATCACCGTCTGGCGGGGAAAGCACGTCTCACGGCGGACGACCTTGACGGGGAAACCCTCGTCATGCCGCCGGAGGGCGTTTCCGCGGAGCTGGACGACTTCCGGAAGACGCTTCTCGCCGCACATCCGTCGGTGAAGGTCACGGAATCGGCCTACTACGGCGTGGACACCTTCACTCTGTGCGAGATGACCACCTACATCCTCGTCACCCAGCCGGTCTACGCGGATATTCACCCGGGCCTTGTGACGATCCCCCTCGACATGGAGCGGGAATTCACCGTCCCCTATGGGCTGATGATCGCAAACGATCCGTCCCCGGCGGTGAAGCGGTTTATTTCGGCGATTGAACGGGTGGAGGGGATCCGGCCTCACAATGGAAACGCCACGGCCTCCCGGTAGAGCTTCTGCAAGATCCCGACAAACGCGGCGACGCCCGGCCTTCTGTCCGCCTGATGCCCGACGAGGACACAGGAGAAAGTCTCCGGACAGTCAAAGGGGATCCACGCGAACTGGCCGCTGTGGTCGTTCAGGAAACCGGGCGCGAGACAGATCCCCCGTCCCGCCGCCACGTTCACGAGGGTGGAATCGTGGTCCGGGCTGTTGAAATAGCGGAGTTTCCCCGTGCCGATCAACCGGTGCTGGACCGTCCTGAGGGCCGCCGGGGATCCGCCTCCGACCATCAGCGTCCGACCGTAAAGGTCTTCCTCCCGCACGAGATCCTTCTTTGCGAGCGGGTCGTTCCGGTCGGCGATCAGATAGACCCGGCTCTCGAAGAGGTCGTACACCGTGATCCCCGGGATCTGCTTCGTCTGCTCCCGCAGAGCGAACAGGAGATCGACCTCGTTTTTCAGAAACGCTTCGACGCCGCCCTCGTACTGAAAGACCGGCGTGATCTGCACCTCCGGCGCGGTCTTTGAGAAAATCCGCATGGCCTCCGGGAGGAAAGTCACCGCCTGCCGCACCATCAGGCTGAGAGAGATCGAGTCCCGGTAGGCCGCGCTGAAATTCTGCCCCTGCTCGATCGCACGCTTCAGGTCCTCCCGCATCCCCGTGAGAAACGTGACAAACTGCGCGCCTGCCGGTGTGAGAGACGCGCCCCGGCCGCTGCGTTCGAATACGGAAAACCCGATTTCCTCCTCGAGCAGGCGGATCTGATAAGAAAAGGTCGGCTGGCTGACGTAGAGATTGTCCGCCGCCCGGCTGAAATTGAGCGTATGCGCCAACTCAATACAGTAGTCGATCTGCTTGGTGGTCATGGTTTTCGCTCCAGCTATTTAGATTTTGAATCAATTATACAGCATTTCGATTGATTTTTCAAGATCCCCGGCGTATACTGGAATCAGAAAAAATCACACAACAGGAGTGAAAAAACCATGAGCAAGACTTTGATCGCCTATTTCTCGAGAGCGGACGAAAACTATTTCGGCGGCGCGATGCGTTTCGTGAAGGTCGGCAACACCGAGATCGTCTGCGGGATCATTGAAAGAATCACCGGTGCCGACAGCTTCAGGATCGAGATGAAGAACCCCTATTCCCCGGTGTACATGACCTGCATCGACGAAGCCAAAAAGGACCTCCGCTCCGGCGCGCGTCCCGAGCTGGTCTCCCTGCCCGGAAGCCTCGCCGGGTATGACACCGTGATCCTCGCCTACCCGAACTACTGGGGAACCATGCCGATGGCGGTTGTGACCTTCCTCGAAGCGTTCGACTTTTCCGGCAAGACGATCCTGCCCCTCTGCACCAACGAAGGCAGCGGGATGGGCGTGAGCGAGCGGGACATCAAAAAAGTCGCCCCCGGCGCAATCCTCAAAAAGGGCCTCCCCGTCACAGGCAGTCAGGCGGCGAATTCCGAAGGAGCCGTGAAGAAATGGCTCGCGGCGAACGACTTGATCTGAAAGCGGAGGATCGTATGAAAAGAATCGGAAAAAAGCTCGTCTGCCTCACGCTGGCTTTCTGTCTGCTCTTTTGCATGACTGCGTGCGGACAGGGAAGCGAACCGGAGCAGACCGCACAAGAGCATATTTCAAACGAAGCCGCTCCGTCCGCCGATAACAAAGCGGAACAGGAAGACAACAGCGCGGGGGAGGGCAGATCCCTTGTCGTCTGTTTCTCCCGCACGGGCGAGCAGTACACCGTCGGCGTGATCGACAAGGGCAACACCGCCATTGTCGCGGAGATGATCGCGGATGAGACCGGCGCGGATCTCTTCGAGCTTGTCCCCGCGGACGACCACTATCCCATGACCTACGCGGAGCTGACCGACACGGCAAAGCGGGAGCAGAACGAGGATGCCCGTCCGGAGTACGCGGGAGAGGTGCCCGACCTCTCCGCATATGACACGATCTTCATCGGCGCGCCCGTCTGGTGGGGGGACTGGCCGATGATCTGCTATACCTTCTTCGAGAACAACGCAGACGCCCTGGCCGGGAAGACGCTCGTTCCCTTCTCCACGCACGAGGGTTCCAGACTGTCCGGATTCGACAAAAAGCTCGCGGTGGCCTGTCCCGATGCGGAGATCGGCAAGGGCCTCGCCGTCCGCGGGAAAAACTGTCAGAACAGGCAGGACAGCGTGCGGGAGGACGTAGCCGAGTGGCTGGGGGAACTTGGGTATTGAGGGAAACGGATCTCCGAACGCGATGCTTTTTCGCTCATTCTCCCGTCTTCAAAATCCCGCTCCTGACGAGATCGTAAAATCGCAGAAGGAGCCCCTCAAGCGGAAAGGGTATCGTCAGCTTGAAATGATCAAGATCATACCGGCGGAAAAAGGCAGCCTGGCTCTCGTGCTGCCGGTAGGACGCATCGAACGCCTTTCCGGAAACCGACAGGGCCGGTTTGTTTTTTTGTACCAGACAGCGCGGTCCGAACGATGAACTTTCCGTAAACTTCTCACCGATACCTTGACATAGTGTCAGAATCATGCTATACTATGTTCGCTGACATGCTGTCAACATCATTGCACGGAGGCTGAACGATGATCAAAAACACTCCCGAGCAGATCGCCGGGCGGCGCGAGGAGATCGTGAACGCCTGCGAAAAGCTCTACGGGATCATGAGCTTCAAGGATATCACCCTGAAGGAGATCGGGAACGAGGTCCCCTTTTCTCGGCCGACGATCTACAACTATTTCGAGACGAAGGAAGAGATCTTTCTCGCCCTCTTCGCCCGGGAATACGACCGCTGGAATGCGGATCTATCCGCGATCCTCGAGGGACACGACGCACTTTCCCCCGAAGAGCTGGCCCGCGCGGTCGCCGAGTCCCTCGCAAAGCGGGAACAGCTTCTGAAACTCCTGTCCATGAACAACTACGACATGGAGGCGAACAGCAGGCAGGAAATGCTCACCGCCTTCAAATCCTCCTATGGCAGATCCATGCGGCTCGTCCGGGCGCTGCTTTTGAAATTCCGCCCGGAAATGACCGGGGAGGACATCGAGAATTTTATCTATCTCTTCTTCCCCTTCATGTTCGGCATCTACCCCTACGCCGCCGTGACGGAGAAGCAGAGGGCGGCGATGCGGGAGGCGGGCGTGGACTACGCGTATCCCACCGTCTATGACCTCACATACAACTGCCTGATCCGGCTGCTCGGAAATGCATAATCATAAATCATAATAGGAGATACAGAAAAATGAGCAAGAAAAACATCGGCGCGGCCCTCGCGCTCTATCCCTGCCCGGTGGTCGTCGTCGGCGCGATGGTCGACGGCAAGCCCACCTGGACCCTCGCCGCGCACGCCGGGATCATGGCCCACAGCCATCTGATGGTGTCTCTGGTCGGCGCGCACTACATCAACCGGGGCATCCGGGAGGGTGGAAAGCTCTCCGTGAACGTGGTGGACGCGTCGTGGCTGGCTGAGGCCGACAGGATGGGAACCGTCTCGGGGCATAAGGCCGACAAATCCGAAGCGTTTGCCTGGACCATGGGCGAGGGAGGCGCGCCGCTGATCGACGAGGCGAAGGTCTCCATCGAGTGCTCCGTGGACGGCAACTACGAGCTCGAGCACTTCGACAACTTCATCTGCAAAATCACCGCGACCTACGCGGACGAGGCTGTGCTGAACGAAAAGGGAAAGATCGACTATCACGCATTCAAGCCCGTTCTCTTCGAGTTCCCGACCTACGAATACTTCCTGACCGGGGATAAGGCTGGGGACTGCGGGAAGATGAACGCACAGAAGGGGGCTGCGGAATGAAATACACAAAGCTCGGCAATTCCGACCTGATCGTGTCCCGCATCTGCATGGGATGCATGGGATTCGGCGATTCCGGACGGGGGCAGCACAGCTGGACCCTCGACGAGGAGCATTCGCGGGAGATCATCCGGCGCGGGCTGGAGCTCGGCGTCAATTTCTACGATACCGCCATCGCGTATCAGAGCGGCACCAGCGAGCAGTATGTGGGCCGGGCCCTGCGGGACTTTGCGAAGCGCGACGAGGTGGTCGTCGCCACGAAGTTCCTTCCGCGGACGCAGGAGGAGATCGCGGGCGGCGTCAGCGGTCAGCAGCACATCGGGAACATGATCGACACGAGCCTCAGAAACCTCGGAATGGACTATGTGGACCTGTACATCTATCACATGTGGGACTGGCAGACGCCGGTCGAGGAGATCATGGACGGCCTGAACCGCGTCGTGAAGGCGGGCAAGGCCCGGGCCATCGGCATTTCCAACTGCTTCGCCTGGCAGATCGCGAAGGCCAACGCGCTTGCCGAAAAGGAAGGCTGGGCACAGTTCGTCTCCGTGCAGGGGCACTACAACCTGATCTTCCGCGAGGAGGAGCGGGAAATGGTTCCCTACTGTGACGAGGAAAACATCGCGCTCACGCCGTACAGCGCCCTGGCCTCCGGCAGGCTGTCGAGACTCCCCGGGGAGGGCGGTACAAAGCGCGCCGAGGAGGACGCCTACGCGAAGTTCAAGTACGACGCCACGGCAGAACAGGACAATGTGATCATCGCCCGGGTCGCGGAGCTTGCGGAAAAGCACGGCGTGAGCATGACGGAGATCTCCCTCGCCTGGCTGCTGACAAAGGTCACCTCGCCCGTGGTCGGCGCGACGAAGCTGCACCACATCGAAGGCGCGGCGAAGGCGGCGGACCTCACGCTGACGCCGGAGGAAATCCGTTATCTGGAAGAGCCCTATGTGCCGCACTCGCTGGCGGGCGTCATGGCGCAGAATAAACCCGCGGCGGCAAAGGAAAAACACGTCTGGTCCACCGGGGGTCAGAAGATCGGAGAAGGAAAATGAAAGAAAAGATCGTACAGACAGCGGGCAGAACCCAGCTCGGAGACTTCGCGCCGATGTTCGCGCACCTCAACGACGACGTGCTCTTCGGCGAGGTGTGGAACGAAGAAGCCATCGACGTGAAGACAAAGTGCATCGTCACGGTGGTGTCGCTGATGGCGTCCGGGATCACGGACTCCTCGCTCGCCTACCATCTGCAGAACGCGAAGACCCACGGCGTGACAAAGGAGGAGATCGCCGCGATCATCACCCATGCGACGATGTATGTCGGCTGGCCGAAGGGCTGGGCGGTGTTCCGTCTGGCAAAGGAGGTCTGGAACGAGGAGGTACCCGCGATGACGGAGAAAGACCGTTATCAGAACACGATCTTCTTCCCGATCGGCGAGCCGAATCCGTATGGGCAGTTCTTCGTCGGGCAGAGCTACCTCGCGCCCGTGTCGACGGAGCAGGTCCCGGTCTTTAACGTGACCTTCGAGCCCGGATGCCGCAACAACTGGCACATCCACCACGCGAAGAGCGGCGGCGGACAGATGCTGATCTGCGTAGGCGGCCGGGGCTATTATCAGGAGTGGGGCAGGGAACCCGTCGAAATGACGCCCGGAACCGTGGTGAACATCCCGCCCGAGGTCAAACACTGGCACGGAGCCGCGCCTGACTCATGGTTCTCCCACCTCGCCGTCGAGGTCGCCGGGGAGGAAACCGGCACGGAATGGCGCGAGGCTGTGTCCGGCGAAGACTACGGCAAACTGAAATAAAGGAAAACGAAAATGAAAAACAGAATCCTCAGATCCATCGCCCTTTTGACGCTGGCCGCCCTGCTTCTCTTACCCGGCCTCACCGCCTGCGGAACCTCGGATTCCGAACCTGCTGCACAGTCGGCGGGCAGTCCGGTGAACACGGCGGGGACCGGGGAGGAACCTGCGGGAGAAGCTGCGGGCGAACCTGCCGGTGACAACGATGACACGGCACAATCCGGCTCCATCCTCGTCGCCTATTTCTCCGCCACCGGAACGACCGAAGGCGTCGCCGAAAAGATCGCGGCCATCGAGGGAGCGGATCTCTATGAGATCACGGCGGCGGAGCCCTACTCCTCGGCGGACCTCAACTGGAACGATTCGAGCAGCCGGTCCACGAAGGAGCAGAACGACAAAAACGCCCGCCCGGCGATCGGAAGCGATCCCGTGGATCTCGACGGATACACGAAGATCTACGTCGGCTTCCCCATCTGGTGGGGCGAGGAACCGCGGATCATGGACACCTTCGTCGAGAGCTGTGACTTTGACGGTATCACCGTGATCCCCTTCTGCACCTCTGCGTCCAGCGGCATCGGCCGGAGCGGGCAGAACCTCGCCGAGCGCGCCGGAAGCGGGAACTGGCTGGACGGCAAGCGGTTTTCGGGGAGCGTGTCGGAAGCCGATCTCCGGTCGTGGATCGAAGGACTGAACTGAATATGGAATAAGAGGAAGACGGAACAATGCGGACAAACCGGATGAGGATCGTAAAAAAGGCGGTCGATGTGTGCATGACCGTCCTTCTTCTCTGCCTCATGGCGTATCAGGTCACGAGCGAAACCCTCCACGAGTGGTGCGGGATCGGGATGACGGTCCTTCTGATCGTCCATCACATCCTCAACCGCAAGTGGTCCGCGTCCCTCTTCAAGGGGAAGTACGGCGCGTACCGGACCGTCTCGACGGCGGTGAACGCGCTTCTGTTCGTTTCCATCGTCCTGACAGCGGTCTGCGGCATGTCGATGAGTTCGAAGGCGGTGCCGTTCCTCTACGGGATCCTGCCCGTGTCGTTTGCGAGGCGGTTCCATCTCTCCATGTCCTACTGGTCGTTCGTGCTCATGGGGTTCCACCTCGGACTGCACGTCCCGGCAATAACCGCAGGATGGAAGCTGAACAAAACGGTGAAAGCGATCCTCTCGGCAGTCTTCGCCCTGATCGCGGGTTTCGGATTCATGCTGTTTTTGAAGAACGGGATCCCGGGCTATCTCTTCTTCCGCTCGCCCTTCGCGTTCTTCGACTACGGCAAATCCGCCCCGGCGGTCAGCGCGGAGAATTTCACGATGCTCCTTGCCTTCGCCTTCCTCGGGACCTGCTGCGCGTCGCTCACGAAGGGGGGCAAAAAGGATGGGAAGAAACAAAAACAGCCGCACAACACGGCTGTTCCGAAGGATCAAAACGACACTGAGAAAAAGTGAGGACAAAATGAAAAAGACCAACCGCTTCGCACGGATGCTGACCCTCGGCCTCGCGCTGGTCCTCGCCGGATGCGCGGGAAAAACGACAGGAACCGTATCGGACAACGAGACCGGGAACGCGTCGAACCCGTCCGCGGTACAGGGGCAGGAAGCCTCTTCGCAGACTTCTGGGCAGCAGACCAATGAGACGGACAGCGAAGACGCCCCCGTCGTCTATTTCACCTCCGACATATCCGCGGAAGGTCTTGTGCGGATCTATGAGCAGCTCGGATGGGAACCTTCCGGCAAGGTCGCCGTGAAGATTTCCACCGGAGAGCCGCCCGCCAGCAACTACCTCCGCCCGGAACTGATCGGGGATCTGGTCCGGAAGGTGGACGGAACCATCGTCGAGTGCAACACGGCCTACGGCGGATCCCGCGCCAGCTCCGCCATGCACAGACAAGTCGCGGCAGATCACGGTTTTTTTGACATCGCGGACTTTGATCTTCTGGACGAGGAGGGCGAGGTCGAGTGGCCCGTGACGGGAGGAACACGCCTGACCCGCTCCATCGTCGGCAGTCACGCGGAGAACTACACGGACTGGCTCATCCTCTCCCACTTCAAGGGACACGCCATGGCGGGCTTCGGCGGAGCGATCAAGAACGTGGCGATCGGCATGTCTTCGCCCTCCGGGAAGGTCTACGTCCACACCGCCGGGACAAAAACCAAGGGGAGCATCTGGTACGGCGATCAGGACGCGTGGCTCGAAGCCCTCGGGGAGATGGTGACGGGCGTGCGGGATCACGTCGGTGCGGAGCACATCGTCTATATCAACGTGATGAACCGCCTCTCCGTGGACTGCGACTGCGACGGCAACCCCGCCGAGCCGGACATGCACGACATCGGGATTTTAGCGTCCGCCGACCCCGTCGCTCTCGATCAGGCGTGCATCGATCTGGTGTATCAGGCCCCGGACAGCGCGTCGCTTGTCAAGCGGATCGAGCGGCAGAACGGCCTTCACACGCTGGAGCACGCGGAGGAGATCGGCCTCGGCTCGCGGACCTACCGTCTTTTGAACATCGATGAGTGAGATTTTTGCCGTTCTGCGCCGGGAGGCCGTGTACCTGTGGTACTACTTTGATTTGCAGCTGAGGCAGATCTTTCTCTACTGGGTCCTCGGGATCGCGCTCGGGTCCTGCGTGTCGGTCTTTCTGAAAGACAAGATCCACGGGCTGCTGCGGAAGATGAGCGGGTCGCGGTTCGGGATCCTCGGTCTGGTTCCGGCCTCCCTTCTCGGGATCGCGTCCCCCCTCTGCATGTACGGGACGATCCCTCTCGCGGCGTCGGTTTCAAGAAGCGGGCTGCGGGACGACTGGCTTGCGGCGTTCATGATGACGTCGATTCTGCTCAATCCTCAGCTGATCGTCTACTCGGCGGCGCTCGGCCCGGCGGCGCTGACCGTGCGGATCGTCTCCTGCTTTCTGTGCGGGATCGCGGCTGGGCTTTTGGTGCGCTTCTTTTACCGGGACCGGGATTTCTTCGATTTCACCGGATTTGACGAGCCGAAGTCCCGGGACACGCATCCGAACGTCCTGATCCGTCTCTCGAAAAACATCGGAAGGAATATCAAAGCGACCGGACCCATGTTTCTCTTGGGCGTCGCGCTCTCGGCTTTATTTCAGCGATATGTACCCGAGACGCTTATGACGAAGGTCTTCGGCGGGAACGAGGCGTGGGGCGTGCTCATGGCTGCGACGGTCGGCGTGCCCCTTTATGCCTGCGGCGGCGGAACGATCCCCTTGATCCAGGGGTGGCTTGCGGACGGAATGAGCCTCGGCTCCGCGGCTGCCTTCATGATCACCGGCCCGGCTACGAAGATCACCAACCTCGGCGCCCTGAAAATCGTCTTCGGCGTGAAGCGGTTTCTGCTCTATCTCGCGTTCGTGATGCTCTTCGCGTTTCTCGCGGGGCTGACGGTGAACGGGGTTGTGTGAGACGTCTGCGGGAAAGAACTGCGGCGAGATTCTTCCAGCGCTGCTGAAAAAGGATTATGGAGGATGGTGAATCTTCTGTACCATTTTCTGATATGGTGGCTGCCGGAAGCTGCTCCGCATAACCGAGCAGGAAGTCGCCGATCCCCGTGAGGATCGAGGCAAACAGACCGATGCTCAGGAGATTTTTGATCCTTGTCCGATCCAGATTGTGGTTGATTCCGATCGTATTCATACTGCCCTCAGTGTTCGATCAGTGTGCCTGTCTCACAATTCTCCTAAAAGTGCCGACTGCTTTTTCATCGTTTTCTCCGCAACACACATACCGAGATTGGCCATGGGGATCATAAGCAGAAGCATCAGGAGCAGAAAGTGGAGATTGCCGATGATCGGCACCATCTTACGCTCTTCTCATCCTTTGCCCCGCCGTCCGTCTCCCGGATATCCTGCGCCCGGTTCGTATTTGCTGACGACGGTCTTCCTCGTACAGCAGGCGCGGATCAGTTCGCTGTCATGGGTGACGACGAGGAGGGTGGTTCCCATGTTCCGGAGCTTTTCAAACAAGGCGGCGGTCTCCTTCATGTGCCCGTGATCCAGACCGCTTGTCGGCTCGTCGAAGAGAAGGATCTTCCGCCCCGACGCCAGAGCGCAGGCGATGGCAAGCCGCTGCTTCTGTCCGCCCGACAGGCTCTGGGGATGGCGAGGGGCAAAATCCCCGAGATCGAGCAGGGCTAAAAGCTCCTTTGCGCGTTTCTCCGGTTCGGGCTCCTCCTTCGGCAGGCTGATGAGCACCTCGTCGAGCGCGCTTTCCGTGAAGAGCTGATTCCCCGTGTCCTGCATCACCATGAAGCAGAGCTTCCGACGCGCCCGCCGGTCGTACCGTTTCCCCTTCATTTCCAGCGTTCCGCCGCACCGTCCTTCCAGTCCGCAGAGACAGTTCAGAAAGGTGGTCTTTCCCGCGCCGTTCTGTCCGACGACTGCCGTGATCTCCCCCGCCGCGAGCTTCATCTCCCGGATTCCCACGACGGCCTTTTTCGTCCCCGGATAAGCGAAGCGCAGGTCCCGGAGCAGGATCGGCTCGTCCCCGTCCCGGAAGGAGGGCAGCGGGATGTCCGCCGGATCCTCCATCGTTCGGGAACGCAGGCCCAGCGCTGTGAGCTCCCCCTCCGTGATCCCGTCACACTCGGCGCCGGACAGTTCTTTTACGATCCGCCCGTCTCTGAGGATCACTGCCCGGTCGATCAGATCCCAGAGGTACGCGATCCGGTGCTCCGCGGCGACGATCGTCTTTCCCTCGGCCCGCCAGCGGAGGATCATTTCCCGGAGGGCGAGTGTCGCGCCGTGGTCGAGGTTGGCGGAGGGCTCGTCGAGCAGAATGATCCCGGGGCCGGACACGTCCACCGAAGCGCAGGCGATCTTCTGCTTTTCCCCGTCGGAGAGCCTGAAAATGCTCCGATCCATCAAAGATTCGATCCGGAACCGGGAGACCGTCGCATCGATACGGGAATAGATCTCCTCCTCCGGCATACCGCGGTTTTCGCATCCGAAGGCCAGCTCACCGGTCGTGTCCACGTTGTAAAACTGCGTCCGGGGATTCTGGAACACCGTTCCGACGGCCGGAGCGAGATCGTACAGCTCCCGCCCCGCCGTGTTCTCTCCGTCGATGCGGATCTCCCCCGTCACCTCTCCCGGATAAAACTGCGGGATCAGACCGTTGATAAGGCGCAGGACGGTGGTTTTCCCGCATCCTGAGGGGCCGGTGAGAAGGATGAATTCCCCGTCCCGCACCGAAAGGCTGACATCCGTGAGAGAGGCTTCCTTCTGCGCTCTCCCGTCCTCCGATCCGGATTCGGATCCAGAGTCGGAGCCGTACCGGAAGCTCACTTTTTTCAGTTCGATCATACGCTCACCCCCAATCCGAACAGTCCGAGGATCCAGAGAGCGAACACCGCAAGACACAAGCCCAAGAGGATCCAGTCCTGCGCGCGGAAGCCGATCTTGCAGATATTGGTCCGTTTTACCGGTCCGCCGAGCCCCCGGGTCAGGGCGGACGCCGAAAGCTCCTCCCCGATCCGGACCGAGGAAGTCATCATGGGGACCAGCCGGTATTCGAGCATCTCCCCGGCCCGGCCTCCGCCGAATGCGATCCCCCGCATCCCCATGGCCCGCCGGATCGACTTCCACTCCGCGCCGATGGTCGGAAACAGGCGGAACATCACGGACATGGGGATCGTGACGGCGGCGGGCATTCTAAGCCTCTCCATCCCGGAGATGAACTCGCTGACGGAGGTGGAGGCGACGAGGTATTCCCCCATCACCACCGTCACGACGAACCGGGTCAGGATCCCGCCGCACATCAGGGCGAAAAAGCCGAGAGCGCGGGGCAGATGCGGCATCAGGGCGAGCAGCCCGTACCCGATCCCGAGCATGAGGCATCCCCGGAAAAACCGTTTCCATTCGCGTTCAACGAGGAGCAGCAGAAACGGCAGGGCGGAGAGGACGGTTTTCACGGGCTCCATTCTCTCCCCGCCGAGGCTGCCGAGGACAAACAGGGCCAGCGTCGCCGTCAGCGCCAGCTTTGTTCTGGGATCGAGAAAGCTCCGCCGTTCATCCTGCGCCGCCTTCGATGAATAAGCGTTCTGTGCGCTCATGCGATCCCGGCCTTTTCGAAGTGCTTTTTGAGAAGCGCCCGGCCCAGCAGTCCGCCGAGGATCCCGCAGACAAAGCAGGCGGCGAGCAGCACCGGAGCCATCCAGAGGGGCATGAGCTTCGAAACGGCGTCGATATATGCTTGTCCGTAGCTCTCGCGCTGGGCGAAATAGCCCTCGTAATCCGTGAAGAGCGGCAGGTAGTTGCCGAAGATCCAGAGGGAAAAGAGTCCGTAGGCAAGGACGGATTTCTTTGCGCTGCGGTAGTTCCCGCTCTTCAGGCACAGCTCGGCGAGCGCTCCGGCGACGGCGCAGGTCAGAAGCGGCCAGGGCCCCATGCCGGTGAGGAGCATCATGATCCCCATGATCATCGCCATGATGAAGACCATGCCGGGCTTTTTCACCTTCGTGAGAAAGAGCATGAAGGGGATGCCCCCGAGAATGGGGACGAGGACGGAGAGGAGCGGCAGAAAGATCGGGATCATCCCGAGCATCGCCACCGCCATGAGGATGACAAAGTAGATCGCCGCATAGATTCCGACGTTGATGAGATCACGGCCCCTGAGTTTTGTTTCGTTCTGATTCATGATATTCCTCCGTTGGTTGTTCGCATTTATGCCTTGACCTTCCAGCCGGCGGCTTCCGTCCGCTCGCTGACGAAGGTTTTGTAAATGCCGTCCTCGCGCATGAGCTCTTCGTGGGTCCCCCGCTGTACGATTTTCCCGCGGTCCACCACGAGGATCTGATCGGCGTGGGAGACGGTTTTCAGCCGGTGCGCGATCATGACGACGGTCTTTTCCCGGGTCAGGGCTTCGATGGCGCGGGAGAGCTCGTTTTCGTTCTCCGGATCCACATTCGCCGTCGCCTCGTCGAGGAAGATCACCGGGGCGTCCTTCATCATGGCCCGGGCGATGGAGATCCGCTGCCGCTCGCCGCCGGACAGGGAAGCGCCGCCCTCGCCCACGACCGTGTTGTAGCCGTCCGGGAGCGCGGAGATAAAGTCGTGACAGCAGGCTTTTTTCGCCGCCGCGATCACGTCCTCCATCGGCGCGTCCGGGTTGCCGAAGCGGATGTTGTCGGCGATGGTATCGTGGAAGAGATAGACGTTCTGGAAGACGAAGCTGAAATTCTTCATCAAGGCGTCCATGTCGTAGTCCCGCACGTTCCGTCCGCCGAGGGTCACCCTGCCCGCATCCGCGTCCCAGAACCGGGCAAGCAGATTCACGAGCGTGGTCTTGCCTCCCCCGGACGGGCCGACGATGGCCGTGGTCGTCTTCTCGGGGATCTCGAGCGTCACGCCGTCGAGGATCTTCCGCCTGTCATAGGAGAATTCCAGATCTTCCGCCGCGATGTCCCGGGTTTCGGGTTCGAGGTCCTCGCCGTCCAGTTCCATCTGGGGCGTGTCGAGGATGGCCTGCGCCCGGTCCACGCTCACGTCCACCACCCTCAATAGGGCGGAGTACTGACCCGCCGTCTCGAGACTCGCGTAGATGATGAACGCGGAGACCGTCATGACCACCGCCGTCAGCGCGTCCATCGACCCGGCGCAGAAGAATGCGCAGGAGCAGGCGGCCATGGCGACGCCCGTGAGCTTGGCGATGAGCGTCTGGGCCGACATCCGGGGGATCAGGAGCATCTCCATGTCCGTGTTGGTCTTCACGTTCTGCGCAATGGCGGCGTTCAGCTCCCCGCTCTTTTTTCCCCTCAGACGGTAGGCCTTGACCTCCGCCATGCCCTGGAGATATTCAAGGACCTTCTCCACCAGGCGTTCGTCGGCGTCGATCTTCTGGCCCGCCATCTTTCCGGCGGCTTTCTGCAGTCTCGCGTTTGCGGCGAGGAAGAGCGCGAATCCGGCCGAGAGGATCAGGGCGATCCTCCAGTCGAAGAAGAAGAGCATCACAACGATGAGCGCGGTGGTCAATAGTCCCTCGCAGACCAGCATCACCACGCGGGTCGCCACGTTTTCGAGGTTCTCCATCACGTTGGTTGTGACGGAGGCGATCTGCCCGAGGCTGTTTTTGTTGAAATACCCCATGGGCAGATACCGCATGTGCTCCGCGATCTCGATCCGCTTTCCCGCACAGGTGTCATATCCCGCCTCGGTCTGGAGCATGGTTGCCTTTGCCTTGACCAGTCCCGAGCCGACCACGCTGAGCAGCATGATCCCGAAGGAGAGAAGAATGTCCCGCGTTTCCACGGATCCCGAGAGAAGCGCCTTTACCATGACGGCAACAGCGGGGATCTTCAGGGCGCCGAAGAGGGCTTCGATCACCCCGAGCCAGACGGAAGCGACGAACTTCTTCCGGTTTTCCTCCCCGCAGAAGGCAAAGAATTTTCGGATGGTCTTAAGCATGGTCCTTCACCTCCATGTGCGCCGCCCACATCTCCGCGTATAGGCCGCGGCGGGCAAGCAGTTCTTCGTGGGTGCCGCAGTCGTCGATCCCCCCGTCCTTCACGACGTAGATTCTGTCCGCGTCGGTGACGGTGGACAGCCGGTGGGCAATGACGATCAGGGTCTTTCCTCTGGTCAGCCGGGAGACGGAGCGCTGGATCACCGCCTCGTTTTCCGGATCCGTGTAGGCCGTCGCTTCGTCGAGGATCACGATGGGCGCGGCTTTGAGCATGGCCCGGGCGATGGAGATCCGCTGACGCTCGCCGCCCGAGAGATGCCCGCCGGAGGAGCCGACCACGGTGTCGTATCCGTGCTCCAGTCCCATGATGAAGTCGTGGCATCCGCTGGCTTTCGCCGCCTTTTCCACCTCCTCGTCCGTGGCGCCTGCGCGTCCGAGCCGGATATTCTCCCGGACTGTTGTGTTGAAGAGGTAGTTCTCCTGCGAGACAAAGGCCACACGGTCGGCGTACACCTCCTCGGGGATCTTTCTCAGATCTGCGCCGCCGAGGGAGATCGACCCGGAATCCACGTCCCAGAGAGACGCGATCAGCCGGGCGATCGTGCTCTTTCCGCTCCCGGACGGGCCGACCAGCGCGACGAAGGATCCCTCGGGAATGTCCATCGAGATCCCGTGGAGGACTTCCTTGTCCTTGTAGGAAAACCGCACGTCCCGGAGGGTGAGGCTGTTGTCCCGGGGAGTCAGTCCTTCGCCTTCTGCGGGCCGCTCCATTTCCGGGGCCTCGAGGATCGCGCGGACCTCGCCGAAGATCGTCCCCATGGTGCGGATATCGTCCGAATAGCTCATGAGGGTGATGAGGGGCGTGATCAGTCCCACGGAGAGGATGATGACCGTGACGAAGCTCTCCGGCTCTAGACTCCCGTTCTTCACGAGCAGCCCGCCGATGGGCAGGACCGAAAGGAGCGTCGCCGGCATCAGGACCATGGCGAAGGTGAAGGGGATCATGCTCGCCCGCATCCAGTCGATGAAGCTGTGCGCGGCTTCATGGGCGTCCTTCACGAACCGGTCGTAGGAGCTTTTCGTCTTGCCGAAGACCTTGATGACCTGGATCCCGCCGATGTATTCGACCGCCGTGTCGTTCAGGGCTTTCGTCGCCTCCACCGTGTGCGCGTAGAACCGCCCGCTCGTCGCCATCATGAAGATATAGCAGAACATCCCGAGGGGAACGGTCGCAAGGGACGCCAGCCCCATCCGCCAGTCCACGGTGAAGATATAGACAAGGATGGACACGGGCAGGAGCAGGTTTGCCGTGAACTCCGGCACGATGTGGGCAAGGGTCGTCTCGATGGAGTCGATCCGCTCGATCAGGGTGTTTTTCAGCGCGCCCGAGCTTTCGGCCAGCACCGCTCCGAGGGGCATCCGGGTCAGCTTTTCCGTGCACCGCTTCCGGATCTCGCCGAGAACCGCGAAGGTCGCCCTGTGGCTTGTCGCGGTGCTGAGGGCGTGGAAGAGTACCCGTCCGGCCCAGAAGAGCGCGGCGGCGAGGCATCGGAGCAGATAGAAGGACAGGTCCCGCTCCCCCTCCATCAGACCCCGCACGATGCCGATCATGGCAAAATACGGGGTGAGAGAGAAGGCGACGCCGATCACGGCGAGAATCACCGCGAGGACGTATTGTCCCCCGTGCCTGCCCGTCTGTCCCAGAACCCACGCGATCGGCGACTGCGGCTGCGTGGCCGGAGTCTGGGACGAAGAAGCGGACGTTTTCGGCTTTTCGTTCATAAACAAACCTCCTTGCGTTTTTGTTCGTTAACAAGCAGCAGTTTGCGTTAGCTAACCCCGTCAAAAACCAATCGCCCGTCCTCGTAAAGAAGACAGGCGTATGATCCATTGCTGAGACAGCAAACTTAACGTTGGTTTTCAAACGTACAACTGCCGGAGCCCTTGATCGGCTTGGCTTTCAGCCAAAGGATACCAATTCCGACAGCATTCTGTTTGTCAGCGGAGCAATAATGGTTCAGAACCCCATGAGCTGTTTCCAGCCCGGGAGGAAGAAAGCTTCGACCGTCGAGAGGCAGCGGAGGGCGTCCTCATAGCGGTAGTTGTGGATCACGGGCTCGAACAGGGCGGCGGTATAGGCCGTGAGAAGCAGGTGCAGCTCCTTCGGGTCGATGTCCCACGCGTCAATCCCCCGCGCCCGGAGCATGGAGACGTACCGGAGCAGCTGGTTCTGGGAGCGTTCGGTCAGATCGTGGAGGAAGGTCTCGTATTTCGTCCCCTGCGATTTCGCCGTGAGAAGGTGATAATCCCCCATGTTCGGATAGACGATTTCCTTCATCATGTCGATCTCGGAGTCGCGCCACTGTATGTGTCCGTCCCGCCTGACCGCTTCCGCATAGCGCGCCGCGTGATCGTCCAGCCATGTTTCGAGCCGCTCTGCCGCCGGAGAGACCAGCTGATCGAAGAGATCCGCCTTGTCCCGGCAATGCCGGTAGATCCCCGCCGCCGTCATCCCGCACCGCTCGCCGATAGCCCGCATGGACGCCCCCTCGAAGCCCTGCTCCAAGAACTCCTCCCGGGCGGCGGCCATGATTTTTCCGTGACTGGCTGTTTTGTCCCGCGGCATGGGATGCCTCCTTGTGCGAAGTCCTGTCCGGCGCGTATGCGGTTAGCTAACGCTAATATCATACGCTCTTTTCAGGCCGTTGTCAAGGGTGGATCCGCAATTTTATGAAAAAAAGTCGGGGCAGGATCACATTGCCGTGCTGTTTGTCTGAGATAACAAAGGATCCCCCGCTGCTCCACCCGGCGGGGGATTCTGCGGCTTGTGCTCTGTCCGGTCGTTCTGTTCTTTTGCTTACCCTGACGCTCGATTTATACAAATTCCGTTCTAAATCTATGATTTAGAATGCCCTGAAAGTCATTCTGACTTTCAGGATCACTCAAAATCATTTTGAAATGGTTTTGAGTGGAATTAGCATTAGCCTGTTTTCAGCCCGACACACCGTCTGCCGGACTCTGCGGCCGGATCATGCCGGTTCTGTGAGCAGGTAAATGATCTTCGAAATCTCTGCCCGGGTTAGGGCTTTCGCCGGGCCGAAGGAGCTGTCGGGATAACCGTTGATGACGCCCGCATTCGCCAGTGCGAGAACTGCGGAGTCGTCGCAGTCGGTGAAGGCGTTCCCGGTTCCGTCATATATGAGGCCGAAGAGCCTCGCCGCCGCTTTGCAGAAGTCGAGGCGGGTGATCTCTTCACTGCCGTCCTGCACCGATTCACATAAACCGAGCTGCGCGGCCTTGCTCATGGCGGTATCCGCCCATGCGTCCCCGGTCACGTCGGAGAGATCGCCGTGCGCGCACAGGAGAAGTTTCATCGCCTGCGCCCAGGTGAGCGTTCCGTCCGGCGCGAAGGTCCCGTCGCCCATGCCGTTGATCACGCCGTCCTTCGTCAGCGCGGTGACGTATTCGTAATACCATGCCGCCTCGGGCACGTCGGAGAAGGTGGTCGACGTTTCGACTGCATTTTCATCGGAGGGAGTTACCTGCTCTGCGCTCCCGGTGTTTTCGGGGGATGTGCCGGTCAGTGCGATGCCGTTCACATAGAGTGTATAGCCGTTATCGATAGGAGGCGACGCGTCCTTTGACTGTGATCACGGCTGACGCTCCTTTCTTCTGACGAGCAGCCAGATAAAGAACGGTCCGCCGAGAAAGCTCATGAGGATCCCCGCCGGCAGCTCGTAGGGGGCGAAGATCATCCGGGCCGCGAGGTCGCAGATCGCTGTGAATCCCGCTCCCAGAAGGGCGCAGAAGGGAATGAGCCGCCCGCTCTCGTTCCCGATGATCCGCCGTGCGATGTGCGGCACGATCAGCCCGACGAAACCGAGGATCCCGGCAAAGCTGACGGACGCCCCCGCCAGGAGGGCCGCAAGGGTCAGCATCCCGTTTCTCGTCCGCGAAACCCGAAGTCCCAGCGCGTGGGCGGTGTCGTCTCCCAAAGACAGCACGTCCAGCTCGTTCGTCAGGGTGCAGACCGCGGCGATCCCGCAGAGAATGAGCAGGGCAAGTGAGACTGCGATAAGCCTGAGAAGTCGTTTCATGATATGTCCCCCGTGTTATTTTTCCTTTTTCTTTTGCATGATAAGGTGAAGCGCGCCGCCCCCGACGATGATGACCGCCGCCAGCGCGAGCACCCGTTTCGCGGCCTCCTGAGGGACCCGGCTTTTCGGCCCGACGGAATCCGAGTAGAAGGTCAGCTCGTACCGGATGGCGACGGGTTCTCCCATGGCGGTGGTGTCCGCGATCACCGGGAACGGGCGGTCCAGCATGGGGATCGGGATCTCAAAGGACGAGAGCCCGCCGTCCGTGGTTTCGTTGGTGAAGGTTTTGTCCCCGAGGAGCATCCAGTCGTAATACGCGCTGCTCCAGATCAGCCGGGGGTACGCCTTGCCCTCCCGGACGACGAGGTAGGTCGGGGAGCTGACATTCGCGCGTCCGCTGCCTCCCGTCATGGCGACCTCGACGGAGTATTCCCCGTCCTCGAGGCTGACGGAAACCGGTTCGGCGGGGACTGCGGAAATGTCGGGCAGATCATGGACCGCTATCACGGGGGGCGACGGCTCCGCTTCGGGAAAGACCGTCAGCGTGTCCGATACGACACCCTCCGGAAGGGAGTCCGCGTAAAACGTCAGCTTCCGGTCGTACCAGCGTTTGCGCTTTTTGCTGTACGCCGCGCAGTCCGTTTTGCGGTTGAGCGCGGTCAGGGGGATGGTAAAGGCTGTGAATCCTCCGTCCTCTTCCGCTTCGATCCAGTCCGCGGCGTCGGCTCCGGTTCCGGGATAGACGCGGAGATAGCTCTTCGACGGGATGATAAACCGCACGGTCATTTCGTCTCCGGAAACCGTCAGTTCGGCTTCCCGGATTCGGAAAAACGGAGAGGACGAATCCGCGTCGACGGGGTAGGTCCCGTCCTCGATGTCGCAGGTATGAACCGCCGGAAGGGTGTCCGTGTTCCCTCCCGCCGATCCGGTTTTACCCCTCTCCCCTCCGCCGGAGCATCCGGCAAAGAGAACACAGAGGATCAGCGCGGCGCGTCCGTGTAGCTCTTCGCAAGGAAGGAAAGCGTCAGGGCGATCGTCGAGAACACCATGCCGTTCAAAAACAGGATCAGGATCGAGACCCCTTGAAGGTGAGATCGGTTCGGATCGGGAAGGTCAGAAGCAGGATCACGCCGCCCGCGTAAAGCCCGCGGAGACTGCCCCCAAGGATCTGTCCCGCGATGAACTGCCAGAGGGGCGTGGGCGAGACCATCACCTGATCGAGGGCCTTTTCGTAGAGTCTCTGCACGCTCATGTTCTGGGCGATCGCGCCGAAGCTCCCCGTCATGGTCGCCATGGACACGACGCCGGGGATGAGAAAGTGCAGATACGGCTCGCCGTGGGACGCGGTCTGAATGCCCATTCCGAAGATGAGGAGGTACATGAGGGGGGAGATCATGGCCGCGACGGTGATCTTGTAAAAATCCCGGCGGAACTCCACCCATTTCTCCCATAAAACCGTGATGATTCCCATAGCTACCCCTGTGTGATCTTCCGCCCCGCGCATTCCACGAACACGTCCTCGAGGGTGGTTCTGCGCAGAGAGGCTTTGTCCCTGGCTTCGGCGAGGTACGAAATGGCGTCCTCCCGGCTCCCGAAATACCGGCTTTCGAGGCCGTTTTCCCCGGTTTCGTCCACGGCGAAGGATCCGAGTTCCTCGATGAGCGCGGCGGGGGTGTCGAGCTTCCGGAGCTTCCCCTTGTTGATCAGCGCGACTCTGCCGCAGAGTGCCTCCGCTTCCTCGATATAGTGCGTCGTCAAAATGATAGTCCGCTTCTGTCCGTTCACCTGTCTCAGCAGATTCCACATCTGGCGGCGGGACAGGGCGTCCATCCCCGCGGTCGGCTCGTCGAGCAGCAAAATCTCCGGCTCCACTAAAAGGGCCCGGCAGATCATCAGCTTCCGCTTCATCCCGCCGGAAAGATGGCGGACGGTGCGGTGCCGAACCTCCGTCAATCCTGCAAAGGCAAGCAGTTCATCGCTCTTTTCCCGGATCGTATTCCGGGGCAGATTGTACAGCCGACCCTGATACTCCATCACCTCGTCCATCGTCATGTCCTGCCGCATGGAGTATTCCTGGGTAATGACGCTGAGCTTGCGCTTCTCGCGGGAGGCCTTGCGGTCCAGCCGGACGCCGTCGATGCGGATCTCGCCGGAGGTGGGGAGCAGGACCGTGGAGATCATGCTGATGGTGGTGGTTTTCCCCGCGCCGTTCGGTCCGAGCAGCCCGAAAAATTCCCCGGTTTCCACCGTCAGGCTGAGATCATCCACCGCCGTGAAGCTCCCGAAGCGCTTGGTAAGGCGGTCCAGTTCAAGCATGGCGTTCTTTTGCGATGATGAGAGAGAAATACCCCGCGTCGTCCGGAATTTCCTCCGCAGAGCGGTAGATCCTCTCGTTCTCCATGCCGCAGTTCTCCACCGCCGCGACGTCCCGTCCGCTGTCCCGAAGGAGCTTTTTCACCTCGGCCATGTGGCTGGCGGATTTCATGAGTACATAAGTCCCCGGCTGATCCAGCGGCGCGTCGGTCTTATGAACGGCGGGAATTACATGAAGCGGCTCGTCCCATTCCGCAAGGGGCAGATTCAGCCTTGCCGCCGCGGCGCAGAAGGACGGGACGGCGGGCACCAGCTCCACGGGATAGCCGTCGGCCTCGAGAATGTGCTGTAAATAACTGAACGTGCAGTACACCGTCGGGTCCCCGAGTGTGAGATAGACGACGTTCTCTCCCCGGTCGAGTATTTCCTCGAGCAGCTCAGCGCCTTCCCTGTGCGCCTCGGCGATCTTCTCCCGGTCCTTCACCATGGGCATATGGACGGCGAGCAGTTTCTTTTCCGCCAGCTCCGGCACGGCGGCGACGGCGATTTTGTACGCGACGGATTCCCTCGGGTCCTTTCCCGGCACGGCAATCACCCGGTTTTCCCGGATCAGGCGGACGGCTTTCAGGCTCAAAAGCTCCGGATCCCCCGGTCCCACGCCCACGCCGTATGCGGTCGCTCTCATAATGACATATTCTCCTCCCGATGTTCGGGCCGGCCGGACAGCATATCAGCTGACCGCAACCGAACAGTTTGTATGTTTATTATAGCATTCCGCCCGGCGAAGCGCAAGAAACAAATCATTGTATATGTATGTTATAGAACAGAAACGAAAATGTGTCCATGATTCGCCATTGTATTCCCCTGGCGACGACCGTGGAGAATATGACCGCGTTCCACGACGCCGTGACGGCGCTCGCTTGAGGCGGAAACCGAACCAAAACGGTCTGCCGCAAATCCTGTACGGGCGGCGGACCGCTTTTTGCGATTGACAGATCCCGTTACCGTTTTCGCAGTCCGTTTTTCCCCCTCCCCGTTCACAATGAATTTACAATTCAAATCCAAAGCCTCGGATTGACTTTCGGGAAAAGCCGTGCTATGATGTGGTTAGCATATGCTAATCAGAGCCTTGCGGCTGTCGGATGAAAGTATGAATACATGAGGAGTGAAGAACAGGGGGAAGCTCCGCACATCCGGCGAAGATTATAGTCATCCAACCTTATCAGAGTGTTCGCACGCGATGCTCGCCCACTCAACAAGTTGAGCAAGAAGGCCGTTCGCCTTCTGCATAGAGCGATCAAAAACCATGAAGTTTTGCTGTTTAGGTTGAGAACAGTATTACATAGAAAAGGAGATTCAGCCATGATCAAAACCACCCTCAAAATCGACGGCATGATGTGTTCGATGTGCGAGGCGCACGTCTGCGACGCGATCCGCAAAGCCGTTCCGGCGGCGAAGAAGGTCAAGGCAAACCGCGCGCGGGGCGAGGCGACGTTTCTGACGGAAGATCCCGTGAACGGGACGGAAGTCGGAGACGCCGTGACCGCGACCGGATATACCTGCCTCGGCGTGAAATCCGCTCCGGCGGTGAAGGGGCTGTTCGGATGGAAGTGAAAAAGATCCATATTGAAAAAAACACCGTGCAGGAGACGTTGATCATCCCGCTCTTCGGGCGGCTGGTCTGCTCCGAGCATTTCCCGCACCTCTTCTCCGATCCCGAGGCGAAACGGCTCTGCGATTCGCTGGACTACGATTTCGAAGGGAAGCGGAAGAAAATGGAGTCGCCGGCCGGGCTGTTCGGGGCTTTGGAGGTCGCGCAGAGGCAGTACGATCTGGCCTGCGAGGTGAAAGCTTACCTCGAATCCCATCCGAAGGCCGCCGTCGTCAATCTCGGCTGCGGGCTGGACGACACCTTCTCGAAGTGTGACAACGGATCCTGCCGGGGGTATAACCTCGATCTGCCGGACGTGATCGCCGTGCGGAACGCGCTTCTTCCGGCGGGAGAGCGAGAGGAAAACATCCCCTGCGATCTGAACGACTTTTCTTGGATGGAGAAGGTCCATGCGGAAAGCGGCGCGGTCTTCTTCGCGGCGGGCGTATTTTACTACTTCAAGACCGAGGACGTGAAAAAGCTGTTTTCCGCAATGGCGGAACGCTTCCCCGGCGCGGTCCTCGCCTTCGACTCCTGCAACCGGCGCGGGGCGAAGATGATGCGCTCGACCTGGCTGAAAGAGGCCGGGATCACCGACGTGAACGCGTACTTCTCCCTTGAGGACGAACGGGAACTGGAAGATTGGAGTCCCCGCTTCGCTTCCGTCACGGCGAAAAGCTATATGCGCGGTTATCGGGATATCTACGGAGACGTCGGGCGGTTTCACCGGCTCATGATCCGCTTCTGCGACGGGCTTGTGAAAATGAAGATCGTGAAGATCGCATTCGGAAAGGGAGGACTCAAATGAAACCCGCATACAAAAACTGGATGCCGAAGGGCATGATCGCCGGATTCGCTTTGGCGGCGGTCGGATGCGGCCTTGTCGCAACAGTATTGGCTTTCGCAATGCCCGCGGGAGCGCTCAAAACCGTGCTTGTTGTCGTGTTCGCCGCGCTGACCGTTCTGTTCATCGGCGTGACCGTGTGGTCGGTCCTGATGTACCGCGCGTTCTCCTACGACGGGAAGCGGCAGCTGTCGCGGCAGATCATCGAAGGGATCGCGGAGCAGGTCAAGGTCCCCCATGGCGGGCTCTGTCTGGACGTGGGATGCGGGAGCGGAGCTCTGACCATCGCCTGCGCGAAACGGAACCTGCACGCCTCCTTCATTGGGATCGACCGCTGGGGGAAGGAATACGCCTCCTTTTCGAAATCTCTCTGCGAGAACAACGCCAAAGCTGAGGGCGTGAAAAACGTCACCTTCGAGCAGGGAGACGCGGTGAGGCTCGATTTCCCGGACGGGTATTTCGACGCGGTGACGAGCAACTATGTGTACCACAATATTCCCGGAGATCGACAGGCGTATCTGCTCGAAACCCTCCGCACGCTGAAAAAGGGCGGGACCTTTGCGCTCCACGACATCTTCTCGAAAGCCAAATACGGCGACATGCAGGCGTTCGCGCAGAAGCTCCGGGACATGGGGTACGAAAAGGTCGCGCTGATCGACACGACGGACGGGAAGTTCATGAAGAAGAGCGAGGCCGGGTGGATGGGGCTGTCCGGGTCGGCCCTGCTCGTCGGGAGGAAGTGACATGGGACTTTTGCAATCGTTTTTTGCGCAGACCCGGAAGCCCGAAGGCGTTCTCGGAAAGCTGATGGTGAACGGCATGAACGGCAGCGGACACGCGAAGCTCGCCGACTGGGGCATGGCGCACCTCGGCGGGATCGCGCCGTCGAATATTGCCGAGCTTGGGTGCGGGGGAGGCCGGAACGCGGCGGAGCTTTTGAAGCGGTATCCGAGAGCCGCGCTCACCGCCCTCGACTACTCCGCGACCTCCGTGGAGACGACCCGGAAGACCAACCGGAACGAAATCGCGGCTGGACGGTGTTCCGTCGTACAGGCCAGCGTGGAAAGCCTGCCCTTCACGGCGGGATCCTTCGATCTCGCCACGGCGTTCGAGACGGTCTATTTCTGGCCGGGGCTCGAAAGATGTTTCGCCGAGGTGTACCGCGTTCTGAAACCGGGCGGCGTATTTCTGATCTGCAACGAATCCGACGGGTGTGACGAAGGCGGCAAAAAGTTCGAGAAGATCATCGACGGCATGAAGTGCTATACCGCGGGAGAGCTGTCCTCTGCCCTGAAAGCGGCGGGATTCTCCGAAGTGAAGAGCGACCGGCACCCTGAAAAACCGTGGCTCGCGGTGACGGCGAGGAAGTGAGGCGGGTATGCTGCTGACGCTTCTTCTCTCCCTCCTCCTGATGGCTTCCCTCTTCGGGCTGATCTGCGCGGCGGTGGGCCTGATTCAAGACAGACGCCTCTTCACGACCGCTCCGAAGGACATTCAGGCGGCGGCGCGGGACCACCCGGAGCGGTTCCCCGGACAGCGGATGCTCGGGTGGAAGCTCGCGGCGCTCTGCCTGCTTGTGATGGCCGGGGTGTTCGTGTACGGCGGATACGACGGCATCCGGCAGGGATATTCATTTTGGCGGCACTTCGCCCGGTTCCTCACGATGCTGTATCTCTGGAAGGCCTTCGACATCGTCTGCCTCGACTGGCTGCTGCTGACGAAGACGCATTTCTTCCAGCATTTCTATCCCGAGACGGAGGGTTGCGCCGGGTATCATTCCTTCGGCTTCAACCGCATGGGACAGCTGATCCGCATCACCGTCTTTCCCTTCGCCGCCGCGCTCATGGCCGGGATAGCCGTATGGATCGGGACGGGATTGCGCGTGTGAAAAAGATCCGCGTCGGGCTCGCAGACACCCCGGCACGGAAGGGTTTCGTGGGTTACAGCATGACGATCAGGAAATCCGCCCCGCAGACAGCGAGTGTCAGAAGGATCCCCCAAAAGGAGGCTTTTGCCGATCTTCTTCGCTTTCATAGCCCCTCCTCGCGGGAACTCTGCTCCTTCCTTCTGCTGACCAGAAATCCACCCTCGTCCGTCACCGTCTCATATCCGGCGGCCAGTTCGTTCTTGCTGCCAACGACCAGATAATCGCATCTGCCGCTGTTTCCGCAGGTGCCGCGTCGGATCAGCCGCCCGTGGATCTCCCCGATCCCGAAAAAGTCGGAATTGCACAAGAGCGGCAGTACATGAAGGAGACCGCGGCTCTTTGCAAACTCCGCGTTCGGGCATTGGGTGAAATGATACCGTGCGGCGTGATGCTCCCGGTCATACGGCTCGTCCACGTTGACGAATCCGGCCGGGTACCGTCCGATGTCCTTCCGGTCCCGATCGCCCGATCTGCGGAAGACCCTGTCGATCAGCCGCATGTCAAAGGACCGGTTCAGATCGAATATCTTCCCGAGCGCTGTAAACGGGCCCATGAACAGTTTGTTTACGAATCCCTGCAGTTCTGCGACCGGCGGCTGATCGGGCAGGGCCGGATAAAGCGCAAAGATCAGAAGTCCGCCGTAGATCGCCCGGGCATGACAACTCTTCCATCCTCCGTAATCCGGGAGATCCGGCAGATAAGCGTTGTAGTTCCGAACCGTCTTTTCCCAGATCCGGTCCGCTTCCTTTCCGTATCGGTCAGCAAGCCATTTTCTGACAGGCCTGCAATAAGGCAGTTCATGGATCGGAATATGATCTGCCGCCTCGATTTTTCCGCGCTTTCCGCTTCCCATGGAATATGCCTCCTTCGTTCCATCGCATGCTTTCCGGGTACCGTCACCGGAGAAAGAAGTTAGTTTCCGCTTATCATTATACGCCGCGGAGTCCCGTTTTTCAAGTCAAATCGCAAAAATCGTGGGAAAACAGCGGATAAGCAGCCCGGATGGGTACCGATCGCAGGTTGCAGACGGTGTAAGACCGACCTGCTTTTTGGGGAAGGATCGTTTTGTTTTTCTCATGGGGTGCTTGCTTTTCCCCTGCGGCTGTGCTATAATAGTTAGCGTAAACTAATCGTTGGCGCTGACTGCAAAGGAGACGACGGCAAAATGTATCTGGAAATCAGGGACCTCAAAAAGAGCTACGGAGACGGCAGCAGCCGCGCGCAGGTGCTCCGGGGTGTCACGACGTCGGTGGAGCGGGGATCGGTCTGCGCCATCCTCGGCCCCAGCGGATCCGGCAAGTCCACCCTCCTGAACTGCGTCGGCGCGCTGGAAACGGCGGACAGCGGTTCGATCCGGGTGGACGGGGCGGAGCTCTGCGGCATGAAAAAGGACGGCCTCGCAGAGTACCGGCGGGAAAAGCTGGGCTTTGTGTTCCAGTTCTATAACCTCGTGCCGAATCTGACGGTATGGGAAAACGTGCAGGTGTGCGAATACCTGTCGAAGCATCCCCTTCCCATGGAGGAGCTGCTTGACACCCTCGGCATGACGGAGCACCGGAAAAAGTTCCCCTCCCAGCTCTCCGGCGGCCAGCAGCAGCGGTGCGCCATCGCCCGGGCCGTCGTCAAGAACCCCGAGCTTCTGCTCTGCGACGAACCGACGGGCGCGCTGGATTCCGCGTCCAGCAGGGAGATTTTGATCCTGCTCGAACGGATCAACCGGACCTACGGCACGACGATCCTGCTGGTGACCCACAACGCCGCGATCCGGCAGATGGCAAACAAGGTGCTGACCATCCGGGACGGGATGATCGTGGACGAAGCAGAGAACGCGTCCCCCGTCCCCGCGGCACAGCTGGAGGATCTCTGAGATGGGACGGGTTTGGGGAAGGCGTACCCTGAGAGAGCTCCGCGCCCACTTTCTCCGGTATCTGGCGCTCGGATTGATGATCCTTTTGTCCATGTATCTGATCGTCAGTCTCATCGGCGCGGCGGACACGGTCATCCTCGGCGGCGCGGAACACGCGGAGGCGAACCGGATCGAGGACGGGCAGTTCACCGTGTTCGTCCCCCTGACCGGGGCGGAGGAAGACCTGCTCCGGCAGGGTGGGATCGACGTCGAGCCGATGTTTTACCGGGATTACGCGCTTGATGACGGAAGTATCCTCCGGGTGTTCCGGATCCGGGAAGGCATCGACCTTGCCGAGACCGAGACCGGCGCAGCCCCGGCGGACGATACGGAAATCCTTCTCGAAAAGCGGTACTGCGAGACGAAATCCCTCTCTGTGGGGGACAGCATCACGGCGGGAGGGATCGAACTGACGGTCAGCGGCTCCGCCACAACGCCGGACTACGACGCGCCGTACCGCTCCATGGGCGACAGCACCGTGGACAGCGCGAACTTCGGCACGGCCTTTGTGACGGGCGGCCTTTACGACCGGCTGGCGGAAACGGGGAAGAGCTTACAGTCCGAAGAATACCTCTATGCCTACCGGCTGAACGGGAAGCTGACGGATGACGAGCTGAAAGAATACCTCAAGACCTTCTCCTTTGATCCCGACGCGGTGGACGACCCGGTTTTTCAGGCGTACTGGAAGCAGATCTACGGGAAGCGGGACGATCTCAAAAACGGCGCGGACGAGCTGGCAGAGGGGATCGGAGAGCTGAGCGAGGCGATTGCCGGGCTGTCGGATCGGATGCAGGCGGACATCCCGGATTCCCTCCGGACGATGATGCCGGACGAGCTCTTCGACGGGCTGGACGCGCTCCGGAAAGCCGGGGAGGAAGCCGCCGAGGGAAGCGGAGAACTGCGGGACGCCGTTTGGGAGCTGCTCGACAAGGTTTGGTCCGGGGATACCGAAAATCTCCGCTCCTTTGTGACCGCCGCGGACAATCCGAGAATCGGCGCGTCGGCGGACGACGTGATCATCAACAAATACGCCAGCGTCCTTGCCGGGATCATCATCCTCGCGCTCATGGCCTACGTCATCAGCGTCTTCGTCGTGCACGGGATCGAGGAGGAGCAGAGCGTCATCGGCACCCTGTACGCGCTGGGCGTGCGGCGGGGGGAGCTTCTGCGGCACTATCTGGTCCTGCCCTCCCTTGTCTGTCTTGCGGCGGGAGCGGTCGGAACGGCAGTCGGGTACAGCCGCTTCGGGGTCCCCCTCCAGACGGCGGACACCTACGCGTATTACTCCGTTCCCACCCTCGACACGGTCACGGAACTCTGGGTGATCCTTTACGGGATCGTCATGCCGCCCCTGACCGCGGTGCTCGTGAACTGGATCGTGATCCGCCGCCGTCTGTCCGCCCCGGCTCTTGCGATGATCCGCGGGGAGGAAAAGCGGCGGGACGTGTCCCGGGCTGAACTCGGAAACATGAGCTACGTCCGGCGGTTCCGTCTCCGGCAGATGCTCCGGGAGGGGCGGAGCGCGGCGGGCGTGGTGCTCGGGATCTTCGTGTGCCTCTTGCTCATGATGATCGGCATCAACGCCTACACGCTCTGCGTCCATGTGGGGCAGGACAACGTCGCCGACACGAAATACGCGTATATGTACCTCTACAAATACCCGGAAGAAGAGGTCCCGGAGGGTGGGATCCCCGCCTACGCCGAGAGCCTGAAAAAGGAAATCTTCGGCTACCATATGGACGTGACGGTGCTCGGGCTGGAGCGGGACAATCCCTTCTTTGACGCGGATCCGCCGGACAGCATGACCCGCGTCGAGATCAGCTCGGCCATGGCGCAGAAATACGGACTGAAAGCCGGGGACTCCTTCACCGTCGAGGATCCCGACAGCGACCGCTCCTACGCCTTCACCGCGGACAGGATCGTGACCTATGCGCCCTCGTTCTGCGTTTTCATGGATATCGACCGGATGCGGGAGCTCTTCGGCGCGGGGGAGGACTATTACAACGCCGTCTTCTCCGACCGGGATCTCGGGATCGACCCGGGGCGGCTGTATTCCGTCAGCACCCGGGAGGACGTGGTCAAGGCGGCGGACGTGTTCGTGAACCTGATGGCCGGAATGGTCTATACCATGATCATCGCCTCCTCCGCCATCATGGCCGTGGTGATGTACCTGATGATGAAGGTCATGATCGACAGGTCGGCGGGAGGGATCGCGCTCTTCAAGGTCTTCGGCTACCGGCAGGGAGAGCTCTCGAAGCTGTTCATCGACGGGAACACCGTTCTCATCGCCGCGGGGACGCTCGCCGCCATTCCGCTTTCAAAGATCCTCATGGACGCGGTGTATCCCTATCTCGTCTCGAACGTGGCCTGTTCCATTGATCTTCGCTTCCCGTTCTGGGTGTACGCCGCGCTCTTCTGCGGAGTCATGCTGCTCTACGCCGGCATCAACCGCCTCCTCGTCCGCCGCATCGACCGGATCGACATGGGCGTCGTGCTGAAAAACAGGGAGTGACAAAGACCGCCGTGAGCTTCATCTCATGGATTTCTACGACGGCCTTTTCGTTCCCGGATAGGCGAAGCGCAGGTTCCGGAGCAAAATCGGCTCGTCTGCGTCCCGGAAGGGGGCGGCGGGATCCCCTGAATAAACGCCACCGGAAGGTTTCGACGGTGGAGTCGCCGAATTGTGTACCGTCACACCCGCAGCGCTCTCCCGAAGCTCAAAGGGTCGGCAGCTTCATACCGGCAAGCGCCTCTCCGATATCCCCGTCTATGCAGACAGACCGCTCCCGGATCTGCTCCGGACATACGGCCTCGCCGAAGTTGACGCAGGCATAGACGGCCTCCGGGTTCCCCGCCGTCATCTGCCAGAAGGGGAACTTGATGATGCCCGGCGTGTTGTACCCGACGCCGAGTTCGAGGAACAGCATTTTCCCCCCGCGGGTACGCAAAAAGTTCTCATACCGCTCCGCCGCCCGGTGCCAGCCTTCGTCTTCAACAAATTTCTCGTCAGAGCGCAGATTCATGGTCAACGGCTTGCCGCAGACCGGGCATTTGGGCAGAAGCTCCGTCGGCACGGTCATTTTGAGCGACGCGCCTTCCGGAAGGATCAGTTCGTTGTCTGCCCCGATCTCCCATCCCTGCGAAAGCACCATCGCGCGGATCGTTTCTTCGTTTTCGTAAGTCTTCTCATGACAAGGCTCGCTGCACTGGAACAGGCCGTAATCGCCCTGCGTGTAGAACAGGCGTTTTTTGTCGAATCCCGCTTTCTGGAAGCAGTGATCCACGTTGGTGGTAATGACGAAATAGTCTTTGTCCTTCACCAGAGCAAGCAAATCGGCGTAGACCGGCTTCGGCGCGTCCATGTACCGGTTGACCTGGATATACCGGCTCCAATAGGCCCAGAATTCTTCTTTGGTCGTGTACGGATAAAACCCGCCGGAATACATGTCCGCAAAACGGTACTTGGACGCAAAATCGGTAAAATACCTCTCGAACCGCTCTCCGCTGTAGACAAATCCCGCCGACGTGGAAAGTCCGGCCCCGGCACCGATAACCACGGCGTCGGCGCGGGCAAGAGCTTCTTTCAGCCTTTTGATATTATCCGAGGTACTCCCGGTAGATTTCGTAATCTTCATCTTTGAAAACATTGAATATCACCTCGATTTTGCTTCCCGTTTTCTCTCTGGTTTCTTTTACCGTCCGCACCGCGATCTCTGCCGCCTCCCGCTGCGGGAAACCGAAAACGCCCGTGGAGATACAGCAGAAGGCGATGCTTCCCACCCCGTTATTCTCCGCGATTGTCAGGCAGGAACGGTAGCAGGACGCAAGCTGTTTTTTGTGCGTTTCATTCAGTCTGCCGCTTACGATCGGCCCGACGGTATGAATGACGAAATCGCACGGAAGATTGAAAGCCGGCGTGATCTTCGCCCGACCGGTCGGTTCTTCAAAGCCCTGTTTTTTCATCAACTCCGCGCAGTAGTTCCGCAGCTGCATGCCCGCAAAGGTGTGGATGCAGTTGTCGATGCAGTTGTGGCACGGCTGATAACATCCGGTCATGCCCGCATTGGCGGCGTTGACGATGGCTCCGCATTTCAGCGTCGTGATGTCGCCCTGCCATAAGGTAAGCCCGGGTTCGACCGGTTTCAGCGCGGTATAGTCGGTGACTCCTTTTTTGCGTATCGCTTCTTTCAGGTATTCGTCCTGTACGGCAATGAAATCGCCGCCGATCGCCCCGGGCATACGCACGTTGAACAGAGAGCGCAGAAGCCGCCTCTGTCCGGTTTCGTCCGCGGGGATCGCCAAATCCCGGTATTCCGGCTTCTCCGCAAGAAGCGCGCGGATCAGGTATTGTCTTCTTTCTGACTGATTCATAGGTTCACCTTCAGAGCAGTACGGTTTGTCCGTCGATCCAAGACTTCTGCGGCACGTCGTGGATCACGTCATCCTTTTGATAGTTCCCGATCAGAAACGGCGACTTCGGATCGTGGAGCCTGCTTTGCGCCAGCACCTTCGCCGGTTCCGCGTTCGCGTAGCAGTATCTGCATAAGTGCAGGCAGGTGTTGTACGCGCCGATGTCACAGGCGAGATAACACGCGCATGCCTCCCGCGCCCCTTTTTTCTTCGGCGCGTTCAGACGCCTGCCGATCGCCTTTTCGTAATCGGAAATTCGCGTGCATCCTCCGCAGTCCGCGCCGAACACCGCGAGATCGTCCCCCTCGGCGCAGGGCTTGAGCGTCATCCCGTGCGCGGCGGCGATCTCCGCGAACGCCTTGCCGAGCTGTAGCCGTTCTTCCCTTGTGACCTCTCTTGCTTCGGGGAAATTGCGCCTGACCTTCGGATACAGGTCGATAAAGCTGATCACGGCGGTTTTCGTATAGCCGTCCAGCGCGGAAGCCATCTTTTCAAAAGCGCGGAGGTGGTAGGCGGCGGAATACCTTTCGGATAGGAAGATCGGATCGTACCGCCAGCCCACGGAATCGACACCGACCGTTTCCGAAAGCCGCCTGAAATCGTCGAGGAGTTTGTGCTTGTCCTTCACGTTCGGTTCGATATCCCGTCCGTAGGGCGTGATCGTGACGAACCAGTATTGACCGTAGTCTTTCAGAAGGTCGAAATACCGGAACATCGGCTCCGGGTTTTTCGTGCAGAAGCCGATGCAGTCCACCAAGGACGGATCGAGGCGGTAGCGGCTGACCTGATTCGGGTAATACGGATTGCGCACGCAGACAAAGCCCTCCTTCAGCCGGTTTGCGAACCAGTCCGAATAGAACGCGGGAATGTCCGTTCTCTGTCCCGTGTTGATGATCATGCCGTACCACCGTCCTTTGCATCAGCATTTTACCACGATTTTGCCGTCGGCGGAACCCTCATCCTGTGAAGAAACCGCGTCTTTTATGTGTTCAAAATCGAATACTTTCCCGTATTTCGGCGTCAAGTTTGTCTTGCTCAGAAACGCGAAGAGCTCATCCATGACCTTCTGTGTCGGATAGTTCGAAAAGAACCCGGTGAGATACACGCCGTTCGGAATGTCTTTGATCGGATCGAAGCCGTTCAGCGCGTACACGCCCCCGAGCAGTCCGGTCTGGCAGACGATGGAGCCCTTATCCACAGCGGTGAGCGTGTCTCTGAGATTGCGCGGGCCGACGAGGTCGAGCGCTTTTGTCACGCCATGAATCTTTCCGGTCAGCCCGCCGTCGTCGAGCACCGCTTCGTCCGCGTCCGCGAGCAGGGGAAGCTTGCTTTCCCTGTGCGTCGTCGCGGTCACACGGCAGCCGAGGGCTTTTGCGATCTGCATCGCGGCGTACCCGAGGGCGCAGGTGGCTCCGCGGATCAAAAGGCAGTCCTCCGGCGCGAGGCGCAGGCATTCGAACAGGCTGCCCCACGCCGTGAAATACGTCTCCGGCACCGCGCCGAGCGCCTCCCACGGGAGATCGGATTCTACGGGAAAGACGATCCGGCGGGGAAGAAGGGCGTATTCGGCATAGCTCCCGTTGAACGAACGTCCCATCCCGCCCATCAGCGCGCAGACCTTCTGCCCGACAGTCAGATCTGTATCCGAAGGATCAACAATTTCCCCGACGCACTCGATCCCGGGGATGATCGGCTTCTGGATGTGGCTCCCTCGGATTTCGTTCAACCGGAGCAGCTTTTCGGAGTGGTTCAGGCCGAACGCTCTGACCTTCACGAGCACCCAACCGGGGCGGACCTCCGGGATGGGAACCTCAGACAGGACGACGTCTCTTCCCTCTGTGATCTTGTCAAGCATTACGGCTTTCATGCTCCTCCCCCTCCTTTTTCGGTATCAGCAGTCCGTTTTCCTCGCTTGCCCAGCATTGGGGATCTTCGCCGTAGAAGTCGCCGGAATAGCCTTTCGCCACGGCGGGACAGCCCCGGCAGAACTGCTTCAGCTTACACCGGGAGCACTTTGAGAAATCTTCGTATCGCCGGTAGTCCTCCATCGTCGTGACCCACACGTCGGCAAGCCGGTCCTCGAACACATTGCCCACCTTGCTGTCCGTGACTCTCCGGCAGGCGTAAATGTCCCCGGTCGGCAGGATCGTCAGATGCCCGTTCCCGCAGTTGCAGCCGTCGCGGATCGTACTTCCGGGAAGCGCGTCCCCGGGGATTTTGAACTGTCCCGTCTCGTATTCGTACAGCGTCCAGAGGTGGTCCTTCTTGTTGAAATAGGTACCCTCGGCCTCGTACTCTTTGAACTTTTTGTCGCAGAGGGCGAGAAGTTCCCGGTATTCGGCGGGTGACATAGAGATGTCCAGCTCGCCCCCCGAAGGGGCGCCCGAAGGGACGTAGCGGGAGAAGGCAAAGACGTTTACGCCGGTTTTCACAACCGCGTCGATGATCCCGGGAACCTCCATGCGGTTCGCCGCCGAAACTGTGGTCATGACGACCGAACGGATCTCGGCCCGGTTGATACAGCCGATCTTCTCGAGCGTACAGTCATAGGAACCCGGCTTGCGGAACCAGTCGTGGGTCTCGCGCAGTCCGTCAAGGGAAAGCTGATACTTCCGGCACCCGTAGTATTTCAGCTCCCGGCACACCGCGTCGTTCAGATGGAACGGATTGCCCATGATCGTGAAGGGGATCCCGCGCTCGTGAAAGAGGTCGAGCAGCCGCCAGAAATCCGGGTGCAGGATCGGGTCTCCGCCTGTGAGGTAGAAATACGGCTGTCTGTCCCAGATTTCGCAGAAGTCGAGGCAGTTGTAGAACGTGTCCTGCATTTCGTCCCATGTCATGCTGACGAGTTTTCTGCACGGGTCGCCTGAGAAGATGTAGCAGTGCTTGCACCGCTGGTCGCATTCGTCGGTGATGTGCCACTGGAAGGAAAAATACGGTTTCATGTCGTCCCCTGTTCTGAATCCGAAAGATCCCCGGCAGAATCGCTCCCGCCGGGGTGTTCCGCTCCGGATTATTTGTCCCCGGCCTCGCACGCAGTACCGCAGGCAGAGGGCTTTTCCCCGGCCTTCTCTTCTTTATCCGCCGCGCCGCAGGCAGTTCCGCAGGCCGCAGGAGTCTCTTCCGCGGTTCCATCGGAACCGGGCTTGTCAGCCGCGCCGCACGCCGCCGGAGTTTCTTCTGCCATGTCTGCTGCGCCGCAGGCCGAGGGAGTTTCCTTTGCTTTGTCCGCCGCACCACAGGCAGAACCGCATGCCGCGGTCTTCTCCTCTTCCTTGTCGGCCGCACCGCAGGCAGCGCCGCAGGCCGAAGGCTTTTCCTCGGCGTTCTTCCATCCGAACAGATCTTTCAGTGCCATTTTCATGACCTCCCATATCATTTCAGATCGCGTTTGCTCTCTGTGATTTCATTATACAGGATCCGTTCCGGCTCCGCAAGTACGCACTTTTTTATTACATAGTCACCTTTTTGTAACCGGTTGACAGCGGCAGAATTGTTTGTTATACTGGATGCAAAAACACATCCAGCATTCCGAATGAAACTTGAGGAGGCGAATATGAAAACCAAAGACGAACTGCCCGACTGCCCCGTGGCGACGACCGTCCAGCTGATCGGGAATAAGTGGAAGCTGTTGATCCTGCGCAATCTTCTCGCCCGTCCGTGGCGGTTCAACGAACTGCGCCGGGATCTCGAAGGCATCAGCCAGAAGGTGCTGACGGAAAGCCTGCGCTCCCTCGAGGAGGACGGGATCGTCAGCCGCACGGTTTACGCCGAAGTCCCGCCCCGGGTGGAATACGCCCTGACGGAGATGGGAGAGTCCATGCGGCCCATTCTCGACGCCATGCAGGTTTGGGGCAACGCGTACAAGGCGCGGAAAAACAGATGAGAAGTATTCCGCCGACAAGACAGAACGGGTCCCGCGGACAGAATATCCGTGCTTGTCTCCTTTGTTGTGTCCTTCGTGAACGACCTGTACGGCTTCATAAATTTGTGACGTATAAAGGAACGACAAAACGCCGATGAATGAAATCCCCGACAAAAAACTCCCGGAGAGCGATTTTTTTCTCTCCGGGTTTTATGATTTCCAAACAGTTTTTAACAAATCATCCGGCCTGTCTTTGTCGGCGTTGGTTACTCCGCGGCCTCCGTGAAGACGACCCGGATGACCAAGACCCGGAAGACCAACCGGAACGAAAATCGCGGCGGGCCGGTGTTCCGTCGTCCCCTGTGCCTGAACCCCAAGCTGATCAAGGGCTCCTCTCCTGCATCGTCTGTCCCATCGCCGCCCTGTTTGTCTGAAAGACCGAAACTCCCCCGTCTGCCTCGTGAACCGGGACAGCGGGGGACCTTTTGACCGAATTCGAATTGTTAGGGGAGGGAAGACACGGGACTCCGATCCGTTCTTACGCCTCCGGAAGCTCGCGCAGAGAGGTACAGACCCGCTTTCCCTTCTCGCGCGCGTAGGTGATCAGGTCGGCGTTCGCGCGGTTGTATTCTCCCACAGGGCAGCCGCAGTCGATTACGAAATCCGCGCTTTCGATGATCTTTTGCGCCTCGGCGATCTCCCCCTCGCCGACCGGCATATAGGCGGCGGATGTGACGACCTTTTGAGCAAGCGGAGCCGCGGCCGCCATGTCCAGATCGTTTTCGGGAAGAATGCCCGCCGCAAAGGGAATGCCGCGTTTCTGCAAGGCGCGGTAAAACGGGATCCCGCAGCCGCATCCGCCGACCGCGAAGCACCGGATCCTGCCGCGCGGGGCCGCCAGCTCCACGCTGCCGAGCAGGGTGTTGAAGGAGCCGTTTTCGATCCCGTAGAGCGCGGCGATCGTATCGTCGGAAAAGATCTCATCCGGCGTGCCGTATGCGGCGATCCGGTCGCCCTTGACGCAGACGATCCGGTCGGAAATGCGCTCGGCAAGGTCGATCTCGTGCAGGCTCATCACCACGGAAATGCCCTGATGCTTCGCCATGTCGGACAAAATCCCGAGCAGCTCGATCTTATGCCGTATGTCGAGGAAGGAGGTCGGCTCGTCCAGCACGATGATCTCCGGCTCCTGACAGATGGCTCTCGCCAAAAGCACCCGTTGATGCTGACCGTCGCTGATCGCGGTGACGTCCTGATCGGCGATATCCTCCGCGTGAACGAGGGCAAGCGAGCGCTCCACGATCTCCTTGTCGTGCGCGGTCAAAAGGCCGAAACTGCCGGTGTACGGATAGCGCCCGGCGGCGACCAGTTCCCGGCAGGTCATGAGCTCGGGGCGCACCCGCTCGGTGAGGACGACGGCGAGCTTTGTGGCGATCTCCCTGCCGCTCAGCGTGCGCATGTTCCTCCCGTCGATGTAAACCGTTCCGGCGATTGCGGCCAGATGCTGCGTGATGCTTTTCAGAATGGTGGACTTCCCGGATCCGTTCGGGCCGATCAGCGTCAGGATCTCCCCTTTTGCGAGGGAAAGGGTGATGTCGGAGATCAGCGGCACGCCGCGATACCCCACCGTCAGCGATTCCAGTCTCAGCTTCGCCGCGGCCGGATTGTTCTCACGCGTCATTTTTCCGCCTCCTTGAAACCATGAGCCAGATGACGATCGGCGCGCCGACCGCGCTTGTCACCGTACTGAGGGAAAGCTCGGTGGGATTGAACAGCATCCGCGCGGCCAGGTCGCACAGGACGCAGAAGACCGCCCCGCACAGAAAGCACGCCGGGATCATGAGGATCGGCTTTTCGGTTTTGAGCAGGATCCGCGAAATATGCGGGACCGCGATCCCCACGAACGAGATCGGCCCGGCAAACGCGGCGACGCAGGCGGACAGGATCCCGGTGGTGATCACCAAAAGGAAGCGGAGCGCCTTGATGTTGAGGCCGAGACTCTTCGCGTAGCCCTCCCCGAGCGCGTATGCCGACATGGGCTTGGACATCAGAAAAACCAGCAGAAGGATCGGCAGCACGATGACGGCGGACGCCTTCACGCTCTGCCAGGTCGCGCCCGAATACGTTCCCATCGACCAGTGCGTCAGATTCACGATCTCCGACTCGTTCGCAAAATTGATGAGAAGATCGGTCACGGCGGAACAGATATAGCCGATCATGATGCCGATGACCAGAAGCATCGACATGTTCTTGACTTTTCCGGTGAACAGCAGAACCAGCAAAAGGGACAAGAGCGAGCCGACAAACGAGGAGATCACCGTGAGCGAAACCGGCATCTGCGTAAATACTTTGGCCATGGCGATGGTGACGACGGCGAGGAACATCTTCGCGCCGGACGAAATGCCCAGCACGAACGGCCCGGCGATGGGATTACGGAAAAAGGTCTGGATCAGAAAGCCGGAGAGCGAAAGCGCGCCGCCCAAGAGGATCGAGAGCATGATGCGCGGCAGACGGATTTTCCAGATCACGTTGTACGCCACGACGTTGGAATCATCCCGCCAGAAGACGATTTCGAGGATATCCTTCACCGTGATATCCACGCTGCCGCTTTTGATGCTCCAGATCACCGCGATCCAGAGCAGGACAAAGAACGACAGAAATACCATGCCGCGGCGCATGGTATTTCCGGTTTGAGAGAAGGATCTTCTCATTTGAGTTTGAAGAGATAGGTGAGGCGATCGGTGGATTCGTCCGCCGTCAGCATGAGGTGGATATCGTTGATCATGCTGCCGATGGTGTTCTGGATCTGGAAATAATCGGGCGTGGTGCACCAGACGTTGCCGTCCTGAACCGCTTTCATGTCGGACAGAATCGCCGCTCTCTCGAGGAAGGCGTCCATCGTCTCCGGCTTGCCGCCCATCGACCAGATATAGATGATGTAATCCGCGTCCTTCGCTTTGTCGTAGAAGGCCTCGAGCTCCATCTTGGCGGTGCCGGTCTCCCCGACGCCGACGTCGGAAAGCGCGTATTCGCCGCCCGCGATCTCGAGCATCTTGGCCATATAGTCGTCGGCGTTGCGGGCATACAGCACGCCCTTGGAGGTGATATAGAACATGGCGACCGACTTGCCGGTCTTTTCAGCCTTCAAAAGATCTTCCACATACTTGTCCTGCGTGTTGAAGACTTCTTCGGCCGCCTCTTCCTTATTGAAGATCGCGCCGTACAGCTTCGCCCATTCCACGCGCCCGAGCGGATGGTCTTCCTGCGAGGACTGATCGAGGACCACATCGACGCCGAGGGTCGTCAGCTGATCCCTGACGTCGTCGGTGAGCATGGTGGAGAAGAACGCGAAGGTCGTTCCCTGCGCGACGATCTTTTCATAGTCGGGCGTCTTGTAATCGCCGATATAGGTCAGCCGGTTGTCGGTGAGCGCGTTCTTGACGTCGTCGATGTACCAGGAATCGACGTCGTAGGTTGTCAGGCTGATCGCGTCGAGCGCGCCGACGGCGTTGATCAGAGACGTGACGGGGGTGGAAGAGACGAGGATGTTCTTTACGGGCTGCTTCAGGATGATGGCGTTCTCCGGCGCGTCTTCCGGAACGCTCATGCCTTCGGGAACGATCAGCATCACGCTGTAATCGTCGGGCGTGTTCTGGACCTTTGCGATCTTGTAGCCGCCCTTGTAATAATCCACGCTGAAGAACTTCGCGTATTTCAGCTCCATGCTGTGATCGAGGACGAGCTTGCCGTCGTAGTTTTCCTCGGCGGGGGCTTCCGCGGGCTGTTCGTCGTTGTTCGTCCCGGCATCGGCCTGCACATTGGCGGCAGCGTCGCCGGCTTCGTTCTTTTCGCCGCATGCGGAAAGAGCCGCTGTCAGCGTGAGAATCGCCAGCAGCAGAGAGAGGAACCTGAGTTTCATGTTGTTTTTTCTCCTTAGATGATAGTTTGACATCCGCCGATAGCCACGGCGCACATCAAGGTTCATCCGGCGTTCTCCGCGTCGGACGACTCCACCAAAGCGGGGCTGGCATTCGGACTTCCTTCGATCTCAAGGTCACCGCTGCGGAACAGCTGCGGATTCGCACCGCATTCCCCGTTTGAGGCACGGACGTAAGAAAACCGTGCCCCCCGCTCGCTATTCGGTTGGAGATTTGGCTGCAATCAGATCGGCGCGCGCGATCCGTTTGCATCGCTTGACGGTCGGAATGACCCCCCGCTTGCGGGAATCATCGGCTAACCGGCATAAGTATAGCGCGTTTCCCTGTTTTTATCAAGCGTTTTTCTGACGATTATCGAATCGCAGTCGCGCAGAGTTTTGTGTGGTATTGCTAAAAACCGGCTCCTTAATTTGGTGATATTACCATTGAACCCGGTGGATCGGGCTGTATGACCGGAAAGAGAAAGGTGCCCGCCCGGACGGTCTCTCATTTCGGCCGCTTTCTCTGCCGCGGTGATCTGTTCGATACGGACACTATGCGGTTAGTCTAAACTAAAAATAGTGCAATCGTGAAGCGCAATCCCTGCCGCGTCACTCTGCGCTTCCCGTTGAATACGCCCCCTTCGTCCCGCCGCCCGCTCTCCGGTAACCGTCGCCGGAGAATGAAGTTCGTTTCCGCTTGTTGTTGTGCTCCTCACAGTCCCGGTTTTAACATAAAGGAAAGGCATCTCGGGCCCCATTTGGGCGGGAGGTGCCTTTTTCAGCGGGGATGAAAAACGGTCTGCCAGCTTTTCCCCGTTTCGTTATGTTTTTTCGAGCTCCGCCGTCTTCTCCTGATACAGCCGCATGAGCCACGCCACGCACGCCGCCTCGTCCGTCTCCTTGATCGGCATGCCGTACGCCTGCATCACGGCGCGGTCGTTGGCCTGATGGGCTTTGCGGAGTTCTGGAGGCATTAAATTGTTGTCATATAGTTCTGAAAGAGTACAATTTGAGTATTGTTCTCTGGCAGTCAATATTGCTTTTGCGGTGTTTGATATTTTTAGCTTTTGTGCATCTGTCGCTTCTGGCCACATAAAGTTGTTGTACACAATATCTTTTGAATAACTATAGTCGCTCTTCAAACGCATGCATGTAACTCTCATCCACGCCATATGCACATTAGATATAATCACTCCAAAATCATACAATGATGCATCTGGAATAATCTGGACTCGATCTGTAACAATTGTCCCTGCCTTGACGAATCCCATCGGAACATAGTATCTATTTTGCGAAGATACTCGTGGCACTATTATAAAGTCCTTATCTACAGGTTGTGTCCTTTGGGCAAACAAAGTCGGCGTATCTGCGAATTTTCGGATTCCTGCTGCAATACTTGATTCTCTTGCCTCTCTGCATTTTTGGATTCGTTCAAGAATAAGTGGACATTTCTTTATTTCATTTGGTGCGACACCATCTAACCATATACACCATCGTTTCTGCCCTTTGATATATTCAGATGCGCCTAATAACGGCCTTATGAATTGCTTGGAATATGGATCTTTGCTTATAAACTCCTTATAATCCTCATCCTCAATAATCAAAGCACCACCGTCAGCAGGTTTGTTCCCATAAATCATCTTTGGAACATCACACAGCGGCTTGTTTCTACTAGTAACTATTATATCCTCTCCTTCGATAAGATAAGGGTTTATATGTGTGACGTTTTTTTCGGATTCTGAGTATATTGTTTTTGTTTGCCTCTCTTTTCGAGAAAAGCCGATGATAACACAATGAACATGGGCTTGTTGTGAAGCCTCATTGCCCCACACAAATGTTGTATATGCAAAATTGATATAGTTCCCCTCCATGAATTGCCAGAATCTACCAACAGTCTCGCCTTGTGTAATAGAATTAGTTGACACAAAAGCTGCTTCTATTTTGGTCTCAATAATATAGTCGGATGTTTTTTTGTACCATGCACATACATAATCAAGATTTTTGACGCTGGGAAATATCATTTCCATATCTTCTTTTTGAGAAGCGTTCATAAAAGTGAACCCATGAAACGGCGGGTTCCCCATAATATACCTCAGCCGATCCTTTGAAACAACACTCTCCCAGTCGATCCGCAGGGCGTTTCCTTCCTTGATGTTTGCGTTTGTTTTCAGCGGCAGGTACGTCGGGTCGATGTTCAGAATCGCCGCCGTCTCGCGCATCATCTGGATCTCCGCGATCCACAGGGCCGTCTTCGCCACCGCCACGGCAAAGTCGTTGATCTCAATGCCGTAGAACTGCGCGATGCTCACCTTGATCGGCGTGACCGTCTCGTCCGCCATGCCCATCTGTCCGTGCTGCAAAAGCCCGATCACGGTGTTTTCCAGCTTGCGGAGGCTGAGATAGCTCTCTGTGAGGAAGTTTCCGCTCCCCGCCGCGGGGTCCAGACACACGACCTCTGTCAGCTTGTCCTGAAATTCTCTGAGCCTTTTGTCCCGTGTCTTCTCGACGGCGATTCCCCGGATCTCTTCCAGCTCCGCTTTTAAATCATCCAGAAACAGAGGATCGATCACCTTGTGGATGTTCTCGATGGACGTGTAGTGCATCCCGCCTTCCCGTCTGGTCTCGGGGTTCAGCGTGCTCTCGAATACCGCGCCGAAGATGGTCGGGCTGATCTCGCTCCAGTCAAATTCGTCCGACGCGTGCCGCAGGAGCAGATCCATGATTTCCTCGGTGAAGGGCGGGATCTCGATGTCGTCGTCCTTGAACAGATCGCCGTTCACATAGGGGAAGGAGGCGAGGATCGGATCGTCGTCCGAGAGATACGGATCCCGCTCCTCCGGCTTCTGGTTGAGAACGTGGAACAGATCGCGCAGGGCGACTCTCGCCTTGGCCGGGGTGAACTGCGCCATGTAATCGCGGAAGACGGTTCTCGAATGATCGCTGAAAACAAGCGCGTCCTCCGCGTAGAGGCAGAACACGATCCGGACGCAGAGCTTGTTCAGAGAAACGAGCGTCACGGGATCCTCGGGGTTTTTGTACTGCTTCCGGAGCGCGTCGTAGATCCGCCCCACCAGCTCGCCCGCCGCGAGGGAAACGGCCATTTCGTCCGTGATCGCCTCGGTTTCCTTTTTCACGAGGAAATCCAGCACGCCGTACTTTGCCTGCAAATCGATCAGTCTCAGCCGCGACACGGGTTCCGGCTTGTTCGGATTCACCAGATTCATGTCGTAGATCCAGATCTCGTCGAAGTTGGACAGCACGATCCAGCGGGCTTTTTCCTCATAGGACAGACTGTTGTCGTAGTCTTTCGCCTGTTCGTAGGGCGTTTTCCCGCCGTGTCCCGCCTGAGGCTTGTCCAGCTCGATCCCCCGGCTCTTCTGTTCGATCAGGGTTTTCGTCTCGGGAACATAGACGTCGATCCAGTTGGTGGATCCCGCGCCCGACCCGATCGGTTTCTCAAACGTCAGCCGCTCCGTCACGCTGTCCATGCCGAGGATATTCTGAAAAATCTCGATCCAGAAGGGATGACAGTCCACCTTTTCCTGTCCCCTGTCCGGCTCGCGCCATTTATAATAAAACTGTCTGGCCGCCTCCCGCCGCTGCATGTCCGTCATACGATCCCGTCCCCTTTGTTGCGATTCTGCGGCTATTATAGCATACGGACGGCGGGGAGTCAAGAAAGAACGGCGTAGTGGTCGAAGCGAAACCGAAGCACGGCAAAGCGTGCCGCAGCAGAGCGGGTTGGGATATGATGGAGGTACGGAGTATGGGGAGATCAGCCTATCCTTTACCCCCTCCCCCATGAAGTCCTCGGCGGCTCAACTTGTTGCGCGAGCTTTCATCCGAAAGAAAGCCGCGTTTCCCTGTTAGCCTGAGATCCGTATTACCCCAGCACCCGTACAACCCTCTCCGCCGCCTCCTCGGTGTCTTCCGGCGAGCCGAAGGTCGAAAACCGGAAATATCCCTCTCCGCACGCGCCGAAGCCCTCGCCCGGGGTGCCGACGACCTGAATCTCGTTCAGAAGAAGATCGAAAAAGTCCCAGCTTTTCATCCCGTCGGGACACTTCATCCAGATGTACGGCGCGTTTCTGCCGCCCGTGTACCAAACGCCGACGGAATCCAGCACGCGCATGAGGGTTTTCGCGTTCCGCTTGTAGACGGCGATGTTCTCCCGGATCTGCCGCTGTCCCTCCTCCGAGAAGACCGCCGCGCCGCCCCTTTGGAGAATATACGACACGCCGTTGGTCTTTGTCGTCCGGTTGCGGGTCCACATGGCGTGAAGGCTCTGCCCGCCGCGCGTGAGGTCTTTCGGGATCACCGTATAGCCGAGGCGTGTCCCGGTAAAGCCGGCCGTCTTCGAGAGGGAGCAGATTTCAACGGCGCAGGTCCGGGCTCCGTCGATCTCGAAAATGCTCCGCGGGAGGGCGGGATCTTCGATGAACGCCTCATAGGCCGCGTCGAAGAGGATCACCGCGCCGCGCCGGTTCGCAAAATCCACCCAGCTCCCGAGCAGCTCCCGCGGAAACACCGCGCCCGTCGGATTGTTCGGGGAGCAGAGGTAGACGAGATCGGCGTCCAGAGAATCGTCCGGCGCTGGCAGAAATCCGTTTCCCTCCCCCGCGGGAAGCCGGACGATCCGCCGCCCCGCGATGACGCTCGCGTCCACATAGGCGGGGTAGGCCGGTTCCATGATGAGCGCGGCGGAGGAGGGAGAAAACAGATCGAGAATGTCCCCGAGCTCGTCGCTGGCCCCGCTCGACACAAAGACCTCGCCGTCCGTGAGCGCGATCCCGCGTCCCCGGTAGTGATCCGCCACGGCTTCGCGGAAAAACGGCGCGCCGCATTCGGGCAGATAGCCGTGAAACGTCGCTTTGTCCGCCTGATCGTCCACCGCCTCGTGCAGGGCGCGGATCACGGCGGGCGCGAGGGGCAGGGACACGTCTCCGATGCCCATGCGGAGAAGCCGCGTCCCGGGATGGGCGGCGCAGTATGCCTCCGTCTTCGCCCCGATGCGGCGGAACAGGTAGGAATCCTTCAGCTCCGCGTAGTGCGGGTTCAGTTCAATCATCGGAAATCTCTCCTTCATAGACAAATTCCGCGGGCCCCGTCATGGTCACGGCGAAGTCCGGGGATACCTCGATATCCAGCGTCCCGCCGTCGAGCTGAACGGGAATGCGCTCCCCCGCCCGGCAAAGCCCTTTCGCCACCGCCGCGGACGCAGAAGCGCAGGCTCCCGTCCCGCAGGCCATGGTGATCCCGCTGCCCCGTTCCCAGACCCGCATCCGAAGCCCGCCGTTCGACCCCGGGGAGACGAACTCCGCGTTGACGCCGCCGGGAAACGCCGGATGCTTTTCGATCTTCGGCCCGATCTCGCCGAGCGGAATGGAGTCCACCCCCTTCGGGAGGAAGCACACCGCGTGCGGGTTGCCGACGTTCACGGGCGTCACGGTCACGGAAATCCCGTCGATCTCGAGCGTCAGATCCTCCGAGACGACCGCCCGGCCCATGTCCACCGCGACCCGGCGCACCTTCCCGCACCGCACTTCCAGCCGAAGCGTCTTCACGCCGGAAAGCGTCTCGATCCGCAGTGCGGTCTTATCGGTGTAGCCCTTGTCGTAGACGTACTTTCCGACGCAGCGGATCCCGTTGCCGCACATTTTCGCCTCGCTGCCGTCCGCGTTGAAGATGCGCATCCTGAAGTCCGCGATTTCCGACGGGCCGATCGTGATGATCCCGTCCGAGCCCGCGCCGAAGTGCCGGTCCGACAATCGCCGCGACACTTCCTCCGGGTTTGCGATCTCCCCCCAGAAATAGAGGTAGTCGTTCCCGAGCCCCTGCATTTTTGTGAATTTCATCGAAGTCCTCCCGAAAACCTCATACCGGTTTCAGAATAAAGAACGGTGTCATCATAATACCACATTTCCCCGCCGCTGTCCACCGCCCGTCATCCGGAATTCTGAATTCTGCATTCTCAATTCTGATTTTCACTCGTCTATCGCCGACACCCCGACCGTGATCTCTTCGAGCACGTCGAGGAGTACCTTCACCGTATCGAGCGAGGTGAACATCGTGATCCCCGCCTCGGTGACCGCCCGACGGATCGCCGCGCCGTCCTCGAAGTGCATGCCGGACAGGATCGCCCGGGTGTTGACGACGTAGCTCACATACCCCGCGCGGATAGCGTCGAGGATCTCCCGGCTCCCTTCGCTCGGCTTGCGCAGCAGCCGCGTCGGCAGGCCGTGCATCCGGAAGACCTCCGCCGTCAGGGTGCTCGCTTCGAGGTTGAAGCCCATCTCGTAAAACCGTCTCGCCAGAGGGATCGCCTCGTCCTTGTCCTCGTCCGCCAATGTGAAAACGACGGTTCCGTAGTTCTGCACCCGCAGTCCCGCCGCGGCAAGGGCCTTGTACATCGCGCGGTGCAGCTTCGCGTCGTACCCGATCACCTCTCCGGTGGACTTCATCTCCGGCGAGAGGTAGGCGTCCCCTCCGCCGAGTTTCGAGAAGGAGAAGACCGGGACTTTCACAAAGGTTCTGCCTCTCTCCGGGGGAAGATCGGTCCCGAGCCCCTGTTCCGCGAGGCTGTGTCCGAGGATGGCCCGGACCGCGATATCGGCAAGGCGGTATCCCGTCGCCTTCGACAGGAAGGGCACCGTGCGGGACGAGCGGGGATTGACCTCGATGATGAAGACCTCGTCCTCCGGCGTGACGATGAACTGGATGTTGAACAGCCCCACGATCCCGATGGCGGGTCCGAGTCTGCGCGTGTAATCGAGGATCGTCTCCTTCACCCGGCCGGACAGCGAGAACGGCGGCCAGACCGAGATGGAGTCCCCGGAATGCACGCCCGTCCGCTCCACAAGCTCCATGATGCCGGGGACGAAGACCTCCCGCCCGTCGCACACCGCGTCCACCTCGACCTCCTTGCCGCGGATGTAGCGGTCCACAAGGACGGGCTTGTCCTCCCCGATCTCCACGGCGGTGGTGAGGTAGCGGCGAAGCTCCTCTTCCTTCGCCACGATCTGCATGGCGCGGCCTCCGAGCACGAAGGACGGGCGCACGAGCACCGGATAGCCGAGCTCCCCCGCCGCCCGGATCCCTTCCTCCACCGAATATACCGCGCGGCCCGCCGGACGTGGGATGCCGAGGGTTTCCAGCAGCTTTTCGAAGAGATCCCGGTCTTCGGCCGTGTCGATGGCCTCCCGGCTCGTCCCGATCAGAGGGACCCCGCGCTCCGCCAGAGGATCGGCGAGGTTGACGGCTGTCTGTCCGCCGAGGGTGGCGATCACCCCGAAGGGCTTTTCCAGCTCGACGATATTCATCACATCCTCGGGCGTCAGCGGCTCGAAATAGAGCTTGTCGGCGCAGGTGTAGTCCGTGGAGACGGTCTCGGGGTTCGAGTTGACGATGATCGCCTCGTAGCCCGCCCGCCGGATGGCTCCCACCGCCCGGACCGTGGAATAGTCGAATTCCACCCCCTGCCCGATGCGGATGGGCCCGGAGCCGAGGACGAGGATCTTTTTCTTGTTGGAGACGGCCGATTCGTTTTCCTCCTCGTAGGTCGAATAGAAGTAGGGCACATAGCTTTTGAACTCCGCCGCGCAGGTGTCGATCATCTTGTAGACCGGCAGGATCCCGTTTTTCACCCGCAGGGCTCTCACCGCCGCCTCGTCCGTCTTCCAGAGCCCGGCGACCGTTTTGTCCGCAAATCCCATGCGCTTCGCTTTCCCCAGCTGGGCCGGACCGAAGGGGTTTTTGGCGAGGACCGTCTCGAAGTCCGTGATCCGCTTCATCTGCGAGAGGAAAAAGGTGTCGATCCCGGTGAGCGAATGCAGTTTTCCGACCGATTCTCCCCGCCGGAGCAGTTCCGCCAGCGCAAAAAGCCGCTCGTCCGTCGCGTCCGTGATGAACGCGCAGAGCTCTTCCGTCGTCTTCGCCGCGAGCTTGTCCGAATACAGGTGAATATGCCCCGTTTCGAGGGAACGCACGGCTTTGAGCAGGCTTTCCGGGAAGGTCCGCCCCACGCTCATGACCTCCCCCGTGGCCTTCATCTGGGTGCCGAGGGTGCGGTCCGCGCCGGGGAGCTTGTCGAAGGGGAAGCGGGGCAGCTTCGTCACGACGTAATCGGGCGTCGGCTCGAAGGACGCCGGGGTGTTGGCAAGGGGGATCTCGTCAAGAGTCATGCCGACGCCGATCTTGGCGGACACCCGGGCGATGGGATAGCCGGTCGCCTTGGACGCGAGGGCGGAGGAGCGGGACACGCGGGGGTTGACCTCGATCACCGCGTACCGGAACGAGGCCGGATCCAGCGCGAACTGCACGTTGCATCCCCCCTCGATCCCGAGCGCCCGGATGATTCTGAGGGCCGCCGAGCGGAGCATCTGAAACTCCCGGTTGGCGAGGGTCTGGCACGGCGCGACGACCGCGGAATCCCCCGTGTGCACGCCGACGGGATCGATGTTCTCCATCGAACAGACGGCGACGGCGGTGTCGTTTCTGTCCCGCATGACCTCGAATTCGATTTCCTTCCAGCCCCTCACGCTCTTTTCGACGAGCACCTCGGAGACGGGGGACAGCTCCAGCCCGCGGCGGATCAGGGGAAGAAGCTCCTCTTCGTTTTCGGCAAATCCCCCGCCTGTGCCGCCGAGAGTGAACGCGGGCCTGAGGACGACCGGATAGCCGATCTTCTCCGCGATGGCCGCTCCTTCCTCCGCGCTGCGGGCGACGTCCGAGGGAAGGACCGGTTCTCCGAGGGATTCGCAGAGGGCCTTGAACTTCTCCCTGTCCTCCGCCGCCTCGATGGACGCGCTTTTCGTCCCGAGCAGTTCCACCCGGCACTCTCTGAGGATGCCCTTCTTTTCCAGCTGCATGGCGAGGTTCAGCCCGACCTGCCCGCCGATCCAGGGAAGAATGGCGTCCGGGCGTTCGGTGCGCAGTATCCGGGCGACGAATTCGAGGGTCAGAGGCTCCATGTACACCCGGTCGGCGATCTCCGTGTCCGTCATGATCGTCGCGGGATTGGAGTTGACGAGCACCACCCCGTAGCCCTCCTCTTTCAGGGCAAGGCAGGCCTGCGTCCCCGCGTAGTCGAACTCCGCTGCCTGCCCGATGACGATGGGGCCGGAGCCGATCACCATGATTGTGTGAATGTCAGTTCTTTTCGGCATGGAACGCCTCCGTCATTTCATGATTTCATCATGCGGATGAATTCGTCGAACAAAGCCGTGCTGTCCTCCGGCCCCGGCGCGCTCTCGGGGTGGAACTGCACGGAAAACATGCGCTTTTCGGGACAGGCCAGCCCTTCCGCCGTCCCGTCGAGCAGGTTGATATGGGTGACGCTCAGCCCGGTCCCCGCGACGGAGGAGAGATCCACGGCATAGGAATGGTTCTGCGACGTGATCCCGATCTTTCCGGTCAGAAGGTTTTTCACCGGGTGGTTCCCGCCGCGGTGCCCGAATTTCATTTTGTAGGTCTTCGCTCCCGACGCCAGCGCGAGGATCTGATGCCCGAGGCAGATCCCGAAGACCGGAAGCTGTCCGAGAAGCTCCCGCGCGGTCCCGATCGTTTCCGGCACGTCTTCGGGGTCTCCGGGGCCGTTCGAGAAGAGCGCGCCGTCCGGGTGGAAAGACGCGATCACCTCCGCGGTGGTATCGTACGGCACGCGGATCACCCGGCATCCGAGGCGGCAGAGGGAGCGGACGATGTTTTCCTTCATCCCGCAGTCCACTGCGGCGACTGTGAGGCGTTCCTCCCCTTCGGCAGGGACGACGGAGACCTCCTTCGGGCTGACCCGGCTCACCTGATCGTGCCGCGCGGGTGTTTCCCGGATCAGGCGGACGCATTCCTCCGGCGGGATCTCCGCGTCCGCGAGAACGGCACGGCGGCTGCCCCGGTCGCGTATGGAGCGCACGAGGCGGCGGGTGTCGATCCCCGAAATCCCCGGAACCCCGGAGCGGGCAAGCACGCCGCCGAGCGTCCCTTCGCACCGGAAGTTCGACGGATCGGCGCAGTCCTCCCGCACGATGGCGGCGGAGGGGGCAAAACGCCCGGATTCGCCGTCGTCCCGGTTGATCCCGGTATTCCCGACCAGCGGATAAGCAAACACCACCCCCTGATCGGTATAGGACGGATCGGTGAGGATCTCCTGATACCCGACGGTGGAGGAGTTGAAGACCAGCTCGAAGGGAGGGGAGACCCACCCCCTCAGATCCGCTCCGAAGCCTTTTCCCGTATAGATTTCCCCGTCCTCGGTGACGAGCTTGCGCAAACTCATAATTACCTCCGCTGTTTTCCTCTGTCTCCGCAGTCGGCGGGGATCCGGCGTTCCGCGATCATGTTCCGCTTTCTCCGTAATTTGACAGAACGCGGGCGGACGGATCGTCCACGTCGCAGCCCTGCCATGCCTTGTTCGGCATCCAGTAGTCCCGGATCATCCCGGCCTGGCCGGGGTAGTGCTTCTCGAAGAGCTCCCGGTAGAGCAGGGATTCCTTCGTGAAGGGCGGACAGTATGAAAACGTTTTCCGCTTTTCTTCAAATTCTTCGTCGGAATAGAGCCCCTCGGCGTACTCCTTCAAGTCGTCCACCATCGAGTGCCCCACCGCGTCCGAGAACGCTGCCTTCTCCCGCCAGAGAATTTCGGGAGGCAGCCAGTCCCCCTCGGCGAACGCCCGCCGCAGGAGGTATTTGCCTTTCCCGTACCGGTTCATCTTCTTCTCCGGATCGATCGCCATGACGGTTTTCACGAAATCGAGATCCCCGAACGGAACCCGGGCTTCGAGGGAGTTGACGGAGATGCACCGGTCCGCGCGGAGCACGTCGTACATGTACAGCTCCCGAATCCGCTTCTCCGCCTCCGCCTGAAACGCCGCGGCATCGGGGGCGAAATCGGTGTATTTGTACCCGAAGAGCTCGTCCGAAATCTCTCCGGTGAGGAGCACCCGGATGTCCGTCGTCTCGTGGATCGCCTTGCATACGAGGTACATCCCCATGCTCGCGCGGATCGTCGTGATATCCCATGTCCCGAGCAGGGCGATCACCGTCTCGAGGGACGCGAGCACCTCTTCGCGGGTCATCGTGACCTCGGTGTGCTCGCTGCCGATGAAGTCCGCGGCCTGACGGGCGTATTTCAGATCGATGGCGTCCCCTTCCATGCCGATGGCAAAGGTGCGGATCGGGCGCGCGCTCTTCCTTTGCGCGATGGCGCAGACCAGGGAGGAATCGAGCCCGCCCGAGAGCAGGAACCCGACCTTCACGTCCGCGACGAGGCGTTTTTCCACCCCGGCGACGAGCTTTTTCCGGATATTCCGGCATACGGCGTCAAGATCGTCCCGGATGACCGTTTCGGGCTTTGCGATGTCGCGGTACCGGATGAATTCCCCGTTTTTCCAATAGCAGCCGGGCGGGAAGGGAATCACTCTTTCCGTCAGCCCGACGAGGTTTTTCGCCTCCGACGCGAACAGGATCTTTCCGTCCCGCCCGTATCCGTAAAACAGGGGCCGGATGCCGATGGGATCCCGCGCGGCGATGAACTCCTTCGTCCGCCCGTCCCAGATCACGCACGCGAATTCCGCGTCGAGCAGGGGGAACATGTCCGCCCCGTACTCGAACCAGAGGGGAAGGAGGATCTCGCAGTCCGAATCGCTCTCGAACGCGTATCCCTTTGCAGAGAGCTGTTCCCTGAGCGCGCCGAAGCCGTAGATTTCCCCGTTGCAGACGAGCAGGGAACCGTCCCGCTCGAAAGGCTGCATCCCCTCCGGGGTGAGTCCCATGATGGCGAGACGGTGGAAGGCCATGCGGATGCCATCAGCTTCGAGGATCCGCGAGTCGTCTGGGCCGCGGGATTTCGTGCGGTCAAATCCCGCAAGAAACTCCTCCGCGGCGGTCGAGCTTTGATAACAGGTCATGATGGAACACATGGCACACCTCCGTTTACTCCACGTCCTGCAGGGCGTCGTAACCTTCCTCGCCCGTGCGCACCTTCACAACATTCTCGACGTCATAGACGAAGATCTTGCCGTCGCCGATATGGCCGGTGTAGAGGACCTTCTTCGCCGTCTCGATCACCGCGCGCACCGGGATCTTCGACACCACGATATCCACCTGCACCTTCGGGAGCAGCGTCGCTTCGACCGCTACGCCGCGGTAGTATTCCGTCCTCCCCTTCTGCTGCCCGCAGCCGAGGACGTGGGAGACCGTCATGCCCGTGATGCCGAGGTCGGTCATGGCGTTTTTCAGCGATTCGAACCGGCTCTCCTTGCAGATGATCTCGACCTTGGTGAATTTCGGCCTGCCCTCTTCAAATGAGGGGACCCGGTGCACCGTCACGGCCTCCGCCGGCGGGGTGTCGCCCGATACGACCACGGGAGCGGGAGAGGGTTCGCCGTCCGCGGAAGAGGTGTCCGGCGACATGGCAAATCCGGCGTACGCGGTGAGAAGCCCGTGCTCCGAAACGTCGAGGCCCTGGATCTCATCCGCGGGATCGGCCCGGAGTCCGACGGTCTTTTTGAGGACGAAGAAGACGGCGGTGATGACCAGGGCCACATACGCCGCCACGGAGACGACGCCGAGCGCCTGCACGCCGAGGAAATGAAATCCGCCGCCGTAGAAGACGCCCTTTTCGGTGGAGACGCCCGTTGCGAAGAAGCCCGTGAGGATCGTGCCGAGCGCGCCGCAGATCCCGTGGACGGAGATCGCGCCGACCGGATCGTCGATCTTTGCGATTTTGTCGAAGAACTCCACGGAGAAGACGATCACCGCGCCGAAAATCAGGCCCATGACCGCCGAGCCGACGGGAGAGACCGCGTCGCATCCCGCCGTGATCCCGACCAGCCCCGCCAGAGCCGCGTTGTAGGTCATGGAGACGTCGGGCTTTTTGTAGCGGATCCACGTCACCGCCAGCGTCGTGCAGCAGGCGACGGCAGCGCAGAGATTGGTGTTGAAGAAGACCAGCCCCGCGGAGACGACCAGCTCGTCTGAATCCATCCCGACGGTGGACGCGCCGTTGAAGCCGAACCAGCAGAACCAGAGGATGAACACGCCGAGCGCGGCGACGGTCAGATTGTGGCCGAGGATCGCCTTCGGCTTGCCGTCGCGCCCGTACTTGCCGATGCGCGGTCCGAGGATCGCCGCCCCGATGCACGCGCAGACGCCGCCGACCATGTGCACGCAGGCCGAGCCCGCGAAATCGTGGAACCCGAGCGCGGAAAGCCAGCCGCCGCCCCAGATCCAGTGCCCGGAGACGGGGTAGATGAAGAGCGAAATGCAGAGAGAATAGATGCAGTACGCCGAGAACTTCGTCCGCTCCGCCATGGCCCCGGACACAATGGTCGCCGAGGTCGCGCAGAAGACGGTCTGGAAAATGGCAAACGCCCAGAGCGGAACGCCCGCGGGAAGGATGTGGCCGTAATCGCCCAGAATGAAGGGATCGATCCGCCCGAAGAGCGCCGTTCCCGAGCCGAACATGATGCCGAAGCCCACGAGCCAGAACGCCGGGGTGCCGATACAGAAATCCATGAGGTTCTTCATGAGGATGTTGCCGGTGTTCTTGGCTCTGGTGAAGCCGGCCTCGCACATGGAAAATCCGGCCTGCATGAAGAAGACGAGGGCCGCGCCGAGCAGGACCCAGATGGTGTTGACGGATGAGTATGTCATGATTTGATTTCCTAAACAGATATATTTCCCGGTTCGATTCACACCTGAACAGTCGCTTTTCATACTATTCTCAGCCTAAAAAGCTAAACTGTATGGGTTTTGATCGCTTCATGTAGGGTGCGAATCGCCGTGCGATGAGCTCGCGTGCGATAACTCTGATAAGGTTGGATGGCTATATTGGTGTACCAAAGCTTCAGCTT